>NZ_JACONT010000043.1 GCF_014358075.1 Sphingomonas albertensis | reverse complement strand
TACCCCGGGGCCGTCGCGCCTGGGGCACGCCCCCTCCACCCCGCCGCTATGCGTCGCGGTCCCCCTCCCCGTGCCGGGGAGGATTACATCGCGTTGGGTTCTGGCCCGAGGCGGCCAGCCGGATCGTCTAGCGCTTCGATCGCGGCGATGTCTTCGTCGTCCAGCGTCAAATCCAGCGCTGCGAAATTGTCGGCGAGATGCTCGGCATCCGAGGCCTTCGGGATCACCGAGAAGCCGTTCGCCAGATGCCACGCCAGGATAACCTGCGCGGCGCTAAGGCCATGCTTGTCGGCGATCCGGAAGATAACCTCATCCTGCAACAGCGTCTTGCCCTGCCCCAGCGGGCTCCAGCTCTGCGTTACGATGCCGTGCGCCTCATGATACGCACGCTGCTCGCGCTGCTGGAAGTTCGGGTGGAGCTCGATCTGGTTGACCGCAGGGGTCACGCCGGTCGCGGTGACGATCGCGTCGATGTGCTCGGGGAGGAAGTTCGACACGCCGATCGACTTGGCCTTTCCGGCATCGCGCAGGGCGATCATCGCCTTCCAGGCGTCGACATACTTGTCCTGCTTCGGCACCGGCCAGTGCATCAGGTACAGATCGACCGAATCGACACCGAGTAGCGCGAGACTCTCTTCCACCGCCGCTTCGGCATCGCCCTGTCGGTCGTTCCAGAGCTTGGTCGTCAGGAACGCGTCAGAGCCCTTGTAGCCATCGCCGACGCCGCGTTCGTTCTCGTAGATCGCGGCGGTGTCGACCAGCCGGAAGCCGATATCGAGCCCGGAGCGGACGATCGCCGCGGCCTGGCTGTCGGGGATTTGCCACGTGCCCATGCCGAGCTGGGGCATCGTGCGGCCGTCGTTGAGTGTGAGGTTTGTCATGCCGCAACCAGCGCACGACTCGCCGGGCGGTTCCGAATGTCTCTTCCCTTCGTCGCCCGGTTCGCGCAATCGACCGAGCCATGTTCGAAAAGATTCTGGCGGTTCTCGCCACCTTCACGATCGGCGTCATCTCGTCGGGTGGTTATGTCGGCATCGCGCTGCTCATGGCGATCGAGAGCGCGTGCATCCCGCTGCCGTCCGAGATCATCATGCCGTTCGCCGGCTACCTCGTCTCGACCGGGCGATTCGACCTGTATCTCGCCGCCACCGCTGGGGCGATCGGGTGCAATCTCGGCTCGATCGTCGCCTATGAAGTCGGCAAGCGCGGCGGCCGACCGATGGCTGAGCGCTGGGGCCGCTTCGTCCTGATCGGGCCGGGTGAGCTCGATGCGGCCGACCGGTTCTTCGCGCGCTGGGGTTCGGCCGCGGTGCTGATCGGGCGGCTGCTGCCGGTGATCCGCTCGTTCATCGCCTTCCCCGCCGGCGTCGCGCGGATGAAGCTGGTACCGTTCCACCTCTACACCTTCATCGGATCGTGGCCGTGGTGCTTCGGCCTCGCCTGGGTCGGCATGAAGCTCGGCGACAAATGGGACAGCGACCCGCGCGTGAAGGCCGCATTCCACAGCGCCGACCTGCTGATCGGCTTGGTCCTGATCGCGCTGGTCGCCTTCTACATCTGGCACCGGGTGCGCGGGCTGAAGCGTCACCCCTAAGTATCCCGGGCGAGGCCGCGCCGTTTCGCCAGCGCCCGGAGGTCGTCGTCGCGCGTAGGGACTAGCGCGTGCATGCGGCGCTGATACGCCGCGACGATCTCGGGCCCCGCGCTGGCGGGTGAGCCGCTGTCGAACGGCGGTGCCGGATCATATTCCAGGCCCAGTTGCACCGCGCGGGCATGCGCCTCGCCGCGGATCATTGCGGTTAGCGTGAGCGCGAAGTCGATCCCCGCAGTGACGCCGCCGCCGGTGACGCGGTTGCGATCGACCACGACGCGCGCGTCGACCGGGATGGCGTTGAACAGGGTCAGCATGTCGCGCTGCGCCCAATGGCAGCCGGCGCGGTAGCCATCGAGCAATCCCGCCGCGCCGAGGATCAGCGATCCGGTGCAGACGCTGGTGACCCAGGTCGCTTCGGCACCGACCGTCTGGACCCACGCCATCACTTCGTCGTCGGCGATCACGGCGTTGGTACCGAACCCGCCGGGCACGCAGATGATGTCGGCGTGCGGCACGTCGGCGAAGGTCGCGGTTGGCAGGATCGAGAAACCGGCGTCGGTCGGGACCGGGTCGAGCGTCTTCCACACGAGATCGAGCGAGGCGTTGCCGAGCCGCGACAGGACCTGCGCGGGGCCGGTCAGGTCCAGCTGCGTCACGTTCGGGAACAGCAGGAAGGCGATGCGCAGGGGTCTGGTCATGCCGGTATTCCTAGCGGGAGGTTCGTCGGGCCGGGAATCGAGACGTCGTTCCCGATCAGCCTAAGGCGCGGGGAAATCACGCCAATCCAGAATCGGGCAAGGCGCGCGCACGAATGAAGTATAGGAAGTATAGACGCTCGCGCAGCATTCTCGTCGTCGACCACCGCACGATTGGTAGCAGTCTCGGCGATCGGGCTCGGGGTGGCTGCTGACGGCATTAGCGCATCATGTCGTGTTCGATCCTTGTAGAACAGCACGGGCTGACGACGTCGGGCGGGCAACCGCGTGGCGGGGTTTGGGCGCTGGGCGAGTAGGTAAGGCGTCGGCGCCATACCGCGCATACCGCCGCGATGGCGCGAGCGGATGTGCGCAAACCGACTGCCAGAGGATCGGAAACTGCTCCCCTCCCTGGAAGGGAGGGGTTGGGGGTGGGTTGGCCAATTTGGGCCACTGGGGTTCGACCACGCGGAAACCGACCCACCCCCTGCCCCTCCCTTTCAGGGAGGGGGGAAGATGTTTCGCAAAGTCCTTATGGGAGGACGGGGACTTCGGCGGCGCGGGTCTTGTTTTCGAGGCGGGATTCTCGAACCCGCTGGCCGAAGCAGCCGGTAGCGCCGCCGGCGCCGACGGCGGAGCAGCTGCCGATCGTGTTCACGCCGGAGCCTGCGTCGAGCGTGCCCTGAGCCTTGGTCGCCCAGCTGGCGTTTTCGGGGGTCACGACGAACTCGCGGAGTTCCTTGGGGACGCGGTATTGCTCCTGCGCGCTGCGGCGGACGCAGACGACGATTTCCTCGCCGTTCTGGTTGGTCGGGCAGCGTTCGTTGCCGAACAGAGTCAGGACGCCGTTGATCGGCGCGTTGCGCGAAACCTGCGGGGGGGCGACGACCGGTTTGGGCTTGGCGGTCGCACCGGGCAGCGCGGGGGCCTTGGCGGGCGGCTGAGCAAGCGTCGGCCCCGTATTGGCAGTGCCCGTATTGGCATTGGGTGTCGGCTGCGCGGTCTGTGCGACGGCGGGACCGGCGACGAGCAAGGCCGCCGCAAAAAGCATCTTCATACGCATCACTCCCACGCGTTCGTTCGGCTTGTTATAGTCGCTTGGCCGTATCCGTTGATCCGTTTCCGTCCGCCTAGATCCGCTTGGCGGTAGCGATCGCGACCTTGCAGCCTAGCCTGATTACCGCGCTCAATACCGGGTAGCCCGGCGTTTCCTCGGCACCTGCCGCGATCGCGGTCGCCTTGTGTTCGAGTTCCTCGGCCTGGAAATCGAGAATGGCGGCAGATAGCTCGGGGTCGCTGGCGCCTAGCTGAACGAGCTGTTCCTCGTAATGCTTGTCGATCTCGGTCTCGACCGCCGCGGTGCAGGCCATCGCAGCCCGCGGGCTGATCGCCGCGGTAACCGCGCCGAGGGCGAAGCCGGCGACCTTCCAGATCGGCTGCAACACGGTCGGTCGCACGCGGCGCTCGACGATCATCCTGTCGAAAAACGCGCGGTGACGTTCCTCCTGCTGCGCCATGTGGTGGATCGAGCGCGATGCCGGGTGGCGGTCGCCGAGCACCGCCAATTGCCCTGCATAAATTCGGATCGCGCCGTATTCGCCGGCCTGGTCGACGCGGATCATCGAATCGGTGGCTCGCTTGACGTCTCCTGGCTTCCAGCCGCTCATCTCGTCTTCCTCATGAGTGCGAATATGGTGAACGCACCGGCGAGGGAAAAGATGGCGTTGAAGCCGGCGAGCGAGATTCCGAACAATTTCCATTGTGGCGCATCACAGCGCACCATCGGCGCATTCATGATCGCTGCGAGACGCTCGGCCGCGGTGGTCCCGGCCATCGAGACGGTCGTGGTGCAGGCGGTGAAGCCGTTCCACCAATGATATTCGACACCGGCATGCGCGACGCCGATCAGGCCGCTGAGCCCGATCAGCAGCCCGGCGATGGTGACCAGCGATGCGCGCAGCGAACGGCCAGGCACGAAGAACGTCGCGCCGGCGATCAGCAACGCGGAATAATGCGGCCAGCGCTGCCAGTGGCACATCTCGCACGGATACAGGCCGCCGAGATATTGCGAGCCGAGCGCGCCGAGCAGCAGGAATGCCGGCAGCAGCAACGCGATAGCGCGGGCGATCTCTTCGTTCTTGGTCATGCCAAGTCCACGACGCACGCTCACTTGGTGGGCGCCTTGGCTGCGTCGGTGGGGTCGGGCTTGATCGGGCGCGGCTTGGTGGCGGCGGCGACCTGCACCGGGCCGCCCAGGCGCGCGACGGTCTTCAGCGCGTAGTAGAGCTGGAAGTCGTCGATGCCCTGTTTCTTCAACTGGTCGGGGGTCTGCGAGAAGCGCGGATCGGTCTTGGTATCCTCCTCGAGCACCGCGTTGTCGGCCTTCACCTCGTTGATCAAATGTTTGCGCAGGTCGGCCTCGCGGAACACCGGGCGCGACTTGTAGTCGGGATCGGTGAGCTGCGGGACCTTGATGTCGGGCTCGATCCCGCCCTCCTGCACCGACCGGCCGGATGGCGTGAAGTAGCGCGCAGTGGTCAGGCGTAGTGCGGTTTCGGGGCCGAGCTGGAGCACGGTCTGGACCGAACCCTTGCCGAAGCTGCGCTCGCCCATGATCAGCGCGCGGTGGTGATCCTGGAGCGCACCGGCGACGATCTCGGACGCCGACGCGGTGCCGGGATCGGTGAGGACGACGACCGGCAGGCCGTGCGCGTCGTCGCCGGGCTTGGCGTAATAGCGCTCGATATCGGTCTTCTCGCGGCCGCGCTGAGACACGATCTCGCCGTGATCGAGGAACGCGTCGCTGACCTCGATCGCCTGCGTGAGGAGCCCGCCGCCATTCTCGCGCAGGTCGACGACATAGCCGAGCGGGCGGTGGCCGAGCGACTTGTCGATCGCCATGATCGCCGCGCGGGTGTCGGCGCCCGTGTTCTCGCTGAAGGTGTTGATGTTGATATAGCCGACGTCGCCGCGGACTTCCCACTTCACCGGTTTCTGGACGATGATCTCGCGCATCATCGTCACGTCGAGCGGCTTGTCACGGCCGGGGCGGACGAGTCCGAGCGTGATCTTGCTGCCGGGCTTGCCACGCATCTTGCCGACCGCCTCGTCGAGCGAATCGCCGTAGATCAGCTTGCCGTCGATATGCGTGATGTAGTCGCCGGATTTGACGCCGGCGCGGGCGGCAGGGGAATCCTCCTGCGGGGAGACGACCTTGATCGCGCCGTCCTCCATCTGCACCGTCAGGCCCAGGCCGCCGTAATTGCCCTCGGTCATGATCCGGAGGTTTTCGTAGTCGAGCGCATCGACATAGCTGGAGTGCGGATCGAGGCTGGCGAGCATGCCCTGGATCGCGCCTTTGATCAGCGTCTTGTCATCGACCTTGTCGACATATTCCGCCTTCACGCGGTTGAACACGTCGAGGAACTGGTCGAACTCGCGATAGGTGTCGGTGTCGACCGCCGCCATCGCCGAGGTGGCGAGCGGGATCAGCGTCAGCGCGCCGACGATCGCCGTCGCGGTAAGCATAGGAGCACGAATAGGACGGGGCATCGATGGTCCTGCAACCTGAGAAGTGACGTGTCGTACAGTCGTGACGGCGTAGCGTAATGACGTGGTGGCGGCAACGCGCGCGCGGAGTGAAGACTGATGGGGGTTAACGGGGGCTGACTGGGGACTTTTCGATCCTCCCCCGCCAGGGGGAGGTGGCGCCGAAGGTGACGGAGGGGGAGGACACGGAACATCGGTTTCGCTTGCCTCCCCCTCCGTCTGGCAAGGGCCAGCCACCTCCCCCTTGCGGGGGAGGATCGAAGCGCGGCCGCCCGTCCTATCATCCGATCAGCGCGGTCCTATCAGCGACGCAGCATCGACCGGCCGGCCGCGGCGCCGGAGTTCGACGGTGATGCGCGGCTCTTCGCCGGGGGCGTTGCCGATCGGCGTACCCGTCGCGATGCGGTTGCCGGGCTTTGCCGACGTTGCGGCGAGGCCCGTGACGAGGCTGGTCCAGCCATCGGCGTGGTCGATGATGACGATGACGCCGTAATCACGGAAGCGGCGGGCGTAGCGGACCGTGCCTGCGGCGGGGGCGACGACGCGCGCGCGCGGGGCGGTGGCGAAGGTCAGGCCGCGCGACCGGACGCCAGAGTCCGAGACCTCGTCGAAGCCGGTAACAAGCCTGCCCGCTACCGGGACGCGGTACACGCCGCGCGGCGGTGACGGTGGCGTGCTGCCGGGCGCGATGGGGCGTGGGATCGGGCCGGCGAGCGCTATCAGGGCGGCGGCGGTCGCCTTTGCGTTGGTCGTGGCGGCCATCCCATCGACGAGGTCGCGCGCGCGTTCGCCCAGCGCGAGCGCGCGGTCGGACTCGCTGAGCGCGCCGCGGCTGAGGGACTGGCTGCGCTGACGATGGCGTGCTTCGAGGTTGGCCAGTGCGATGCGGTCGCTCTCCAGGCGCGCGCGGCCTTCGGAGAGGGCTTTGGCAGCCAGCGTTGCGCTGGCCTGCAAACGCCGCGTCTCGGCAAGTTCGGCGCGAAGGGCTTCGGTACGCTGGCGGACGACGGGCAAGGCGCTGCCCAGCACCGCGCGGACGTGGACGAGGTCGTCGACCGATCCCGGCTGCGCCACCGCGACGATCGTCGGGCGGCGGGCGAGCGACTCCAGCGCGGCGAGAAGGCGTGCGACAGGCGCTTGCGCGCGGCCGAGCTTGGCGCGCTGATCGGTTAGCAAGCGCTCGACCAACGTCACGCGCGCGCTGGCGGTCGCGAGGGTCGCTTCGGCAGCCGTCACGCGGGCGGCGAGCGCCTGTTCCTCCCGGCGCGCCTTGTCGGCGGCGTTGCGTTCTTGGGTAGCGGCGGCGGCGAGCTTGGCGGCACGGCTGGCAGCGATCGCGGCATCGCGTTTCGCTGCGACCAGGCGTTGCTGCTCGGTCGCCAACTCGGGCGCTTTAGTTTGTGCGACCACGCCCGCCGCCGCGAACAGCGCCGCGATCGCCAAGACGCCCCCTGCCCTCATGCATCACCCTTCGCGGTGATAGGGGTGATTGGCAAGGATGCTGGTCGCACGGAAGAGTTGTTCGGCGAGCATCGCGCGGGCGAGCAGATGCGGCCAGGTCGCGCGACCGAACGAGAAGAGCAGGTCGGCCTCGTCGCGCGCCGCGTCGTCGAAGCCGTCGGCCGCGCCGATCATGAACCGCGCCTCGCGCACGCCGTCGTCGCGCCATCGCTCGAGCTTCTGCGCAAACTGCGTCGACGACAGCGTCTCGCCCTTCTCGTCGAGCAGGATGCGCTTGGTCTGCTCGCCGACCAGCGGGATCTTGCCGCCGGTATCGGGGAGTTCGGACACCTTGGTCGGCCAAGCGATCCGCTTGAGATAGCGGTCGACCAGGTCAGCCTCGGGCGAGCGCCCGATCCGACCGCGGGCGACGATGTGGAGCAGCATGATCCGCTTTCGGGCCGCCTCGGAGCCGGCTTAGTCTTCGTCGGTGAAGGTCGGCACGGGCGGCGGCGTCGGGGCGTCGCCGAATGCCCACATCCGCTCCAAATTGTAGAAGCTGCGGACTTCGGGGCGGAACAGGTGGACGATGACGTCGGTCGCGTCGATCAGCACCCAGTCAGCCGTGGGGAGCCCCTCGATCTTCACCGGGCGCTTGAACTCGGCCTTGATCCGCTCGGCCAGCTTCTGCGCCATCGAGGCGACTTGGCGGGTCGAACGACCGCTGGCGATCACCATATAGTCGGCGATGCTGGTCTTGCCCGCGAGCGGGATCGAGATGGTCTCGACCGCCTGGTCGTCGTCGAGCGACGCGAGGATTAGGCGATGCAGCGCCTCAACCTCTTCGGGGTCGGTCGCGCGAGGGGCAGTAGGGGAAGTGGCCAAGTCAGCTCCTGGGTAAGACTACCGGACCAGCAACGTGCTGGACCCAGTCGGGATTTTTGGCACGCAGGCCGGTTGCGGAGGTCGGGTCGGGTCGGAAGCGCAACAGCACAAGGGCCGGCAATCTCCACGTCGTCCAGCTCTTCGCATGGTCTGTGCGCCGTTGGAAGCGCCGCAGCCAACCCATCGCGGGGGCCGCGAGGGCGCGCCCGTCATATCCCGGACGCGCGATTACCGCAATCGGAACCTCGCGGGCGATCTGGCGCCAGTTCTTCCAGCGGTGGAAGTCGGCGAGATTGTCCGCGCCCATCAGCCAGATGAAGCGGATCTTGGGGTAGCGCCGCTTCAGCTTACGGATCGTGTCGAGCGTGTAGCGGGTGTGAAGCCGTGCCTCGATGTCGGTCTCGCGGATCGGCGCGCGACGGGCCATGCGTCGCGCGGAGGCGAGGCGCGCGGGGAGCGGCGCCATGTCGTTGGCCGCGTCCTTGAGCGGGTTGCCGGGGGACACCAGCCACCACGCCTCGTCCAGCGCGAGCGCGTCGATCGCCGAAAGCGTGATGCCCCGATGGCCGCGGTGCGCGGGATTGAACGACCCGCCGAGGATGCCGACGTGGGTCATGGCTGTCTACGCCAGTTCTCACGACCATGATAAGCGCGCAGGATTTCGACGCCGTGCGGGACGATGCGGTAGATCAAAACATAGTCGGTTTCGGGTACGCGCCACTTGCGCTCGTCGCGGTCGACGATCGGACCTGCGCCGGGAAAATCGGCGAGGAAATTACCTGCCGCGATCGCAGCGCGACCCACTAGGTCGGCATAGTCGAGATCGCGTCGCGCATTGAAATCATCGATCCGTGCGAGATCGATCTGCGCGAGGGGAGTCCAAGTTGCGCGGCTCATCCTCGCCGACGAGCAGCCACGCGCTCTTCGAACCAGATTTCCATCTCTTCCTGGCTGATCAATTCGCCTCGGTCGGCGGAATCGATCCCCTCCTGGATGTAGGCGCGCATCCCGGCATGATGCTCGGCTGCCTCTCGGATCGCCTCGGCAGCGAACTCCTCGCCGGTAATCCCCCGATACCGCGCAAGCTCCTCGACCATCGCAAAGGTCGCGGGATCGAGTGGGGTGGTGATCGAGACGGGCGAATTCATGCGCTTACGCTACGCCGATCGGCTCGGGGCATCAACCGCGCACCTGGCCGGTGCCGCGGCCGATCCATTTATAGGTGGTGAGGCCTTCGAGTGCGACCGGGCCGCGGGCGTGGAGGCGGCCGGTGGCGATGCCGATCTCCGCGCCGAGGCCGAACTCGCCGCCGTCGGCGAACTGGGTGGAGGCGTTCCAGAGGACGATCGCGCTGTCGACCGCAGTCAGGAAGCGCTCGGCGACGCCAGCATCCTCGACGACGATCGCGTCGGTGTGGTGCGAGCCGTGACGGGCAATGTGCGCGACCGCCGCGTCCAAGCCGTCGACGATCGCGACCGAGGCGATCGCGTCGAGATATTCGGTATCCCAGTCCGCGGCATCGGCGGCGGCGATCTCGGGGACGAGCGCCCGTGTGCTTGCGTCGCCGCGCACTTCGCAACCCGCTGCCGCGAGACCTCGGATCAGGGCCGGCGCGTCGGCGTAATCCCGGTCGATCAGCAGCGTTTCCATCGATCCGCAGACGCCGGTGCGGCGCATCTTAGCGTCGACCACGACCGCCGCTGCCATTGCCGGGTCCGCCGAGGCGTGGACATAGACGTGATTGATGCCGTCGAGATGCGCGAGGACGGGAACGCGCGCTTCGGCCTGGACGCGGGCGACCAGGCTCTTGCCACCGCGGGGGATGATCAGGTCGATCACCCCGTCTGCCTTCAGCATCGCGCCGACAGCCGCGCGATCGGTGGTCGGCACGAGTTGCACCGCATCGACGGGTACCCCGCCCGCCTTCAGGCCCTCGACCAGCGCCGCATGGATCGCGCGGTTGCTCCTCACCGCTTCGGACCCGCCGCGCAGGATCGCTGCGTTGCCGGCCATCACGCACAGCGCCGCGGCGTCCGCGGTGACGTTCGGGCGGCTCTCGTAGATGATGCCGATGACGCCGATCGGCACGCGGACGCGCGAGAGCTTCAGGCCGTTCGGACGCTCGCTGGCGTCGATCACCTGCCCGACCGGATCGGCGAGTGCCGCGACTGCCGCGACCCCATCCGCCATTGCCGCAACGCGCGCTTCGTCCAGCCGCAACCGATCCAACAGCGCGCCAGACAGACCGGCGTCCGCTGCGCGCGTCATGTCCTCCGCATTCGCCGCAACGATTCCCGCCGATGCCACCCGGATCGACTCCGCCGCGGAAGCCAGCGCCGCAGCCTTCCGTGCAGACGGCATCGATGCCAGCACCAGCGCGGCCGAGCGCGCGCGGCGGCCCATTTCGGCGATCAATTCGGTCGGATTTTCTGCATCGGCCATGGTCCGCGCGGTAGCATGCGAAGCCCCTCGCGCCAACGCCGCGAACTCGTTACGCTATCGATATTACAGGGGGACTCATGACCGGAGATATCGAAGCAGCGGCGGATATCGCCACGGGCGCCCTGGTCGGGCGCGCGGTCGAACCCAAGGCGGGGAACGCCCACCGTGCGCATGCCGGCCATGGTCCGAACGACGCGCTCTGTCTCAATTGCGGGACCCGGTTACTCGGTGAGCACTGCCATACCTGCGGGCAGTCCGCGCACGTCCACCGTTCGCTCGGCGGGATCGGGCACGAGATCGCGCATGGGGTCTTCCACTTCGAGGGTAAGATATGGCGGACGTTACCGCTCTTGATCCTGCATCCCGGCACGCTCACGCGGCGCTACGTCAATGGCGAGCGGGCGCGGTTCGTGTCGCCGCTCGCGCTGTTCCTGTTCACCGTCTTCCTGATGTTCGCGACGATCGGCGCGGTCGGTGGCGAGATGACGAAGGACTTCCTTCAGGACAAGCGCTCCGCGAAGACGTCGGATTATGCGCGCGAGGCAGCGAAGGCTCGCGTCGCGCTCAACAGGATCGAGGCGCAAAAGGCGGCCGCTGTGAAGGCGGGTGCGACCTATTCGGGACAGTCGATCGCCGCCCTCGACCAACAGGCCAGCGCCGTTCGTACCACCGTTCGCGCGCTCGGCGTGGCGGCGGATATGCAGAACGGCATCGCGTACGGCAAGATCGTCGATCTCGGCGACTTCAAGACCGGTTGGGAACGGCTCGATCACGGCATCGCCAAGGCGAACGGCAATCCGGGGCTGATGCTCTACAAACTGCAGACCAGCGCCTATAAATACAGCTGGGGGCTTATTCCGCTCTCCGTGCCGTTCATGGCGCTCCTGTTCCTGTGGCGCCGCCGGCATCATCTTTACGATCACGCGATCTTCGTGACCTACTCGCTGGCGTTCATGATGCTGTTGACGATCGTGCTGATCGTCGCGGGCGTGATCGGCGTCGCGGAGGGCTGGATCGTAATCGCGGCAATGCTGGTACCGCCGATCCACATGTTCGCGCAGCTTCGCGGGGCGTATTCGCTCCGCAAGCGCTCGGCGGCGTGGCGGACGGTCGCGCTGCTGACATTCGCGTTCACGGTGCTGCTGGCGTTTGTCGTGCTGCTGTTGCTGCACGGGTTGACGGATTAGGTCGGGGGTAGACCTGTCGTTCCGTCATTTTAGAACGGATCGGCAATCCGAGCGCATTCCTCAGCCGAACGAAAATCGGGACGGCCCCAATCGTCGTCATCCCAGCGAAAGCTGGGATCTCATGGCGAAGGTCGCGTCGCTAGCCGACCGGGATACCCCAGCTTCCGCTGGGGTGACGGGCTTGAAGCGGGTGACCGGATTTGTCATTCCCGCGAAAACTGGCTCCCTCCCCAATCGCCGTCGTCCCAGCGAAAGCTGGGATCTCACGGTGCAGGTCGCGTCGCCAGCCAACAGGGATACCCCAGCTTCCGCTGGGGTGACGGGCTTGGGGGCGAGTGACCGAATTCGTCATTCCCGCGAAAACTGGCCCCCTTCCCAATTGCCGTCATCCCCGCGAAAGCCGGGATCTTATGGTGCGGGTCGCGTCGCCAGCCAACGGGGATACCCCAGCTTTCGCTGGCGTGACGGACTTGCAGCGAACTTGGACCGGGAGCCAGACACGGGTCGGACGACGGAGAAGGCTGGTGCGGCGGATCGCGCGTGGTGTCCCTAGCCCCCTAACCCGAACACACGTGCCCGCTCAGCGGCAGGGGTACAGGTTCGCCAATACCCGGGCGTAACCATCCTTGAGGGGGCGTTTCCGGTAGCTGGCGGGGAGTTCCTCGAGACCGTCGAGCATATCCATGATGCCGACCGACTCACCCTCGGGAACACAGGCGATCGGTGGCTTGCCAGCGGCGGCGCGGGCGGCGCGTTCGGCTTTCAGCTGATTGGTCGCGGCTTTCGCCTCGGCCTTCAGCGCGGGGAAATCTGGCGACATCAACGCCATCGGGCCCTGGTCACGCAGCGCGTTGGCGCGGGCGAGGAAGGTGCCGACCGTCATCGCGGCACTCGCCGGCATCGCTAGACCAGCGATCGTCAGCGCGGCGATCAGCGCCTTGGAGCGAACATACGACATGGGCGGCCTTTCCGAGAAAAGACCGCCCATAGAGATACTTAGGTTACTGCTGGGTGAACCGGATCACGCCCCCAGCGGGGTCGGCGTACCGAACGGACCGTTCGGACGCCGCGTCTTCGGGATCGACGTACCTGCACGCGGGACGGTCGACGCCTTCGCACCCGGATCCGGACGATCAAGGTCTTCGCCGGCGATCAGCTTCTTGATCTCGTCGCCTGTCAGCGTCTCGAACTCGAGCAGCGCGCCGGCAACGGTGTGGAGCTGGTCGACATGATCGCTCAACACCTGCTTGGCGCGGTCGAGACCGCCTTCGACGATCCGCTTGATCTCGTCGTCGATAAGCTGGGCAGTCTGGTTCGACATGCGCGAGGGTCGGCTCGACGAGTAACCCAGGAACGACTCGCCCTCAGGCTCGCCATATTCCAGCGGGCCGACCTTGTCCGACATGCCCCAACGCGTGACCATGTCGCGTGCCAGACCTGTGGCGTACTGAATGTCGCCGGATGCTCCGCTGGAGACCTTGTCGTAGCCGAAGATGACTTCCTCGGCGACGCGGCCGCCCATCGATACCGCGAGGTTCGCGTACATCTTGTCGCGGTGATAGCTGTACGAGTCTCGCTCGGGCAGACGCATCACCATGCCCAGCGCACGGCCGCGCGGAATGATCGTCGCCTTGTGGATCGGATCCGAGGCAGCCTCGTGCATCGCGACGACGGCGTGGCCGGCCTCGTGATACGCGGTCATCCGCTTCTCGTCGTCGGTCATGACCATGCTGCGACGCTCTGCGCCCATCATGACCTTGTCCTTCGCCTCCTCGAACTCGGCCATCGCCACCAGACGCTTGCCCTTGCGCGCCGCATGCAGTGCAGCCTCGTTGACGAGGTTAGCGAGATCCGCACCCGAGAAGCCGGGCGTACCGCGAGCGATCACGCGAGCGTCGACATCGGGGGCGAGAGGCACCTTCTTCATGTGGACTTCGAGGATCTTGATGCGACCCTCGATATCCGGCCGCGGCACGACGACCTGACGATCGAAGCGGCCCGGACGCAACAGCGCCGGATCGAGCACGTCGGGACGGTTGGTCGCGGCGATGATGATGATACCTTCGTTCGCCTCGAAGCCATCCATTTCGACCAGCAGCTGGTTCAGCGTCTGCTCGCGCTCGTCATTCCCGTTGCCGAGACCGGCGCCGCGATGACGACCGACGGCATCGATCTCGTCGATGAAGACGATGCACGGTGCGGACTTTTTGGCCTGCTCGAACATGTCGCGGACACGGCTCGCACCGACGCCGACGAACATCTCGACGAAGTCCGAACCCGAGATCGTGAAGAATGGCACGCCGGCCTCACCCGCAATCGCGCGGGCGAGCAGCGTCTTGCCGGTACCGGGCGAGCCGACCAGCAAGGCGCCCTTGGGAATCTTGCCCCCGAGCCGGGCGAACTTGGTCGGGTCCTTCAGGAACTCGACGATTTCCTCGAGCTCTTCGCGTGCCTCGTCGATGCCGGCGACGTCCTGGAAGGTGACCTTACCCTCCTTTTGCGTCAGCATCTTCGCGCGGCTCTTACCGAAGCCCATCGCGCCGGAGCCCGAATTCTTCTGCATCTGCTTCAGGACGAAGAACGCGATGCCGAGGAACAGCAGGAATGGCAGCGACTGATACAGGAGCAGCGCCAGCATCGACGGACCCTCTTCGGGCTTCGCGCTGATCGAGACGCCCTTCTCGCGCAGCCGGGGCACGAGCGTCGAATCCTGGATCGGGTAAGACTTGAACTTCTCGCCCGAGGACAATGTCCCCGAGATGATATCGCGCGAGATGTTGACGTCCTTGACTGTGCCCTCGTCGACCTTGTCGAGGAACGCCGAATAGGCGATCGTGTTGCCGCTCGACGCCGCGGTGCGGCCGTCGAACATGGTCACGAACAGTGCCAGCGCGAGCAGGATGCCGACCCAGATCAACAGGCTTTTCATCCAGGGATTGCCGCCGCCGTTCTCGGGGCCACCGTTTCCGGGGCCCTGGGGCTTCTGACCGCGGTTGTCGTTGTCGCTCATGGGTGCACGATACCTTTCACCGCACAAGATAAGCGTGCGCAGGTTAATGGCAATGGAACAACGCGCGAGTTGCGTTGATCAGTGTGAACGGATCGTCACGTGGTTCAGGCGGGGCCCGACGTTCAAGCAGGGCCCGACGCGGGGGCCCGACGCGGCGGTGCCTCGCGGAAGCGCCAGACGTCGCCGCGGACGCTGGCGATGATCCCGGCCTGCGTGGTGCGCTTGCCGGCCATCAGCGAGTCTAGCAACTTCTCGATGTTCGCGGCCTCGGTCCATTCCGGCGCGACGATGCCCGCCTCGGTGCGGACCGTGCCGATCGCGCGGCGAGCGAGGCGGCGGAGAATCTCGCGGGGAAGCTTCTCGACCGCGAGCTTCACCTCTCCGCCGCCGACCTTGGCGCGTTCGCTCCAGATCCACTCGACCATCGCGCGGACGTCGGTATCGGTCTCGGCGAGTGCCGCGGCCGCGCGGGCGAGGTTGGGCGTACCCAGCCATTCATTCTCGCCGAGCAACCGGCGGAAGCGGGTGCGGTCGTGACGGTCGTCGTGGTTCGAGGGATCGTCGAAGAACGGCACTTCGGCACGACGGACGATCGCGCGGAGTTCGGCGCGGCGCCAGTCGAGTAGTGGGCGAATGACCGTGACGCCGTGGATTTCGGTGCGGGCACGTACACCGGCAAGCCCCGCGAGGCCGGAACCGCGGGCGGCGCGCATCAGGAAGGTCTCGGCCTGGTCGTCGGCGTGATGGCCGGTGACGAGCGTCCCTGCCCCGATCGCGCGGGCGTGATCGGTGAGCAGGGCATAGCGCGTGGTGCGAGCCTGCGCCTGGATACTGGCGCCGGTGATCGGCTCGCTCGGCGCGAGCGTGGCGTGGGGGATGCCGAGCGTCGCGCAGTGCGCAGCGACCATCGCGGACTCTTCCACCGCTTCGGGACGGAGGCGATGGTCGATGCTGGCGACCGTGAAGCCGGGGGGGAGCGCTTCGTGCGCGAGGGTGAGCATCGCCATGCTGTCGGGGCCACCCGAGACGGCGAACAGCGGGTTGGTGATGTCGCTGGCCAGCCGCGCGAAGTCGGCGGCGAAGCGGCGGCCTTCTTCGGTCATGCGCGGTTGGCCGTGTGCAAAGCGTCTTTCCTCCCCTTCGAGGGGAGGTGGCTGGCGCTTGCCAGACGAAGGGGTGACCCGCTCTCGATGGCGCGATACCCCTCCGTCAGCCCGATGGGCTGCCACCTCCCCTTGCAGGGGAGGATTTCAGAGGGGCCGGTGTTCATTGGTGAACCTGCTTACTTGCACTTCGCCGCGCTGCGCCCGGCGGCAACCTGGCCCTTCATCGCCGAGGCCATCTTCGCTCCATAGACGTCGTTGAGCTCGTCATACACCTTGCAGGCATCGGCCGGCTTGTTGAGCTTGGTCAACGCCTGGCCGAGGTACAGCAGGCTGTCCGACGCCCGCTCGCCGTCGGGCATCTTCTTGTAATTGTCGTAGAACGCCATCGACGCGAGGCTCGGCTTGCCCTCGTCGAGATACGCGCGGCCGAGCAGGTTCTGCGCATAGCTGGCGCGCTTGCTCTTCGGATAGTCGGCGACGACCTTCTTCAGCTGCGCCTGGGCCTGCGGATATTGCTTGGCCTCCCAAAGGCGGTAACCGTACAGATACTCGTCCTCCGCCGGATCGCCGGTGGCAGGCTTCTCGACCGAAACCCTGGTCGGAGCCGGCGTGTCCGGTCTCGACGCCGTCTCGGGGCGGGTCGTCGGGCGCGACGGGCCGCCGTTCGAGGGGCCGGCATTCGAGGGATCGTCGGGCTCGGTCGGACCGCCGGTGCCGGCGATCGGCGCGGGGCCGGTTTCGAGCGTCTTCATCCGCGCGTCGTTCGAGCGGCGGTAATTGTCGAACGCATCCTGCAACTGGCGCGTGCGGTTCTGGTTCTGCTCGATCTGCTCGGTGAGCGAGGTCATCTGCTGTTCGAGCGACGTCACGCGCTGGTTCACGTCGGCGAGCGCACTGGTCGCGGGCGAGCCCGGCCCCGGGCCCTGCTCGTTCTGCGGCGCGCGCACTTCGGGCTGGAGCATCTGGCCGGCACCACCGGGGAAGACCTTCCGCTGGACCGCGCGCATTTCGCTTTCGAGCTTGCCGACGCGGCCCTCGACGTTTTGCGCCTGGGCGCCAGTGGAGATCGCGGTCGGCATCAGGGCCGCGAGGCAGACGCCGATCAGAATAGACTTACGCATGGGCCACACCCCCCGGTGGATTGGTTAATCGTCCGGGTATAGCTGCACTACCCATCCTGTCGCCAGCCTTAAGGCCCTGGCGATGCCCGCCGGTTCTCACGGGGTCGGCGTTGCCGTAGCGGCGGGCGGCGGGTTGGCGGCAGCGTCCAAATTGGCACGCTGGGTTTCGGTCAGGGGCCGACGCGGCGTACGCGGGCGGCTGCTCGTACGCGACCGCTCGCTGGTTCCGGACGGCGTGGCCGACGCGGCGGTCGGCGTCGGCTGCGGCTCAGGCGTACCGGCAAGACGCGCGGCGATCGCCGGCGCCCCGATGCGGACGTCCTTGATCGCGCGTTCGCCGGTGCCGAGCGCCGGCGCGGCGGCACCATTGAGCGTCACCGCCAGCTTGTCCGCCCGACCGATGTTGATCATCGGGTCCTTCGCGTCCTTGGGCACGTCGAACTTCTCGCCCGGCTTCATCGTGCCGAGGTAGAGCGTCTTGTTGTCGGCATCGTAGACGCGCATCCACACCTCGTCCGAGGCGGTCAGCGTCACCTGGCCGTTCGCGGGCGTCGCGGGGGCAGGCACGGGTTGCGCGGTCTGCGCGGTGGGGTTCGGCGCGGTTTGCGCAACCGGCGTCGCGGTCGAGGACTCGCTCGATCCGCGGAACATGTCGGTCCCGTACCAGAGGCCGACCAGCACCAGCACCGCGATCGCGATCCCCAGCGCGACGATCGCGATCCCACGCGAGGGTACGCGCGACGGATCGGTCATCTCGTAAGGTTCGTATTCGGGCGTGCGGCGGCCGAGCTTGGCGACGTCTTCGCGCACCAGCTGCGCGATCCGCACCTCGTCGACGCCGACCGCACGCGCATAGGCGCGGCTGAAGCCGACCGCATAGGTGGAGGACGGCAGTGCGGAATAGTCGGATGCCTCGATCGCCTCGAGATGGCGCAGCGGCACGCGCGTACGTGCGGCGATATCCGCGACGCTCAATCCCTGCGACTCGCGGCTGTTCCGAAGAATGTCGCCAGCACGCTCTGGTACAGCGGGCGTAGCGTTCTGGCCGGTTTCGACCTCGTCCATTCTTGTCTCCGAAGCGGGCTGCGTAGCGTTGCCCGTCATGCCCCCCGTCTTTCAGAGGCCCCCAGCCGTGTCAACGCGCACGCGGCCCGGAACCGCCGGTTTCGGGCCTTCAGACGATTTCCACGCCATTTTCGGTCGCCCACGCGGTCAGCGCGCCGCGCATGTCGCGGGGTGGGTCCGCCAGCAGCCCCGCCATGTATTTTGTGAGCGCGGCGCGATCGAGCGAGCGCGTCATCGCCTTGATCGGACCGACTGCGGCAGGCGTAATCGACAATCGCTCGATGCCGAGGCCGATCAGCGCCATCGCCTCCAGCGGCCGCCCGCCCATCTCGCCGCACACCGCCAGATCGACCTTGGCGTCGCGGGTCGGCGACACCAGCCGCGCGATGAAGCGGAGGATCGACGGGCTGAGCCAGTCGTAACGCTCGGCGAGCTTGGGATTGGCGCGATCGGCCGCAAACAGGAACTGGGTCAGGTCGTTGGTGCCGATCGACAGGAACTCGATACGCGGCAGCAGCACGTCGAGCATCTCGGCAAGCGCGGGGACTTCGAGCATCGCGCCGTAGCGGATCGCCAGCGGCATCTTCCGCCCGCGCCCTTCGAGCCAGGTCCGCTGCGCCTCGAACAGCGCGCGCGCCTCGTCGAACTCCCAGGGTTCGCTGACCATCGGGAACATCACGTTTAGGGTGCGACCGGCGGCTGCTTCGAGCAACGCGCGCGCCTGCACCTTCATCAACCCGTCGCGTTCCAGGCCAAGGCGCAGCGCGCGCCAGCCCATGGCCGGGTTCTCCTCGTCCGAATCTTCCTTGTTCAAATACGGCAGCGCCTTGTCGCCGCCGATATCGACGGTGCGGAAGATCACCGGGCGCTCGCCCGCAGCGTCGAGCACTTCCTTGTAAAGCCGCTGCTGGCGCTCGCGCTGCGGCAAAGTGGCCGAAACAAGGAACTGGAACTCGGTGCGGAACAGCCCGATGCCGTCCGCGCCCGTGACATCGAGCGCGGCAACGTCGTCACGCAGGCCAGCATTGACCATTAGCGTCAGCCGGTGGCCATCCTTCGTGATCGGCGGGACGTCGCGCAACGCCGCGAACGCAGCCTTGCGCTTCTGCCGCATCGCGAGCCGCGCATCGAACGCCTCCTCCATCGCCGCGGAGGGTCGCGCGAAGACGTTGCTCTCGGCGCTGTCGAGCAACAGCATGTCGCCCTCCGCGACGAGGCGGCGGATATCGCGGACGCGGCCGAGCACGGGCACGCCCATCGCGCGCGCGACGATCGTGACGTGCGCGGTGAGCGAGCCCTCCTCGAGGATCACGCCCTTCAGCCGGCGCTTGTCGTATTCGAGCAGTTCGGCAGGCCCCAGGTTGCGTGCGATCAGGATCGTGTCCTGGCGCAGGCCGAGTTGCGCCGCGGTGCCCATCTGCCCCGAGACGATACGGAGCAGCCGGTTCGACAGATCCTCCAGGTCGTGCATCCGGTCGGCGAGCAGCGGATCGTCGATCTGGCGCATGCGCTGGCGGGTGCGCTGCTGGACGCGCTCGATCGCCGCCTCGGCGGTCAGGCCGGAGTCGATCGCCTCGTTGATGCGCCGCGCCCAGCCCTCGTCGTACGCGAACATCTTGTAGGTCTGGAGCACTTCGACATGCTCGCCGCCGACGCCGAATTCGGCCTCGCGCGTCATCCGGTCGATGCCTTCGCGCATCTTGTCGAACGCCGCATAGACGCGGTGGCGCTCGGCGTCGGTATCCTCGGCGACGGTATGCTCGATCGTGATGCGCGGCTGGTGATAGACCGCGTAGCCCGCGCCCATGCCGTCGACGAGCTTCTGGCCGGGGATTCGCATCGCCGCGGTCGACTGCGGGCGATCCGCGCCGCCGCCGGTGGTGTCGATGAGCCCCGCATTGGCGATCAGTTCCGACAGCACCATCGCGACCGTCTGCAATGCCTCGATCTCGACGTCCGCATATTTGCGACGGTCGGTGTGCTGGACGGCCAGGACCCCCACGGACCGCTCGCGGCGGATGATCGGCACGCCCGCGAAACTGTGGAAACGGTCCTCGCCGGTCTCGGGCTTGTAGGCGAAATCGGGGTGGCTCGCAGCTTCGTCGAGGTTGAGCACCTCGACGTCCTCGGCGATCGTGCCGACCAATCCCTCGCCGAGCGCGAGTTTGGTGACGTGGACCGCCGCCTGATCCAGCCCGCGGGTCGCGAACAGCTCGAGCACGCCTTCGCGCAACAGGTAGATCGAGCAGACTTCGCTGTCGATCGCGGTGGCGATGATGCCGACGACGGCGTTCAGCTTGGCTTGCGCGGAGGTGCGCGACGCCATCACGTCGTGAAGGCTGGTGAGGATTTCGCGGGCGGAGGCGGCGGCCGAAAGGGGCATTTGGGTTGGCTATCAGATGAAGCGCTTGGGTGCCACGCAACAAAAGCAGTGTTGGGGCGAAGTTCGATCGATCTTTGGCGGGGATTTCTTACAAGCGAGGATCGATAGCGTCGAACACTCCCTCACTTCCCCCCTCCCTGGAAGGGAGGGGTTGGGGGTGGGTCGGCCCGCTCGAGGCACCAAAGTCTGGAATGTGCGGAAGCCGACCCACCCCCCTGCCCCTCCCTTTCAGGGAGGGGGGAAGAATTAAGAGAGGTCAGGCGTCGAACAGTCCGTCCTGGCTGCCGGCTGGCGGGTTCAGGCCTAGGTGCTTCCAGCCGCCTGCATTGAGGAATCGACCGCGCGCCGTCCGCGCTATCAGACCCAGCTGGATCAGATACGGCTCGATCACCTCCTCGATCGTATCGCGCGGTTCGCTCAACCCCGCCGCCAAGGTCTCCACCCCCACAGGTCCCCCGCGATAAATATCCGCGATCATCATCAGATACCGCCGATCCATCGCATCGAGCCCGAGCGAATCGACCTCAAGCCGATTGAGCGCCGCATCCGCCGCCCGCGCGTCGACCGTCTCGTGCCCGGCGACATTCGCGAAATCGCGCACCCGTCGCAGCAACCGCCCGGCGATACGCGGCGTACCCCGTGCCCGCCGCGCAATCTCCATCGCGCCATCCTTCGCGATTCCCAGCCCGAGCAGGCCGGCGGCCCGCGTCACCACGCGCTCCAGTTCCTCGACCGTATAGAATTGCAGCCGCACCGGGATGCCGAAGCGGTCCCGCAACGGCGTCGTCAGCAACCCCTGCCGCGTGGTCGCGCCGATCAGCGTGAACCGCGGCAGGTCGATCCGCACCGAACGCGCGGACGGCCCCTCGCCGATCATCAGGTCGAGCGCACGGTCCTCCATCGCCGGGTACAGCACCTCCTCGACAGCGGGCTGCAACCGGTGGATCTCGTCGATGAACAGCACGTCGCCATCCTCGAGATTGGTAAGCAGCGCGGCGAGATCCCCAGACTTGGCGATCACCGGGCCCGAGGTGGCGCGGAAGCCCACCCCCATCTCGCGCGCGACGATCTGCGCGAGCGTCGTCTTGCCGAGCCCGGGCGGGCCGAAGAACAGCACGTGATCCAGCGCATCGCCGCGCGACTTTGCCGCCTGGATGAAGATGCGCAGATTCTCGCGCGCGGCCTTCTGCCCGACGAATTCGTCGAGCGTCTTCGGGCGCAGCGCGGCGTCGACGTCTTCGGGACGCTTGGCGGCGGTCAGGATGCGGTCTGTATCGGTCACCCGCTCGCGATAGCGCGCTCGCGGCGAAGGGGGCAAGGCGGCTATGGGTGTCCGATGACCAACCAAGCCACGCATCCCGATTTGTATCTGCTGGGCGGAGTCTCGCCCGCGTTGGAGGCGACGCTCGCCGAGCGATTCACGCTGCACCGCAAGGATCCGCCCGCGACGACGCGCGCGATCGTCGGGGGTGGGAGCAGCGTCGTCGATGCGGCGCTGCTCGATCGCCTCCCCGCGCTGGAGATCGTCGCGATCCACGGCGTCGGTTATGATGGGATCGACCTGGCTGCGGCCCAGGCGCGAGGCATCGCGGTGACGACGACGCCCGACGTGCTGACCGACGATGTCGCGGACCTTGCGATCGCGTTGATGCTGGCGGTGCAGCGGCGGGTCGTTGCGAACGACCGTGCGGTGCGCGATGGCGGGTGGCAGGTCGACCTTTCTCGACGCGCGAGCGGGCGAAGGATCGGCATCTTCGGGCTGGGCCGGATCGGCAAGGCCATCGCCAAGCGCGCCGCACCGTTTGCGCGCGGACTCCATTACACTGCGCGCTCCGCCAAGCCGGATTTCACGGGCGTGTTTCATGCCGACATCGCCTCGCTCGCGGCGGCGTGCGACGTGTTGATCGTCTCAGCTCCGGGTGGCGATGCGACGGCGCATATCGTGGACGCCGGTGTCCTCGCGGCGCTTGGCGGTGACGGTATTCTGGTCAACATCGCTCGTGGCAGCCTGATCGACGAAACCGCTCTGATCGCGGCGCTCGCGGCTGGGACGATCGCGGGCGCAGGGCTTGATGTGTTTGCCGACGAGCCGTCCGTTCCCGATGCGCTCAAGGCGATGGATCAGGTCGTCCTGTCGCCACATCAGGGCAGCGCTACGGTCGATGGCAGGGCTGCGATGGCGGCGCTGGTGGTTGCGAACCTCGACGCGCATTTTTCGGGGAAGGCCCTGCTTACGCCACTTTGAGCCACTCCGGATCATAATTTCCTATCCTCCCCCGCCAGGGGGAGGTGGCGCCGAAGGTGACGGAGGGGGAGGACATGGAACGACCGTCTCCCTTTCCTCCCCCTCCGTCTGGCATTCGCCAGCCACCTCCCCCTGGCGGGGGAGGATGGAAAGGTTCGCCACTTGCACTCGCGGTAAAGCTAAGACTTAGACGCCTTGCGCAACGCCAGTCGCACCAGCGCGTCGAGCGAGGCACCTGCCCCCAGTTCCTCGTCAGCCGCGGCCACCGCGACACTCGCCTCGTTCGGGCGGAATCCGAGGTTGAGGAGCGCCGACACCGCATCCGCAGACGCTCCCGGCGCGGCGTTCACAACCGCCGGCCCGAGCCCTAGCGCGATGCCGCCGACCTTGTCCTTCAATTCCATGACGATGCGCTGGGCGAGCTTCGGCCCGACGCCATTCGCCCGCGCGACCATCGCCTTGTCGCCGCTGGCGATCGCACGGCTCAGATCGACCGGCTCCAGCGCCGACAGGATCGCGAGCGCGACGCGCGCGCCAACCCCCTGAACCCCGGTCAGCAACCGGAACCAGTCGCGTTCGTCCGCGCTGGAGAACCCTACCAGCCGCTGGAAATCCTCGCCGACGAGCAATTCGGTGAACACCGTGCACGCCTCGCCGATCGGTCCCAGTGCCGAGAGCGTCCGCGCCGACGCGCCGACCTGATAGCCGACTCCGCCGACGTCGATCACCGCGTAGTCGATGCCCGTGGAATCCAGGCGCCCTTTGAGATGCACGATCATGGTTCAGCCGGTAGAACAAAGGGTGCGCGGCGTCATCCCGGCAAAACCGCGGCGAACGCGCCGCCGCGCACCCCGCCGGTCCTCAAGCGCGCCGGTCCTCAAGCGCGCCGGTCCTCAAGCGCGCCGGTCCTCAAGCGCGCCACTCCTCACGCGCTCGGTTGGAGCCGATCGGGATCGCCGGAGGATCTGTTCGGCAAGGTCGGGGCGGGTTTCGCGACGCCGTGGAGCGCCTGGGTCGGCGCGCCGATCACCGCTGCCCGCGCGCGCAGACTGGCCCGCAGGAATACCGTGTCGGAGGCGATGAACCGGCGCGGGGTCGTGCCGAGAAACGTGCCGGCATCGCGCAGGAAATGCGACGCGTCGAAATAGCTGCTGTCGATCATCGAATAGTCGTTGAGACCGTCGGCCGTGATCAGGCGGATGAACGAGCGGAGGAACCGCGCGCGCCGCAGCAACAGCTTTGGCGGCATGCCGAAGTGACGCGTCGCCATCCGGCGCAATTCGTGTGTCGGGATATCCAGCCGGTCGGCGACGTCCTTCATCTCGATCACGCCATCGGTCACCGTCAACGCGGTGAACGCGCGGATCAGCGCGTCACGCGGATGCGGACGATCGAACAGGCCGCAGAAAACTTCGTCGAGCAGCGGCTTGATCATCGAATCGTCGTCGAGCGCGTCCAGGCCTTCGATCAGACGGGCGGAAAGTTCGGCTCCGAGGGCGACACTCAACGGCGCCACGCGGTTGTGGAAATCGCCCGCCGACCGCGCGGTCAGCCGCGACCAGCCGAGCGCGCTCAGGCCGATGCCGACGGCGATCCCGCCACGCGTCTCGGTTCGGAAGGCACGGCTGGTCGGTCCGTAGAAGCTCGCACGATCCACCGGACCGAACCGATGATTGCCGATCGACACGGTCAAGGGACCGGCATCGACGAGCACCGAGATCATCGCGGGCGCGGGCAGGTACCAGTTGAGCATCGGCGTGCGGTCGATCGACGCGTAGATCGCGTAGCCGGTCAAATACTCGGACAAGGCCGGATCGGGCATATCATAGCGCATCGCCATGCCGTCGGGCATCACGAATGCCGAGGGAGAAACGGTACCGCTGCTCGTGCCGCCCCGCACGTCTTCCGCCCGCATTGCCAAGCCTTTAATCTAAATTAATTGCACGACGGCGCTGCCACACCATTTCAGGCTTGGCTATCAAAACCTGACCGGAATGGTTTTATACGGGCACTGGTAAAATCTAGTTCAAAACGAACCAAGTTTTGTAGGAGTATGCAGAACGGCGCCAAGGTAGCGATCCGCAAGTTTGTTTGCCTCTACCAGCGGATACTATCGGACGTGCGCGTGGATCAGGCGCCGATACCACTGCGGCGCGACAAGGCCGCGGCGCTTGCGACATGATGAGCATGCGTGATCGCAACGGCCAGCGCATCGGCAGCATCGGGCCCGGCGAGCTTCGCGCCGGGCAGCAGCACCGCCATCATCGCCTGGATCTGCTTCTTGTCGGCGCCGCCGGTGCCGACGACGCCCTTCTTGACGGTCGACGGGTGATACTCGCCGATATGCAGCCCCGCGCCCGCCGCGGCGAGCAGCACGACGCCGCGTGCCTGGCCCAGCTTGAGCGTCGATTGCGCGTTGCTGTTGCCGAGCACCTCCTCCACCGCCGCGCCGTCCGGGCGCTCGGTGCGGATGACGTCGATCAGCGCGTTGTACAGCGCCGTAAGGCGGCGGGGGAGCGCCATCGACGGATCGGTCTTGATCTGGCCGTTGGCGACATGACTCAGGCGGTTGCCATCGGCGCGGATGACGCCCCAGCCGGTGGTACCGAGGCCGGGGTCTAGTCCCAGGATGATCATGAGGAAGTAGAAGGTTGGTTCACGCGGAGACGCGGAGACGCGGAGGTGGTGCGTTCCTGGCGATCGTCTCGCGTTAGCGAGACTTTCAATTCTCCGGGCTGGCCGCCAGATATCAGGCCGCTAGCGCGGAAGACGTAGCCACGAAGCACCACTCTCCGCGTCTCCGCGTCTCCGCGTGAACCCACCTTCTTCATCTCAACCCAGCGACTCCATGATCTCGTCGGAGATCTCGTAATTGCCCCAGACGGTCTGCACGTCGTCGTCGTCGTCGAGCGCGTCGATCAGCTTGAACAAAGTCGCCGCATCGTCCGCACCGACCGCGACCATCACCTGCGGGCGCCAGGCGAGCTTTGCACCTTCGGCCTCGCCGAGCTTGGCTTCCAAAGCCTTGGCCACTTCGTGCAGGTCGCCCTGCGCGGTCCAGACCTCATGGCCGTCCTCGCTCGACGTGACGTCCTCGGCGCCAGCCTCAAGCGCCGCTTCGAACACCGTGTCGGCATCGCCCGCGCTCGCCGGATACGAGATCAACCCGACGCGGTCGAACGCATGGCTGACCGAACCGCCCGCGCCCAAATTGCCGCCGTTCTTGCCGACCGCGACGCGCACGTTGGTCGCGGTGCGGTTGCGGTTGTCGGTCAGCGCCTCGATGATCAGCGACACGCCGCCGGGACCGAAGCCCTCGTAGCGGATCTCTTCGTAATTCTCGGCATCGCCGCGGCTCGCCTTGTCAATCGAGCGCTGGATGTTTTCCTTCGGCAACGACGCCGCCTTGGCCGCGTTCACCGCCGCGCGCAGGCGCGGGTTCATGTCGACGTCGGGCAGCCCCATCTTGGCCGCGACCGTGATTTCCCGGCTGAGCTTGCTGAACGCCGACGAGCGCTTCTTGTCCTGCGCGCCCTTGCGGTACATGATATTCTTGTATTTGGAATGGCCTGCCATCGGTGCCTCTAATAGCCTGATGCGCCGCTCTTAGGCTCCGGGGGCGCTTTTCGCCAGACCGTCTATCTTCTGCTCGATCGCGTCGAGCCGGGCCAGCACGAGATGGTCGATCTTGTGATGGATGCGCAGGATGTCGAGCTCTGCGCGCAAATTGGTCTCGTAATCGAGGCTGGCGGCTAGGCGATCCTTCGCCGATTGCCGGTTCTGGCTCATCATGATCACCGGCGCCTGGATCGCCGCGACCGTCGACAGCAGCAGGTTGAGGAAGATGTAGGGATACGGATCGAACGCCCGCCCGAAATGCGCCAGGATGTCCGAATTCAGCAGCATCCAGCCGATCAGCACCAGCGTGAAGGCGATGATGAACGCCCAAGACCCGCCGATCTTCGCCACGCGGTCGGACAGCCGCTCGCCGAAGGTGGCGCGCTCGTCGGACACGTCGGCGGCATCGCGACTGACGGTAGTCCCCGATTCGATACCGGCGAGGACACGGCGCTCCTCCTCGTCCAGTTCGCCCGGCGCCTTGCCGAGCAGGCGTTGCGAGAGATCGGCGAGCGGGGAGTGTGTGGCCATGCTCCAAGGCCTAGCCGGGATTGCGGATTATTGCAGCGCGCAAAGCCCTGGGTGCGACGGAGCCTTGCTCATCCTCCCCCGCCAGGGGGAGGTGGCGCGAAGCGTCGGAGGGGGAGGACACGGAACAGGCGTTGCCCTTTCCTCCCCCTCCGTCTGGCAAGCGCCAGCCACCTCCCCCTGGCGGGGGAGGATCGCGACGCTGAATAGCTGCACCTCACAAAGACTCCTTGCTCCCACACGCCCGCACCTGCCAAACGCGCGGCATGACGGTTAGCGTGAATATGGGCACCGACGGCAATGGTACTGCCGTCGGCGTCGACCTGGAGGAACTACTCGCCACCCGCCTGTTGGTGCAGGGCAATTCGGGCTCGGGAAAATCGCATCTGCTGCGCCGGCTGCTCGAGCGATCGGCGGGGCATGTCCAGCAGATCGTGATCGATCCGGAGGGCGATTTCGTGACGCTCGCGGGGCCGCACGGGCACGTCGTGATCGAGGCCGGCGACTATAGCGAACGCGAGATCGCGCGCATCGCCACGCGGTTGCGCGAACACCGGACGTCCGCCGTGCTCAGCCTCGAAGGACTTGAGGTCGAGGGCCAGATGCGGTGCGCCGCGTCGTTCCTGTCCGCGCTGTTCGATGCGCCGCGCGAGCATTGGTATCCGGTGCTGGTGGTGGTCGACGAAGCGCAGATGTTCGCGCCAGTGACCGGCGGCGAAGTCTCCGAGGAAGTGCGCCGCGCGTCGCTGGCGGCGATGACCAACCTGATGTGCCGTGGCCGTAAGCGCGGCCTCGCCGGCGTGATCGCGACCCAACGTCTGGCGAAACTCGCGAAGAACGTCGCGGCGGAAGCCTCGAACTTCCTGATGGGCCGCACCTTCCTCGACATCGACATGGCGCGCGCCGCGGATCTGCTCGGGATGGAGCGGCGTCAGGCGGAGGCGATTCGTGATCTCCAGCGCGGCACATTCATGGCGCTCGGGCCGGCCGTGTCGCGCCGGCCGATCACGGTGAAGATCGGCGATGTGGCCACATCCGCGCGGAGCGGCAGCCCGAAGCTGACCCCCCTCCCCAGCGCGGCGCCGATGGATCTGCAGGATCTGTTGTCGGAGCCCGTGGTCGATGCCCCCGAACTCGGCCTGATGTTCGATTCGCGCCCGCGTCGCGTGCCGGCGGAGGAATTGCTCGACGGCATCGCCCGCCCGCCCGAGCCCCGCACTGCGGCTCCGCCACCGCCCGAGAAGACCGACGACGAGGTTGAGGCGGTCTACGCCGACGTCTTCCGCGCGATCGTCGAGGATCCGGAGTCGACGTTGCGGCCGCCATCGGTGCTGTTCCAGGATTTCCAGGTGCGGTGCCGGATGGGGGGTCTCGCCAAGCCCCCGCTCGACCTGCCCGGGTTCGTGCGCCGGTTAAGCTGCGCCCGCGCCGGCATCTTCGACATGACCGACGAAGCCTGGACGGCCGCCCTCGACGTGGCGAGCGGGCTCCCCGACGACATGCTCGGTGCGTTCCTGCTGGTCGCGCGTGCAGCGCGGGAGGGTGAACCCTGCCCTTCGGATGCGCGCATCGCGGCCACCTATGGGACGAGTTCGCTAGGCCGGGTGAAGCGCCTGATCGGCTATATCGAAAGCCGCGAGCTGATCGTCTGCCGCACCGATCTGGCCGGCAAACGCTCGATCACGATACCGGGGTTGGGGTGGACGACGCTGCCGGCTGAGGCGGCTTAGGCCGTCATCTGCGGATCGGGGTGAACTGCAACGACACGAACTGCCAGTCGCCCTTAATCCGTCGCGCGACGAAGCCGGCCCGCAGCGCCCGCGTCTGCGTCTGGCCGTCCTTGCCGGGCATCGTGTAGGCGATCCGCATCGTCACGACGCCGATCGTGCCGGCAGGCCGCGCGACGGTCTCGGTGATCGTCATCGGCGGCGCGGCGGATTTCTTGTCGGCTGCGTAGAACCCGATGACCCGGTCGCGCGAATCTACCTCGCCGACGGGCGACACTTCCTGGTATTCGGGCGCCATCATCGCGATCATCGCCGCCTGATCGAACTGGTTGCGGACCTGGACGAACGCTTCGGCGCGCTGACCAAGTTTTTGTGCGTCGGTCTCCCCCGACTGCGCAGCCACCGGAGCACTGACCAACGCACCGCATAATATTGCCGCCGCAATTCCCAAAGATACCCGCATGCTTGCCCCCGATATAATGCTGTATAACAGCAATACACCCACGCGTCAGGAGCGGCAATGTCGTTGAAGGCGTTCGAGATCAGATCGCAAAGGCGACCCCGAGCCCTGCGATCACGCCGACCTGGACCATGGCGATGAGCTGAAGCCGTCCGACGAACGGTTGTTTGCGGGTCTTGTGCCGGTAGCGATTGCGCGCCCAGAACGCGCCGGGGCTTCCGCCGAGCGCGGCGAACCAGAGCAAGCGGGTTTCGGGGATGCGCCACATGCCCGTTGACGATCGTCGCTTGTCGATCGCGAACGCGGCGATCGTGATCATGTTGATGATCAGGAACAGGACGAGCGCCGCGAAGATCGGGAGAAGCATTCTCTACCGGTATAGCGACAGCGTTAACGCGGTGCCTCTCCCCGCCGCCGAGTGACAGGTCGAGCGAAAGGCACCGCGGGAGATCGAACGATCCTCAGATCATTCCCAACGCCTGGAGATACACCTCGAGGATCGCTTCCTCCTCCTGGTATTCTTCCTTCTTCTTCTTCCGGATCGACAGGATCTTACGGATCGCCTTCGGATCGTAACCGCGGCCCTTGGCTTCGGCCATCACGTCCTTGATGTCGTCCGAGATACCCTTCTTCTCTTCTTCGAGACGCTCGGCGCGCTCGATCAGCAGGCGCAGTTCGTCCGCTGCGACCGCGCCGCCGCCCATGCCGTGTTGCCGTTCGTCAGACATCGAAAATTCCCCACTCGCCAGCGCCACGCGCCGGCCCAAAGCCAATCGAGAAACCCCGCTCAGATGATCGCCGTCGGATGACGTCGTGAATCAGACCGCTGCGGGGTGCGGGGCCGCGTCTAGGCGTTTACCGTGTTCGGCTCAAGCGACGGCTAAGCTCAGGCCACCGCGTTCTTCGCGACGCTCGCCTTCATCCGCTCGAGCTGCTCGGGCGTCGCGTCGCCCTGGTGGTGCGCCTTCCACTCTGCATAGGGCATCCCGTACACCGTCTCGCGCGCCTCGTCCTTCGGCAGGCCACCGGCTTCCTCGACCCAGTCGGACAGGCAATTGCGACAAAAACCGGCGAGTCCCATCAGGTCGACGTTCTGCGCGTCCTCGCGGTGGCGGAGGTGGCGGACCAGGCGGCGAAAGGCTTGCGCCGCTACGGCATCATCGAGTGTTTCGAGGCGATCGGGGGTCATTCACTATGCTCCGTGGTTGATCCCGCGGAGATAGGGTTTAAGGCGCGTGGCGGCAAAGACCTCCCCCAGGAAAACGCAACGCATGACCATGGCCATCGCACCTCGTTCGCGGAAAGTCCGTATTCTCGCGACGCTCGGCCCCGCCAGCAGCACCCCCGAGATGATCGCGACGCTGTTCCGCACCGGCGCCGACGCGTTCCGCATCAACATGAGCCACGGCGACCAGCAGTCGAAGATCGCCGTGATCCAAGCGATTCGAGCGCTCGAAAAGGAATTTGGCCGCCCTTCGACGATCCTCGCCGATTTGCAGGGCCCGAAACTGCGCGTTGGCAAGTTTGACGGCGGGCGCACCGTGCTGGAAACCGGATCGACGTTCCTGCTCGACCGCGATCCCACGCCGGGCGATGCGACGCGGGTGGAACTGCCGCACGACGAGATCTTCGCGGCGATCGAGCCGGGCGCGCGCCTGCTGCTCGACGACGGCAAGCTGGTGCTGCGGGTCGTGTCGCACAGCCCGCGTGAGATCACGACTCGGGTCGAGGTCGGCGGCGCGCTGTCGAACAGCAAGGGGCTGAACGTCCCCGACGTCGTGCTGCCGATGGCCGCGCTGACCGAGAAGGATCGCAGCGATCTGGATTTCGCGGTCGACCAGGGCGTCGACTGGATCGCGCTGTCGTTCGTGCAGCGCCCGGAAGATCTCTGGGAAGCGCGGAAACTGATCGGCGGCAAGGCGGCGCTGATGGCGAAGATCGAGAAGCCGGCGGCCATCGAGCGGCTCGAGGAAATCGTCGAGGCCTGCGACGGCGTGATGGTCGCGCGCGGCGATCTCGGCGTCGAGCTTCCGCCGCAGCAGGTGCCGCCTTTGCAGAAGCGCATCGTCGAGGTCTCGCGCCGGATGGGGCGCCCGGTGGTGGTCGCGACGCAGATGCTCGAATCGATGATCACGTCGCCCTCCCCTACGCGGGCGGAAGTGTCGGACGTAGCGACAGCGGTGTATGACGGCGCCGACGCGATCATGCTGTCGGCGGAGAGCGCGGCGGGTGCATGGCCGGTCGAATCGGTCGCGATGATGGATGCGATCGGCGTGTCGGTCGAGGCCGATCCCGAGCATGGCGACCGCATGCACTTCACCGTGATGAAGCCCGATCCGACCACTGCGGACGCGCTCGCCGAGGCCGCGAAGAACATCGCCGCGACCGTGTCGGCGGTGGCGATCATCTGCTTCACCACCTCGGGCTCGACCGCCCGCCGGATCGCGCGCGAGCGGCCGTCGGTGCCGCTGCTGGTCCTCACGCCTAGCCAGGAGACCGCGCGTCGGCTCGGGCTGCTGTGGGGCACGCATGCGGTGCACACGCGCGACGTCGAATCGTTCGAGGACATGGTCGCGAAGTCGAAGCGGATGGCGTTGCGGCACGGGATCGCCAAGGCTGGCGACCGGGTCATCGTGCTCGCGGGCGTGCCGTTCCGGACGCCTGGGTCCACCAACGTGCTGCACGTGGTGCGGATCGTCGGGGATGAGCTGAAGGGGCATCATTCTCAGGTCTGAGTTTGGCGCGAGCGTGAAAGCCCGCTGCTAGGCCAAGGCGCCGACCTATCCTTCCCCCCTCCCTGAAAGGGAGGGGTAGGGGGTGGGCCGGCCTCCACATACGCCGTCGGTAGTGGCTCAAACC
>NZ_JACONT010000042.1 GCF_014358075.1 Sphingomonas albertensis | reverse complement strand
CTCCGTCGCTTCGCTGCCACCTCCCCCTGGCGGGGGAGGATCGAGAGGGACGGAGTGCGCTACCCGTGCACCACTTCGATCTCGTCGAAGCGTTTCCAGCGGTAGATCGCGAAGCTCAGGACCCAGCACGCTACGAACAGGCCGATGATCGCGAAGCCGAGGCCGTTGAAGTTCTCGCCGAGTGCGGCTGCCAGATCCCAGATGCCGCCGGTCAGGCCGAGCTTTGCCCCAAGCAGTGCCAGCGTCTCGATGCCGCCGATCGCGATCGCGACGATGGCGGAGATCAGCGTGATGGTGATGTTGTAATAGAGTTTGCGGATCGGCTTCACGAACGCCCATTCGTACGCGCCGAGCATGACGACGCCGTCCGCTGTGTCGACCAACGCCATCCCGGTCGCGAACAGCACGGGGAGGACGAGCACGGTGCCGATCGAGAGACCGTCGGCGGCCTGGCTCGCGGAAAGGCCGAGGATCGCGACCTCCGTGGCGGTGTCGAAGCCGAGGCCGAACAGGAAGCCGAGCGGGGCCATATGCCAGCTTCGGGTCACCAGCCGGAACATCGGGCGGAACAGCCGCGCGAGCAGGCCGCGACTGCCAAGCAGCAGGTCTAGGTCCTCCTCGACATAGGTGCCGCCGCCGCGGACGTGGCCGAAGGTGCGCCAGACCGAGCGCAGGATGATGAGGTTCATCGCGGCGATCGTGAAGAGGAACAGCGCGGAGATCATCGTAGCGACCACGCCGCCGACCTGCTTGAACGCCTCGAACTGCGACAGCGCGCTGGCGGTGAGCGCGATCGCGACGGCGGCGATGAGCACGATTCCCGAATGGCCGATCGCGAACCAGAAGCCGACGGCGATCGGGCGCTGGCCGTCCTGCATGAGTTTGCGGGTCACGTTGTCGATCGCGGCGATGTGGTCGGCATCGACTGCATGGCGCAGGCCCAATCCCCAAGCCAGCAAGGCCGTGCCGAGCATGAGGGGTTGCGCGTGGAACAGCGAGAACGCCCAGCCCCAGGCGGCGATATTGGCCGCGACCAGGCCTGCGAACAGCCAGCCGATGCGCTTGCGGGTCGAAACCCGCGCCGGTCTTTCGAGTGTTGAAGTCGTCATGCACAAACCCCGCAGCGTCCGACGAGGACCGGGGCCTGCCGCGAACGGCCGGGACATACGACGACCGGACGCCATGAGCGGCCGACGCACGACGCCGATGCGGCCCCCGCCACATGGTCGTCGCTCAGCCAGTGTCACGCAAGCGGCGTTCACCGTGCCTCGGCCACCCCCTGGACCGGGACAAGAGCGACCAGACGCCGGCAGGTCTCCTGGCTCGCGGGTCGTTGCTCGATGCACGCCTTCCCAGGCTTTGCGGCCCAGTGGCTGCCCTCGCGTAGAGGGCTCGTGCGTCTCGCTCGCCGCTTACAGTTGCAGGGACAGCCGCGGCATAGGACGGCGAACCGTCCGCACCGCATTCCCAATCAAGCCCTTCCGGGCACCGACGCGATCACGGGAAACGGCTGGAAGCCGCATCCCGCGCGATCGGTACCCTGCTTTCGCCCGCGTGCCAACGGGCGTGCCAACGGGCATGCTATTTGGCGACGCCCAGCTGTTGCAGCATGAACGCCTGCCACTCGGAATTCTGGCGATAGCGTTCGAAGCGGCCGGACTTGCCGCCATGCCCTGCCTCCATGTTCACGCGGAACAGCAGCGGGTTCTTGTCGGTCTTCAGTTCGCGGAGCTTGGCGACCCACTTGGTCGGCTCGTAATATTGCACCTGGCTGTCCCATAGCCCGGTGCCGACATACAGCGCCGGATACGCCTTCGCCTTGACGTTGTCGTAGGGCGAATAGCTCAGCATATAGTCGTACGACGCCTTCTGCGCGGGGTTGCCCCATTCGTCATACTCGAACGTGGTCAACGGGATCGACGCGTCGAGCATCGTCGTCACGACATCGACGAACGGCACCTGCGCGATGATCAGCTTGTAATCCTGCGGCGCCATGTTCGCGATGCCGCCCATCAGCAGCCCGCCCGCGCTGCCGCCCATCGCCGCGACGCGGTCCTTGGCGGCGTATTTCTGCGCGACGAGATAGCGGGTCACGTCGATGAAGTCGGTGAAGCTGTTCTTCTTGTTGAGCAGATGGCCGTCGTCATACCAGCCACGGCCCATCTCCTGCCCGCCGCGGATATGCGCGATCGCGTAGACCATGCCGCGATCGAGCAGGCCGATACGGCCCGGATCGACGCCCGGATCACTCGATATCCCGTAGCTGCCATAGGCGTATTGGAAGAGCGGCGCGGTGCCGTCGCGCTTGCTGCCCTTGGCGTAGACCAGCGACACGGGGATCCGCGTACCGTCGCGCGCGGGCGCCCAGACGCGTTCGGTGATGTATTTCGCGGGGTCGTAGCCCGGCACCGGGGCGACCTTCAGCACGCGGCGCTCGCCGGTTTTCGCGTTGACCTCGTACGTCGTGGTCGGTGTCACGAGCGAACCATAGGTGTAGCGGACCCACGGCGTCGCGGTCTCCTCGTTGACGTCGAGCGACATGCGATAGGCGGGTTCGTCCGCCGTCACCGGCGTCGACTTGCCTGCATCGCTCAGCACGCGGATCATGCGGTTGCCGCCTTCGCGCTGGTCGATCGCGACGAACCCGTCGAACGGCTTGAACCCCTCGATGAAAACGGTGTTGCTGGCGGGCGTCAGGTCGCGCCATGCGGCCGTTCCCTTGGCCAGATCGGCGTCGGCGACGGTGACGAGCTTGTAGTTTTTCGCGTCCTTGTTGGTGCGGATGATCCAGCGGTTGCCGATGTGATCCGCGGCGTAGCGGAACTCGCGCGCCCTTGGGGCGACGATCGTGAAGCTGGTCGGCGCGGCGGCGGGAGCGCAGCGTTGCTCGTCGCTGACCGTGCTGCTCACGCCGATGCAGACGAACTTGTCGTCGGCGGTGCGCGAGACCTCCATCGAATAAGTGTCGTCCTTCTCCTCGTAGAGCAGACGGTCGCCGGCGACGGGCGTGCCGAGGACGTGTGCCTTCACGCGGTAGCCCCGGAGCGTGACCGGGTCCTTCTCGACATAGAGGATGGTCTTGTTGTCGTCCGCCCAGACGACGTTGGGCTCGATGTTCGAGAGCGTATCCGCGATCGTCGCGCCGGTCGTGAGGTCCTTCACCTTGAGGACATATTGGCGACGGCCGACGGTGTCCTCGGCCCAGGCGACGCGGGCATTGTCGGGGCTCACCGCCCAGTCGCTCAGCGCGAAGAAACTGTGGCCCTTCGCCATCGCCGGTTCGTCGAACAGCGTTTCGGTGGGCGCGGTGTGGCTGCCCTTGCGACGTTCTAGGATCGGGTAGTCGGCACCGGTCTGGAACCGCGAGCCGTAATAATAGCCGTTCTTCGCGTAGGGCACCGAGCTGTCGTCCTGCTTGATGTGCGAGACGGTCTCTTCGTAGAGCTTGGCCTGGAGCGGCTTCAGTGACGCGAGTTGCGCATCGGCGTAGGCGTTCTCCGCGACGAGATAGGCGAGCATCTCCGGCTTCTTCCGCGTGTCGTCGCGCAGCCAGTAATAGTCATCCTCGCGCGCGCCGTTAGGCGACGTCACCTGGAACGGCTTCTTCGCGACGCGCGGCGGCTGGACCTGCGCGACCGCCGCGGTCGAGACCAGCGCCACGCCGGCCAGCATCATGTACCGTATCGTCATTGTGCTGCTCCCTGTGCCGGCGTCGTTGCGCCTGCCGGCTTCCGGTATCGATCGAACCAGGCGATGATCGCCGAGGCCTTGGCCGCCGATTGCGACGGGCGAGAGGCGATACCGCCGTGGCTCGCGCCCGGCACCTTCACCAGCGCGGTGGGGACGCCGCGGATCTGGAGCGCCGCGTAATATTGCTCGGATTCGCTCACCGGTGTCCGGTAATCGTCTCCCCCGACCACCACTAGGGTGGGCGTCTTGACGTTGCCGACGATGCTCAAGGGCGAGCGGTTCCAATAGCTCATCGGGTCCTCCCACGGCAGCTTGGTGAACCAGTAGCGCGAGGTGAACAGCGTATTGTCCATCGTCAGCGCCTCGCTGATCCAGTTGATCACCGGCTTCTGCGTCGCCGCCGCCTTGAACCGGTCGGTCTTGCCGACGATCCACGCGGTGAGCAGTCCGCCACCCGATCCGCCCGTCACGAACAAATTGTCCGGATCGGCGGTGCCGTCCTCGATGGCCGCGTCGACCGAGGCGATCAGGTCGTCGTAATCCGCGGCCGGGTAGGTCTTGTCGATGAGGTTGGCGAACTCGGCCCCGTAGGAGGTCGAGCCGCGCGGGTTGGTCCAGAGCACCGCATAGCCGGCCGCGGCGTAGAGCTGCATGTCGGTCGCGAAGCCGGGGCCGTACGCGGCATTCGGGCCGCCGTGGATTTCGAGGATCAGCGGCACGCGCTGGCCCGCAACGCGGCCCGGCGGGGTCGCGAGCCAGGAGTCGATCGGCCGACCATCGGGCGCGGTCACCGCGATCTTGCGGACCTGTGCGAGCGCCTTCGATCCGGTCAGCACTGCGTTGAGCGTCGTCAGGCGTCGCGGCTTCCCGCCCGCCAGCACCCAGACGTCGGCAGGCGCGCTCGCATCGCCGCCGGTATAGGCGATCGTCCCGCCCTTCGAGACCGAGAACTCGCCGCCGGTATAGGGTCGGTCGAGCCCGCCGCCCGCGACATTGTCGATCAGCGGCGTGACACGGCCATCGACGCCGATCCGCGCGACGCGGCGCTGACCGTGATCGTCGTAGCTCGCATACAGGCTGCGGCCGTCGGCGGACCACACCGCGTCCTCGATTCCGCGGTCGAGCGTGGCGGTCAGCGAGCGCGGCGAGGCGGCGTCGCGGTCGCCGACATAGAGCTGCGTGTTCTCGTAGCTGCGGCGCTTGTCGTCGAAACCGAGCCACGCGATCTTCGAGCCGTCGGGCGAGACACGCGGCTGCGCATCGGGACCGTCGCGCGTCGTCAGCGTCCGCATCGTGCCGCTAGTCGCATCGACCGCAATCACGTCGGAGTTCATCACCTGCCGGTCGGCGGCGGGCCCGCGGATCGCGGCGAAGACGATGCTGCGGCCATCGGGCGTCCACGACAGCGGGCCGCCATCGTCGAACTTGCCATAGGTCAGCTGCCTAGCCGCGCCCCCGTCCGCACCGACCACGAACAGATGGTCATAGCCCGGCTTCACATAGCCCGGCCCGTCGTTGCGATAGTTCACCCGGTCGATGATCGTCAGCGGCTCGGCCCATTTCGCGCCCTCGGGCTTGGGCGGCTGCGTGCCGAGCTTGGTCCCCTCGCCCGCTACCGTCGCGATATAGGCGAGCTTGGTGCCGTCGGGCGACCAAGCGAGCGCCTGCGGATCGCCGGGGAAACTCGTCACGCGCGCGCTCTGCGCACCGCCGATCCAGCGGACGAACAGCTGCGATCCTTCGCCGTCGCGCGCGGCATAGGCGATCCTTGCCCCGTCGGGCGACCAGCGCGGGCTGCTGCCGTCGGTGGCGAACGGCGTCTGGCGGCCGCTCGCGACGTCGATCAGCCATAGCGACGACTGCATCCTGTCGGTCATCACGTCGCCGGTCCGGCGGACATAGACGATCGTCTTGCCGTCCGGACTGATCTGCGGATCGGCCGCGATCGTCAGGCCGAACAGGTCGCTCCCGGTGAAGCTGCGGGTCGGACCGTCAGGTACCGAGGCGGGTGTCGGAGCGGCCGGCTGTTGCTGGGCAGATGCCGGCGTCGCCGCGAGCAGGAGTATAGCTAGGGTCAAGCGCAACGGGCGGCTCCTTCGAATGAACCGCGTTACGATGACACATTATTACGTGGAGGCAAGCGGTACGAACGTGACCGGCAGGCCGTCCTTCGGTCGCGGGATCGGGAAGACCTGCCACGCGTCGCCGCTGCTCGCTGCCGCCTCGATCCGGTAGCGCGTGAGCAGGTGTGCGATCAGCAGCCGCATCTGCATCGTCGCGAAGTGCAGCCCGATGCACATATGTGCGCCGCCGCCGAACGGCACCCACGCGAAACGGTGGCGGCCCTTCGATGCTTCTGGCGTGAAGCGGAGCGGGTCGAAGCGGTCGGGATCGGGCCAATATTCGGCCATGCGGTGCGTGTAGGTGATGCCGACGCCGACGCTGGTCCCCGCCGGAATATTATACCCGCCGAAACTGAAAGCCTTCAGTGCGCGGCGCGGGATCGACGGGACCGGCGGCATCATCCGCAGCGATTCCTTGAACGCGTATTCGGTGAGGATCAGGCGATCGAGTTGCTCGGTCAGCGGCACGGCAGGGTCGAGAGCGGCGACTTCCTCGCGCAGCCGCTCCTGCCAGTCCGGGTTGCGCGCGAGCAGCATGACCAGGCTGGTCGCGGACGAGGTTATGGTATCGTGCGCCGCCATCATGAGGAAATTCATATGGTCGGCGATCGCCAGCGCGGACAGCGGCGCGCCGTCGTCGTCGGTCGCGCGACAGAACTGCGAGAAGAAATCCTGGCCGTCGCCGGTCCGCCGCGCGGGGATCTCGCGCTCGAAAAAGTCGACGAGGTACGCGCGGGCTTTCACGCCTTTGCGCATCTGCGTGCCCGGCCACGGCTTGCGGATCGGCGACACGCTCGCCTGCACCTCGTCGACGAACGCCTGGTTGATCCGGTCCGCCTCCGCGCCGAGCGGCACGCCGAGGAAACTGGTCGCGGCGAGATCGAGCGTGAGTTTCTTGACCGCGTCGTAGAATCGCAGCGTCTGGTTGCCCCAGGCCCCGACAGCCGCCGAGATCCCTGCTTCGAGTTCCGCCGCATAATGCCGCATCGGCTCGGGCTTGAACGCCACCGACAACGCCTTGCGGTCGGCGCGATGCTTGTCGAAATCCATCAGCATCAGGCCGCGCGGGAACAGCAAATTGAGGATCGGCCCCCAGCCCTGTTCGGACGAGAAGATCTTGTCGCGGTCGAACAGGATCAGCTCGTTCGCGTCCGGACCGAGGAGCATCAGCCCGGTCCCGCCGAGCGCGGTGTTGCGATAGACCGGCCCGAACCGCGCCACCATGCCGCGCGAAAACCCGATCGGATCGGCGAGCATCTTGAAGGTGTTGCCGAACAGCGGAAGGCCGTCGTCGCCGGGAATATGATCGAGCGCGCCCTTGCGCTGGCGTGGCAGCCAATGCGGGCTGGCGTTCTGCAACAGCGCTTCAGTCATCGTCGGATCCCTGTGCGACATGCCGGCTTGGCAAGCTGCGAATACGAGCATAACTAATGTTCTGCAACCGGGGCGCGGATCCCGGGGCTTTGACAGGAGAGATGCATGGACCTCGCAAATAGTGCTGCCGTGGTGACCGGCGGCGCGTCGGGCCTAGGCGCGGCGACGGCGCGCGCGCTGGCCGCCAAGGGCGTGAAGGTCGCGATCTTCGACCTCCAGGCGGACAAGGGCGAAGCGCTCGCGGCGGAGATCGGCGGGGTGTTTTGCAAGGTCGACGTGACCTCGGACGACAGCGTCGATGCTGGGTTCGCAGCGGCGCGCGCCGCGCATGGCCAGGAGCGGATCTTGGTCAATTGCGCGGGGACGGGGAACGCGGCGAAGACGGCGGGGCGGTCGAAGCAGGACGACTCGATCAAGCATTTTCCGCTCGATGCGTTCGACCGGATTATCCAGATCAATTTGGTCGGCACGTTCCGCTGCCTCGCCAAGTCGGCGGCTGGGATGTTGACGTTGGAACCGGGTGAAGACGGCGAGCGTGGGGCGATCGTCAACACCGCGAGCGCGGCCGCGGAGGATGGCCAGATGGGGCAGGCCGCGTATTCCGCATCGAAGGCGGGGGTGGTCGGGATGACCCTGCCCATCGCGCGGGATTTGATGAGCGAGGGGATTCGCGTGAACACGATCCTGCCGGGGATTTTCGACACGCCGTTGCTGGCGGCGGCGCCACAGCCGGTCCGCGATGCGCTGGCGGCGTCGGTGCCGTTTCCCAAGCGCTTGGGGCGGCCGGAGGAGTTTGCGGCGCTGGCGCTGACGATGATCGAGTGCGGGTATTTCAATGGCGAGGACGTGCGGCTGGATGGCGCGATCCGGATGGCGCCTCGGTGAGTTGACGACCAACGTTTAGGACGGATCGAGATTCAGGCTGATCGCCCTTGGAGGGACGCACTGATCCTTTCTCCCCTCCCTTCCAGGGTGGGGAGGAAATCGGTCGCAAACGCCTCGAATGTTGAGGCGTCCCCCCGGCCTTCGGCGGGGTGGTCGTGGGTTGAGGGGTAAATTCCTCCTAAGCTGCCCGCGCCAACTGCCGGCCCTTGATCATGTCCGCCGCCTTCTCCGCGATCATGATCGTCGGCGCGTTGGTGTTCGAGCCGATCAGCGTCGGCATCACCGATGCGTCCACCACGCGCAGTCCCTCCAACCCACGCACCGCGAGCGTCGCGTCGACCACCGCCATGGTGTCGTCAGCCGTGCCCATCTTGCAGGTTCCGACCGGGTGGTAAATCGTCTCCGCCGTCCGTCGCACCCAGGCGTCGATCTCGTCGTCGGTACGGACGTCCTCGCCCGGCGACAATTCCCCTGCGCGGTACGGATCGAGCGCCGCCTGCCGCGCGACTTCGCGACCGATCCCCACGCAGGCCCGCATCACCCGGCGATCCTCCGCGGTCGCGAGATAGTTCGCGACGATCGTCGGATCGGCGAACGGATCGGCGGAGCGCAGCCCGATCCGTCCCCGGCTTTCCGGCCGCAACTGGCACAGGTGCAGCGTGAAGCCGTCCTCGGTCGCCTTCACCTTGCCGTGATCCTGCATGATCGCGAGCACCGCGTGGATCTGCACGTCGGGCCGCGACAGCCCCTCGCGCGACGACACGAACGCGCCCGCCTCGAGGAACTGCTGCCGCCCTGCCCCCTTGCCGCGCAACAGGTAATTCAGGCCGACGCCGATCATGCCGACGCCTTTGGTCATCGCATATCCGGTCCTCAGTCCGCGCGATTTCCAGTTCATCACGACGTCGAGATGGTCCTGGAGGTTCTCGCCGACACCGGGCAGCGCATGCACAACGCCGACCCCCGCGGCGGTCAGCCGATCCGGATCGCCGATCCCCGACAACTGGAGGATCTGTGGCGACTGCACCGCCCCCGCGCACAACAGCACCTCGCGGGTTGCCGTTACCGACTGCGGCTTCGCGCCCTTGTCGAGTACATAGTCAACGCCGGTTGCCCGCCGCTGGTCGATCCGGATCCGCGTTGTCCGTGCGCCGGTAATACAGGTGAGGTTTCGTCGTGACAGGATAGGTCGCAGATACGCCGCCGCGGTGCTCCAGCGCTTGCCGTCCGCCACGGTCAGGTCGTACCGGCCAAAGCCCTCCTGGCTCGCCCCGTTGAAATCCTCTGTCACCGGGTACCCCGCCTGCCGCCCTGCCTCGACCAGCGCATCATAGAACGGGCTGTCCGACTCCCCGCCCGAGATCGTCAGCGGACCGCCGCCACCGTGCAAGGGGCACTCGCCGCGATGATGCCCTTCGAGCCGCTTGAAATACGGCAGCACGTCGTCGAACGACCAGCCCGGCAGCCCCGTCTGGCGCCACTCGTCGTAATCCTGCGGATGCCCCCGCGTGTAGATCATGCCGTTGATCGACGAACTGCCGCCCAGCCCCTTGCCGCGCGGCCACCACAGGCGGCGGTGGTCGAGATGCGGCTCGGGCTCGGTCGAAAAGCCCCAGTTGCTCGGGTTCTTGCTCTTGATCAGTTCGCCGACGCCTGCGGGCATCCGCACGAGCACGCCGTCGTTACGCCCGCCCGCCTCAAGCAGCAGCACGCTCACACCGGGGTCCTCGGTCAGTCGCGCGGCCAGCACACAGCCGGCCGAGCCCGCGCCGATAATTACGTAGTCATACGTCTGCATGCCCGCATCCTCCTCATAACGCTCCGCTTTTCTTACGGAGTCGCATCACCGCGATACGCTAGCGCTCGCACAGTAGCGTAAGCAACCCGTTGCGCAGCACGCCGCGATCGAGCCCCTCGACCGGATGCACCTCGCTCAGGCCCACGGCGAGCAGCGCATAGCCGCGAATCCCCGCCTCGACGGAATCGAAACCGTGCGCGGTCAGTTGCTCGACCAGGAACGCCATCACCTTGTCGTCATGCTCGCGGATCGCCGCCGCCGCGCGCGCGTCGCTCTTCGCCCAGGCGCGCATCGCCAGCGCCAATTGCGACATGTCGTGATCGCGGACATGCTCGGCGAACGCGCGGATCCGCTCGACCGGCGCGAGATCGGACGCGGTCAGCGATGCCAGCAACGGATCGATCTGCGCCTCCGCAAAATACGATGCGAGCGCGGCATGATAGCCGTCGAAATCCTTGAAATGATGATAGAAACTGCCGGTCGACGCGCCCGCCGCCTGCGCGAGGCTGCGGAGTTTCAGCGCGCGAAGACCACCGCTCTTCAGCAACGCCTGCCCGATCTCCAGCCAATCGCGCGGCGCCAGATCCGCGCGGGGTGCAACGTCGTTTTCGACCGATACCGTGCTTGACAAGCCACTCTCCATAACGAATGTTACGTCGGAACGAAGCCGGACGCAATCCGGCATCAGGCACCACGACCGCACCATAGCGGCGGGTGTAACAGGAGAGAGAGTGTGGCCGAGGCTTTGATCATCGACGCCGTTCGTACCCCGCGCGGAATCGGCAAGACCGGCAAGGGCGCGCTTGCGCACATGCACCCCCAACATCTCGCCGCGACCGTTCTCAAGGCAATTGCCGAGCGCAATCATCTTGAGACCGCCGATGTCGACGACATCATCTGGTCGACCTCTACCCAGCGTGGCGAGCAGAGCGGCGATCTCGGGCGGATGGCGGCACTCGATGCGGGGTATGACGTCAAGGCGAGTGGGACGACGCTCGACCGGTTCTGCGGCGGCGGGATCACCGCGGTGAACTTCGCCGCGGCGCAGATCATGAGTGGGATGGAGGACCTCGTCATCGCCGGCGGGACCGAGATGATGTCGCTGACCACGACGATGATGCAGGACGACATGGCGGCGGGGAAACGGCCGCTCGGGATCGGCTCGGGCAACGCCAGGCTCGACGCTGCGCATCCGCAATCGAACCAGGGGATCTGCGCCGACGCGATCGCCAGCATCGAGGGGATCGACCGCGAAACGCTCGAAGCGCTCGGTTTAGAAAGCCAGCGCCGCGCGGCGGTGGCGATTGCCGAAGGACGGTTCGATCGCAGCCTCGTGCCGGTCACCGACGATACCGGTGCGCTGGTGCTCGAGAAGGACGAATACCCGCGGCCCGATACGACCGCCGAAGGCCTTGCCGCGTTGCGCCCCTCGTTCGCCGGGATCGCCGACATACCGCTCGACGAGAAGGGCACGACGTATCGCAAGCAGATCAACCGGCGTTATCCCGACGTCGATATCAAGCATGTCCATCACGCCGGTAATTCGTCGGGCGTCGTCGATGGCGCGGCGGCCGTGCTGCTCGCGAGCGCCGACTATGCCGCCAAGCATGGCCTCAAACCCCGCGCGCGGATCGTCGCGATGGCGAACATGGGCGACGACCCGACGCTGATGCTCAACGCCCCCGTCCCCGCGGCGCGGAAAGTGCTCGCGAAGGCTGGGCTGACCGTCGACGACATCGACCTTTGGGAGATCAACGAGGCGTTCGCGGTGGTCGCCGAGAAGTTCATCCGCGACCTGAAGCTCGACCGCGACAAGGTGAACGTCAATGGCGGCTCGATCGCGCTCGGCCATCCGATCGGTGCGACCGGCGCGATCCTGATCGGCACGATCCTGGACGAACTCGAACGCCGCGACCTGAAGCGCGGGCTTGTGACGATGTGCGCGGGCGGCGGGATGGCCCCGGCGATCATCATCGAGCGCGTCTGATGCACCCCGTCGCGCATGCGCTCACCACGCCCGACAAGCCCGCCTATATCATGGCGGCGACGGGCGAGACGGTGACGTATCGCGACATGGATGCGCGCGCGAACCAGGGCGCGCATCTGCTCCGCTCGCTCGGGCTGAAGCGCGGCGACGGCATTGCAGTGCTGATGGACAATTCGCCGCGCTATCTCGAAGTAATGTGGGCGGCGGAGCGCACCGGCGTCTATTGCACGTGTCTCTCGTCGAAACTTACCGCGAGCGAAGCAGCGTACATCATCCGCGACGGCGATTGCCGTGTGCTGATCGTGAGCAAGGGATGCGCAGAGGTCGCCGCCGCGCTGGTACCGATGCTCGACGACGTCCGGCGGTACGTCGTCGACGGCGCGATCGACGGGTACGCGGCGTACGAAGCCGCGCGCGACGCGAAGCCGGCCACGCCGATCGCCGACCCTTCACCCGGCGGCATCCTGCTCTATTCCTCGGGCACCACCGGCAAGCCCAAGGGGGTCAAGCACGCGCTTTCTGAAGAGCCGTTCGGGACCAACGTCTCGCCGCTCGTGATGCTCGGAAAGGGGCTGTACGGGTTCACGCCCGAGATGGTCTATCTCTCGCCCGCGCCGCTGTATCACGCGGCGCCGCTGCGCTGGTCGATGGCGGTGCACCAAGTCGGCGGCACCGTCGTCGTGATGGAGCATTTCGACCCCGAAGCCGCGCTTGCCGCGATCGAGCGGTTCCACGTCACGCACGCGCAATGGGTGCCGACGCACTTCATCCGCCTGCTCAAACTCCCGCCCGAGGTCCGCGCGCGTTACGACGTGTCGTCGCTGAAGGCCGTGTGGCACGCCGCCGCCCCCTGCCCGCTCCCGGTCAAGCAGGCGATGATCGACTGGTGGGGGCCGATCATCGGCGAATATTACGCCGGCACCGAAGGCAACGGGTTCTGCGCGATCTCCAGTACGGAATGGCTGACGCACAAGGGCTCGGTCGGCCGCAACCTGACCGCGCAGACGATGATCTGCGATGAGCAGGGCAACGCACTCCCACCACGCGCGGAGGGTGACGTGTATTTCGCGGGCGGCGGCGCGTTCGAATACCACAACGATCCCGCCAAGACCGCCGAGGCCGCCAACGCGCACGGCTGGACGACGCTCGGCGACGTCGGCTGGCTCGACGAGGAGGGCTATCTCTACCTCACCGACCGCAAGAGCTTCATGATCATCTCAGGCGGCGTGAACATCTACCCCGCCGAGATCGAGAATTTGCTCGTCACGCACCCGAAGGTCGCCGACGTCGCGGTGATCGGCGCGCCCGACGACGAAATGGGCGAGCGGGTGGTGGCGATCGTGTGCCCCGCCGACCCGACCGAAGACCGCGCGCAGCTGGCCGCCGAACTCAGTGCGTTCGCCCGCGCGAACCTCAGCCATGTGAAAGCACCGCGCCGGATCGACTTCCGCGACACGCTGCCGCGGCATGAGACGGGCAAGCTCTACAAGCGCCTGCTCCGCGACGAATATTGGGCGCAGTCTAAGGAGTCCGCATGAACTTCGATTATTCCGACGACCAGAAATTCCTGAAGGACGAAGCGCGCAAGTTTCTCGGCGCGCATTGCGGCAGCGACCGGGTCCGCTCCGTCCTCGACGATCCTGCCAAAGCGTATGATGCGGACCTGTGGAAAGCGGTCGGCGCGCAAGGCTGGCTCGGCGCGGCGATCCCCGAGGAATTTGGCGGACTGGGCCTTGGCCATATCGAGCTCTGCGCGATCGCCGAGGAACTGGGGCGTGCCTGCGCGCCGATCCCGTTCGCTTCGACCGTCTATTTCCTCGCCGAAGCGCTGATGCTGTACGGCAGTGACGCTCAGAAGGTCCGATGGCTGCCGAGGATCGCGGCGGGCGACGTCATCGGCGCGTTCGCCACGTCCGAAGGCGCCGGCCCGGTCACCGCACGGTCGGTGCGCACCTCAGTCTCCGGCGGCACACTCACCGGCGAGAAGATCCCCGTCACCGATGGCGACGTCGCCGACCTGATCGTCGTCCTCGCGCGCGACGGCCTCTACCTCGTCGAGAAGGGGTCGGGCGTCACCGCGGAAGTCCTCGAAACGCTCGACCCGACCCGCAGCGCGGCCCGCCTCACCTTCACCGACGCCCCTTGCGAGAAGCTCGGCACCGACGACGGGATCGCCGCGATGCAGGCGGTGTTCGACCGCGCCGCCGTGCTCCTCGCGTTCGAGCAGCTCGGCGGCGCGGATCGCTGTCTCGACATGGCGAAGGGCTACGCGCTCGATCGCTACGCGTTCGGCCGGCAGATCGGCGGCTACCAGGCGATCAAGCACAAGCTCGCCGACATGTACGTAAAGAACGAACTCGCGCGCTCCAATGCCTATTACGGAGCGTGGGCGCTTAACGTGGCCGCCGCCGAACTGCCGCTTGCCGCCGCCACGGCGCGCGTCGCCGCGTCGGACGCCTATTGGTTCGCGTCGAAGGAGAACATCCAGACGCATGGCGGGATGGGCTTCACCTGGGGGTCCGACTGCCACCTTTATTACCGCCGCTCGCGCCAGCTCGCGCTCGTCGCCGGCAGCCCCGCCGCGTGGCGCGAACGCCTCGTCGGCCAACTCGAAATGCGCAACGCCGCCTGATCGGAGCAGCACATGGACTTCAAGGACAGCGACGCCGAAGCCACGTATCGCGCCGCCGCACGCGCGTGGCTCGACGCGAACATCGCCGAGCACGACGCCGGCCACTACCCCGACGACATGGCCAAAGCGAAGGCCTGGCAGGCGCGCAAAGCGACTGGCGGCTATGCGTGCATCACCTGGCCGCAGGAATGGGGTGGTGGCGGCGGCACGCCGATCGAAAGCGTCATCTTCGGCCAGGAAGAGGCGAAACATGCAGTCGACGGCAGCTATTTCACGATCGGGCTCGGCATGTGCGTGCCGACCGTGATGGCCTATGCGGACGACGCGACCAAGCGGCGCTTCGTCGGCCCCGCGGTACGCGGCGACGAGATCTGGTCGCAGCTCTTTTCCGAACCCGCTGGCGGCTCCGACGTCGCCGCAATCCGCACGCGTGCGGTGCGCGACGGCGACGACTGGGTCATCAACGGCCAGAAGGTCTGGACCTCGGGCGCGCATTACAGCGACTACGGCATCGTCCTGGTCCGCACCAATTCCGACGTGCCAAAGCACCAGGGCCTGACGATGTTCTGGCTCGACGTGAAGGCGCCGGGGATCGAGATCCGCCCGATCCACCAGATGTCCGGCGGCTCGAGCTTCAACGAAGTCTGGTTCGAGGACGTCCGGATATCCGACGCGCAACGCCTCGGCCCCATCGACGGCGGCTGGAAGGTCGCGCTGTTCACGCTGATGAACGAGCGCCTCGCGATCGGCACGAGCGGCGGCGTCGGCCCCGAGGACATCCTCGCCTTCGCTGCCCAGGCCGATGGCGCAGACGGCCCGCTGCTGAAGGACACCGCGTTCCGCCAGACGCTCGCCGATTGGTGGGTGCAATCGGAGGGGCTGCGCAACACCCGGATGCGGACGATCACCGCGCTGTCGAAGGGCCAGGTGCCCGGCCCCGAAAGCTCAATTGGCAAGATCGTTGCCGCCAACCAGTTGCAAGCGATTGGCAACACCGCCGTCGAGGCGGGCGATCAATACGGCATCATATCCGACCCCGCGCTCACCCCGCTGAAGGGCGCGTTCCACGCCGCGACGATGTGGGCGCCGGGCCTGCGCATCGCCGGCGGCACCGACGAGATTCTCAAGAATATCATCGCTGAACGCGTGCTCGGCCTCCCCGGCGAAATCCGGGTGGACAAGGATTTGGCGTTCCGGGATTTGCCGGTGGGGGCTTAAATTTCGCATCGATGGTAGGAGAGTTTTAATTATCGGCAGCACGTCGCTATGTTTGGCAGAAGTAGCCAAGATAAACGGGGGAGAGATGTCGATCTTGCTTGCTCTGCTGACGGCAGCAACGGACTCAGACGCGCGCGTGATGCGAATGACCGAATTCTACCGAGATATCTGCCTAACTCGTTTTCCAGACCACAAGTCGGTGGCCGCAATGATGGCGGCACGCGGCGCACGAGAACTGTCCCAAGCAGACGTAAAAGTGACGATGGGCAAAGATCCGGCGCGCGCTTGGGACCTGAATGATGGGGGTGCCACAGTGTGGATCGAGTATCCACCGTTCCATGCCTGCTCGGTGCGCTGGAGTGCGTCGGACGTTGGCAACATGGATGCTTATCGCGCCGTCGCGGACAAGTACGAAGATGCAATTGGCGAGTTTTCCCCGATTGACCCTATGGAAGCCGATCAGAACGACATACATATTCGTGCAGTTGGCGAGGCTCGCACTCTTCCCGACAAAACGCAGGAGTCGCTGTTTTTTTTCGAGCAGAGCATAAGCGATCCAAAACGGCGCGCGGCCGGCGAAACGGGTTTCACGCTCAGGTTCGTTCATCAGTATGCGCCACCCGAGCCCACGCCTCAAAACTGATGCTGCCAAAGCTATCCGACCTATCCAGCTCTAGGATGTCCTAATGACCGACATGCACGCCATACTGACCGCCCAGCGTGACGCGTTCATGGCGGAGATGCCCGTCACCAAGGCCGTGCGTCTCGACCGCCTCAAGCGCGCCGCGGCGATGGTGCGGGATAACGCGGCGCGGTTCTGCGACGCGGTGTCGGAGGATTTCGGGCATCGCAGCCGCGAGCAGACGATGATGACCGATATCGGCGCGTCGCTCGCGCCGATCGCGCATGCCGCCAAGCATCTCGACCGTTGGATGCAGCGGGACCGCCGCCCGGTGCAGTTCCCGCTCGGGCTGCTCGGCGCGAAGGCTTGGGTCGAGTATCAGCCTAAGGGCGTGATCGGCATTATCGCGCCGTGGAATTTCCCCGTGAACCTGCTGATCGCGCCGCTTGCGGGCGTTTTCGCCGCGGGCAACCGCGCGATGGCGAAGACGAGCGAATACACGCCCGCCACCGCTGCGCTGTTTGAGGAACTCGCCGCCCGCTATTTCGCGCAGGACGAACTCGCGATCGTCTCTGGCGATGCGGAGGTCGGCAAGGCGTTCTCCGCATTGCCGTTCGACCATCTGATCTTCACCGGCGCGACCGCGATCGGCCGCCACATCCTCCACGCCGCCGCCGACAATCTGACTCCCGTCACGCTCGAACTCGGCGGCAAGTCGCCGGTCATCCTCGGCGCCTCGGCGGATATCGCGCGCTCGACCGAACGCGTCACGCTCGGCAAAATGATGAACGCCGGCCAGATCTGCCTCGCGCCCGACTACATGCTCGTCCCCTCGGCGGACGAGGCCAAGGTCGTCGATGGCATCAAGGCGGCGGCGAGCGCGATGTACCCGACGCTGCTCGCCAACGCGGACTATACGTCGGTGATCAACGATCGCCATCACCAGCGCCTCACCGACTGGATCGCCGACGCGCGCGCGAAGGGCGCGACGGTCGAGGTCGTGAACCCCGCCAACGAGGATTTCGCGAGCGCCAATTCGCGCAAGATGCCGCTGCACATCGTCCGCGACGCGACCGACGACATGATCGTGATGCAGGAGGAGATCTTCGGCCCTGTCCTGCCGATCCGCCGCTACGACGGCATCGACGACGCGATCGCGCAAGTGAACCGCCGCGACCGACCGCTCGGGCTGTATTATTTCGGTAGCGACGAGGCGGAGCGGCGCCGCGTGCTCGACCGGACGATCTCGGGCGGGGTGACGCTCGACGACGTGGTCTTCCACGTCTCGATGGAGGATCTCCCCTTTGGTGGCAGCGGACCTTCGGGCATGGGCGCGTATCATGGGATCGACGGGTTCCGGACGTTCAGCCATGCGCGCGCCGTGTTCAAGCAATCGAAGCTCGACGTCGCCAAGCTTGCCGGGTTGAAGCCGCCTTATGGGGCTGCTGCGGCGAAGACGATCGCGCGGATGATGCGGGGATGATTTTGTGCGCGATCGCCGCGCGTGCCCTCACCCTTCGCACGGCCAAGTAGCCGGGGCCCCTTCCCTAACTCCGGTGGGAGAAGGACTTTGGGTCGCTGCCGTAACAATTTCTTCGATCGTCTCGCAATCGTCTTGGATCTGTCGCCGACGCGTCATGCGGATCGGCAATGGGCCGCTGAGCGTCACCGCGTATCAGGGAATCCCATGCAGACCATATCGTCGCTTCTCGCCGGCGTTGCACTTGCCGCGTTCGCCACGCCCGCCGCTTTTGCCCAGAACCCGCCGGAGTCCGCGCCGGCAACTCCGGTAGCCACGCCGGCAGAGGTCCAGGCCGATCCCGCACCCGAGGCGCCCGCCGACATCGTCGTGCTCGGCTTCGGCCAGAGCCGCCAGGTACAGAGCGTCAGCGCGGTCGATCTTGCCCGCCTTACCCCGGGATCGAGCCCGTTGAAGGCGACCCAAAAGCTTCCCGGTGTCAATTTCCAGGCCTCCGACCCGTTCGGCGCGTATGAATGGGCGGTCCGTATCTCCTTGCGCGGGTTCAACCAGAACCAGCTCGGCTTCACGCTCGACGGCGTGCCGCTCGGCGACATGAGCTATGGCAACGTCAACGGCCTGCACATCAGCCGCGCGATCATCTCGGAGAACGTCGCGCGCACCGAAGTCGCGCAGGGCGCCGGCGCGCTCGGCACCGCCTCGACCAGCAACCTCGGCGGCACGATCCAGTTCTTCAGCGACAAGCCGCGCGATACCGCCAACGTCACCGGCGGTGGCACGTACGGTTCGGACAACACCTATCGCGGCTTCGCCCGGATCGACAGCGGAGACCTGGGCGGCGGATTGAAGGGGTATCTGAGCTATGGCTACCTCACCACCGACAAGTGGAAGGGCGACGGCGTCCAGCGCCAGCATCAGGCGAACGGCAAGATCGTCAAGGATCTCGGCGCATTCGGCAGCCTGTCGGCGTTCCTGAACTTTTCCGATCGTCGGGAGCAGGATTACCAGGATCTGAGCTACGACATCATCCGCCGCCGTGGCCTGCGCAACGATAACATCGCGGGCAACTACCCGCTCGCGCTGCAGATCGGGAAAACCTACCAGAACCAGGCGGCGCTCGCGAGCTATACCAAGGCGAACAACGGTTCGTCGGTCGGCTTTGTCGCACCGTGGGCGGGGGTCGGCACGACCTTCCCAAGCGGGTTCGGTACGGTCGACGACGCCTATTTCGATGCCGGCGGCGTGCGGCGGGATTACCTTGGCGGCGTGACGCTCAACGCGAACCTAACGCCCGAACTGACGATGGTCACGACCGGCTATTATCACGACAACAAGGGGCAAGGATCGTGGATCACGCCCTATTCGCCTACTGCTGCGGGCACGCTGAACCAGGACGGCAGCGTGATCACCGCGCCGAGCGCACTCGGCTTCCGGACGACCGAGTACAGCATCAAGCGCGGCGGGGCGCTTAGCAACATTGCCTATGAAACGGGTGCGAACACCGTCGAGGTCGGCGGCTGGCTCGAGACCAACACCTTCACGCAGGCGCGGCGCTTCTACGGGATGACCGACAGCGCGACGCCGAACCGCGACGTGCTCGAGTTCCAGAAGAACCCCTATGCGACGCAGTGGGACGGCAAATACGGCACCGACACGATGCAGTATCATGTCGAGGATACGCTGAAGCTCGCGGGCGACCGGCTGATCGTCAACGCCGGGTGGAAGGGCGCCTATGTCGTCAACAATGCGACGATGCTGCCCGATACGACCTCTCCGTTGGCGGTCGGCCGTATCTCGGCGAAGGACTGGTTCCAGCCACAGGCCGGAATCCTGTTCAAGTTGACCCCGGCGGCGGAGATCTTCGCGGATTATACCGAGAACATGCGGGCGTTCGTCTCGTCGGCGACGACCGGACCGTTCGCGGCGACGCAGGCAGGCTTCAATGACGTCCGCGGGCGTCTCAAGCCCGAGCGCTCGAAGACGGCTGAGGGCGGCGTCCGCCTCCACAGCGGACCGTTCCAGGCCTCGGCAGTCGGCTATTATGTCGACTTCTCGAACCGCCTGCTCGCGTTTGCCAACGGCGTCGGCATCCTCGGCAACGCCCCGACGCTCAACAACGCGGGCAGCGTGCGCACGTATGGCGCCGAGGTCTCCGCCAATTACCGCATCTTTCGCCCGCTCTCGCTGTTCGCCAGCTATTCCTACACCAACGCGGAATATCAGGACACGGTCACCGACGCCTCTGGCTCGGTCCAGGTCCGCAAGGGCGATACCGTCGTCGATACGCCCAAGCACATGATCAAAGGCGAGATCGTGCTGGAACAGTCGGGTTTCACCGGACGGATCGGCGCGGATTACATGAGCAAGCGCTACTTCACCTATCTCAACGACCAGTCGGTACCTGGCCGGGTGCTGGTCGACGCGAGCATCGGCTATCGGTTCGAGGGCGATGGCCCGCTGCACGGCGTCGCGATCGAGGGCAGCGTGACCAACCTGACCGACAAGAAGTATATCGCGACGATCGGCTCGAACGGCTTCACCGCGAGCGGTGACAACCAGACGCTGCTCGCCGGCGCGCCGCGGCAGTTCTTCGTGTCGCTGAAGAAGGGGTTCTGATCCTTGACGCGAGATCGTACCGGGCGCCGTTTGCCCGGTCCGATATCACTCGACCACGCGTAGCTTCGGGCGACCGGGTGGCGACTGGCGCAGCAGGTCGTCGACCCGCGCGGCAAGATCGGTCTGGCGGAACGGCTTCGACAGACGGATGACGCCCTCTGGCACATCCTCCCCCGCCGCCGCATAGCCGGTGACGAGCAGCGCCGGGATACGATTGCCCGACGACCATAGTTCGGTGATGAGTTGTCCGCCGGTCATCCCGGGCATCAGATAGTCGGTGACCAGTACGTCCGCGTCGACCCCTGAGCGGATCGCCGACATGGCCTGGCTGGCGGACGACACCTCGACCACGACATAGCCGATATCGCGCAGCATGTCGGCCGTCGCCGCGCGCACGAGATCCTCGTCGTCGACCAGCAGCACCTTGGCGGCACGCCGCGCAACGACGGGCTCGGCGGTGTTCTCGACGGTATCGGTCGCGACTTCATCGGTGGCCGGCAGCCACAGTTCGACCGTCGTGCCCGAACCGGGTTCGCTGGTCAGGCGGAGCGTGCCCCCCGATTGCGCAGCGAGGCCGTGGACCATCGACAGGCCGAGCCCGGTGCCCTTGCCGACGCCCTTGGTGGAGAAGAACGGCTCGGTGGCGCGGGCCAGCGTCGCGCGGTCCATGCCGACGCCAGTGTCGATCGCTGCAATCCGGACGTAGCGGTCGGGTGCGAGGCCGACGACGTTGCGCTCGTCGACGACGACCTCGCTGACCGTCAACGTCAGCTTGCCGCCGCCCGGCATCGCATCGCGCGCGTTGATCGCCAGATTGAGCAGGGCGAGTTCGAGCTGGTTGGGATCGACGCGCGCCGACGACAAATGTCGCGGGATTTCGATCGTCACCGCGATCGATGGCCCGAGCGATCGCCGCATCAGATCGACGAGTCCGTCGATCAGCGCACCGATATCGACCGCGCGCGGTTGCAAGGCCTGCCGCCGCGCGAACGCAAGCAGCCGCTGTGTCAATGTCGCCGCGCGCTCCGCCGCCTGCAACGCACCACCGATCATCCGCTGCGTGCGTTCGTCATCCTTGTGACGCCGCCGCAACAGATCGAGGCTGCCGACGATCGGCGTCAGCAAATTGTTGAAATCATGCGCGACGCCGCCGGTCAGCTGGCCGATCGCGTCCATCTTCTGTGCCTGCGCCAGTTGCGCATCGGCTTCCTTGCGATCGGTGACGTCGGAGACCACGCCGGTCATCCGCGCCGCCTTGCCGGCATCGTCATATTGCACGCGCCCCTTGGCGACGAGCCACCGCGAGTGGCCGTCGGCCGCGTCGATGCGGTATTCGACGTCGATTACGCCGGTTTTCGTGGCTTCGGTCATCGCGCGCGTGACGATGCCGCGTTGCTTGACGTCAATATGACTGAGGAACGTTCCCAGGTTCCAGTCCGCCTTGCCCTCGGGATACCCGTAAATGGCATCGTGCCGCAGCGTTCGCCGGGACTCGCCGGTCGTCAGGTCGATGTCCCAACTGCCCATGCCAGCGGCCTCGAGCGCGATCTCCAGGCTTTCGCGTGCGGTCCGTAGTTCGCTTGTCCGATCCAGCACGGCCCGTTCGAGCGTCACGGCCACGTCGCGCAACTCGTACTGCCGTCGCCGTGCCGTTAGCGCCGACCGGATCGCGCCCAGCATCGCCTCAGCGTGCAGCGGCCGTTCGAGCAGCAGGACGTTCCCAAGATCGGCGAGCCGCTGGGTGGCACGCGCGGTGCGCGGCGTCCGTGTCCCGTTCGCCAGCACCACGAACTGGATATCCGCCCAATTGGGTTGCGCCGAGACCCATTCGGCCAGCGGCGCGACCTCTTCGGTCACCAGCGCTTCTTCGGTGAGCATCACTGCTGCGGCGCCCTTGGTGAGTTCGACGAGCAACTCCGCCTGGTCGTGGCAGACGAATGCGACGATGTCGTTCCTGCCGAGCAGATCCGCCGCGATCGCCGAATCGCGCCCGCGCGGTGCCAGGATCAGGACGCGGTCGTCCATGTCAGCCGCGAATGTCCCGTATTCCCATCCGGCTGGCCATCAACGTCTTTCCTTCGCCGGAGAATGTCGGGACGCCGGTCAATACGCCCTGGAATTCGCGAAGGGGCTCGCCGACCAGCAATCCGTTGCTACCGATCTGAAACTCCCGGATCGTCCGTTCGTGCCGTGCGGTGCGCGTCTTGATCACCGAAATCGCCTGTCGCACCTCGCCATGCGCCTCGAAATAGCGGAGCTGGACGATGGTATCCGACAGATAGCTCAGGTCGACATCGGACCGGACGTCGCCGGTAATGCCGTGCAGGCCAAGGATCAGCAGGCTGACGATACCCTTCTGGCCAAGGTACGTTAGCATCTCGTGCATCTGCAGGATCAGGAACTGCTCGTTGGGCATCGCCTGGAGGTAGGCGTTGAGGCTGTCGATCACGACGACCTTGGCACCATGGTCCTCGACCGCGGCACGTACCGCGCCCGAGAATTCCCCCGGCGACATCTCGGCGGGATCGATCGCGCGCAGTTCGAGCTGTCCGTTGTCGACGTACGGCATGAGATCCATGCCCAGCGACGCGCTCCGCTTCAGCAGCGTAGGCAGACGTTCGTCGAACAGGAAATAGGCCGCGCGCTCGCCGCGCTTTAGGGCCGCGAGCATCGACTGGACCGATGCCGTCGTCTTGCCCACGCCGGCCGGGCCGGTCAGCAACGTCGCGGTACCGGGGATCAGGCCGCCGCCGAGCAACGTGTCGAGTTCGACCGACCCGGTCGAGACTGCGTCGTCCGAATATTTCATGACGTGTTCGGACGCGATGAGGCGAGGATAGACCCGCAACCCGCCGCGCTCGATCTCGAAATCATGGTAGCCGCCGCGATATCGCACGCCGCGCATCTTGACGACATGCATTCGACGCCGCTGCGCACCGAACCCCGACAAGGTCTGTTCAAGCGACACGACGCCGTGGGCGATGCTGTGCAACTGGAGATCGCTGCCCGAGCCGCTCTTGTCGTCGAGGAACAGCACGGTGCAGGCGCGCGTCGAGAAGAAGTGCTTGAGCGCGAGGATTTGGCGACGATAGCGGATCGGGCTCTGCGCGAGCAGGCGGAGTTCGGACAGGCTGTCGATGACAACGCGCTTGGGCCGAAGCTCGTCGACCTTGGCCATCACCGAGCGAATTGTCTCGCCGAGTTCGACCTCGCTCGGGTGGAGCAGCGTCTGTTCGTGATCCTCGCCAAAGCCGTCGGCGGGAACCATCTCGAACAGGCTGAGCGAATCCAGCGACCAGCCATGCGTCTCCGCCACCGCGCGCAGCTCGACCTCGGTCTCCGCGAGCGTGATGTACAGCCCAGCCTCGCCGACCGCCGCACCGGCCAGCAGAAAGCCGAGCCCGAGCGTGGTCTTGCCGGTGCCCGGCGTGCCTTCGATCAGATACATCCGGTCCGGCGTCAGTCCGCCGTTGAGGATATTGTCGAGACCCGCGATTCCAGTCCGGGCGAGCGCCGGCAATTGTCCGTCTTTTGCCAACGCGGCCGTCCTCCCGTCGATCGAGCGCACCCCGCGGGATACGATTTGTTATCTGCGTCTTAGGGGATAAGCCACCCATCGCATAGCCTTGCGGATGAAGGCTTCGTCGGCGACCTTGCGGCGGTGCGGTGAACCGTGACACAGCGCGCTATCGTCACGATCGGGGACCCCATGCCGCTCAAGCACTCGTTTCCACCGGTCGCCGACGATGATGCGCGCGTGCTGGTCCTGGGGAGCCTGCCGGGCAACCGCTCGCTCGCCGCGCAACGCTATTACGCGCATCCGCAGAACCAGTTCTGGCGGCTGATGTCGCCGGTCGTCGGCCATGATCTCGTCGCGCTCGCCTATGACGATCGGCTCGCGGCGTTGCGGACGAGCGGGGTCGCATTGTGGGACGTAGTGGGCTCCGCGCGCCGGGCGGGCAGCAGCGATGCGGCAATCGTCGATATCGCGGGGAACGACATTGCCGGGCTGGCCGGGCGACTGCCCCGGCTGCGCGCGATCGCGTTCAATGGTGGTACCGCGTTGAAGCAGGGGCTGAAACTGCTCGGGCGGGATGTCGGGCGTGCGGGCTCGGCTGGTCCGGCGATCGTCGCGTTGCCGTCGAGCAGTCCGCTTCACACGGTCGGGCTGGCGGCGAAGCAACCGTCTTGGGATCGGCTCGCGGCGTTCTTGCCCGACCGGCCGGAGTCGCGCGACTAGGTTGGCCGCCGGCGCTTGCACTTTTACAAGACTGGCGAAGTTTGACGCGCTGCGGCAAGGGCGGTGGATGTCGATCGAAACGCTCATCGCCCAATATGGTCTTGCCGCGATCTTCGTCGGAGCGGGGCTCGAGGGCGAAACCTCGGTCGTGACCGGCGGGCTGCTCGCGCACGAGGGCCTGTTGTCGCTGGGCGGCACCGCGCTGGCGGCCGTGGTCGGATCGTTCGCCGCGGACCAGCTCTTCTTCTTCGCGGGCCGGCGCTACCGCGACACCGCGCGGGTTCGCAGGATCGCGGCGAAACCGGCCTTCGCCAAGGCGCTGGATACGCTCGACCGGCACCCCACGGTCTTTATCCTCAGCTTCCGCTTTCTGTACGGATTGCGCACCATCAGCCCGATCGCGATCGGCACGTCGCACGTGCCCGCGCGGACCTTCGTCGTGCTCAACGCGATCTCCGCGGCGGTGTGGGGCGTGTTGTTCACCGGCATCGGCTATTTGTTCGGCCATAGCCTGATCGAGGCGATCGATGCGGTAATGCCGCGGCACAAGCTGCTCGCCATCGTCGCGATCATCGCGCTCGTCGCGCTGGTGATGACCACGATCCGGTATTGGCGTCGGCGTCGATCGAACGCCACCCGCCAACCCGAGGCGGAGCGGATCCGTTCGGCTGCGTCGACCGACGCCTCCGAACGGACCTGAGGCTCAGGCGATCTTTTCGAGCGGCTGATCCGGATGATCGGCGTGCGTGCGGAAGCGCGCTGCGGTGGCCTGGGTGTAGGGCTTGGTCATCACCGTCGAGACCGTGATCGAGTCCGCGGTCGCGTGTTCGGGCGTCAGCGTCAGCAGCGTGAAGCCCTTGCCGTCCTGGTCGCAGAAGCGGACTTCGCCCTTGTTGGCATCGGCGATCAGGCTGCCGATGCCGGGCAGCAACGAACCATAGGACGGGCTGGTGATCGCGGTGCAGCCGAACTCCGCCGCGACCAGCTTCCCCGACGCATCGTGCAGGTCGTTCGCCCAGGCCGCATGGCTGTCGCCGGACAGCACGATCGGCCGCGACTTGGCGCGTTGGAACGCCGCATACAGACGTTCGCGGGCGGGCGGATAGCCGTCCCAGCTGTCGAACCCGAACGGCAAGCCGGCGCGGTACGAGGCGATGCTCGCCGTCAGTCGCTCGCGCCACATCGCCGGTAGCTTCGCCATCGTCTCGGCGAATTTCACCGGGCCGAGCTGCCGCTCCATGTCGGGGCCGGCGACCTTGGCCATCACCACTTGGTTGCCGAGCACCTGCCACGGCTTGCCCGCCGCGACCGATGTCGCCATCGTCTTCTCGACCCAGGCGAGCTGCGCCGGGCCGAGCAGTTCGCGGTCCGTCCGCGCGCGCTCCGCCAGCATCGCCGCATATTCGGCGGGCGTGATTTTCTCGCCCTTCGACACGACTTGATGACTGCGTGCGAGCAGCCGCGTCTCGACCATCACCAACGTCGCGAGATCGCCGAAATCGAAGCTGCGGTTGATCGCCGCCCAGGGCTGGCCGGGCTTGGGATCGCGGATCGGCATCCATTCGAAATAGGCCTGCATCGCGGCGGCCTTTCGCGCATCCCAGTCGCCTTCGGTCTTGGGATCATGGTTTTCGGCGCCGTGCATCCAGTCGTCGTTGGCGACCTCGTGATCGTCCCAGACGCAGATGAACGCGGCGCGGGCGTGCGCCGCCTGCATGTCGGCGTCGCGCTTCACCTGCGCGTGGCGCATGCGGTAGTCGGCGAGGCTGACGATCTCGTGGAGCGGCTCGACGAGGCGGCCGATCTTCTTCGCGATGTCCGCGCCATAGCCGTCGACGCCGTATTCGTAGATGTAATCGCCGAGATGCAGCACCGCGTCGAGCCGGTCGAGCTTGGCGATCGCGTCATAGGCGTTGAACAGTCCGCCCGCGTAGAGCTGGCACGAGACTACCGCCATGACGACGTCGGCGATCTTGCCCTTGGGCAGCGTGCGGAACCGGCCGACCGGCGAGCGCGTGCCGTCCGCGGCGTCGAACCAGTAGCGATATTCGCGGCCCGGCTGGAGCCCGGTCGCCTCGACCTTGGCGGTGAAGTCGCGTGCCGCGCGGGCCTTGACGCTGCCCGAACGGAGAGGCTTGCCGCCCTCCGTCTCGGCGACATGCCAAGTGAGCGCGATATCGCCGGCCTGTGTGGCGTCGGCGGGCGTCGCGCGGGTCCACAGGATCGCGCCGTCGACCGCGGGATCGCCGCTCGCGACGCCGTGATCGAAGCGGCTCTTGACCGCATCCGCGGCCTGCGTTGCGACCGCGGGCAGCGCCAGCGTCGCGCCCGATCCGGCGAGTTTCAGGGCGTTCTTCAGGGCGTCGCGGCGGTTGATCGTCATCGGCTGAGGCTTTCGTAGCGGTGTCGTCCGGCTGCTAGCGACGATCCAAGACAGCGCGGTGGCAACGATGTGACACCGTCGTTACGGAACCGTCATCTTCGTTTCATCATCACGACGTCGAAACGTCACGTGTCGCCCGTAGTGCCTCCGCAACGACACGGGGGACTTCATGACACGCATCTTCACGGGGCTCGCACTTGCGACGCTCGCAACGACCTGCTCGACCGCCGCACTCGCGCAGGCGTCGACCCAAGCCGACGTCCAGGCCGGCACGCCGAACGACGAGATCGTCGTCACCGCGCAGAAGCGCGAACAGCGGATCGCGGATGTTCCCGTCACCGTGACCGCGGTCACCGGCGCCAGGATGGCCGCGATCGGCGTCAATTCGCTGACCGAGGTCGCCGCCTATATCCCCGGCCTGCAGATCCAGGAGCAGAGCGCGAACAACCCGGGCTTCGTCATCCGCGGCATCACCTCGGACAATGGCTCGTCGCAACAGGGCGCGCGCGTCACGCTGTATTACAACGGCATCGACATCAGCCGGTCGCGCGGCGCGTATCAGGATCTGTACGACCTCGAACGGATCGAAGTCGTGAAGGGCCCGCAGGCGACGCTGTTCGGCACCGCCGCCGCGGTCGGCGCGATCAGCGTCATCTCGGCCAAGCCGCAGCCCGGCGTGTCGGGTGCGATCAACGGCTCGTACGGCAATTTTAACCGGACGCAGGTCTCGGGCTTCCTCAACGCCGGCAACGACGTGCTCGCCGGGCGGATCGCGTTCGCCTACAAGTACCGCGACGGCTATGTCCGCAACATCGCCGGCGACGCGAACGTGCCGAACCAGAACCAGGGGGGCGTGGACCAGGACGATCTGAACGGCCAGGACCAGCGCGGTATCCGCGGATCGCTGCGCTATCGCCCGAGCGACAGCGTCACCGCCGACCTCGTGCTGACCTATGATGGCCAGCGCAACCCCGGCACCGCGTTCAAGAGCCGCGCGCATGCCCCGACCGGCGGCCAGACCGGCGACTATGGCTATGCCGAACTGTCGGGCTCGCCGTACAGCGCGGAGTTTCTCGGCGCACGCAAGCTCGGGCTCGACCGCAACGTCTATGACGCCAACCTGACGATCACCGCGGATCTGTCGCCGGGCATAACCTTCACCACGGTCAACGGGTATCGCCGCTTCGACGCGCTTGAGATCTTCGACGCGGACGGTGGCCCCGCCGCCTATCTGGAGTTCGCCGAGGATGCCAAGGGCGACCAGTGGAGCCATGAGAGCCGCTTCGCGTTCGAAGGGCCGAAATATCGCGCCTCGGTCGGCTGGAACGCATTCTTCGAGAACGGCTTCCAGCGGGTGCCGTTCGCGACCGAAGAGGGGACTTACCTCGCCTGCTCGGTTGCAACGGCCTATCAGCCGATCCGTACGGCATTGAACGGGGCGGGCATTCCCACCGGCACCGGCTGCGTCACCGCCAATGGCACTATCCCGGCCACCCGCGCCACGTCGATCTTGACCGGCGGGCGTGCGACCGCAATACCTTATGCCGCGGAGTTCACGAACTATGGCAGGAACAACACCTACTCGGTGTTCGCCGACGCGACCTATATCCCGGTCCCCGCACTCGAACTGACCGCGGGTGCGCGGATTCTGATCGAGGATCGCCAGTCGGGCTATTCGTCGATCCAGCCGAACTCGGTGATCCTGGCATCGCTGAACATCCAGACCAGCCTGCTCGGCACAGCGAATACCAACGGCAACAAGTTCGTCGCAGAGAAGAGCTTCACCGCGATCCTGCCGCGCTTCAATGCGCTGGTGAAGCTCAGCGACGCGGTCAATCTCTACGGAACGATCAGCAAGGGCCGCCGCTCGCCGGTCGTCCAGCTCGCCGCGCAGCGTACCGCCTTCGGCGTCGGTCCCAATCTCCAGATCATTCCGGAAGAGAAAGTCTGGAACTACGAAGGCGGCATCAAAGGCCAGATGGGACCGTTCAGCGGCACCGCCTCGGTATTCTACCAGACCTATGACGGCTTCCAGTTCTCGGTGACGAGCAACGGCGTCACGACGGTGCGCAGCGCGGACTCGGCGAACAGCGTCGGCGTCGAGCTCGAAGGCAACCTCAAGCTCGCATCGTATCTGTCGGTATTCGGGACATTTGCGTATATCGACGGCGGTATCGGCGATGACGTGGCGAATGGTCCCTATGCCGGCAACCAGTTCCGCCTCCAGCCCAAGACCACGGCATCGGCCGGCGCGATCCTGCGTGCTCCTATCGGCGGGGCGACGCTCTACGCCACGCCGAGCGTCACCTATAAGTCGAAGGTATTCTTCGAACTGCCCAACACCGAAGCGGTCAGCCAAAGGGGCTATACGCTGGTCAACCTGCGGGCTGGGCTCGAATTCACAGCAGGCAAGTACAGCGTCGGCGGCTTCGTCCGGAACGCGACCAACAAGCGCTATCTGATCGACGCGGGCAACACCGGCGGGGGCTTCGGGATCCCGACCTACATCGCAGGCGAGCCACGCTTCTACGGCGTCGAGCTGGGCGCGAAATTCTAACGCTCACGCATCGCTATCGTACCGAGCAACCATCCCCGGGGGGACCACGCATGACCATCGACACCACCTATACCGACGGCGATATCGACACCAATCCGACCGCCAATCCGCATCTGAACGAGCTGATCGATACGCGGTATTCGCGACGCCAGACGCTGATGGGCGGCATGTCGGCAACCGCCGCCGCGGTGTTCGGCGGGATGCTGCTCACCGGGTGCGACGATGACAACGACGGCAACGGCAGCAGCCCGGTCACCGCGACCGCGACCGCGGGCGGCAGCTCGTCCGCCGGGCGGGTCGCGACGCTGACCGGCGCGGCGATCGGCCAGGTCGACAGCGTGAGCTGGACGCAGACGGCGGGCCCGGCGGTGACGCTGGCCGGCGCGACCACAGCGACCGCGACCTTCGTCGTGCCGGGGGCCACGGCGGGCACGGTGCTGAGCTTCCAGTTCACCGCCGTGTCGGCGAGCGGATCGGTGAGCGCGACGACCAGCGTGACGGTGGGTGCGGCCTCACTCGGGTTCACTGCGGTTGCGAAGAGTCTTGCGGACATTGTTGCGGTTCCCAGCGGATATGCGGTGACGGTGCTGTACCGGCTCGGCGATCCGATCGCGGGCGGCGTCGCGGCCTATGCGAACGACGGCACCGATACGAATTTCTCGAAGCGTGCAGGCGATCATCATGACGGCATGAGCTATTTCGGGCTGTCGGCGAGCGGAACGCCCGATGCCAACGGCAACACGCGTGGGCTGCTGGTACTCAACCACGAGAATATCTCGCAGCCCTATCTGCATCCGAACGGTGCAACCAATCCAGGCGGCGTCCGTCCCGAGGCCGAGGCGCTGAAGGAAATGGAGTGCCACGGCGTATCGGTGATCGAGGTCAGTCGCTCCGCGAACTGGGCCTATGTTCCGACCTCGTCGTTCAACCAGCGCATCACGCCGCTGACGCCGATGAGCTTTTCGGGCCCGGTGCGCGGCAATGACAGCCTCAAGACGCGTTATTCGCCGGACGCGACGGCCGGGCGTGGCACGATCAACAATTGTGCCAACGGTACAATGCCTTGGAACACGTACCTGACGAACGAAGAGAACTGGGTCGGGTATTTCCGCCGCGAGGTCGGCGATGGCGCACGGCGTGCAGCGACCGGCGCTGCCGGGGTCAAGGCGAACACGTCGCTGGCGCGCTATGGCAAGGGCGAGAGCAACACCGGCGGCAATTACGGGTGGTCGACGGTCAGACCGGCGGACACGACCAGCACCGCCTATGCGCGCTGGAACATCACGGCGCAGGCCGGCGCACCTGCCGATGGCACGGGCGATTTCCGCAACGAGATCTTCCAATATGGCTGGGTGGTCGAGATCGACCCGTTCGATCCCGCCTCGACGCCGCGCAAGCGGACCGCGCTGGGCCGCATGAACCACGAGGGCTGCGAGATCGGCCGGACGATCGCTGGCGTGAAGCCGGCGTTCTACATGGGGGACGACGCGCAGAACGAATATATCTACAAGTTCGTGTCGGCCACGCCTTGGTCGGCGGCGGATGCCACGGCCGCCAACCGGTTGGCGATTGGCGACAAGTATCTCGATACCGGAACGCTTTACGTTGCGAAGTTCTCGGCGGACGGGAGCGGTCAGTGGTTGCCGCTGGTGTTTGGCCAAGGGCCCCTCACCTCGGCCAATGCCACCTATTCGTTCGCGAGCCAGGCGGATGTGCTGATCAATACGCGACTGGCGGCGGATGCACTGGGGGCTACGCGGATGGATCGACCGGAGTGGACCGCGGTGAACCCAGCTACCGGCGAAATGTATTGCACGCTCACCAACAACTCGTCGCGCACCGTGGCGTCGGCGGACGCGGCGAACCCGCGCGCTTATGTCGATCCGAAGACCACGGGCGGGCAGACGACGGGTAACGCCAACGGGCACATCATCCGCCTGCGCGAGACGGGCGACACGTCCGAGGCGACCACGTTCGCCTGGGACATTTATGCGTTCGGCGCGGGTTCCGATCTGGATGCGACCAACATCAACCTGTCGGGCCTCGATGCGACCAACGACTTCTCGTCGCCGGACGGCCTGTGGTTCGGCCTGCCGAGCAATGCCTCGGGAACGATCGCGCCGGTGATGTGGATCGAGACCGACGACGGTGCGTATACCGACGTCACCAACTGCATGCTGCTCGCCTCGGTGCCGGGCAAGGTCAATGACGGCGGCACGCGGACGGTCACCAACACCGTCGGCGCGGCGACCGGATCGGTGACGACGCGGATCGGCAAGGCACCGGGCGCGACCCTGCGCCGCTTCCTGGTCGGGCCGAAGGAGTGCGAGATCACCGGCATCTATTCGACGCCGGACGGGCGGTCGCTGTTCGTGAACATCCAGCATCCGGGCGAAGGTGGCGGGCCGACCAACATCACGAGCAGTTGGCCTGCGAACCAGGCGGGTGCGGTGGCGACGCCATCCCGGCCGCGGTCATCGACGATCGTGATCACGAAGACGGACGGGGGTGTGGTGGGGCTTTAAGCTGAATCGAGGGGTGAGAGTGGGTCGGTCT
>NZ_JACONT010000041.1 GCF_014358075.1 Sphingomonas albertensis | reverse complement strand
GCTCTCGATAGGGCGATACCCCTCCGTCAGCGCTGCGCGCCACCTCCCCTCACAGGGGAGGATGAAGGCGGTCAACATCGTAATGACCCGGGGCTTCTCGTTCTCCCCCCGCCACCTTATATCGGCAATACACCAGCGGAGACCCTTGCCTTGATCGCCCTTCTTCAGATCGTCCAGTTGCTGCTCAACCTCGTCTGGTGGGTCATCGTCATCCAGGCGATCCTGTCGTGGCTGATCGCGTTCAACGTCATCAACACGCACAGCGATTTCGTCCGCACGGTCTGGAACGCGCTGCAGAAGATCACCGAACCGCTGTATCGCCCGATCCGCCGCATCCTGCCCGATTTCGGCGCGCTCGATCTGTCGCCGCTGGTCGTGCTGCTGATCCTCTACATCCTGACCAACATCGTCATCCCGAACATCGCGCAGAACTACCTCGTCGCAGCCTATTGATCGGGCTATTGATCGGGCCGGCAGCCTGGCGCGCGGTCGATGACGGCTTGGCGATCGCCGTCCGGGTAACCCCGCGCGGCGGTCGCGACGCACTCGCCGCCGGAACGGCCGAGCATTTTGCCGCGCGACTGGCGGCCGCACCCGTCGATGGCGCCGCGAACGCCGGGCTGGTCGCCCTTGTCGCCAAGACTTTCGGCGTACCCAAGCGCGCCGTAACGATCGTCGCTGGCGAGACCGCCCGCTTGAAGCGCCTGCACATCGTCGGTGACGTCGCTACGCTGGCGGAAATCGCTGCCGGTCTTTAAGGACCGCGGGCATGAGCGCGACCATCATCGACGGCAAGGCCTTCGCCGCCGGCCTCCGGGCCCGTATCGCAGACGGCGTCACTGCCTTCAGGGCACAGGCGGGCCGCGCGCCCGGCCTTGCTGTGGTGCTGGTCGGCGAGGACCCCGCCTCCAACGTCTATGTCCGATCGAAGGGCAAGGCGACGCGCGAGGCCGGGATGGAGAGCATCGAGCACCGGCTCCCCGCCGACGTCCCCGCTGAAGACCTGCTCGCCCTGGTCGCGACGCTCAACGCAGATCCGACGATCGACGGCATCCTCGTCCAATTGCCCCTGCCGAAACATATCGACGAGCAGACGGTGATCGCCGCCATCGACCCCGACAAGGACGTCGACGGCTTTCACCCGATCAACGCCGGCCGTCTCGCAACCGGCCTGCCCGCGTTCGTGCCCTGCACGCCGCTCGGCTGCGTCATGCTGCTGAAGAGCGTGCTGCCGAGCCTCAGCGGGCTCGAAGCCGTCGTCGTCGGCCGCTCGAACATCGTCGGAAAGCCGATGGCGCAGTTGCTGCTCCGCGAAAGCTGCACCGTCACAATCGTCCATAGCCGCACGCAGGACGTCCCCGCGCACATCCGCCGCGCGGACATCGTCGTCGCGGCGGTCGGTATCCCGGAGATGATCAAGGGCGTTTGGCTGAAGCCCGGCGCGACCGTCATCGACGTCGGCATCAACCGCACCGATGCCGGCCTCGTCGGCGACGTCGATTTCGCTAGCGCGGCCGAGGTCGCAGGCGCGATCACGCCAGTGCCGGGCGGGGTCGGGCCGATGACGATCGCCTGCCTGCTCCGCAACACTCTGGTGTCTGCAGGCCGCCGCGAAGGCGTCATGATCGACGAGGCAGCGCTATGATCGAACTCTATATCTCGTCGTTGATCACGTTCTTCGTGGTCATCGATCCGCCCGGCTGCGCGCCGATCTATGCCGGTCTGTCGGCAAGCGCCTCGTCCCTTCAGAAGCGGGCGATGGCGATCCGTGCGGTCGGCGTATCCGCGCTGATCCTGTTCGTGTTCGCGCTGTTCGGCGAGGCGTTGCTCAAAGGGCTCGGCATCAGCCTCGCCAGCTTCCGCATCGCGGGCGGCATCATGCTGTTCCTGATCGCGCTCGAAATGGTGTTCGAAAAGCGCACCGAACGCCGCGAGGACCGCGCCGCCAAGGTCGCGAACGATCCCGAGGCTGAGGACGTCTCGATCTTCCCGATGGCGATGCCGATGATCGCGGGCCCCGGCTCGATCGCATCGGTGATGCTGTTGATGAGCCGCAACAGCGGCATCGAGCGCTCGTTGGTCGTGCTCGGCGCGATGGTGACGATCCTGCTGCTGACTTTGGTCGCACTGCTCGCCGCCGGCCCGATCATGCGGATTCTGGGCGCGAAGATCGAGGCGGTCATCACGCGGTTGCTCGGCGTACTGCTGGCCGCCCTGGCGGTGCAGTTCGTGATCGACGGCCTGACCGAGGTGCTGCGCTAAGTTCACGTCATCCTGGGCTCGACCCAGGATCCAGAGCCAACAGCGGTATCGCCAATGGCTCTGGATCCTGACGTTCGTCAGGATGACGGCGGTGCGGTTCAGTCCACCTTGAACAACCGCAACGGCGACTTCGCCGGCAGCGGCAGAGGCGTCAGCCACGCCGGCACCTCGTTCTTCGCCATCTGCGCATAGAACCCCTTCGGACTGCGCGCCTTGTAGTTGGTCGATTCCGCCGCGTTCGGGCACAGCAGCAGCATCGTCGCACCGTGACGCTTGATGATCGCATGCGCCTGGTCCGGCGTCCCCCCGAACGCGTGCTGCACGTCGAGGATAGCATCGCCGTTGCGGTGATACGGCCCCGCGATCGCGTCGTGATGCGTGATCGTGATCAGCCGCGGCCCCATGTCGACGAAGGTGAACACGGTCTGCGCGGGGTATTTGTTCAGCGCGACCAGCACGGTCGTCCGCAGGCAGTTGCCGGTCGCCGAATTGACGCGCTTTTCATACGGCTTCGGTCGGTCGATCGGCAGGTACTTGATGACCATCCCGGCGAACAGCCCTGACACGATCAGGAACGCCGCCACCGTCCCCAGCACGCGCACCGCAATCGATCGATTCCCGAGCAGCCGCGGCAGGATCAGCCACCCGAGCGCCGTCGCCCCCGGAATCGCCAGCAACTGCGCCGCCGGCCCCGCACGGACCTGCCACAACAGCATCGCGCAGGCGAACGCGGTGAACAGCGCGACCGCCGCCCAGCCCACGGCCCGGTCGTCGCGACGCGCGCGCCAGGCGGCAAGGATCGCCCCGATCAGCCCGATGATCGGCAGCGTCGCCAGCGCGAACCCGACGCGGAAACTATGCTTGTAGATCGGTTTCGCCTCGCGGACATTGTCCAGCCAGTTGCGTTGCAGCTCGGGCGAGATCCCCTCGGGCCGCCCCAGGCACTGTGGAAACACCAACGCAAAGCCAGCAACGATCGCCGCACCCGCCACCACCGCTAGAGCCAGCCGAGCCCCCCGCGAAGCCGGCCCGAACCGCGCGAGCAAAAACAGCAGCATCCCCGCCGCGATCATCACGCTCAACCACACCGGCGTCAGCGCATCGCACCGCATCGCCTGGTTGGCGTTCGACGCGAACAGCGCGAACCCGAGCGTGCTGCCTCCGCCCAACGTCAGCGCATAGATCGACAGCCGCTCGGCCTCCGACCGGTCCCACACCCAGCGCAGGGCGATGATCGCCCCCGCCATCGCCGCATACGGCAGCAGTTCGAGCCCGATCGACAGCGACACCGCGCTCGCGAGCCCGACCATCGCGCCACCACGCCGGCCGTTCGCATCGCACAGGCCTGCCACCGTCAGGCTCAGCATGGCGAGCTGCCAGCCGTGATGATCGATCCGCTCGGGCATGAACATCAGCATCGTGCCGGTCGCGCCGACCATGATCACGACCGCAAGCGGCCACGCATAGGGGCTGATCAACCGGCGTACGGTCGCGCCGATGCCTAGCATCGCGATCGACAGCGGCAAAAGCGGCGCGATCCCGCACGCGAGCCGCTCCGCCCAACTGTTGGTGGTGAACAGGCGGAAGAACAGGATGAGCCCCGCGATCGGCAGGTCGACGATCCGGCTCCAGTGGATGTCGAACCCAACCGGCGGGTTCAGCCGATAATTGCGCAGATCGTACCAGCCCTGGCTGTCGAGCAGCGCGCGGACCTGCATCAGGCGCATGTTGTCGTCGGTATCGCCGAGCGACAGCCAGCGTATCTGCCCCCAGCGATCGAACATCGACCACGCCGCCACCGCCACCCAGGCTAGCAGCGTCAACGCGATCCAATGCCGATCGAGTTCGTCCAGCAACGTCCGCCGCTGAAGTGGTGCCTGATCCAAAACGCTTTCCTCCAGCCCGCACGCACTCTAGATGCGCGGGCGTATCTCAAGCGTCGCTCTATCGCGGTGCCCGTAAAGAACAAGGCACCGGCGCGATCGCCGGAGGGTAAAGAACAAGGCGGGCATGCAGGCGATTTGGCGACACATGGAGCAGATGCGGTCGAGCGGCGTGCTTGGCCAGCTCGTGCGCTTCGGCATCGCCGGCGGCATTTCCAGCGTCGTGTACTCGCTCGTCTACCTGCCGCTCACCGCCTATGTCTTCCCGCCCCGCCAGGCGGTGGCGGCGGTGCCGTTCGCGTTTGCCGTCGCGGTGGTGGTCGGGTTCTTCCTGCACAGCCGCTGGAGCTTCAAGGGGCATGCGAAGGAGCCGGGGGCGGGGCGGCATTTCAAGTTCGTGATCGTCCAGGCCGCGGGGCTGAGCCTCAACGCGGTCATCACCTGGATCGGCACCGCGTTGCTCCACCTGCACCCGTGGATCCCGCTGATTCCCGCCGTCTTCCTTGCCGCGATCGTGACGTTCGTGCTCAACCGTCTTTGGGTTTTCAACTGAAATGGCCGACAAGTAATGGACCGCATCGTCTACGACCGGATGGCCGCCCACGACTCCACGCACTGGTGGTACCGTGCGCGCCGCGACATCCTCGCGGATTACCTGACCCGCTACGGCGCACTGCCGAAGGATGCGAAGATCCTCGAGATCGGCTGCGGCACCGGCCACAACCTGCCGATGCTCGCCGAGTTCGGCGAGATCGACGCGATCGAAATCGACCCCGCCGCACGCGAGATCGCCAGCGAACGGCTGGGGAAGCCCGTCGGCGCGGCGCCTTTGCCCGAACTCCCCGGCGTGCCGCGGAAACATTACGACCTGATCGCGGTCCTCGACGTGGTCGAGCATATCGAGGACGACGTCGCCGCATTGAAGGCAATGGCGGATTGCCTCGCGCCCGGTGGCAAGATCCTGATCGCGGTGCCTGCGCATGCGTGGCTGTGGAGCGCGCATGACGTGGTGAACCACCATCACCGGCGCTACTCGAAGGCGACGTTGCAGTCGGCGATCGAGACGGCCGGGCTGAGGCCGGAGAAGCTCGGGTATTTCAACTCGCTACTGTTCCCATTGGCCGCAGCAGCGCGGATCGCCGGGCGGATGACCGGGCGTGATGACAGCGACGATTCGCCACCGCCCAAGCTGGTGAATGCTCTGTTCGAGAAAATCTTTCGACTTGAGCGCCATCTGGTCGGCCGCGTGCCGATGACGCCGGGGGTGTCGATCGTAACGCTGGCGGTGCCGCGCTAAGCTTGCTTCGCGATCTTCCCCTGGCAGGGGAGGTGTCGCGTAGCGACGGAGGGGTGACGCCCTATCGAGAGCAGGTCACCCCTACGTCAGCGCTGCGCGCTGCCACCTCCCCTGCAAGGGGAGGATGGGCGGCAAATTCGGTGTGGGCGGCACAGTGGCGAGCGTCTTGGATTTACAAGTAGAAAGCACCACCCCGGCGAAGGCCGGGGCCCAATTGGGCGACGTGGCCAATTGAGGTTCGCGCTCCGTTACTGCGACCTTTCCAATTGGGCCCCGGCCTTCGCCGGGGTGGTGTGAGGATCGGGGTAGGCGGTGTTCGTCAGTCTACGTGGTTTGGAAGGGACGCGTCAGGCAACCGCACCACGTCCACCGGCTCCGCACGGAACCCGAGGGTCGCCTTCCCCTGGATCGGCCCCGCGACATCCGCGACGATATACAACGGCCGACGCTTCGACTCGACGTACAGCCGCCCGAGATACTCGCCGATCATCCCCAGCACGAACATCTGCACTGCGCCGAGGAACACGGTGACCAGCATCGTCGAGGTCCAACCCTGCACCGCGCTGCCCGAGAGCCAGCCGATCGCAATGTAGACGAACAGGAGCAGCGATACGCCGGTCAGCGCGAGGCCGGCGTGGCTGGCAAAGCGCAACGGCGCGGTCGAGAAGCCGGTGACGGCGTCGAACGCGAGGCGGATCATCTTCGCCAGCGGGTAGTTCGTCTCGCCCGCGAGCCGCTCGGCGCGATCATACGGGAAGGGGACTTGCTTGAAGCCGATCCAGGCGACCATGCCGCGGATGAAGCGCGCCTGCTCGGGGAGCGACAGGAACGCATCCAGAGCACGGCGGCTCATCAGGCGGAAGTCGCCGGTGTCGAGCGGGATCGGCGTCTCGGTCATCCGGGTTAGCAGGCGATAGAAGGCGGCGGCGGTGGCTTTCTTGAACACCGTCTCGCCCGCGCGCTGGCGGCGCACCGCGTAGACGACGTCGGCCTGGCTCGCCGCCATCGCCGCGCGCATGTCGGACAGCAGTTCGGGCGGGTCCTGGAGATCGGCGTCGATGATCAGGATCTGCTCGCCGGCGCACAGGTCGAGACCGGCAGTGAGCGCGAGCTGGTGGCCGTGGTTGCGCGAGAGGTTGATCGCGACCAGCCGCGGGTCGGCGGCGGCGAGGCGCTGCATCACGGGCCAGCTGTCGTCGCGCGAGCCGTCGTTGATCAGGACGATCTCGTAATCGTCGCCGACCGCGACCTTTGCCGCACCGGAAATGCGCGCATGCAGGATGTCGAGGCACGCCGCCTCGTTATAGCAGGGGACGACTATCGAAAGGGACGGACGGTTCATCTGTCCCGTCTAGCGTCCGTCGCGCCCGCCGTCATCGTCGGATGTTTCTACACGCGCTCCACGGTGTGCACCGCATCCGCCGCGCGGAGGCCCGCCATCAGCCGCATGAGTTGCTGCACGTCATGCACCTCGACATCGATCTCGTTGGTGTGGAAGCTCTTGTCGCGCGTATCGAGCCGCAGGTTGATGATGTTGGCCTTGTGCCCGCCGATGATCGTCGAGACGATGCCGAGCGAGCCCGGCTCGTTCTTCACCATCACCGATATGCGTGCGACCGCGCCCTCGGTCTCGTCGCCCCAGGCGACGTCGACCCAGTCGGTCTCGTTTTCCGATCGCTCGGCGAGTTCGGCGAGAACCTTGCAGTCGATCGCGTGGACCTCGATCCCGGCATCGGGCCGACGCAACCCGACGATCCGGTCGCCCGGCACAGGATGGCAGCACGTCGCGAGGTCGTAAGCGACGCCGGGGGTCAGGCCCTTGATCGAGATCGCGCTCGATTGCGGGGCAAGCGCATGCGTCACGTCCGCGCCCGCCGAGCCCGGCATCAACGCCTCCATCACCGCGGCATCCGACAACGTCCGTCGCGCGATCGCCACCATCAGCGACGAATCGTCGGGCAGCTTCAGCCGCTTCAGCGCGTGGCTCAGTGCATCGGTGCCGATCTGCGCGGGCAGGCGGGTGACGATATCCTCGTACAGGGTCTGGCCGAGCGCGATTTGCTCGACGCGCTCCTTCTGACGCAGGTGCCGGCGGATCGCGGCCAGCGCCTTGCCGGTGGTCGCGACGTTGAGCCATTGCGGTTGCGGCGACTGCCCCTTCGAGCGCAGGATCTGCACCTGGTCGCCGTTCTCGATCACCGTCGACAGCGGCACGACGCGACCGTTGACCTTCGCGCCGACCGCCTGGTCGCCGAGATCGGTGTGCACCGCGTACGCGAAGTCGATCGACGTCGCGCCCTTGGGGAGCTGGATCAGCTCGCCCTTCGGCGTGAACGCGAAGATGCGATCGGTATACATCGCCATCCGCGTGTGTTCGAGCAGCTCTTCCGGGCTCTCGGCGGTGTCGAGGATCTCGACGAGATCGCGGATCCAGCTGACCTGGCGGTCGCTGCCGTTGATCTGCTGCTTGTACGCCCAGTGCGCCGCCAGCCCGAACTCGGCCTGCGCGTGCATGTCGGCGGTGCGGATCTGGATCTCGATCCGGGCGCTGTCGGCGTGGATCACCGAGGTGTGCAGCGAGCGATAGCCGTTGCGCTTGGGCGTCGAGATGTAATCCTTGAACCGACCCGGCACCATCGGCCAGCGCTGGTGGATGATCCCGAGCACGCGGTAGCAATCCTCCTCGGTCGGCACGATCGCGCGGAACGCCATGACGTCGGACAGCTGCTCGAAGCTGATGTGCCGCTCCGACATTTTCCGGAAGATCGAATAGGGGTGCTTCTCGCGGCCCGAGATATCCGCCTCGACCCCGGCGCGCGACAGCACCAGCTTGAGACCGGACGCGATCTTGGCGATGCGGTCGCCGTCGCCCTGCTTGAGCTGTTCGAGGCGGCGGTTGATCGATTCGGAGGCTTCGGGCTCGAGCTGTTCGAACGCGAGCGACTGCATCTCGCGCATGAACTCGTACATGCCGATCCGCTCGGCGAGCGGCGCGTAGATGTCCATCGTCTCCTTGGCGATGCGACGGCGCTTCTCGGGCTTCGAGATGTGATGCAGCGTCCGCATGTTGTGGAGGCGGTCGGCGAGCTTGACCAGCAACACGCGGATGTCGTCGGACATCGCGAGGAGGAATTTGCGCAGATTTTCGGCGGCGCGTTCGTTCTCGGTCTGCGCTTCGATCTTCGAAAGCTTCGTCACGCCATCGACGAGGCGCGCGACCGAAGCACCGAACAGCCGCTCGATCTCCTCGGGGGTCGCGACGGTGTCCTCGATCGTGTCGTGGAGGATCGCGGTGGCGATCGTCTCCGCATCGAGGTGCAGGTCGGTGAGGATGCCCGCTACCTCGATCGGGTGGCTGAAATACGGATCGCCGCTCGCGCGCTTCTGGCTCCCGTGGGCCTGCATCGAGAAGACATAGGCGCGGTTCAGCAGCGCCTCGTCGGCGTCGGGATCGTAGTCGAGGACGCGATCGACCAGTTCATATTGGCGCAGCACCCGCCATAGATGGGGCCGGGCGGGGACTTTTGGCAACAAAAAGCATCGCATCACTGTGATCTAGTGGGCGATCCAGTGGGGGCCTCCAGGGGGGCGTCGGCAATTCGCTGGGCCAGTGGCGTATCCAAGGGCGTATAACGCAGGATAACCGGGGCGTTTCGCTTCGACGGGTTATGCGGTACGTTCGCCCTCGGACGAGGATGACGTGATGGGCAAACTGCGCGAACCATTGCTGGAATGCAGCCTGCCCGCCGCGCTGGAGGCGATGGGCGAGCGCTGGTCGTTCCTGATTCTCCGCGCCGCGTTCAACGGCCTGCATCATTTCGAGGAATTCCAGTCGGAGCTGGGGATCGCGCGCAATATCCTCGCGAACCGGTTGGCGCGGCTGGTCGAGCACGGGATCCTCGCGCGGCAGCCTATTCTGGAGGACCGGCGCAAGATCGCCTACGGACTGACCGACAAGGGGTTTGCGCTGCTGCCGACGATGATCGCGCTCCGGCAATGGGGCGAGCGGTGGGAGACGTGCGTGCCGGCGTTCCCGATTCTTGTGGATGCGCGCGATCGGCGGCCGTTGCAGCCGGTCTCGGTGCGGTCGCATGATGGTCGCGTGCTGGGGAAGGGGGACCTGATCTGGGCACTGCCTGGGGAGGTTGCGGGCGTCGAGGCTGATACGGCGGCCGAGGCGGCGGAGTAGGCCCCCTTCTGCTCCCCTCCCTGGAAGGGAGGGGCTGGGGGTGGGCCGGTTTGGGGCTGGTGCTTTCGCTCGCCAATTGGCCGACCCACCCCCTACCCCTCCCTTTCAGGGAGGGGAGACCGTTGTATCAGCGGGTGGGTAGCGACTCCAGCACGGTGCGGATCGCGTCGGGAAGGGGCACGGGCCGCCCCGTTTCGAGATCGACGTGCACGCTGACCATACTGATCACCGTGTGCAACTCCCCCGTCTCCGCATGCGCCAGTTCGAAGCGCTTCGTCAGGCTTGTCGTGCCTAGCATCTCGATCCGCACGAACGCTTCCACCGTATCTCCTAGGCGGAACGGCTTGAGGTAGTCGATCTCGGTCCGGCGGACGTTGAACTCGGTGGTCGGCCATATCTCAGGCAGCGCCTCGGCGATCCCGGTCCATTCCCAGAACTCGGTCACCGCGACGTCGGCATATTCGAGATAGCGCGAGTTGAAGACGATGCGCTGGCCGTCGATCTCGGCATAGCGCACGCGGAACCTGGTCGAGAAGGCGAAACCGGGCCTCATTTCACAATTGCCGCATCAGAAGATCAGCCGAACGCCGACGATCGCCAGCACGGTCGCGAGCACCGGGACCAGCACGCGGTCCGAGACGCGCGTCGCGATCAGGCTGCCGACGATGATGCCGGGGATTGAGCCGATCAGCAGCGACACGAGCAGGTCGACGTCGACCGAGCCGAGGATCCAGTGGCCGATCCCGCCGAGCAGCGTCAGCGGCACCGCGTGCGCGATGTCCGAGCCGACTAGCCGGTTGATCGGCAGCGTCGGGTACAGGATCAGCAGTGCGGTCATGCCCAGCGCGCCGGCGCCGACCGAGGTGAGCGAGACCAGCACGCCGAGGACCGCGCCGAGCAGGATCGTCAGCATCGCCTGCCGCTCGCCGCCGACGGTGCCCACGCGAGGAGTCAGCCACACGACGATCTTGCCGCGGAAGAACGTCGCGACCGCCGACAGGATCAGCGTGATGCCGAGCACGACGGTGATCGCGTGGCCGGTGTCGGACGATTTCTCGCCGAGATGGTTGAGCACGAGCAACGTCGCGATCGCCGCGGGGACGCTGCCGGTCGCCAGCCGCCGCACCACGCGCCAGTCGACCGTGCCGCGCCAGCCATGCACCGTTGTCCCCACTGTCTTGGTCGCCGACGCGTAGAGCAGGTCGGTGCCGACCGCGGTAGCGGGGTGGAAGCCAAAGACGAGCACCAGCAGCGGCGTCATCAGCGAACCGCCACCGACACCCGTCAGCCCGACGATGAGGCCGACGAGCACGCCGGCCACCGAATATAACGGATTGATATCCACGCTGGCGGGTTAGCCGGCGCCGCGCGCGGGCGTGTTGACGCCCATCGACTGGAGGTATTTCTTCACGTTGCGCGCCGCTTGGCGGAGCCGCTGTTCGTTCTCGACCATCGCGATCCTCACATAGCCCTCGCCGTTTTCGCCGTAGCCCACCCCTGGGGCGACCGCGACGTGCGCGTGGGTCAGCAATTGTTTGGTGAACTCAAGGCTACCTAAATGCGCGAGAGCGGGCGGCAAAGGCGCCCAGGCGAACATGCTCGCGCGGGGCGAGGGGATGTCCCAGCCGGCGCGGCCGAAGCTCTCGACCAGCACGTCGCGGCGCTTGTGATACAGTTGCCGGTTACGCTCGACGATGTCTTGCGGGCCGTTGAGCGCGGCGCAGGCGGCGGCCTGGATCGGCGTGAACGCGCCGTAATCGAGGTACGACTTTACGCGCGTCATCGCCGCGATCAGAGTCTTGTTGCCGACCCCGAAGCCCATCCGCCAGCCCGCCATCGAATAGGTCTTGCTGAGCGAGGTGAACTCGATCGCGACGTCCTTCGCCCCCGGCACCTGGAGGATCGAGGGGGTCGGCTTGCCGTCGAAATACAGCTCCGAATAGGCGAGGTCGGAGATCACCCACAGCTTGTGCTTCTTCGCGAACGCGATGACGCGCTCATAGAAGGCGAGGTCGACGACTTCGGCGGTCGGGTTCGACGGATAACCCATCACCAGCACCGACGGCGCCGGGACGGTGAACGCCATCGCGCGCTCGAGGCTCTCGAAATACGCTTCGTCCGGTGTGGTCGGCACCGCGCGGATCGTCGCGCCGGCGATGATGAAGCCGAAGGTGTGGATCGGATAGGACGGGTTCGGCGCGAGCACGACGTCGCCGGGCGCGGTGATCGCGGTGGCCAGACTCGCAAGGCCTTCCTTCGAGCCCATCGTGACGACGACCTCGGTCTCGGGATCGACGTCGACGCCGAACCGGCGGCCGTAATAGTTCGCCTGGGCTTTGCGCAGCCCGGGGATGCCCTTCGACTGCGAATAGCCGTGCGCGCTGGGCTTGCGCGCGACTTCGACGAGCTTCTCGATGACGTGCTCGGGGGGCGGCAGGTCGGGATTGCCCATGCCGAGATCGATGATGTCCTCCCCGCCCGCGCGCGCCGCCGCCCGCATCGCGTTCACTTCGGCGATGACATAGGGGGGTAAGCGTTTGATGCGGTAGAAGTCTTCGGACATGATCAGCCTCTAGCTGGAGGAGCGGGTGCTGTACCGCAGGTGAGCAGGGGCGTCATCCGCCTCATTCGTCGAGGGGACGAAAGCTGGAGTATTCTGATTTGAACGGAATGCACCTCCCCGGCGGAGCCCGGGGCCCAGGTGGAGAGGGCGCAGTAACGTGGCGCACCGTTCACCAGCAACGTCTCCCAACTGGGCCCCGGCCTCCGCCGGGGAGGTGGTTGGACGATGGGGTGGTGATTGGACGTCGGGGTGGTGATTGGCGGGGCGGGGGAGGGACAACGCTCCGTCATCCTGACGAAAGTCAGGATCCAGGGTAACGGAGGATGCGGCTCGTGGCTCTGGATCCTGACTTTCGTCAGGATGACGGGACGATGTGGCGACGGGACCTTGCGCCAGCGACCACCCCGCTTCCGCTGGACCGTTGCCTCGGCTAAGCTCCCGAAAAAGCAGAGGATGCCATGGCCGATACTCCTCCCGACGCCTCCACGCCGACCCTCCCCGATCTCCAGCATTGGACGTGGGTAATGGGGCGTGCGCAGCAGATGATGATGGAGCAGGGCTTCGCGGCGATGCAGGCCAAGCCCGAGGGGATTCCCGCGATTCCGGGTTTCACCGACCCCGCCACGCTGGAGCGCGCGCGCGATTTCTGGGCCGAGAGCCTAACGCTGTGGCAGCGATTTCTCGATCCGGTCAAGGCGCCTGAGGCTGCGCCGGTGACCGACAAGCGCTTCAAAGCGCCGCAGTGGCGCGAGCCGGTGTTCGACCTGATCCGGCAGAGTTATCAGTTGATCGGTGACCACATGCTCCGCGGCGTCGAGGCGGTGGACGGGCTCGACCCCAAGCAGAAGGAGCAGCTGCGGTTCGCGACTAAGGGGTTCGTCGACGCGATGAGCCCGACCAATTTCGCGCTGACCAACCCGCAGGTGATCGAGAAGACGATCGAGACCCGCGGTGAAAATCTGCTGAAAGGCCTGCAGAACATGATGGCGGATCTTGCCCGCGGGCAGGTGACGCATACGCCCGACGGCGCGTTCGAGCTCGGGCGCAATCTGGCGATGACGCCGGGCAAGGTGGTGAAACGCACGTCGCTCTACGAACTGATCCAGTACAGTCCGACCACCGACAAGGTGCTGGCGACGCCGCTCGTGATTTTTCCGCCGTGGATCAACCGGTTCTACATTCTCGACCTGACGCCGGAGAAGAGCTTCATCCGCTGGGCGGTCGAGCAGGGCATCACCGTTTTCATGGTCTCGTGGAAATCCGCCGACGCGAGCATGAAGGACGTAGTCTGGGACGATTACGTCGGTGCGCAGGTCGAGGCGATCGATACGGTTCGCGCCGCGCTCGACGTGCCTGCGGTGCACACGATCGGGTACTGCGTGGCGGGGACGACGCTGGCCGCGACGCTCGCACTGCTGGCCGCGCGGGGCGAGGCCGCGAAGGTGGCTAGCGCTACGTTCTTTACGGCGCAGGTGGATTTCGCGCAGGCGGGCGAGCTGCAGCATTTCATCGACGACGAGCAGTTGAAGATGGTCGCGTCGTTGTCGCCCGAAGGGTTCCTCGACGGGCGGTACATGGCGACGACGTTCAACCTGTTGCGCGGGCGCGACCTGATCTGGAACTACGTCACGCAGAATTACCTGCTGGGGCAGGATTACGTGCCGTTCGACCTGCTCCACTGGAACGGGGATACGACCAACCTGCCGGCGAAATGGCATCTGAGCTATCTGACCGACCTGTACCGCGACAACCTGCTGGTGACGGGCACGATGACGGTGGATGGGACGCCGATCGATCTCACCAAGGTCGCGACGCCGAGCTATGTCCAGGCGGGGCGCGAGGATCATATCGCGCCGGCTGAAAGCGTCTGGAAACTCACGCAATTGTTCGCCGGGCCGCTGAAGTTCGTGCTCGCGGGCTCGGGGCATATCGCGGGCGTAGTCAATCCGCCGGCTGCAGGGAAATATCAATACTGGACCAATCCGGGCGTGCACACGACGCTCGCCGACTTCGTTGCCGGTGCGACGGAGACGAAGGGCAGCTGGTGGCCGGATTGGGTCGACTGGTTGCGCGCGCTTGGTGCAGAGACGGTGGCCGCGGACGGTGCGCGGCTGCCGGGTGAGGGGGCGCTCGAAGCGATCGGCGACGCGCCCGGCGAGTATGTGAAAAGCCGGTAGCGCTACCTTACGTAAACGTCATGGTGCGCTGCACAATTAAATTGTGCGCTGCGAAAATTCGTGTATGAAGACCGCGACATAACTCCGAAGAGAGGTGCGTGGATGGTGGATATCGTGAAACGGACGGCCAAGGCCGGTTCGAAGCTTGCCGCCGCTGCGAAGCCGGTCGCTGCCGTCAAGGCCGCGACCGCCAAAACCTCCGCCCGGACTGTCGCCAAGCCGGCGAAACCGGCACCTGAGCCGATCGCCAAGACGCCGGCATCTCAACCTCTCGCGGCTGCTTTTGTATCGCCGCACACGGACATTCCCGCCCCGATCCAGGCCGCCGCGCCGTTGGGGATCCCTGCTAGCGAAACAAAGGACGCCACGATGGACACGATCCAGAGCATCACCGAGAAGACCAAGGCCCTGTTCACGGGCGCCAACACCGCCGAGTATACCGAGCAGGCCAAGGGCGCGATGGAGAAGTCGGCGAAGATGGTCGAGGACATGACCGCATTCGGCAAGGGCAACATCGAGGCGCTGGTCGAATCGTCGAAGATCGCCGCGAAGAACGTCGAGGCGCTCGGCCATGAAGCCGCCGAATACGCCAAGACCTCGTTCGAGAGCGCGACCGAAGCCGCCAAGACGCTCGCCGCCGCCAAGTCGCCGACCGAGTTCATGAAGCTCCAGGGCGATTATGCGCGCACCGCGTTCGACACTATGATCGCCGAGGGCTCGCGCTCGACCGAGCGGATGCTGAAGATGTTCGGCGAGTTCGCCCAGCCGATCTCGAACCGCGTTGCGGTCGCGACCGACAAGATGAAGATCTCGGCGTAAGTCGATAGCGCCACGCCTTCGGGCGGTGCGACGAGAAGGGGGCGGCCGTCATGCGACGGTCGCCCCCTTTTTCGTTTGCGGATTTCGCGCGGATTTCGCGTGGGGTGTGCGGGCGCCCCCTTGCCCTTGCCCCCCGGCATGCCATATTTTGGCAGCATGGTGTTGACCCCTGAAATGAAGCTGGCCGTGATGATGGCCGAGCGCCGCGACGATGGTGGCGAGGATGGCAATGACGGCACCGGTGCCGGCATCGCGACCAAAACGCGTGCCAAGACCAAACAGCCGACGCCGTACCGCGTGCTGATGCTCAACGACGACTATACGCCGATGGAGTTCGTCGTGCTGTGTCTCCAGCGCTTCTTCCGGATGGACATGGAGGCGGCGACGCGCGTGATGCTGCACGTCCATCAGAAGGGCGTCGGGGTTTGCGGGACGTTCAGCTACGAGGTCGCCGAGACCAAGGTGTCGCAGGTCATGGATTTCGCCCGCCAGAACCAGCATCCGCTGCAATGCACCCTCGAGAAGGCGTGAGCCTGACGCTCTGAGATGATCCGTCACTTCTTCTGATCCTCCCCCGCCAGGGGGAGGTGTCTGGCGCTTGCCAGACGGAGGGGGCGGATACGGAGCGAAGGTTGGCGAATATCTCCCCTCCGTCACCTTAAGTGCAATCTCCCCCTGGCGGGGGAGGACCGAAAAACGGTCACGTCGCGGGAGGGTCTACCGCGCGGGTGGCAACCAGCGCAGGTCGAGACCGTCGAACCGGTCGATGTAATTCGCCGCCTGCGCCAATTGCACCTCGTTGAGCAGAGTCACCCGGCCCGCCTCGCGCCGGATCAGGCCGTCCTCTTCCAATTGCCGCAGCATCCGGTTGACGTGCACCGCGGTCAGCCCGGTGGCGTCGCCGATCTCCTCTTGCGTCAGCCCGAGCGTGAAGCTGTTGCCGAGCGCCTGGTCGCGTAGCCGCATCCGGTTGCGCATCTCGATCAGCAGCGCCGCGATCCGTGCCTTGGCCGAGGTGCGGCCGAGCGCGGCGAGCCGGTCGGTCAGCGCCACCTTCTCCATCTGGTTCATCACCATGATGATCGCCGACAGCCGCGGATGATCGGTGACCAGTGCCGTCATCGCCGCGCGATCGAACGGGCACACCGTGCAATCGGTCAGCGCGACCACCGTCTCGGGCGAGTCACGATAGACGAGCGCGGACACCGCGAGCATGTCGCCGGCATAGAGGAAGCGGAGGATCTGGCGGCTGCCGTCGTCGAGCAGCACATAGCTCATTGCCATGCCACGCTGGAGGATGAAGAGTTCGGACTGCGGATCGTTCTCCCGCAGCAGGATCGCACCACGACGCAGTTCGCGCGGGCGCTCCTCAAACCGCGCTAGCGCAGCCCTTTCGTTCATCGACAGGTCGATGAGATCGCCGACGCGGTCGGCGAAGCAGCTGTCCGGCACTCTGAAATGGTCCCCCATGTTGGTGGAGACACAGAGCAAAGCTATGATTCCCGCGCATTAAAGTCGATCAAGCGCGGGCATTAGCGCGACCCGGACTTTGGCTCCTCTCGTCGCCTCCCGGCATGTCGCGGCGTGCGGGCCCCTTGCGCGGACCGCCAGCCGCGATAGACACCCGGGATGGACCGTATTCTCATTCGTGGCGGCAATCGCCTGTCCGGGCGCCTGCCCATTTCCGGTGCGAAGAACGCCGCGCTCACGCTGATGCCGTGCGCGTTGCTGACCGAAGAACCGCTGACGCTGCGCAACCTCCCGCGGCTGGCGGATGTCGACGGCTTCGGCCATCTGCTCAACCAGCTCGGTGCGTCGACCGCGATCCAGGGGACGCGGCCGGAGGATTTCGGCCGGGTGATGACGATCCGCGCGGGTAACCTCACCTCGACCGAGGCGCCCTACGACATCGTGCGGAAGATGCGCGCGTCGATCCTGGTGCTCGGGCCGTTGCTCGGGCGCGGCGGCGAGGCGACGGTGTCGCTGCCGGGCGGCTGCGCGATCGGCAACCGGCCGATCGATCTCCACCTGCGCGCGCTCGAGGCGATCGGTGCCGAGCTTGAGATGGCGGCAGGCTATGTGAAGGCGATCGCGCCGGGTGGACGCCTGCCGGGTGGACGCTTCCGCTTCCCGATCGTGTCGGTGGGCGCGACCGAGAACGTCGTGATGGCCGCGGTGCTCGCTAAGGGCACGTCGGTGATCGAGAACGCCGCGCGCGAGCCCGAGATCGTCGACCTGTGCAACTGCCTGGTCGCGATGGGTGCGTCGATCGACGGGATCGGCACCGAAACGCTGACGATCGAGGGCCGCGACCGGCTGCACGGCGCGACCTATGCGGTGATGCCCGACCGGATCGAGGCGGGTAGCTACGCGTGCGCCGCGGCGATTACGGGTGGCGACCTGGAGCTGGTCGGCGTGGCTATCCCGGACATGGGCGCGACGATCGATGCGCTGGTCGAGGTCGGCGTCTCGGTGACGCCCACCAAGGGCGGCGTGCGTGTCGCCTCGGATGGCAAGCTGAAACCCCTGACCCTCTCGACCGCGCCCTACCCCGGGTTCGCGACGGACATGCAGGCCCAATTTATGGCGATGCTCTGCATGGCCGACGGCGCCAGCGTGCTGACGGAGACGATCTTCGAGAACCGCTACATGCACGTGCCGGAACTGGCGCGGATGGGGGCGGATATCCAGGTGCGTGGGCGGACCGCGGTGGTGCGCGGGGTCGACAAGCTGGTCGGGGCGCCGGTGATGGCGACCGATCTGCGGGCTTCGATGAGCTTGATTTTGGCCGGGTTGGCGGCGGATGGCGAGACGTCGGTGGGTCGGGTTTACCACCTCGACCGCGGGTATGAGCGTCTTGAGGAGAAGCTGAGCGCGGTTGGTGCGGATATCGAGCGGGCTAGCGATGGGTGAGGGCTTGGTGTCCTAGTTTGAGCCGGGGTAGCCCTCTCCCCTCCGGGGAGAGGGTTGGGTGAGGGGCGCCGCGAGCGCTGCCCTTCCCAACTGCCCCTCACCCCGACCCTCTCCCCGCAGGGGAGAGGGAGCAGGTCCCGCCTCAAGCGATGCTGTTGAACTTCGCGAAGTCGGGGCGGGGCGAGCGGGCGTAGATCGTCGCGGGGTCGCCGTGGCCTAGCGTCGAGATGAAGTTCGTCCGCACCGCCGGCGTGTCGTGGAAGAACGCCGCGTCGACCTTGCCCGCGTCGAAGCCCGACATCGGCCCGGTATCTAGCCCGAGCATCCGCGCGGCGATGATGAAATACGCACCCTGCAACGACGAGTTGCGGAACGCGGACGCCTCGCGCAGTTCGGCATTGCCGTCGAACCACGACTTCGCATCGGCGTGAGGGAACAACTCGGGGAGGTGTTCGTGGAAATTGGTGTCCATGCCGATGATCACCGACACGGGGGCGTTCAGGATCTTCGGCTTGTTCTGCGCGCTGCACGCATCCGCCAACTTCCGCTTCGATTCGTCGCTGACGCACCAGATCAGGCGCGCTGGCAGCTGGTTGGCGGAGGTCGGGCCCCACTTCATCAGGTCCCAGATCGCGTGCAGTTCGCTCTCGGCGACGGGCTCGTCGGTGTAGCCGTTATAGGTACGCGCGTCGCGGAAGACGGTGTCGAGGACGCTATCGTCGAGTTTCTGGCGCATCAGACGGCTCGCACTTCGGTGACTTCGGGGACGTAGTATTTGAGGAGCTGCTCGATGCCGTTCTTCAACGTCGCGCTCGACGAGGGGCAGCCGGCGCAGGCGCCTTGGAGCTGGAGGAACACCTTGCCCTTGTCGAAGCCGCGATAGACGATGTCGCCACCGTCGTTGGCGACCGCCGGGCGGACGCGCGTGTCGATCAGTTCGCGGATCTGCGCGACGATATCGGCGTCGGCCGGATCGTCGGACAGCGCGGGCTCGTCCGACGGCACCGAGAAACCGGCGCGGGCGGGCTTGAACAGCGGCATCGCGGCGGAGAAATGATCGAGCAGGATCGCGAGCACGTCGGGCTTCAGGTCCGACCAGGCGACGCCCGGCGCGGCGGTCACCGACACGAAATCGCGGCCGAAGAACACGCCGGTCACGTCGCCGAGATTGAAGATCGCCTCGGCCAGCGGACTGGTCTCGGCCTCCTCGGGGGTGGCGAAGTCGCGGGTGCCGGCGTCCATGACGGCGCGTCCCGGCAGGAACTTCAACGTCGAGGGGTTCGGGGTGGATTCCGTTTCGATCAGCATGCACCGCATGTGGCCCGGCGGGGGCGAGGGATCAAGCGGGGAACGGGAAACGGTTTCTTTCGGGGGGTGAGGGGCGGGGCCCTTTCTTGCTCCCCTCCCTCGTGAAGGGAGGGGTTGGGGTGGGTGGGTTCGTGACGGTCGTCACGCTCGCCAAGCGGCCGACCCACCCCCAGCCCCTCCCTGCCAGGGAGGGGAGCAAGAAGCGTCAGACGTCGAGCTGTTTCACCGCGGCGTTCCAGCTGCCGATGTTGCGGACCGCGTCCTGGACGAAGGCGGAGCGGCGGACGATGCCGAGGAAGATGTCGGCGATCCACTTGCCGGGATTGCGCAGGGGGCGTTCGAACTGGATCAGCAGGACGACGCGCGTGCCGTTCGTGTCGTTCCAGACCTCGTGGTTGTAGGTGTCGTCGAACACGAGCGTTTCGCCTTCCGCCCAGCGCACCACGCGGTCGTGGACGCGCATCCGGACGTCGCCGTCGCGCGGGACGATCAGGCCGAGGTGGCAGGTGATGAGGCCCTTGGTCACGCCGCGATGCTCGGGGATGTGCGTGCCGGGCGCCAGGATCGAGAAGAACGCGCTGTTGAGGCCGGGGATGCGCGCGACGGCGGCGGCGGTGTGGGGGCAGCGCGCGAGGCTCTCCTCGATCGGATAGCCATAGCCGTAGAGGAAGAACGACCGCCATTTGTCGACTTCGGCGATCGAGCGGTGATCGGGCGAGATCGTCGCGAGGCTGGGGGACGCCTCGCCTCGCAGCGCGACGTGGACGGCCTCGTCACGGATCGCGGCCCAATTCTCGCGAAGGCCCGCCGTCCAGGCGAAATCGCGGACGTCGAGCACCGGGTCGTTGGCGACCAGCGAGGACGACGCGATCATGCGGTCGAACACGCCGCGCAGGTGCTTGCCGACGCGGATGATCAGCGGGCGGTTGGCTTCGGCGACCATCGGAGCGCCGGGTTTGGGTGCGCCCGAGATCACGTTCAGATCGGGCACGCGGGCGCTGCGGCGTACTGCCGGCCCGCCCGATTCCCGCCACAATGAAGACTGCCTCAGTTCGTGGCCCAGTTCGTGCCCCAGTTCGGCTTCCACCGTCATTTCTATCCTGCATCCTGGCGCGTCGCCTGCGCCGATCCCCTTGTTCGGACACGATATACCGCCGGTGTTGGACGAAATGATGGCGGGCGCGACCACCCTCGATTGTGCGGCGCTGGCGATGCGTGCGCGGGGACGCTACAGATGCGTCATGGTATCCTTATCGCGCTTGTATCGCGCTCCCGTCCTGCTCCCCGTCCTGCTCGGCCTCGCCATACCGGCGAGCGGCCAGATGGCGACCCAGCAGGCCGCCTCCACCCCCACCAACGCGGGGGCGAAGGAAGCGCCGACGCTGCCCGAGCTGACGGGAATCGATACGACCGCGTGGCTCTACAAGGGCAGCGACCTCACGCGGGATCCCGAGTGGAAGTTCGGGACGCTGCCCAACGGCATGCGGTTCGCGGTGCGCAAGAACGGCGTGCCGCCGGGCCAGGTCGCGGTACGCGTCCGGATCGATGCGGGCTCGCTGAACGAAACCGACAGCGAACGCGGCTTTGCGCATTTCATCGAGCATCTCTCGTTCCGCGGGTCGGAATACGTGCCCGACGGCGAAGCGAAGCGCGTGTGGCAGCGGTTTGGCGCGACCTTCGGCTCGGATACCAACGCGCAGACCACGCCGACATCGACCACCTTCAAGCTCGATCTTCCCTCGGCGACCCAGGCCGGGCTCGACGAAAGCCTGAAGATCATGGCCGGGATGATGGAAAAGCCGACGATCACCGACGCGTCGGTCGCCGCCGAGCGCCCGATCGTGCTGGCCGAACAGCGCGAGCAGCCGGGGCCCCAGGTGCGGTTCGGCGATGCGATCCGCGCGACGTTCTTCGCCGGGCAGCCGCTCGCGGATCGCTCGCCGATCGGCAACATCAAGACGCTGGAGGCCGCGACCGGCGCGACCGTGAAGGCGTTCCACGATCGCTGGTATCGCCCGGAGAACACCGTCGTCATCATCTCGGGCGACATGGATCCGGCGCTGTTCGGGCGGTTGATCGTCAAGAACTTCGCCGACTGGAAGGGCATCGGCCCGGTCACGCCCGCGCCCGATTTCGGCAAGCCCGATCCGAAGGCGCCGGTTTCCGCGACGATCGCCGAGCCGGCGATACCGGCGGTGGTGACGCTCGGCGTCGTCCGCCCATGGGAGTATAAGGACGACACCGCGATCATGAACCAGAAGCGGCTGGTCGACGTGCTGGCCACCCGGCTGATCAGCCGGCGTCTGGAGACGCGGGCGCGGGCGGGCGGCAGTTTCCTCCAGGCCGGCGTGTCGATCGACGACGTGTCGCGCTCGGCGAACCTGACCAGCGTCAACATCGTGCCGATCGGCACCGACTGGGAAGCGGCGTTGAAGGACGTCCGCGCGGTGATCGCCGACGCGCAGACCAACGCGCCGAGCCAGGCCGAGGTTGACCGCGAATATGCCGATTTCGACACGATCATGCGTACCAGTGTCGAGACCGCGCGGGTCGAGGCGGGCGCCAAGCAGGCGGACGACATGGTCGGCGCGCTCGACATTCGTGAGACGGTGGCCGGGCCGGAAACGTCGTACAAGATTTTGCAGGACGCCAAGGCGAAGGGCATGTTCACGCCCGCGACGCTGCTCGCGTCGAGCAAGGCGATCTTCGAGGGCACCGCTACCCGCGCTCTGGTGAACACGCAGACCCCCGATGCGGGAGCTGCGAACAAGCTGGCGACCGCGTTGAAGGCAGATGTTTCTGGGCTGGCCGGCAAGCGTCGTGCGCAGGCTGCGGTCGATTTCTCGAAGCTGCCGTCGCTAGGCAAGCCGGGCGTCGTGGCCAGCCGCGAGAAAATCGCTGCGTTCGACATGGAGCAGGTGAACTTCGCCAATGGAACGCGCGTGCTGCTGTTCCCGAACGCCGGCGAGACCGGGCGCGTGTATGTGCGCGTGCGCTTCGGCGGCGGCTATACCGCGATCCCTTCGAACCGGCCGACGCCGGCCTGGGCAGGCGATCTCGCGCTGGTCGCGGGGGGTATCGGCAAGCTCGACCAGGGCGATCTCGACCAGTTGACGGCGGGGCGGCGGATCGGTCTCGACTTCGGGATCGACGACGATGCGTTCACGCTGAGCGCGATCACGTCGCCGGCGGATTATGCGGATCAGTTGCGGTTGATGGCGGCCAAGCTCGCCTTCCCGGCCTGGGATCCGGCGCCGGTGGCGCGTGCCCGGGTCGCGGCGCTGGCAGGGTTCGCGGGGTATGATTCGTCGCCCGACGGCGTGCTGTCGCGCGATCTCGAGGGTCTGCTACGTGCGGGCGATCCGCGTTGGGGGACGCCGTCCAAGCCGACTGTCGAGGCGCTCAACGCGAAGGACTTCCGCGCGTTCTGGGAGCCGATCCTGAAGACCGGGCCGGTCGAGGTTTCGATCTTCGGCGATGTTAAGACCGAGGATGCGATCGCTGCGGTGGCGAAGTCGTTCGGGGCGATGAAGCCGCGGACGGCGGTGTCGACGGTCGGGGCGCCGGTTGGTTTCCCCGCGCACAACGCGACTCCGGTGATGCGCGCGCATACCGGGCCTGAGAACCAGGCGGCGGCGGTGATCGCATGGCCGACGGGTGGCGGGATCGACAATATCGTCGAGGCGCGGCGTCTCGACGTACTGGCGCAGGTGTTCAGCGATCGGCTGTTCGAGCGGCTGCGGCAGGCGGCGGGCGCAAGCTACAGCCCCAACGTGTCGAGCCAGTGGCCGGTGGGCATGAACACTGGCGGGCGGATGGTGGCGATCGGGCAGGTGGCGCCGGACAAGGTGTCGTTCTTCTTCCAGATCGCCCGGCAGATCGCAGGGGAACTGGTGTCGACGCCGATCGCGCCGGACGAGCTCGACCGGATCAAGAAGCCGATGGGGCAGTATATCCTGCGCGCTTCGACCGGGAACCAGTTCTGGTTGCAGCAGCTCGGCGGGGCGACGTTCGACCCGCGCCGGATCGCGGCGACGCAGCGGATCGCTTCGGACCTGGTGGCGACGACGCCGGTGGAGTTGCAGGCGACGGCGGCGAAGTATCTGCGGCCGGAGAAGGACTGGACGATGGCGGTCGTACCGGCTGCGGCGAAGAAGCCAGCCAAGTAATCCGCCCATCCTTCACCCCTCCCTGAAAGGGAGGGGCCGGGGGTGGGTTGCCGTCCGTATCATGATGGCCCAGCATCCTGAGTATGGCTCGCGTCGTGCCTTTGATGACTAACCGGGCGCAGTCTGCGGACACAGGCGACTGAAGCTGAGCGGCTGATCTGGCATCGAGTTTCAGGCTTCCGTCCGCGGTTCACGCGCCAGCTTGTGGTCGGCCGCTGCATCGTCGATCTTGCCTGTCGTAGCGTGAAGCTTGCGATCGAGTTCGATGGGAGCCAGCATATCGAGTCAGATTATGATTTGCGGCGAACTGCGTTTCTCGAAGGGCTGGGGTGGCGCGTAATCCGGTTCTGGAATTCCGACGTCGTGGGGAATCCGGATGGCGTCGCCGAAGCGATCGTGGCTGAGGTCGGCGCCACTCGCTAGCCTACCCACCCCCGGCCCCTCCCTTTCAGGGAGGGGTGCAGATTGCATACGGTGGCTTAGCTCAGCTCTTATACAAGCCGTCCAACCTTTCGCCGTAGACCTGCCGCAGCACATGGCGGCGGATCTTCAAACTCGGGGTCAGTTGCTCGTTCTCGATCGTGAACGGGCCGTCCGCGAGCACGAACCTTCGGATGCGCTCCGTCACCGTCAGGTCCTTGTTCACCCGCTCGATCGCGTGGCCGATCGCGGTGCGGAACTCGCTGTTTTCGGCCAGCCGGGTGAAGCTGCAGGCATCGCCGTTCCCCGCGCACCATTCCTGCGTCCACTCGGGATCGGGCACGATCAGCGCCACCATGTACGGGCGCTTGTCGCCGGCGATCATTGCCTGTGCGATCTCGGGCTGGAGCGTCAGCATGCCCTCGACCTTTTGCGGGGCGACGTTCTCGCCCTTGTCGTTGATGATCAGGTCCTTCTTGCGGTCGGTGATGCGGATCCGGCCGCGGTCGTCGATCTCGCCGATGTCGCCGGTGTGAAGCCAGCCGTCCTTGAGGACCTTCGCGGTCTCGGCGTCGTTGCGCCAATAGCCATGCATGACGAGTTCGCCGCGGACCAGGATCTCGCCGTCCTCGGCGATCCGGACTTCGGTGTCCTTGAGCGCCGGCCCGACCGAGTCCATGCGGACGCCGGCCTTGGGGCGGTTGCAGGATATGACGGGGGCGGCTTCGGTCTGGCCATAGCCTTGCAGGAAGGTGAGCCCGAGCGACTCGAAGAACAGGCCGACTTCGGGATTGAGCGGTGCACCGCCCGAGATCATCGCCTTCAACCGGCCGCCGAACTTCTTCGAGATCTTCGGCTTGAAGAGCGTGGCGACGGCCGCCTGCATCGGGCGGTCGATCAGGCGGAGGCGGCCGGCGTAGCGCTTGCCGCCGATGTCGAGGGCCTGACGCAATAGGTAGGCGGAGGCGCCGCCTTGTTTCTCGATCGTCTTCGAAATGCGCGTGCGGAGGACTTCGAACAGGCGGGGGACGACGAACATGATCGTCGGCCGCGTCTCCTCGATGTTGGCGGCGAGCTTTTCGAGGCCCTCGGCGTAGTAGATCTGGCCGCCGAGCGAGATCGGGAAATGCTGGCCGCCGGTGTGTTCGTAGGCGTGGCTCAAGGGCAGGAACGACAGGAAGACCTCGTCGTCCCAGCCGAAATCCTCCGAGATGACGGACGCACAGCCGGCGCAATTGTGGAGGATCGCGCCGTGGTGCTGCATGACGCCGCGCGGGGCGCCGCCGGTGCCCGAGGTGTAGATGATGCAGGCGAGGTCTTCGCGGGCGAAGTCGGCGCGGGCGGCTGCGGCTGCGGGCGCGGTCTGGTGCGCGGCGATCAGCGCGTGCCAGTTGTGGAAGTCGATCGACGCTGGGACCTTCATGTCCTCGAGGCCGATGACGGTCTGCGCCTGGTTCGACCGGATCACCGCGGGGAGCACCGTCTTGGCGAGCTTGGCGGTCGAGACGATGATCGCGCAGGCGCCGGCGTTCTCGATGATGTGGAGGTGATCGCGCTCGGTGTTGGTGACGTAGGTCGGCACCGTGATGCAGCCAGCCGCCATGATCGCGAGGTCGCTGAGGCACCATTCGGGACGGTTCTCGCTGACCAGCATCACGCGGTCGCCGCGTTTCAGGCCGATCGCGGTGAGGGCGGTGGCTAGGCTGGCGACTTGCCGCGCGGCTTCGGCCCAACTGGTGGCGACCCACGTGCCGCTCGTCTTGGTCCAGAGGAACGGCGCGTCGCCTTTCTCCGCGGCGCGCGTGAAGAACATCGTGACGAGGTTCGGGAATCGTTCGAGCTGGCGGGCCATTGTCTCTCCCTGGGCGCTGTGCCGTTGCGCCTTGTACGACGCGATTCTGAGCGTTGGACGGTTAGTGCGTCATAACCGGCGGGGGCTCAACCCCAACCGCTGCCACGGACTTAGCAACTCCCCGGCGGAGGCCGGGGTCCAGTTGGGAAGCGTTGCTAATTGACGTTTGCGCGTCGTTACTGCGACCTTTCCAACTGGACCCCGGCCTTCGCCGGGGAGGCGGAGTTTCGTCGTTACTCCGGCGCGCGCTGGAGGGCGCCGACGCGTTGGATCTGGGTGACGGTGCCGTCCTGGCTCATCGCGACGCCCTCGCTGCGGGGGTCTGCGGCGCCGACCCATTTGCCGGCGACGCGCTCGATCGCGTTTGCCTTCAGGCCGAGCGGTGTCACTCGCACGGTTTCGCCGAGCGCTTCCAGAGCGGGGATCATCGCCTCGATCCGCGTACCCTTTTCGGCAGCGGCGACGTGGCCGGGGGCGTAGAGCAGCCCGAGCGCGATCGAGTCCTGCGCGGACAGTTTCCAGTCGACCACGCCGATGATCGCCTTCGCCACCTGCGCGATGATCGTCGAGCCGCCCGCCGCGCCGACCGCGAGCCGGACTTTCCCGTCGGGGCCGTAGACGATCGTCGGCGACATGGAGCTGCGCGGACGCTTGCCGCCTTCGACCCGATTGGCGACGAGCGCGCCGTCCTTCTCGGGCACGATGTCGAAGTCGGTGAGCTGGTTATTGAGGACGGTGCCGTCGACCGTGATGCCGGAGCCGAAATAGCCCTCGACGGTGGTCGTGACTTCGACGACGTTGCCCTTAGCGTCGACCGTGGCGATGTCGGTGGTGCCGGTGACTTCGCTGACCGGGGCGCGGGTGCGGGCGGGGGCGCCGGGGGGCGTGCCAGGCGCGACGCTCGCCATCGTCGTGGTGGGTGAGATCAGGGCGGAGCGCGACGCGAGGTACTTCGCGTCGAGCATGCCCTGTACCGGCACGCGGACGAAATCGGGGTCGCCGACGTACAGGTCGCGGTCGGCGTAGGCGAGGCGCGAGGATTCGGCGAACAGGTGCCAGGCCTGCGCGCTGTCCTTGCCGAGCTTTGCCATGTCGAAGCGTTCGAGCTGCTTCAGGATCATCAATACCGTGACCCCGCCGGACGAGGGCGGGGCCATCCCGCAGACGCGGTAGACGCGGTATTTGACGCAGACGGGCGGGCGGTTCTTGGCGTCGTAGCTGGCGAGATCGCCGAGCGTCATCTTCGACGGATTGCGCGCGGCGGTGTTGACCGCGGTGACGATCTTCTGCGCCTGGGGCCCGACGTAGAAGCTGTCGGGGCCTTGGGTGGCGATGCGCTGGAGGAGGGCGGCTTGCTGCGGGTTCTTGATCGTCGCGCCGATCGCGACTGGCGAGCCGTCGGGGGCGGAGAAGAGCGCGCGGGTCTCGGGCGTGACGTGGTCGCCGTAGGACTTCATGCCGTTGACGAGGCGCGGGGTGGCCTGGAAGCCGTTGGTGGCGAGCCGGATCGCAGGTGCGAACAGCTGCGCCCAGGGGAGCTTCCCCGAGGCGCGGTGTGCGAGCGCCATGCCGCGCAGTGCGCCGGGGATGCCGACGCTGCGGCCGCCGGGGACCGCGTCCCTGTGGCTCAGCGGTTGGCCGTCGGGGGTGTAGAACCAACGCGCGTCGGCGGCGGCGGGGGCTTCTTCGCGCGCGTCGATCGTGCTGAGTGCACCGCTGGCGGCGTGGGAGATCCAGAAGCTGCCGCCGCCGATGCCGGAGCTTTGCGGCTCGACGACGTTGAGCGCGAGCATCGTGGCGATCGCGGCATCGGTGGCGCTGCCGCCCGCGCGGAGGATCTCGACGCCGGCGGCGGCGGCGCGCGGGTCGGCGGCGCTGACCATGCCTTGGTCTTTGGCTGGGGCGGGTTGACGCGCCTCGGTGGCGGCGGGGACGAGGAGGGCGAGCGCTAGGAGGGAGGTCTTCATCGAGCGCGAGCCTAGTGCGGTTCGGGTATGAGGCAAGCGGTGTCGCCGTCCGAACTCGCGATCCTCCCCCGCCAGGGGGAGGTGGCTGGCGCTTGCCAGTCGGAGGGGGCGGCAAGTGATGGCCGCGGTTCCGTGTCCTCCCCCTCCGTCGCCTTCGGCGCCACCTCCCCCTGGCGGGGGAGGATTAGCAGGCGTCGATACCCACCGCGTCGGCGACGGAGGTGAAGCCGTCGCGCTTCAGCAGCGCATCCAGTTCGCGGAGGATGCGGGCGGGGAGGCCGGGGCCTTCGTACACCAGAGCGGTGTAGAGCTGGACGAGGCTCGCGCCGGCGCGGAGGCGGGCATAGGCTTCGGCGCCGCTGTCGATGCCGCCGACCGAGATCAGCGGGATTGCTGCGCCCGTTGCCTTGCGGAAGTCCGACAGGCGTTGGCGGGCCAGGGGGGCGAGGGGCGCCCCGGACAGGCCGCCGGTTTCCTTGGCGTTGGCCGAGCGCAGGCCGGGGCGGGAGATGGTCGTGTTGTTGACGATCAGCGCGTCGATGCGGTTGTCGAGGGCTGCTCGGGCGATGTCGTCGATGTCGGCGGGGTCGAGATCGGGGGCGACCTTGAGGAAGATCGGCGTGGTGCCCTTTGCCGCGGTGCAGGCGGCGAGGAGGTCGCGCAACGCTGCGCCGTGCTGGAGATCGCGCAGGCCGGGGGTGTTGGGGGAGCTGATGTTGATCGTGATGTAGTCGGCGTGCGGCGCGGCGCGGGTGACGCCGTGGACATAGTCGGCGGTGCGGTCGGTCGCATCCTTGTTCGCGCCGACGTTGATGCCGAGGATGCCGTTGCGCTTTGCGCTCTGCGCACGGGGAAGCGCGCCATCGAGGCCGCCGTTGTTGAAGCCGAGGCGGTTGATGACGGCGCGGTCTTCGGGGAGGCGGAAGATGCGGGGCTTCGGGTTGCCCGGCTGCGCGAGCGGGGTGAGCGTGCCGATCTCGACGCTGCCGAGGCCGAGGCCGAAGAACCCGTCGATCGCTCGGCCGTCCTTGTCGACGCCTGCCGCGAGGCCGACGGGGTTGGGGAAGGCGATCCCCGCAACCGTCGTCGCGAGCCGCGGTACGTTCGGAGCTAGGGGCTTGCCGGCTTTCCCCCATGCGGCGAGCGCGGCGATGGTCAGGCTATGCGCGCGTTCGGCGTCGAGGCGGAAGAGGATCGGGTGGTAGAAGGCCATTGCTCATCCTTGCTCCCTCCATCGGTCGGGAAGGTTCATTCTTGCTCCCCTCCCTGGAAGGGAGGGGCTGGGGGTGGGTTGGTCGGTTGGTTGGCGTGCCCTGGCATCAGCAGCCGACCCACCCCCGACCCCTCCCTTCCAGGGAGGGGGGAAGTCAAGCTTTCGGGTCATGCGGGAGGCAGAAAACCCGCCTCCAGTTGCGAGTCGTTAGCATCGCCCGCCGGGTTGACGATGCAATGCACAAAGCCCATTTGACCAATCGGATCATATCGGTCCGATTGGACTTTCGAAGCCACCATGCGTCTTTCCAGCCTAGCCGACTATGCGGTCGTGATGATGAGCGCCGCAGCGCGTCATTGTGGCGGTATCGCGCGGCTGAACGCGACGCTGCTCAGCGAGGAGACTGGTGTGCCGTTGCCGACCGTGCAGAAGCTGGTGAGCCGGCTGTCCGCCGCCGGGCTTATCGAGAGCACGCGCGGTACCGGCGGCGGCTTTCGCCTGTCGCGACCGCCGGCGATGATCTCGCTCGCCGACATCATCGAGGCCGTCGAAGGCCCGATCGCGCTGACTGCGTGCGTCGACGGCGCATCGCAGGGTTGCTGCATCGACCAGAGCTGCCGCGTGAAACCGCACTGGAACGCCGTCAACGGCGCAGTCCGCGGTGCGCTCGCCGGTGTGTCGCTTGCCAGCCTTTCGCAAGCCCCCCTTTCGCAGGTGCCCGCATGATGCGCGCAGCGCCTTACCCCTTCCTCCGCGCTCTCTGCGCCTTTGCGCGCAAAGATTCTTGTTCGCGCAGAGGCGCAGAGATCGCAGAGTTTTTTGAGAGCCGCGCCGCGGCGGAGATGGAATGATGGCTACCCGGAACGCAGAGGCATACGCCGCCGCGAACAAGACGTACGAGTGGGGCTTCTCCTCGGACATCGAACAGGAATTCGCGCCCAAGGGTCTGTCGGAAGACACGGTGCGCTTCATTTCCGCCAAGAAGGGCGAGCCGCAGTGGATGCTCGACTGGCGGCTGAAGGCGTTCGCGTTGTGGCAGACGATGGAGGCGCCCGACTGGTCGAAGCTCAACGTGCCGCCGATCGATTATCAGGACGCGTATTATTACGCGGAGCCCAAGGCGAAGCCGAAGCTCGGGTCGCTCGACGAGGTCGATCCGGAGATCCTGCGCGTCTACGAGAAGCTCGGCATCCCGATCGGCGAGCAGAAGATGCTGGCGGGCGTGGTCGAGGATCCGCTGAACGAGGACGGCACGCCCAAGCGCCGCGTCGCGGTCGATGCGGTGTTCGACAGCGTCTCGGTCGCGACCACGTTCCGCAAGGAGCTGGAGGCCGCGGGCGTGATCTTCCGCTCGATCTCCGAGGCGATCAAGGAATATCCCGAGCTCGTCCGGAAGTGGCTCGGCAAGGTCGTGCCGCAGCGCGATAACTACTTCGCGACGCTGAACTCGGCGGTCTTCTCCGACGGCACGTTCGTCTACATCCCGGAGGGCGTGCGCTGCCCGATGGAGCTGTCGACCTATTTCCGCATCAACGCGGAGAATACCGGGCAGTTCGAGCGCACGCTGATCGTGGCGGACAAGGGTTCGTACGTCTCGTATCTCGAGGGCTGCACCGCGCCGATGCGCGACGAGAACCAGCTGCATGCGGCGGTGGTCGAACTGGTCGTGCTCGACGATGCCGAGATCAAGTATTCGACCGTGCAGAACTGGTATCCGGGCGACGAGAACGGTGTCGGCGGGATCTATAATTTCGTCACCAAGCGCGCGTTGTGCCAGGGCAAGAACTCGAAGGTCAGCTGGACGCAGGTCGAGACCGGCAGCGCGATCACGTGGAAATACCCGTCGTGCGTGCTGCTCGGCGATGGCTCGGTCGGCGAGTTCTATTCGGTCGCGGTGACGAACAATCGCCAGCAGGCCGATACCGGCACGAAGATGATCCACCTCGGCAAGAACACGCGCTCGACGATCGTGTCTAAGGGGATTTCGGCCGGGCGTTCGGACAACACGTACCGCGGGCTGGTGCGCGTCGCGTCGACCGCGGAGGGCGTGCGGAACTTCACGCAGTGCGACAGCCTGCTGCTCGGCGACCAGTGCGGCGCGCATACCGTGCCGTACATCGAGGTCCGCAACCCGTCCGCGCAGATCGAGCATGAGGCGACGACGTCGAAGATCTCCGAGGACCAGCTGTTCTACGCGATGTCACGCGGGCTGGACCAGGAGGCGGCGGTGGCGCTGATCGTGAATGGCTTTGCGCGGGAGGTGTTGCAGCAGCTGCCGATGGAGTTCGCGGTGGAAGCGCAGAAGCTGCTGGGGATTTCGTTGGAAGGCTCCGTGGGGTGACGATTGAACGTCGCCTTGCCGATGCAATTGCTGATCTGGAAGAGCGCCTCTGCGAAGGGCAGGCTGTGGCAAACGCGTTAGCTGAGACAGCTGAAGAATATGATCTGAAATCTCATATTCTCGGATTGCGTGCTTCTAACGTTCTCGGTGATCTTTCACTGGTTAAGGATAAGTCGGATGCGCGGATTGCAGCAGCTCGCCGGGCAGGCGCTCTTCGAGATGCTATTGATGCATACACCGATGAAGATGCGGATTGCTCAATGCGTGATTGGTTGATTTCACGTCTTGGTCGAGCGCCAAGCTATGAAGAACTACTTGCTGCTTACGAGCGCTCGACTGAGCGATGGTTTGCAAAGCAAGTTCGAGAAGGCAAAATATGATGCTAAAAATTGAAAACCTCCACGCCGAGATCGACGGCAAGGAAATCCTCAAGGGCCTGTCGCTCGCGGTGAACGCGGGCGAGGTGCACGCCATCATGGGGCCGAACGGGGCGGGCAAGTCGACGCTGGGCTATGTGCTCGGCGGGCGGCCCGGCTATGAGGTGACGGCGGGCTCGGTGACGTTCGACGGCGTCGACCTGCTCGAGCTGGAGGCGCACGAGCGCGCCGCGGCGGGCGTGTTCCTGGGCTTCCAGTATCCGGTCGAGATTCCCGGCGTGTCGAACGTCCAGTTTTTGCGCGAGGCGCTCAACGCCCAGCGTGCGACGCGGGACGAGAAGCCGCTTTCCGGTGGCGAGTTCCTCAAGCTCGCGCGCGGGCAGGCGGATCTGCTCGGCATGGACTACGACATGCTCAAGCGGCCGGTGAACGTCGGCTTTTCGGGTGGCGAGAAGAAGCGCAACGAGATGGTCCAGATGGGCATCGTCAACCCGAAGTTCGCGATCCTCGACGAGACCGATTCGGGGCTCGATATCGACGCACTGCGCGTCGTCGGCGACGGCATCAACCGCATCATGCGCGCGCCCGACAAGGCGGTGCTGCTGATCACGCACTACCAGCGGTTGCTCGATTACGTGGAGCCGGACTTCGTCCACGTGCTGGCGGACGGCAAGATCGTCCGCTCGGGCGGCAAGGACCTCGCCAAGCAGCTCGAGAGCGAAGGCTATGTGGGGATCGCGGCGTGAGTAGCCTGTCGCAAATCCTCCCCGGCACGGGGAGGGGGACCAGCGC
>NZ_JACONT010000004.1 GCF_014358075.1 Sphingomonas albertensis | reverse complement strand
CCCCGCGACGGTGTCGGATCGGGCTCCATCTCCGCCGGGGTGATGCGCGTTCGAGGACATACCCCGCCTCTTGTTCACCCGCGAAGGCGGGTGCCCATACTGGATCCCCGCCTTCGCGGGGAAACAAGAATCAGTCCGCGTCGGGGCCCAACGTCGGATCGAGGTCGCGAGGGCGGATGAACCGGGTCAACCGCGCGGTAGCCGAACCGATGTCTTCCCAACTCCCCGCATCGAACTGAAGCTCTGCAATACTCGCGGTCGGATACTTATCCTCCACCGCACCGCGCAGCGGGTCAGCCCCATCCGCAACCAGCATCAGGACGAGATCCTCCAACCCCGGATTGTGCCCCACCAGCAGCGCGCTCTGCGTATCCGCCGGAAAGCCGTGCACCACGTCCAGCAACGTCGCTGCCGAAGCCAGATACACGCGCCGGTCCCAGGCAGGTGCGATCGTCCGGCCATAGCCCGATTCGATCTGCTCCAACGTCTCCGTAACCCGCACCGCCGGCGACGCGATCGCATGATCGAACGCCAGCCCGAGCGACCGCATGTGCCGGCCGACCATCGCAGCGGCGCGCTTGCCCTTGGCGTTGAGCGGCCGATCGAAATCGCGCGCGACCGGGTCGTCCCAGCCGGACTTGGCGTGGCGCAACAGCGTCAACGTCTTCATGGCAATCCTCAAGCCGGTTCGCGGCTTTCATGCCCTACCGGCGCTCGCGAGGAAAGCCGGCTTGCCACTCGGGCCACCGCTTCTTCGAGCGTGACGCGGGCGATCGGCACCCCCGGCGGGAAGGCGCTGAGCAGTCGCGACGGCATCGCCGCGGACAGCATAACGAACACGCCGGAGTCGTCCGCGCGGCGGATCAGCCGGCCGAACGCCTGTGCGAGACGCGCGCGGACGAGACGGTCGTCATACGCCGAGCCACCACCGGCGAGCCTGCGCGCGGCGTGCAGAACGGAGGGTTTCGCCCACGGCACGCCTTCCATCACCACCAGCCGCAGCGATTCGCCGGGGACGTCGACGCCGTCGCGGAGCGCATCGGTGCCGAGCAGCGACGCGCCGGGATCGTCGCGAAAGATGTCGACCAAGGTGCCGGTGTCGATCGGATCGACGTGCTGGGCGTGAAGCGGCAGGCCTTCGCGCGCGAGTCGATCGGCGATGCGGCCATGCACACCGCGCAGCCGCCGGATCGCGGTGAACAGGCCGAGCGTGCCGCCGCGGCTGGCGACGATCAACTGCGCATACGCATTGGCGAGCGCGCCGATATCGCCGCGCTTCACGTCGGTGACAATCAGGACTTCCGCTTGGCGCGTATAGTCGAACGGGCTCTTCGCCTCGAACCGTGCGGCGGGGCGCAGGAGATGCGGCGCACCGGTGCGGGCTTCGGCGACCTCCCAGTCGCCGCCGCCGGTGAGCGTCGCCGACGTGACGAGTGCGCCGTGGGCGGGCTTCAGGACGATTTCGGCGAACGGGCGGGTCGGATCAAGCCAATGGCGGTGCAGCCCGATATCGAACTCGCGGCCCTCGATGCGGTCGACGGCGAGCCAGTCGACGAAATCGCCATCGACCGGTCCGCCGACGCGCGCGAGCAAGGAGAGCCACGACGCCACCGTCTCCGCGCGCCAGCCGATCGAGGCGATCGCGCCCTCGACTCGGGCTCGGGCAGGCGCGTCCATCCAGTCGGGGGCTTCGGCGAGCACGGCTTCGAGACGGCGGCCAAGCGTGACCAGCGGGCGAACGAGTGCATCGAGAGCTGCGGCGGCAGGCGCGGCGGCCTCGATCAGCGTCGCGTCGGGTTCGGCGAGTTCGGTCTCCAGGCCGTACCCCGCATCGCCCGGCTGCTCAGCCCGCGCGTAGGTGAGCCCACGGACGGCGGCGAGCAGCGTCTCGATCGGCCCGAACGGTGCGCCTTCACCGAGCCGTTGCAGCCAGCCGTCGGACGCTAGCGCCCCCGCCGCGGTAACCGCGTCGCTGATCGCCCTCGCCCCCTGTTCGTCGTAGCTGGCGAGATCGGACAAGCGTGCGGCGAGCCCCCGCCGGCGCCCGCGACCGCTCGACTCGGGGCCGAGGATCCAACGGCGCAGTTCGATCGTCTCCGCACCGGTCAGCGCGGTCGCGAACATCGAATCGGCCGCGTCGAAGATGTGATGCCCCTCGTCGAACACGTAGCGCGTCGGCCGGGTCGACAGTTCGCGCCCTCGTGCGGCGTTGACCATCACCAGCGCGTGGTTGGCGATCACGATGTCGGCGTCGGACGAGGCGCGGGCGGCGCGCTCGATGAAGCATTTCCGGTAGTGCGGGCAGCCGGCGTAGACGCATTCGCCGCGCCGGTCGGTCAGCGCGGTCGAGCCGTTGCGGCGGAACAGCGTCGGCAGCCAGCCCGGCAGGTCGCCGCCGACCATGTCGCCATCCGCGCTGTACGCGGCCCAGCGTGCGACGAGGTGCGCAAGGATCGCCGCCCGCCCCGCGAACCCGCCCTGCAGCGCGTCCTCCAGGTTGAGCAGGCAGAGGTAATTCTCGCGCCCCTTCCGCGTGACGACCTTGGCTTTCCGGATCGCAGCGTCGGGATAGAGGCGCGCGGTTTCCTGGCCGAGTTGGCGCTGGAGCGTCTTGGTGTAGGTCGAGATCCACACCGCGCCGCCGGCTTTCTCCGCCCAGAGCGAAGCGGGGGCAAGGTAGCCCAACGTCTTGCCGATCCCGGTGCCTGCCTCCGCAAGGACGAGATTCGGCGTGTCGCGCATTGCCCTCGGCGCGAACGCGGCGGTGGCCGCACCAGCATAAGCGCGCTGGCCGGGACGTTCCTCCGCGCCGTGTCCGGTGAGGTCGACCAGGCGCGCCTCCGCATCGCCCGGCTCGATTGTGACCGTACGTGGCGCCGGACGCGGGGCGTGCTCCTCCCATTCGGGCAGCGACGAGAACAGCCAGCGTTCGTTGACCGCGGGTTTCTTCAGACGCTCGGCAACGACCGGCGCCCAGGGCCAGCGCAAGCGGAACAGCGATTGCGCCGCGGTCCATGCGCCCTCACGCTCGGGCCAGTCGGTGTCGGTGAGCGCCAGCATCGCCTCCGCCGCGCGCAGGAGGAACGGCGCGACCTCGGCATCCTCGCTCGGCACGTCCAGGCCGGTAACTCGCGCGATCCCTTTCGGCGTCGGCACCGCGAACTGCGCGGGGCGGAGGAAAGCGTAGAGTTCGAGCAAATCGAGCCCCGACAAATCGGGATATCCCAGCCGCTGCCCGACCAGCGGCGCGTTGAGCATGATGACCGGCGTATCGGCAGCGATCCGGATCGCCTCGCCCCGCCCGATCGGCCGCGCGCCATCCGCGTTCGCGATCCAGATGCCGGCGTGGCTGGCGTGGAGGGCGGGATAGCGGAGCACCGCGCGACCTTGTGCGAAGAGGAACGAAAGGGCAACCTGTTGCTGCTTGTTCTCCCGCGACCTATCCCGTCATCCCAGCGGAAGCTGGGATATCCCCGTGGAGACCGCGGCACCCGCCCCATGAAGATCCCAGCTTTCGCTGGGATGACGGGTGGGTGGGCGAAAGGCGATTGACGGATGGCGGGTGAGCGCGTGCGCAGAAAACGGGAGGCTTGTGCGCTTCCTCCACCACACGCTATCGCCGCCAGCATGACCGAAGACCTCCGCACCGCCGCCCTCGAGTCCAAAGCCTGGCCGTACGAGGAGGCGCGCAAACTCCTGAAGCGCTATCCGAACGGCAAGTCGGGCGATCCGGTACTGTTCGAGACGGGCTATGGGCCGTCGGGCCTGCCCCATATCGGCACGTTCAACGAGGTTCTTCGCACGACGATGGTGCGCAACGCCTTCCACGCGCTCTCCGACACGCCGACGCGGCTGATCGCGTTTTCGGACGACATGGACGGCCTGCGCAAGGTCCCGGACAACGTCCCCAACGGCGACATGCTGCGCGAGCATCTCGGCAAGCCGCTGACGCAGATCCCCGATCCGTTCGGGACGCATTCGAGCTTTGCCGCGCACAACAACGCGATCCTGCGCGAGTTTCTCGATCGCTACGGCTTCGACTACGAGTTTGCCTCGTCCACCGACTATTACACGTCCGGGCGCTTCGACGAGGCGCTCAAGGGTGTGCTCCGTCACTTCCAGGGCATCCAGGACGTCATGCTGCCGACGCTCCGAGCCGAACGTCGTGCGACCTATTCGCCGGTACTGCCGATCTCGCCGACCAGCGGTATCGTGTTGCAGGTGCCGATCGAGGTCGTCGATGCCGAGGCCGGCCTCATTGCATTCGAAGACGAAGGCCAGCGGATCGAACAGAGCGTGCTCGGCGGCAAGGCCAAGCTCCAGTGGAAGGTCGACTGGGCGATGCGCTGGGTCGCGCTGGGCGTCGACTACGAGATGGCGGGCAAGGACCTGATCGATTCGGTGACGCAGTCGTCGAAGATCGCGCGCGTGCTCGGCGGGCGCCCGCCCGAGGGCTTCAACTACGAGATGTTCCTCGACGAGAATGGCGAGAAGATCTCGAAGTCCAAGGGTAATGGGCTGAGCCTCGAACAATGGCTGACCTATGGCCCGGAGGAGAGCCTCGCCTTCTACGCGTATCGCGAGCCCAAGAAGGCGAAGTCGCTGCACATGGGCGTGATCCCGCGCGCGGTGGACGACTATTGGCAGTTCCGCGGCAATTATGCGGGCCAGGACCTGAAGCAGAAGCTCGGCAACCCGGTCCATCACATCCATGACGGCAAGCTGCCGACCGGCGAGCTGCCGGTGACCTTTGGGCTGCTCCTCAACCTCGTCGGCGTGATGGGCGATGCGAGCAAGGAGCAGGTCTGGGGGTATCTGGCGAACTACGTGCCCGATGCGTCGGCGGAGAAATACCCCGAGCTCGACCGGCTGATCGGCTACGCACTGGCCTATAGCCGCGATTTCGTCGCGCCGACGCTGAAGCGGCGTGCGCCCGAGGGTGTCGAGGTCGCGGCGCTGGAACGGCTGGATGCGGAACTCGCAGCCTTGCCGGCGGAGGCAAGCGCAGAGGATATCCAGAACATCGTCTACGAGATCGGCAAGACCGGCGGGTTCGAGAACCTTCGCGACTGGTTCAAGGCGTTGTACGAGACGTTGCTGGGGTCCGAGCAGGGGCCGCGGATGGGGAGCTTCATCGCGCTGTATGGGGTGGAGAACTCGCGGAAACTGATTGCGGAAGCGTTGGCGCGGTAGGCCGTACTCTCGAAGAAACATCCACCCCGGCGGAGGCCGGGGCCCAATTGGGATACGCGCTTAACGGGGCGCAGCGTGTCGTTACCGCAACCGTTCCAACTGGGCCCCGGCCTCCGCCGGGGTGGTACTTTGAGTATGCAACTTCACGCCCGAACTCGACACCCCGAACTCGACACATAGTACAGAACATATTAGCAACAAATCCGCTTCCCCCGATTCGGAAACCGGCATGTTCCACCGCCCCCTCGCCCGTCACCGCCTGTTCTTCGCACTCCGCCCGCCACTCCCGCTCGCCCGCCAGATTACCGCCGCAGCGTCGTGGTTCGAGACGGACGGAGACAAGCTGCGCCCCGAGCACCTCCACATCACGATCGACATCCTCGACGACCAAGACCGTGTATCGACAGCGTTGGAACGCGACCTGAAGTCGATCGGCGATGCGGTCGAGGCGGCACCCTTCGCGCTCCAGTTCGATACCGTCGTCGGCAGCGAGCGATCCATCGCGCTGCGTCCGCGCCACAAGAATGCCTCGCTCGCCGCGTTGCATCAGCGGATCGCAGTGGCACGTGAGGCAGCCGGGTTGCGCGCCCGCGAAAACTATCGGTTCAGTCCGCACATGACGCTCGGCTACCGCGAGGGCGCGCCGTTCACGCAGGCCATCGCGCCGATCGGCTGGACCGCGGACGCGTTCGTGCTGGTCCACAGCCATGTCGGCCGGACGCGCCACGACGTGATCGGGCGCTGGCTGCTGGACGGCAACGACGATCGGCAACTCGCGCTGTTCTGAGCCTTCGAATTGGCCGAACGCGCGCGACCCGGTAGGACCCGCAAAGCGATCGGTCGGTTCTTCCCTCGTGACCGCGCAGCAAGGAGCGACAATGCGGCTGTTTTTCGACGAGGCCCAGCGGAGCCATGCGCCAGCGCGCGAACTGCACAACGGCGCGTTCACCGCCTATGCGGAGACGCCCGCGCGGATCGACGCGATCCTGCGCGCGATCGGCCCTGTCGAGGCGCCGGCGGATCGCGGCGAGGCGCCGATCCTGGCCGTCCACCCCGCGCCATACGTCACGTTCCTGAAGGATGCGGCGCGACTGTGGCGCGAAGCCGGGCGGGAGGGCGACGCGATCCCGTACACCTTCCCGATTCGCGGGCGCCGGCCGCTCGACCTGATCCGGATCGATGCGCTGATCGGCGCGCACAGCTTCGATGCGACTACGCCGATCACGCCGCAGGCCTGGGCCGCCTCCTATGGCAGCGCACAGTCCGCGCTCGCCGCGACGCGCGCCGTACTCGACGGCGACCGCGCGGCGTTCGCGCTGTGCCGCCCGCCAGGTCATCACGCGGGCGCGGATTATTGCGGCGGATATTGCCACCTCAACACCGCCGCGATCGCCGCGCAGGCCGCGCGCGATGCCGGTGTCGCGCGCGTCGCGATCCTCGACATCGACTACCATCACGGCAACGGCACGCAGGACATCTTCTACGCGAGAGGCGACGTGTTCTACGCGTCGGTCCACGCGGATCCGAAGACCGACTACCCGTTCTACTGGGGCCATGCCGACGAGTCTGGCGAAGGCGAAGGGAACGGCAACACGCTGAACCTCCCCCTCCCCCACGACACGCGGATCGATGCATTTCGCGCGGCGCAGACCACGGCGCTCGACGCGATCGCCGCGTTCGATCCCGGCCTGCTGGTCGTCAGCTTCGGCGCGGACACGTGGGAGGGCGATCCGATCTCGCACTTCAAGCTGACCACGCCCGACTATGCGGTGCTGGCCGCCGACATCGCGGCACGCGGCTGGCCAACCGCGATCGTCATGGAGGGCGGCTATGCGGTCGACGCGCTGGGGCACAACGTCGCGAGTTTCCTGAGTGGCTTCTGAAGCGCCGATCGCTCTGGGCACGCCAGCCTATCGCCGGCTGACGCTGGCGATGCTGTTCGCGGGGTTCTCGACCTTTTCGCTGCTCTATTCGGTGCAGCCGTTGCTGCCGCTGTTCGCCGCGCAATATCGGCTGACCGCGGAGGCTGCGTCGCTGGCGGTGTCGCTCGCGACCGGGCCACTCGCGATCGGCATCCTGTTCGCGGGGTTCGTCTCGGATCGCGTCGGACGGCGTCCGCTGATGATCGCGGCGATGTTCGCGGCGGGCGCGCTGACGCTGACGGCGGCGGTCGTGCCGGGATGGAGCGGGTTGCTCGTGCTGCGGTTCCTGACCGGCCTCGCGCTCGCGGGCGTGCCGGCGGTGGCGATGGCCTATGTCGCGGAGGAGGTCGATGCGGGCGCGGTCGGCGCGGCGATGGGGCTGTATATCGCGGGCTCTGCGCTCGGCGGCATGGCCGGGCGGCTGGTCGTAAGCGTCGTCGCCGATCTCGAAGGCTGGCGCTGGGCGCTCGCTGCGGTCGGTATCGCCGGCCTCGCGATGGCGGAGGCGTTCCGCCGGCTCGCGCCACCGTCACGCAATTTCACGCCGAGCGTCGGACGGCCGGGCGCGCTGTTGCGGAGCGCCGGATCGTTGTTCACCGATCGCGCGATGCCGCTGCTGTATCTCGAGGCGTTCCTGCTGATGGGCGTGTTCGTCACGATCTATAACTATGCGGGCTTCCGGTTGATGAGCCCGCCTTACGCTCTCAGCCAGGCGGCAGTCGGCGGCGTGTTCCTGCTCTACGTGCTCGGCTCGGTGAGTTCGGCGAAGTTCGGGACGCTTGCCGGGCGGCTCGGGCGGCGGAAAGTCTTCTGGGTGCCCGTCGTGCTGCTGATCGCCGGCGTCGCGCTGACCGCGATGACGCCGCTGGTGCTGGTGATCGCGGGGATCGCGGTGGTGACGATCGGCTTTTTCGGCGCGCATTCGATCGCGAGCGCCTGGGTCGGGCGGCGCGCGCAGGGCTCGCGCGGGCAGGCGGCGGCGTTCTATCTGTTCTTCTATTATATGGGGTCGAGCGTGCTGGGATCGGCCGGCGGGTTCGCGTGGACGCATGCCGGATGGCCGGGGGTGACGGCGTTCTGTTTGCTGCTGGGGGTGACGGCGCTGGTGATCGGGCTGGTGCTGCGCACGGTGCCGCCGCTGGCGATGGAGCCGCCGGTGCCGCAGCGGATGCCGGATCCGTGACGACTAACTTCCCCCCTCCCTGAAAGGGAGGGGCTGGGGGTGGGTTGGCCGGTTTGAGTCACCAGGCCCTGGATTCGCGGAACCCGACCCACCCCCGCCCCCTCCCTTTCAGGGAGGGGAGAGAAAGTCTGGCTTCCCTCACTCCCCTACCGCGACGCCACATCCGTTGCATCGACCGGCGGCATACCCGCCATGCCGTTCGCGACCACTTCGACCCGCTCCATGACGCGCAACACATTGCCGCCGGACAGCTTCGCCAGATCGCCATCGCTCCACCCCCGCCGCGCCATCTCCGCGAACAGCAGCGGATAGCCGTCGACACCCTTCAGCCCGATCGGCCCGGTCCCCTGGATCCCGTCGAAATCGCCGCCGATCCCGACGTGATCGTGCCCCGCAACCTTGGCGATATGCTCGACATGATCCGCGACCGTCGCGGCGGTAACCTGCGGCTCGGGATGCGCTGCGTCCCACGTCACCAGAGGCGCGGGCGATTTCACGCCGTATACCCCCGCCGGCACGCCGACCGACTTCGCATAGGCCGAGCGCGCGACGTCCCACGCCCGCCACTCGGCCGACAGGAACGACGGGTAGAAGTTGACCATCACCACGCCCCCGTTCGCGCCGATCGCCCGCAGCAGGTCGTCGGGGATGTTGCGCGGCGCGTCGGCGATCGCACGCGCGCTGGAGTGCGAGGCGATCACCGGCGCTTTGGTGGCGGCAAGCGCGGCAACCATCGTCGCGTCCGAGACGTGGGAGACGTCGACGATCATCCCGATCCGGTTCATCTCGGCGACCACCTGCCGGCCGAACTCGGTCAGTCCGTTGGCGCGTGGTGCGTCGGTCGAGCTGTCCGCCCAGTTCAGGCTCTTGCCGTGCGTCAGCGTCATATAGGCGACGCCGAGCGCGCGATATTGGCGCAGCACGGAGAGCCGCCCGTCGATCTGGTGTCCGCCCTCGACACCGATCAGCGAGGCGATCCGCCCCGCCTTCTCGATCCGTCGGATATCCGCGGCGGTGGTCGCGAGTTCGAACGTCGCCGGGTTCGCCGCGACGAAGCGGCGGACGATATCGATCTCCTCCAGCGTCATCTCGACCGCACGCGGCGCATCGGCGGGAATGTAGACCGACCAGAACTGGCCGCCGACATGGCCCTTCCGTAGCCGGGGAATGTCGGTCTGGAGCGGGTTCGGCAACCGTGCGGTATCGACCGAGAGATCGACCGCCTCGACCTTCGCGTCGTGCAACTCGCGGATTTCCCAGGCGAGGTCGTTATGCCCGTCGATCACCGGGCTGCGCTCCAGCACGCGCTCGATCCGGCGAGAAAGCGCGGCGTCCGGGCTCGCCTGCGCGGCCAGCAGCAGGAATGCGGCGATCATGTCTTGGTCCCCCGTGGCGTCCGCTCCATCCTGAAGGAGGTGTTTGCGCGCGACAAGCCGGCTAAGGCGCTCGCCGAACGCAGACGGAGGGCGGAATTGGATACGGGAACGGCCGGACCGGCGCGCAAGGCGGACAGCCGCCTCTCCACCGCGATCGCGATCGCGCGGCTGATCGGGATCCTGGGGATCGTCTATGTCCATGCCTGGACCGGGCGGACCGCGGAAGAACTCGCGGCGGTCGCGTTCAGCTGGCAGGCGGTTCTTCGTACCGTGCTGGGCGAGATGTTCGGGCGTAGCGCGGTGCCGCTGCTCGGGATGATCTCCGGCTGGCTGGTGGTCTCGACCGCGACGCGCCAGGGTTATGGCCCGTTCCTGCTCGGCAAGGCGCGGACGATCCTGCTGCCGATGGTCCTGTGGAATGCGATCGCGATCGTCCTGGTCGGGGCGGCGGCGACGTTTGGCGACCTGAAGGCCCCGACGCCGTCGAGCATCGGCTGGACGCTGAACGAACTCGTGCCTTTGGTGCATGCCAACGACATCAACGTGCAGATGCCGTTCTTACGCGATCTTTTCGTGTGCATGGCACTCGCCCCGCTCCTGGTCCGCGCGTCGAGTATCTGGCTGGCGCTGGGCGCCGTGATCGTGGTCGTGTGGAGCGTGTCCGGGGTGCATGTCCCGCTGCTGTTGCGGCCGCAGATCCTGCTGTTTTTTACCGCTGGAATTGTCGCGCGACGGTTTGGCTTGGCGGAGCGGGTGGCGGGGTGGCCCGTCGTCCTTTGTGCGCTGCCGTTCGTAATGCTGATCGCGCCGCGGCTGTGGACTGCGCTGCTGGGGAACGCGTTCTTCGACGCGCATCCGCATGTGATGGCGGCGTTCGACATCGTGTTTCGACTGGCCTCGGCGGTGCTGTTCTGGCGCGTCGCTTGGGTGCTGGCGGGAAGTGGCGTCGCTGAGCGGTTGCGGGGCATCGAGCGCTATGGGTTCCTCGCGTTCTGCGATCATCTGGTGCTGTTGTGGCTGTTCGGGCCGGTGATCGGGCTGGCGACCGGCCCGCTGGGGGCGGGACTGTATCCGGCGTATCTGCTGGTGCAGCCGTTGCTGGTGCTCGGGGCTACGGTCGTTCTGGGGCGGGGGCTGATGGCGGTCTCGCCGACGGTCGCTCGGGTGCTCAGTGGCGGGCGGCTGGGGCTGTAAGCATCGGAGCTTATGCCCCCGATGCAACTGTCATTCCCGCGAAGGCGGGAACCCATACTGGCTGGCCTCGCCTTAAAATCGCATGCCTTTAGGGTATGGATCCCCGCCTGCGGGGGCATGACACACGTTTTCGGTGCGATCACTCTCTGCGGTGTCGCGCTGCGGTCAGGACCCGCGTGACGGCGGGTCGAGCTGGTTCACCCATTCCTGGTTGTGGACGACGGTCGAGCGGACCGGTCGGCCGGCGGTGTCGAGCCAGGGGCGATAGCGGAAGCGCAGTTCGATCAGGCGGCAGGTGGTCGCGTCGAGCACCGCGTTGCCGCTCGAGCGCGTAATCATGCAGTGCGTGACGCTGCCGTCGGTCTCGACCGTGTAGCGCACGCCGACGATCCCGCCCGCGCCGATCACCGCCTCCGCATTGGGGAAATCCCTGTTCTTGAAGCGGCCCCTGAGGAGGCGGGGCGGGCTTTCGTCGCCACCGTCGCCGTCGCCATTCCCGAAGCGACCGCTGCCCGTGCCGGTGCCATCGCCGCCTGCGCCCGTGCCCGGTCCAGGGACGGGCGCGGCGCCGGAGGTGGCGTCGCTGCCGGGGCCGGGTTTGAGCGCGGCGACGACGGGTGGTGGCGGGACGATCGGCGGCACGATCGGTTTGGGGGCGACGAGTTCGGTCGCCTTGGAGCGGAGATTGGCCGGGGACGCTGCGCCCTCGGGGCGGTGGCTCTTCGCGGGGCGGGGAACGATCTTTTCGGGCGGCGGTGGCGGTGAGGTGGGACCGACAGCGAAGGTTTTCAGCGAGGCCGAGATCGCTGTGGGGATGCTGACACCGAGACCGAGGATCAGCGCGTAGCCGATGACGGCGCAGAGTAGCGCGGCGCCGGCCGCTGATATCAGGCGGTCGCGCGGATTCAGGTAGACGCCGTACATGCAGGGTAATTGGGGAGGCGTGTGGTGGGCAGCAACTGCGCATGAGGGCGCGAGAACGATCTCGGTACTCCGGACGTATTCGCTACTTATCCGCTTCGACAGATTCACCTCCCCGGCGCAGGCCGGGGTCCAATTGGAAAGGTCGATGGGACGAAGGACCGTCCGCCGTTACCTTCGTCCCTCAATTGGGCCCCGGCCTGCGCCGGGGAGGTGGCACTTTGGGTGAGATAGACGTCGGTTTGTAAACAAGTCGGTTGGGCGTCGGCAGACCTGTACGTTCGGCAGACACGAGAACCGGCCGTGCGACGTGAGTCACACCGCTCGTTTCTGGCGCGCGACGCGGGAGTAAATCCCGCGTCGTCGGTCGGCGCTGGAGCGCCGCCGGCCGGCCTTTCGCGTGCGAACCTGCGCTTCGCTGGTTCGCAGCGGCGTGCTGCTGCACGCCTCGCTCAGGCCTACAGCTTCGCCGTCAGTTCCGGTACGATCTTGAACAGATCGCCGACCAGGCCGATGTCCGCGACCTGGAAGATCGGTGCGTCCTCGTCCTTGTTGATCGCGATGATGACCTTCGAGTCCTTCATCCCCGCGAGATGCTGGATCGCGCCCGAGATGCCGACCGCGACATACACTTCCGGGGCGACGATCTTGCCGGTCTGGCCGACCTGATAATCGTTCGGCGCATAGCCTGCGTCGACCGCAGCGCGCGAGGCACCCACGCCGGCACCCAGCTTGTCCGCCAGCGGATCGATCAGCGCATGGAACTGGTCGCTCGAGGCGAGCGCACGGCCGCCCGACACGATGATCTTCGCGCTGGTCAGCTCGGGGCGCTCGTTCTTGGCGATCTCCGCGCCCGCGAAGGTCGACAGACCCTTGTCGCCGGTCGACGCGACCGCTTCGATCTCGCCCGAACCACCCTCGGTCGCGGCCTTGGCGAACGCCGTGCCGCGCACCGTGATGACCTTCTTCGCGTCGGTCGACTGGACGGTCGCGATCGCGTTGCCCGCATAGATCGGCCGCGTGAACGTGTCTTCGCTCTCGACCGACAGGATGTCGCTGATCTGCATGACGTCGAGCAACGCGGCCACGCGCGGCGCGATGTTCTTGCCGTGCGTGGTCGACGGCGCGACGAACGCATCGTGGCTCGCCATCAGCTCGACGATCAGCGGCGCGACGTTCTCGGCGAGCGCATGCGCGAACGCAGCGTCGTCCGCGACGTGGACCTTGCCGACGCCAGCGATCTTTGCCGCCGCGGCAGCGACGCCCTCGACGCCCTGGCCGACGACCAGCAGATGGACTTCCCCGAGCTGCGATGCGGCCGTAACCGCCGACAGCGTGGCATCCTTGACGGCCTGACCGTCATGTTCGACCCAGACGAGCGTCTTCACTTGGCGACTCCCATTTCCTTGAGCTTGCCGACCAGCGCGTCGACATCGGCGACCTTGATCCCGGCCGAGCGCTTGGCGGGCTCGACTACCTTCAGCGTGGTCAGACGCGGCGTCACGTCGACACCGAAATCGGCCGGCGTCTTCTGCGCCATCGGCTTCGACTTCGCCTTCATGATGTTCGGCAGCGAAGCATAGCGCGGTTCGTTGAGGCGAAGATCGGTGGTGATGATCGCAGGCAGCTTGAGCGTGTCCGTCTCCGCGCCGCCATCGACTTCGCGAGTCACGTTGACCGACCCATCGGCGATCTCGACCTTCGACGCGAACGTGCCCTGGCCCCAGTTCAGGAGCCCGGCGAGCATCTGCCCGGTCTGGTTGTTGTCGTCGTCGATCGCCTGCTTGCCGAGGATCACCATGTCGGGCTTTTCCTCCTCGACGATCTTGGCGAGAATCTTGGCGACGCCGAGCGGCTCGACCTTGGTCTCGCTGACGACGAGGATCGCACGGTCGGCACCCATCGCGAGCGCGGTCCGCAGCGTTTCCTGCGACTTCTGCTCGCCAATCGAGACGACGACGATCTCGGTCACGCCCTTGTCTTTCAGGCGGATTGCTTCCTCGACCGCGATCTCGTCGAACGGGTTCATGCTCATCTTTACGTTCGCCAGATCGACGCCCGTTCCGTCCGCCTTCACGCGGGGCTTCACATTGTAGTCAAGCACGCGCTTGACCGGCACCAGCACCTTCATCGGGGTTCCTTCCAAGGTGAAATCATTCGTTTCGCCAACCGGCGTTGGCGCGACAGATGGCTGTTTCAAGCCGTTTTCGCAAGTCCGGTATGGAAACATCGCCATGCCGTAGCGTCACGACGGTATGCCTGGCGGACCAGTCGTATCTCCAACGAATCCTCCCCCGCCAGGGGGAGGTGGCTGGCCCTTGCCAGACGAAGAGGGAGGTAAGCGAAACAGAGGTTCCGTGTCCTCCCCCTCCGTCACCTCCGGCGACACCTCCCCCTTGCGGGGGAGGATCGTGAAGCTGGCGATCGACCTAACGAAAAAGGGCCCGGGCGTTTCCGCCCGAGCCCCGTTTCGCGAAATCAGTATGCGAAAGACCGGGCGATTACGCCGCGACCTTCTGCACCTCTGCGACGATCTTCTTGGCCGCATCGCCAAGGTCGTTCGCAGGAACGATCGCGAGACCGGAATTGGCCAGGATCTCCTTGCCCTTCTCGACATTCGTGCCCTCGAGGCGGACGACGAGCGGCACCGAGAGGTTCACTTCCTTCGCCGCGGCGACGATGCCGTCGGCGATGATGTCGCACTTCATGATGCCGCCGAAGATGTTGACGAGGATGCCCTTAACGTTCGGATCCGCGAGGATGATCTTGAACGCGGCCGTCACCTTCTCCTTGTTGGCGCCGCCGCCGACGTCGAGGAAGTTGGCCGGGAACATGCCGTTCAGCTTGATGATGTCCATCGTCGCCATCGCCAGACCGGCGCCGTTGACCATGCAGCCGATATCGCCGTCGAGCTTGATGTAGGCGAGGTCGTACTTCGACGCCTCGAGCTCGGCAGGATCTTCCTCGGTCTCGTCGCGCAGTTCGAGCAGGTCCTTGTGACGGAACAGCGCGTTGCCGTCGAATGCGACCTTCGCGTCGAGCACCATCAGCTTTGCCCCCGAACCGGTATCCTTGGTGACGGCGAGCGGGTTGATCTCGATCTGCTCGGCATCGGTGCCCATGAACGCGTCATACAGCTTCGACGCGGTGTTCGCGGCCTGCTTGGCGAGATCGCCGGTCAGCTTCAGTGCGGCAGCGACGGCGCGGCCGTGATGCGGCATGAAACCGGTCGCCTGGTCGATGTCGATCGACTGGATCTTCTCGGGCGTGTCGTGCGCGACGGCCTCGATGTCCATGCCGCCTTCGGTCGAGACGACCATCATCACCCGGCCGGTGGTGCGGTTGAGCGTCAGCGCGAGGTAGAATTCCTTGTCGATGTCGACGCCGTCGGTGACGTACAGGCGGTTGACCTGCTTGCCCGCGTCACCCGTCTGGATGGTGACGAGCGTGTTGCCGAGCATGTCGGTCGCGGCCGCGCGAACCTCGTCCTCGGTCTTGGCGAGGCGGACGCCGCCCTTCGCATCGGGGCCGAGCTCGACGAACTTGCCCTTGCCGCGGCCGCCGGCGTGGATCTGCGCCTTCACGACATAGAGCGGTCCGGGAAGCTTCTTCGAGGCTTCGACGGCCTCCTCGACGGTCAGTGCCGCGAAACCGGCAGGCACGGGGACGCCGAACTTGGCCAGCAGTTCCTTGGCCTGGTATTCATGGATGTTCATCGGGAAGGCTCCACGCAATTTTTAGGAAACTCGGGAATTGGTTGGGCGTAAAGCACAGGGCGGCCAGCAAATCCACCCTTAAGGCATATGCACTTGCGTCTCGTTTGCAATAGAGCGTTTCAATCGGCTGCGATGGTTGCCGGAACGGATCAAAACCAGGACGGCCGCCCAGCCACAAAGGCAGGGCGGTCGCCTCGTTCGCACACCCGTCGTTGACGGGCGTAGCCGACGCCTGACCTACAGGTGATTGAGCGCCGTCTTCACTTCGGTCTGCAGCGCGGCCGTCAGTGCGGTCTTGTTGTGCAGCGCCTTCGCAAACACGGTCTGGTCGATGCCGGTATGGCCGAACTGATCGATACAACCCGCTCCTCCGCCGCAGCCTCCACCGCAGCCATCGCCCATCGCGACTTCGCCGCCCGGTTTGATGGTCCTGATGAATGACGACAATTTGCCGATCGGCACTTCACGCAGCACAGCCTGCGCGACTCGGTTTGACTCAGGCATCGACGGTCTCCTTGGTTGATCCCGGCACCGTGTCGGGATGGGGTGACGCGTGGCGGGCGAACCCCATCAGGCATTCCTCCGCCATCGCTTCGAAGATCGGTCCGAGCGCGCGACGCCCGAACGAGCCGGTGACGATCGCGTCGCCCGCGATGCACCCGCTGGCCAGCGGCGCGTACCAAGTGTCGCTGCCGATGCCGCCCTCACCGAATTCGTCGAAATAGCGAGCGAAGACGCGGCGGCTGTCCTCGGTCGGAAAGCTGTCGGTGAAGATGTTGCCGAGCCGGAAACGATCGTCGCCGATGAACATGAAGCAGGGGAACACCGATCCGTCGGCCGCGATCGACAACTGGTTGAAGAACGCCGGGCAGTAGGTGGTCGAGGCGCGGCGCTCGTCGATCTGCTCGATGATCCGCACCGCGAACTCCAGCAACGGGCCTTTGCCGGCCACGACGTTGTCGATCGTCGCGCGCGCGGCGGCGCGATATTGCGGCACCAGATCGCCCATGCCGACCGACCATTGCTGCCAGTCGGCCTGATGATCGAAGATGCCCGATCCCAACGCGGTCTCGTCGCGGTCGTTGTCGGGCAGGAAGGCGGGCGCGATGTGGATGACGCGATCGTCCGTCACGTCGGCGAAGAACCCCATCAGGTCGACCACCGTCATGCCTGCGTCGATATGCGCGCGGCTGAACGTGCATTCGAACTCGAACGGGATCCCGGCCGCGCGAAACACGTCGAGCGACCGGCGCAGCAGTTGCGAACTCCGCTTGCCGCTCGCGGTCGGGCGGACGACATCGTGGATCGCATCGGGGCCGTCCCAGCTGACCGTCAGCGCAACCTTCCAGCGAACCAGCGCGGCGACCACGCGCGCGCCGCACAGCGTGCCGTTGGTGGTGGCGACGAACTGCGGCATCTTGGCGAGTCGCCCCGTCGCCACCGCGCCCTCGAACGCCTCGCCGATCGCGTCGATCGCCTTCACGTTCATCAGCGGTTCGCCGCCGAAGAGGTGGACGGTCTCGATCCGTCCGTACATCGCGCTGACCCGGTCGACGATCTGGCGCGCGCGATCGACCGACATCAGCGACCGGGCGGCGTGATACAGTCCGTGATCCGCGTAGCAATAGGAACAGACGAGGTTGCAGGCATTGCTGATGTTGATCGTGAAGCGGCCAAGGCGAGGTCGCCCGACATCGGCATTGTCCGATCCGAAGATCAGCGGCAGAAGCGCGGGGCGACGATCAAGCACGGGCCCCTCGGCATTTGCAGGTGGCGGATCGTGGCGTGGGCTGAGTTCTGGAAGATGAGCGTCACCACGCCCCACTGACACTGCCAGAGACGATCGATCAAACACGGCATGAAGATCGCTTTCCGTCAGAACGACGAATCTATTATCTATGCTACGCGTGATCATCAGTATTCCCCTCAGGATACACCGCTATCGATCGTTTCGACTCGTGCCTTGCTACCCCTATAGTCCTTGTGCGGAGGCTCTATTCCATGGAGGTAGAACCATTTTGCGCACCGTATTTTTAGAATCCTCAGGAGAACGGCGTTTTCCCGCTACCAAGCGAGGAGGAAACGGACCGAAGCGGCCGAATCGGATGCAATACCAGGACAGGGGCTGTTTAAGTTTACGGATGCGAACGCCCGGCGGTTGGTCTAGAGAAAAAGCATGTCAATCGCGGCCGGCATCCTCCTGTTTTTCCTGACGGTTATCGGCATGGAGGCGTTCGCCTATGCTGCGCATCGCTGGGTTATGCACGGCTTCGGCTGGTTCCTGCATGAGAGCCACCACCGCGCACGGCACGGCAATTGGGAATTGAACGACCTGTATGCGGCGATCTTCGCGGTGCCGTCGTTCGTGCTGTTGCTGGGCGGCATGCAGCTCGGCTGGTGGCCGGGGTTCGCCTGGATCGGTGCCGGAATCGCAGCCTATGGCGCGATCTATTTCGGGTTTCACGACGTGATCGTGCACAAGCGCATTCCGACGCGGTACCTGCCCAAGTCGAAATACATGAAGCGGATCGTTCAGGCGCACCGCCTGCACCACGTCGTCGAGACCAAGGAAGGCAATGTCAGCTTCGGCTTCCTCGTCGCGCCCAAGCCCGAGGATCTGAAGGCGGAACTGAAGCAACGGTCGCGCGCTGGTGTTCGAGCACCCGTCAAGCCGCGCGCGCTGAAATCCCAGACCACCGAATCATGGGCGTTTGGAGAATAGTAACTCTTTGGGGAGCAGTGTTCCGGTCATGACACAGCCCGTCTCCCTTCCTCCAGCCGAGCCGACCGGCGAAGAGCTTCGCCAAGCGTTCCGCAAGGCGGTCAAGATGCGCGCGCACCTGCGCGATCGTGGCCAGACGCGTTTCGAGATCGAAGTCACCGATCTGTCGCTCTCGGGATTTCGCGCGGAGACGAGCTTTACGTTGTGGCCGGGGACGGTGGTGTGGCTGACCTTGCCCGGGTTGGCCGCACTGGAGGCTGTGGTCGCATGGCGCGACAAGTTCAAATACGGCTGCGCGTTCGCCAAGCCGCTGCATCCGGCGGTGTTCGACCACATCGTGGCTCTGTCGCAGCGATAGGACACAAGCTTGGTTCTCCTGCGAACGCAGGAGGCCAGGGTACTCAGCCCCGCCTTTGATTACCCTGGATTCCTGCGTTCGCAGGAAAACAGCTAGACACAGCTAGACGTCGGCAGAGGCGGCGTTGGACGGTTCGGTGTTATTCAACCGCCGGCCGTGTCGGTCGCTGCTCGCTTCTGCGAGCATCGGCGCGGACGTTGCCGCGCCTGCGACCGTCAATCGAACAGGCTGGACACGCTGGTCTCGTCCGCGATCCGCTTGATCGCCTCGCCGAGCAACGGCGCGATCTGGAGGTGGCGGATCTTGCCGTGGGCGCCCTTGATGACGTCGTGGTTGCCGATCGAATCGGTGATCACCAGTTCGCGCAGTTCCGAGCCTTCGACGCGCGCGACCGCGCCACCCGACAGAACGCCGTGCGTGACATAGGCGACCACGTCCTCGGCACCGGCCTCCTTCAGCGCCGCCGCCGCATTGCAGAGCGTACCCGCCGAATCGACGATGTCGTCGACCAGGATGCAGAAGCGTCCCTCGACCTCGCCGATGATGTTCATCACCTCCGACTCGCCAGCGCGCTCGCGGCGCTTGTCGACGATCGCGAGCGGCGCGTTGTCGAGTCGCTTCGCGAGCACGCGCGCACGGACCACGCCGCCGACGTCGGGCGACACGACCATCAAATTCTTGCCCTTGAACCGCGCGAGGATATCGGCGGACATCACCGGCGCCGCGTAGAGATTGTCCGTCGGGATATCGAAGAAGCCCTGGATCTGGCCGGCGTGGAGATCGACCGACAGCACGCGGTTCGCGCCCGCGACGGTGATCAGGTTGGCGACCAGCTTGGCCGAGATCGGCGTACGCGGGCCCGGCTTCCGGTCCTGCCGCGCGTACCCCATGTACGGGATCACGGCGGTGATGCGCCGCGCCGACGCGCGCTTGAGCGCGTCGATCATGATCAGCAGTTCCATGAGGTTGTCGTTGGCGGGGTAGCCGGTCGACTGGATCACGAACACGTCCTCGCCGCGGACGTTCTCGTTGATCTCGACGAAGACCTCCTCGTCGGCGAACCGCCGCACGCTGACGTCGGTCAGCGGAGTCTCAAGATAGGCGGCGATCTCCTGCGCGAGGGGCAGGTTCGAATTGCCGGTCATCAGTTTCATGAAGCTCTTTCCCGCTCGATATTCCGCACCCCTTAGGCGCAGCTTTCGGTTGGTGGAAGGGTTTGCCCGCGCGCGCGCGGCTACGTACAGCGGCGGGATGACCGTGATCACCCGTTTCGCCCCCTCGCCCACCGGCCGGCTGCATGTCGGCAACATCCGCACCGCGCTCCACAACTGGATGTTCGCGCGGGCCAATGGCGGCAAGTTCGTGCTCAGGATCGACGATACCGATCCCGAGCGGAGCGAAGAGCGTTTCGTGGATGCGATCCGCGCCGATCTCGACTGGCTCGGGATGACGCCCGATGCGGAAGAGCGGCAGTCGGCGCGGTTCGCGTTGTACGAGGCGCGGTTCGCGGCGTTGGTCGCCAGCGGGCACGTGTATCCGGCATACGAGACGACGCAGGAGCTCGATCTGAAGCGCAAGATCCAGGCCGGGCGCGGGTTGCCACCGATCTATGACCGTGCGGCGCTGGCGTTGGACGACGATGCGCGGGCGAAGCTCGAAGCGGACGGGGTGCAGCCGCATTGGCGGTTCAAGCTCGATCACGACTCGGCGATCGCTTGGGACGATTTGATCCGCGGCGCGGCGCATTTCGAGGCGAAGACGATGAGCGACCCGGTGATCCGGCGCGCGGACGGGTCGTGGCTGTATATGCTGCCGTCGGCGATCGACGATGCCGAGATGGGCGTGACTCATGTGGTGCGCGGCGAGGATCACGTTTCGAACACCGCGCTCCAGTTGCAGATGTTCGCGGCGCTGGGCGTGACGCCGCCTCGATTTGCGCATGAGGCTTTGCTGACCGGTGCGGAGGGCAAGCTGTCGAAGCGGCTGGGATCGCTCGGCGTCGATCATTTCCGTGAGGTCGGGATCGAGCCGCAGGCGGTGCGCGCGCTGCTCGCGCGGATCGGGACGAGCGACCCGGTCGAGCCGATCGCCGACGCCGCGCCGCTGATCGCGGGGTTCGACTTTGCGCGGTTCGGGCGCGCGCCGGCGCGGTTCGACGAGGTCGAACTGGCGGCGTTGAATGCGCGAATTTTGCATACGCTGCCGTTCGAGGCGGTGGCCGAGCGGTTGCCGGAGGGCATGGATGTGGCGGGGTGGGAGGCGGTCCGGCCGAACCTCGTGACGCTGGCCGATGCGGCGGATTGGTGGGGCGTGATCGAGGGACCGATCGCGGTCGAGGGCGATATCGACGCGGCGTATCTCGATCAGGCGCTGGCGGTGGCGGGGGAGATCGACTGGTCTAGCGATCCCTGGCATGCGCTGACGGCTCGGTTGAAGGCGGAGACGGGGCGCAAGGGGAAGGCGCTGTTCCTGCCGCTGCGGCGTGCGTTGACCGGGCGCGATCATGGCCCGGACATGGCGGCGCTACTGCCGCTGATAGGGCGGGAGCGGGCATTGGAGCGACTCGCGGCGCGCTGATGTCGCGGTTCCCGACGTCGTTCAGTCCCAAGCTTGTTCTCCCGCGAAGGCGGGAGTCCAGCCTGGGCTCCCGCCTTCGCGGGAGAACAAGGAAGGAAGGGCCGGCGGTCGGTCCAATCGCAACGGACTATTTTGTCGGCAGCCGAGAGAAGCGCCAACCGCACCCCAGCACCACCCCGGCGAAGGCCGGGGCCCAGTTGGAAAGGTCGCAGTAACGAAGCGCCGGCCTCAGTTAGCAACGTCCCCCAACTGGGCCCCGGCCTCCGCCGGGGTGGTGGATGTGTCGACGAGGAGTGCCACCCAACTGGCCGAACCGGCACGTCAGACCAGCCCGCCATGTCCGCCGTGTCCGCCGTGTCCGCCGTGTCCGCCGTGTCCGCCGTGTCCGCCGTGTCGCAAACGTCACTGGCGCCGATCAGACGCCAATCGATCAGCGTACGCCCCGTCCCTCCCAAACCCCTTGCCCCTCTCATGTAATGATGTACCATCCCAACCGGCGGTACCTATCTCGCCGCCAGCCTCGAGGAGAAGCAGGGGAGACGGAAAATGTACGCGGATCGACCAAACCGGACGGGCGGATTCAATCCCGGGAGCCTGGGCGTCGCGCTGGCCATCAACTGCGCGGTGATCGGAGCCTTGTTCTTTGCAGCACCGAACGTGCTGCCGTTCGTGCCCGACACGCCGCTCGTCACCTACGTGCCGTACATGCCGCCCCCGCCGCCTGAGCCGACCCCGCCCGCCGATCCGCTGATCCGTCAGCAACCGCGCCCCGCCCCGCGTCCCGACGCACCCGTTCCGCAGGTGCCGACGCCCTCGGACACCGTGTTCACGGTCGTTCCCGACCCGCTCCCCTACACCCCGCCGATCGGGATCGAAGGCACTGGCACCGCAACCGTCGCAGTCGATCCGCCCAAGCCTGCCCCCGTATTCGTCCAGCCCGGCATCGACCCGCGCTATGCCGCCGACTTCCAGCCGGGCTACCCGTCCGAGGAGCGTCGCGCCGAACGCGAGGGCAAGGTCGTGGTGCGCGTGCTCGTCGGCACCGATGGCCGGGTGAAGCAGGTCGAGCGGGTCAGCGCGACCACCGAAGCCTTCTACCGCGCGACGCTGGACCGGGCGCTGGCGACGTGGCGGTTCAAGCCCGCGACACGCGACGGCGTGCCGGTCGAGGCATGGCGATCGATGTCGCTCACCTTTGTCTTGCAGAACTGAACCTTAAGGGTGCGGGGCTGGCCTCGCCGGCTCCGCACCCCTATCTTGCGCCGCATGGGCCTTTTCAGTCGCTTCTCACCGATCGTCGCCTATCGCGACCTGCGGCTCTTCCTGAGCCAGCGCCGGCCGTACGAGTTGATCTTTCTCGTAGCGGCGCTCGGCGTCACCAGCTTCCTGATCTACGCGTTCATGAAGGATTCGTACGTCGAGCAGGAATACCGCCCGAAGATCATCTATGTCGAGCAATGGCCCGTGGATCGCACCGATGCGCAGATCATCGCCCAGCAGAAGATCGACGCGCCGATCAAGGCCAAGGCGCTCGCCGAGCAGAAGGCCCGCGAGGACGCGCAGCGCGCTTCGTTCAAGCGGCTGGACGACAAGCTGAAGGCGATGGGAATCTGACCGAGGGGAATCTGACCCCGGCGACGGATGCCCGGTGGATGGGCGCCGCACTGGCGCTGGCCGAGCGGGGCCGCGGGCGGACCGCACCTAATCCCAATGTCGGCTGCGTGATCGTCGCCGATGGCCGCGTCGTCGGGCGTGGCTGGACGCAGGCGGGGGGCCGTCCGCATGCCGAAGCGATGGCGCTGGCCGAGGCTGGCATGAAAGCTCGGGGGGCTACGGCCTACGTCACGCTCGAGCCGTGTGCGCACCAATCGCCGCGCGGCCCGGCGTGCGGCGACCTGCTGATCGGGTCGGGGGTCGCGCGCGTCGTTGCAGCGATCGAGGATCCCGACGCGCGGACGGCTGGCCAAGGCTTTGCCCGGCTTCAGGCGGCGGGAATTACCGTGACACGCGGAACTCGCGCGGAAGAGGCCCGCCGCTCGATGGCCGGGTTCCTCACGCGGCAGGCGCTCGATCGCCCCCATGTCACCCTGAAGCTCGCGACCTCGCTCGACGGCTGTATCGCGATGGCGGACGGGTCGAGTCGCTGGATTACCGGTCCGCAGGCACGGGCGCACGCGCATCTGGAGCGGAGTCGGCACGAAGCGATCCTCGTCGGGCGCGGCACGTTCGAGGCCGATGCGCCACGACTCGACGTGCGGTTGCCGGGATTGGACGGTCGCGCGCCACGGCGTGTACTTTTATCCTCGACCATCGACGAGTTGCCCGGCTGGAGCGCAATCCCCTCCCCTGCCGCCATCGCCACCCTCCCCGATATCGACCACATCCTGATCGAAGGCGGCGCTGCCGTAGCGTCGGCGTTCCTGGCGGCCGATCTGGTCGACCGGCTGCTCCTCTACCGCGCGCCGATCCTGATCGGCGGCGGCAAGCACGCACTCCGCGACATCGGCTTAACCGACCTGGCCGAAGCGCATCAACGCTGGACACACGTCGATGCGCGGCAACTTGGCATGGACCGGCTCGAGGTCTACGAGCGCGAACGAAACGAGGCATAATGTTCACCGGAATCGTCACCGACATCGGCACCGTTACGCGAGTGGAGTCGCCCGGCGACACGCGCGTAGTCGTCAGCACCGCCTATGATACCGCGACCGTCGACCTCGGCGCGTCGATCTCCTGCTCGGGCGTCTGCCTGACCGTCGTGGATAAAGGCCCTAACTGGTTCGCTGTCGACGTCTCCGGCGAGACGATCAGCCGCACCGCCAAGGATCAGTGGACCGAGGGCCGTAAGTTCAACCTCGAACGCGCGATGAAGCTCGGCGACGAACTCGGCGGCCATATCGTCACGGGCCATGTCGACGGCCTCGGCACCGTCGTAGCGGTGACGGAGGAAGGCGGCTCGCACCGCGTCACCATCCGCGCCGGCGCCGACATAGCCCCGTTCATCGCGCCCAAGGGCTCGGTGACGGTCGACGGCGTCTCGCTCACCGTGAACACCGTTCAGGACATCGATGGCGAGGTCGAGTTCGGCCTCAACATCATCCCGCATACCTGGAGCGTCACCACGCTCGGTACGATCCACGTGGAACAGTCGGTCAACATCGAGATCGACGTCCTCGCCCGCTATCTCCAACGCATGGAACATTACCGTGTCAAAGCCAGCTGAACGTACCGCCGAACTGGGGCGCCTGAAGCACGGCTATCTGTCGTCGCCGGAAGAGATCATCGACGAGGCGCGTAACGGCCGGATGTTCATCCTGGTCGACGACGAGGACCGCGAGAACGAGGGCGACCTCGTCATCCCCGCGCAGATGGCCACGCCCGAGAAGATCAACTTCATGGCCAAATACGGCCGTGGCCTGATCTGCCTCGCGCTGACCCGCGACCGCACCGAGGAACTCGGGCTCGAACTGATGAGCCGCAACAACGGTACTCGGCACGAGACCGCGTTCACGGTCTCGATCGAGGCGCTCGAAGGCGTCACCACCGGCATCTCCGCCGCGGATCGCGCGCGCACCATCGCGGTGGCGGTCGATGCGACCAAGGGTAAGGCGGACATCGTCACGCCCGGCCACGTCTTCCCGCTGGTCGCGCGCGACGGCGGCGTGCTGATCCGCGCGGGTCACACCGAGGCAGCGGTCGACGTCGCGCGGCTTGCCGGGCTCAACCCCTCGGGCGTGATCTGCGAGATCATGAATGAGGATGGCACGATGGCGCGGATGGACGACCTCGTCACCTTCGCGCAGTTCCACAACGTCAAGATCGGCACGATCCGCGACCTGATCGCCTATCGCCGCCGCTACGACCATCTCGTCGAGAAGCGCGCCGAGGCCAGGTTCACCTCCGAATGGGGCGGCGACTGGACCGCGCTGACGTTCTGGAACAAGGCCACCGGCACCGAGCAGGTCGCCTTGGTCAAGGGCAAGATCGATCCCAACACGCCGACGCTCGTCCGCATGCACGCGCTGTCGCCGTTCGCGGACATCTTCGGCGAATCGGGCGATCGTGGCCGTATCCTCGCACGCTCGATGCAGATGATCGCCGACGAGGGCGCAGGTGTGATCGTCGTCATCAACCGCCCGCGCAGCAACACCTTCACGTCCGCCGTGATGAAGAAGGCGGGTGCGGAGATCACCCCGGACATGGAGGAGCTGCGCGACTACGGCGTCGGTGCGATGATCCTGACCGAGCTCGGCGTCCACGACATGGTGCTGATCACCAACACGCATCATACGCTGGTCGGCCTCGACGGCTACGGCCTGTCGATCGTCGGCGAGCGTCGCATCGCTTCCCTGGATATCGAAAAGAGCAACTAATGGCCCATCTCCTCATCGTCGAAGCGCGCTTCTACGACCACCTCAACGACTTTCTCGTAGAAGGCGCGAAGGCGGCGATCGAAGCCGCCGGGCACACGCACGAGACGATCACCGTGCCGGGCGCGCTCGAAGTCCCCGGCGCGATCGCGTTGGCCGCGGAGAGCGAGACGTTCGATGCGTATGTCGCGCTCGGCGTCGTGATCCGCGGCGAGACCTATCATTTCGAGATCGTCGCGGGCGAGAGCGCACGCGGCATCATGCAGCTGACGATGGACGGCCTGCCGATCGGCAACGGCATACTGACGACCGAGAACGAAGCGCAGGCGCTCACGCGTGCAAAGCCTAGCGAAGGCGACAAGGGCGGCGGTGCGGCGAACGCGGCGCTAGCGATGCTGGCGCTGAAGGACCGCTTCCTCGCGTGAGATGCGCGCGTGGGTGAGGTGATCAGCCTGCGGCTTGCGCGGAAGCAGCGCGCACGGGCCGAGGCGGCGGCGCGGGCGGACCAGAACCGGCGGGCGTTTGGGCGGACGGCGGCGGAGAAGGCGGCGGAGGCTGCTGTGAAGGCTCGGGTGGACAGGACACTGGATGGTGCCCGGCTCGACAGCCCCATACCTGGCGACCGCTCGGAATAATCTTACCCTCACCCGTCCCACGGCCGAGTGTCACCCACGGTCCTCCTCGCGAACGCGAAACCTTCAATCCTCCCCCGCCAGGGGGAGGTGGCGCCGAAGGCGACGGAGGGGGAGGACACGGAACTTCGGTGACACCTTACCTCCCCTTCCGTCAGGCAAGAGCCTGCCACCTCCCCCTTGCGGGGGAGGATCGTGAAGTCGTGCGGCACCATGCCCGTCCTTGTTCTCCCGCGAAGGCGGGAGCCCAGTCTGGATCACCGCCTTCGCGGGGAAACAATCTTACTCGATCGAGAAGGATAGCCGCCGGCAACCACACCCTCCTCTGCCCTTCGCAGGAACGTCCAGTCCTCCGCGCCGTTATGCCCCCGTAACAAAGGGGCGATCATGATTTCGGATGCGAATGCGACGTTGCTCGCCAAACTCGGATTTGCCGCGCGCGGGGTGGTCTATATCCTGGTCGGCTGGTTCGCCGTCGACGCGGCGCTGCATGGCGGCAAGATCGCCGACAATCAGGGCGCGATCGGGTCGATGGCCGACGGACCGCTCGGGCCATTGCTGCTGGCGATCGTCGCGGCGGGCCTCCTCGGCTACGCGGTCTGGCGGCTGACCGAAGCCGCCGCCAATCCCGAGGGAATCGGCAGCGACATCAAGGGCAGCCTCAAGCGCATCGGCCATCTCGTCAGCGGGATCGCGCACCTGATCCTCGCCTGGACCGCCGCCAAGCTCGCCATGAAAACCGGATCGCGCGATGCCGCCGTCTCGCCCGGCGACGAGAGCGCACGCGACTGGACCGCGCTCCTGCTCGACCAGCCGGCCGGACGCGTTCTGGTCGGCGCAGTCGCTATCGGCGTGCTGGTCGCCGCGTTCCAGCAGGCACAAAAGGCGTGGCGCGGCGATTTCATCCACGACCTCCGCGGCGACGCCCCCGCGCCCGGTTACGTCTGCACGATGGGTCGGATCGGCTACGGCGCGCGCGCGCTGGTGTTCCTGATCGTTGCCGGACTGTTCGGGCTGGCGGCCTGGACCGCACATGCGAGCGACGCGGGCGGCGTGGCAGAGGCGCTGGAGCGGCTGCAGTCGCAACCGGGCGGCAAGTGGCTGCTCGTGATGACCGGGATCGGGCTGGCGCTGTTCGGTGCGTACAGCCTGATCGAGGCACGCTTCCGCCGACTCCATGTCGACCTTCCCGGGACCGACTGAACCGAAGGGCCACGCATCGTGAAGGCATATCGTTAAGATGCCGATGGTAGCGGACGGCGGCATGTACACGATCAGCTTCGACGCGCCGACCAAGACGCTCACCATCGTCACCGAGGGGTTTTGGTCGGTCGCGACCACCGCGGCGTTCTCCGCCGAACTGCTCGCTCGCGGCACGGCGGCGCGGCTGTATCATGGCCGGTTCGTCGTGCTCGCCGACCTGCGCAAGGCGGCGATCCAGCCGTTGAAGGTCATCGATGCACTGGAGGCAATGATGCCCAAGGCGCTGAAGGTGACGTCGGCGCCGATCGCCGCGGTGGTCGCGTCTCATCTGGCGAAGCTCCAGACCGAACGTTACCTGAAGGCGGAGAATTGTCGCACGTTTCTCGACATCGACGAAGCGAAGGCGTGGCTCGCGGGCGACGGGACTGCCGCCTGACGAGGTTCAGTCCTTGGGTGCGGTCTCGAGCAACGCCGCCTCGACCTCTTCGATCGTGATGCCGAACGCGCCGGCGAGCCCCGACACCGACGCGCCGCGATCGGCGAGCGTGCGGATTCGGGCAGTATCGACGATCGTCCTGTAGCTGCGCGTGTCGCGGTCGGTCTTCGACTCCTCGCCGCTGCGCGCGAGCGCGCCCGAGCGGCGGCGCTTGGAGATCTTCAGCGCCTCGACATCGTTGGTCGGCGGTGCATCGAGCCGCGCCTTGATCCGCTGATCCTCCTCGACCCGCCGGCTTTCGCGGGCGCGTTCGCGCTCCTGGGACTGAAGGTCACGCTGGGCGGCGCGCGATTCGGATCGCTGCTCCGACGCGGCTAGTCGCTCCCTCGCGCGCTGTTCGCGGCCGTTGGCGCGCTCCTCCGCGCGCTTTGCGGCACGGTCGGCGGTGCCGGGCATGAGCGGCCCCGTTCCCCTGCCGCCGCTCGGCCAGCCGTCGGTCATTGGATATCCTGTCGTCACCGGTGCGCCGTACGACGCGGAGGCGCGCTGCTAGGCGATGGCGTCACCGGTGACTAGAGGCAGCCGGTCCTCACGATCCTCCCCCGCCAGGGGGAGGTGGCAGGCGCAGCCTGACGGAGGGGGAGGCACGCGCTCACGCTCGTTCCGTGTCCTCCCCCTCCGTCACCTTCGGCGACGCCTCCCCCTTGCGGGGGAGGATCGGGCCTGAGCTGGCCTTAAGCGTTCGCGGTCTCGAGCGCGGGGTAGTCGATGTACCCCTCGGGGCCCTGGCTGTACCACGTCTTCGCGTCGTCCTTCGCCAGCGGCGCGCCGTCACGCAGGCGCTCCGGCAGGTCCGGGTTGGCGATGAACGGGCGTCCGAAGCTGATTGCGTCGGCATCACCCTTGTCGAGTTCGGCCTGGGCCTTCTCCAGCGTGTCATAGTCCGAGTTCACGACCAGCACGCCCTTGAAGACCTTCCGGATCGCCGGGCTGAGCTTTGGCACGTCAGTACGGCCAAAGGTGCCATCGGGGCCGGGCTCACGCAGTTCGAGGAACGCGATGCCGAGGTCGGACAGCGCCTTCGCAGCGGCGGTGAAAAGCGGCTCGGGGTTGCTGTCGTCGACGCCCTGCGACTCGCCGTTGGGCGACAGGCGAACGCTGACGCGATCGGCCCCCGCGACCGAGATCACGCGCTCGGCGACTTCACGCAGCAGGCGGATACGGTTCTCGATCGAGCCACCGTACTCGTCAGTACGCAGATTGGCGTTGTCGCGCAGGAACTGGTCGATCAGATAGCCGTTGGCGGCGTGGATCTGCACGCCGTCGAAGCCGGCCGCCATCGCGTTCTTCGTCGCCAGTTCGTAATCGTTCAGCAGGCGCGGAATCTCGTTCAGTTCGAGCGGACGCGCGACCTCGAAGTCCTGCTTGCCCTCGAACGTGTGCGCCTGGCCTTCGGTCGCGGTCGCCGACGACGAGACCGGCTGGCCGCCGATCACCGACGAATGGACCTGACGCCCCATGTGCCAAAGCTGCGCGATGATCCGGCCGCCGGCGGCGTGGACCGAGTCGGTGACGGGCTTCCAGGCGGCGACCTGCGCATCGGTCCACAGACCCGGCGCGAACGGCCAGCCAAGGCCTTCGCGGCTGATGCCGGTGGCCTCCGAGATGATCAGGCCGGCGCTCGCCCGCTGCGTATAATACTCGACCATCATGTCGGTCGGAACGGCATCCTTGTCGGCACGCCCACGCGTAAGCGGCGCCATGAGGATGCGGTTCGGCGCGGCGATGGCGCCCAGGGTAATGGAATCGAAAAGGCTAGGCATGGAAGCTCCTTATTGGCCTGACGGGCGGAAGATAGGAGGCTACAGGGCGGCATGCATCGCCCCGCCCCGCAAACATTATCTAGCGTGCCCGATACGCCGCGCGGTTTGACGACGGAGGCGAACAGTGTCGCCGCGCCGGGCCTGATCGCGTTCGCGGCGCTGGTCGTGGCGAACGTCGCACTCGCGTTCGGGCCGTGGTTCGTGCGCGCGACCGAGGTCGGGCCGGTGGCGGCGGGGTTCTGGCGGCTCACGCTGGCGGTGCCGTTCCTCGTGGTGCTGGCGGTCCAGCAGGGCGCGCGGCCGATGCGGCTCGGGTGGAAGCTGTGGGCCGGGCTGCTCGCGGGCGGGGTGTGCTTCGCGGCCGACCTCGGCACGTGGCATCTCGGAATCCTGCGCACGACGCTCGCCAACGCGACATTGTTCGGCAACGTCGCGACGCTGATCTTCCCGATCTATGGGTTCCTGATCGTGCGAAGCTGGCCGACGCGGACGCAAGGGTTTGCATTGGCGTTGGCGGCGGCGGGCGGCGCGTTGCTGCTCGGGCGGTCGTATCAGCTCGATGCGAAGAACCTGGCGGGCGATCTGTTCTGCCTGCTCGCGGGGCTGCTCTACACCGTCTATTTCATCCTGATGGCACGCGCCCGGGCGACGCTCGCCCCGATATCCGCGCTGACGCTGTCGACGCTCGCAGGCATCGTGCCGCCGTTGATATTCGCCCTGGCGATGGGCGAGCGCGTTTTGCCGACGCATTGGGGGCCGCTTATCGGGCTCGCCTTGTGCAGCCAGGTGCTCGGCCAGGGATTGATGATCTATGCGCTCGGCCGCTTCACGCCGCTGGTGATCGGGATCGCGTTGCTGATCCAGCCGGTGGTGGCGGGGCTGGTCGGCTGGCTGGTATATGGCGAGCGGCTTGGCACGGCGGATCTGGTCGGCGTCGTAATGGTGGCGGTCGCGCTGGTCCTCGTTCGCCAGGGACCGGGTCCCGAAGCGTTACCTCTTGAAGACGCGCTTGATACGCCTGATTTTGGACGGCAGGAGACGGTATGACCCAGGACCTTACGCTCGACGAAATCCGCGCCCTGCTGGCGCCCGGCATCGCTTCCAACGCCGCGTTCGACGGCTGGAGCGACGCCGCGCGCGACATGGCCGCGCAGGCGGAGGGAATCGACACCGACGTCGCCGCGCTGGCGTTCAAGGACGGCCCGGTCGACATGATCGACGCGTGGTTCGCGCATATCGACGGCGTGATGCTCGCCGCCGTGCCGCCCGAGCGGCTCGCGCTGATGAAGATCCGCGAGAAGATCACCGCATTGGTCGAGGCGCGACTCGATGCGACGTCGATCGATCGCGAATCGCTGCGCCGAGCGGTGGCGATCCTCGCGCTCCCGCAGAATCTGGCGAAGGCGACGCGGCTTGGCTGGCGGACGGTCGATACGATCTGGCGCGCAGCCGGCGACGTCTCGACGGATTATAATTACTACACCAAGCGTACCATCCTGCTCGGCGTGTACGCGTCGACGATCACCGTGTTTCTCGACGACGAGAGCGAAGGGTTGGCCGAAACGCGCGCGTTCCTGGGTCGCCGCATCAACGAGATCATGCAGTTCGAAAAGGCCAAGGCCGGTTTCCTCAAGCGAACCGAGCACAGCTTCAGCCTGTCGCGATTCGTTGGGCGCCTGCGCTATCCGATGACCTGAGGGTTTGAGCGCGGACGTCTCCCAAACTTCGTCATCCTGGGCGCGACCGAGGACCCAGAGCGACGAACGCCGTCCTGTTTGGCTCTGGGTCCTGACTTTCGTCAGGATGACGGGGCGTTAGCGGTCGGCCGAGCCGCTTAGGGCTTCCCTTCCGCGAGCGTTACTGATAATCACTCGCATCATGGACACTCGCCTCGATCGTTCCGTCAGCCTCGAAACCCTGCCGCGCAAGCAGCACGCCATTGTTGCGGCAATCGAGTGGGCGCGCCTTGCAGGGCCGGAAGCACGTCGTCTGCGCGAGCTGGGCTTCGACGAGGGGGTCGATGTCGAGGTGCTGCACCGTGCGACGCTCGGCCAAGGCCCGATCGCCTGCCGGATCGGTCGCATGACCGTCGCGCTCCGTCGTGCCGTCGCCGGCGCGATCCAGGTTTTGCCGATGCCTGCCGCGGCTGAATAATCCCATAAAATGAACGCAGCACCGCTGGTTGCGCTGGTCGGCAATCCCAATGCCGGCAAGAGCGCGCTGTTCAATGCGCTGACCGGTGCGCGGCAAAAGGTCGGCAATTATCCGGGCGTCACGGTCGAGCGGAAGGTCGGGCGGCTGATGCTCGATGACGGGCGGCCGATCGAACTGGTCGACCTGCCCGGCGCGTACAGCCTCGAGCCATCCTCCCCCGATGAGCGTGTCACGCGCGACGTCGTCACCGGTACGCAGGACGGCGAGCGCCTGCCAGACGCGCTGGTCGTCGTCGTCGATGCCGCCAATCTCGACAACCATCTGCGCTTCACGCTGCAGCTGATCGCGCTCGGCCTGCCGGTCGTGGTCGCGCTCAACATGGTCGATCTCGCCGAGCGAGACGGGCTGAAGCTCGACCCCAAGGTGCTAGAACGCGAACTCGGCGTGCCGGTGATCCCGACCGTCGCGGTACGCAAGCGGGGTCTCGATGACCTCAAGGCCGCGCTGTCGGGCATCGTCGTCAACGGCCCGATGCGCCTCCGTAAATCGGACGGCAGCGTCCAGGACGACATAGTCACGCTCCAGCGTCGCGCCCGTACGATCGCCACCGCGGCGACCGTATCCGAGACGACCGTTCGTCGCTGGACGCACATGCTCGACGCGGTCGCGCTGCACCCCGTCGCCGGGCCGATCCTGCTGCTCGCGATCATGTTCCTGATGTTCCAGGCGGTATTCAGCTGGGCACAACCATTCATGGACGCGATCGACGCGGGCTTCACCGCGCTCCAGGCGTTCATCACCGCCGAAATGCCCGATTCGCTGCTCCGCTCGCTGCTGGTCGATGGCGTGATCAAAGGCGTCGGTGCGGTGATCGTGTTCCTGCCGCAGATTCTGATCCTGTTCCTATTCATCCTCGTCCTCGAGGCGAGCGGCTACATGGTCCGCGCGGCGTTCCTGATGGACCGCGTCATGGCGAGCGTCGGGCTCTCGGGTCGCGCGTTCATTCCTTTGCTGTCGAGCTTCGCCTGCGCGATCCCGGGTATCATGGCGACGCGGACGATCGACGACGAGAAGGACCGGCTGACCACGATCCTGATCGCGCCGCTGATGACGTGCTCCGCGCGCCTGCCGGTCTACACGCTGATCATCGGCGCGTTCATTCCCAACACGCAGGTGCTGCCGTTCGTCGGATTGCAGGGCCTGGTGATGCTCGGCCTGTACGTGATGGGCATCGTCGGTGCGTTCGTCGCCGCGCTGGTGCTGCGCCGGACGGTAACCAAGGGCGTGTCGTCGGGCTTCATGATGGAGATGCCGAAATACCAGTGGCCGCAGTGGCGCGACGTCGGCATCGGGCTGTGGAGCCGCGCGCAGATCTTCCTGAAGCGCGCCGGCGGCATCATCCTGACCTCGACGATCATCCTGTGGGTGCTGCTGAGCTTCCCCAAGCCGCCCGAGCAGCCCGCCGGTGCACCGAAGATTTCGGCAGTCGATTATTCGGTCGCAGGTAGGATCGCCAACGGCATCGCGCCGGTGTTCGCGCCAATCGGCTTCAACCGCGACATCGTCCTCGCGCTGATCCCGGCGATGGCCGCGCGCGAAGTCGCGGTCGCAGCGATCGGCACGGTCTACGCAATCGACGATCCCGACAGCAACCAGGGCGGCAAGGCGATGGTCGAGAACCTGCGCGGTCGCTGGAGCCTGCCGACCGCGCTCGCCTTCCTGATGTGGTTCGTATTCGCGCCGCAGTGCATCTCGACCATCGCCGTCACCCGTCGCGAGACCAATGGGTGGAAATGGCCGGCGTTCATGGTTGGCTATTTGTTCGCCGCCGCCTACATCATGGCTGGCATTACATACTGGCTGGCGGTGTTCGCCGGCCTCTGAGGGGCATCATGGCAGGCAGCGTCAACAAGGTCATCATCGTCGGCAATCTGGGTCGCGACCCGGAGAGCAAGGCGTTCCAGAACGGCGGCAAGGTCGTCAATCTGCGCATTGCGACATCCGAGTCCTGGAAGGACAAGATGTCGGGCGAGCGCAAGGAAAAGACCGAATGGCATTCGGTCGCGATCTTCAACGAAGGTCTTGCCAACGTCGCGGAAAAGTATCTGCGCAAGGGCTCGAAGGTCTATATCGAGGGCGCGCTCCAGACCCGGAAGTGGCAGGACGCGCAGGGCCAGGACAAATATTCGACCGAGATCGTGCTGCAGGGCTTCAACAGCGTGCTGACGATGCTCGACGGCCCGAACGGCGGCGCAGGCGGTGGTGCAGGCGGCGGCGGTGGTAGCCGTGGTGGCGGCGACGACTGGGCCGGCGGCGGTGGCGGCAACGACTTCGGCGGTGGTTCGTCGGGTGGCGGCGGCGGTTACGGCGGCGGTGGCAGCCGTGGCGGCGGCGCGCCCTCGGGCGGCGGTGGCGGTGCGCGCGGTGGCAGCTTCGGCCAGACCGGCGGCTTCTCGGACGATCTCGACGACGACGTGCCGTTCTGATCTCCGTGACGACGCTGACGTCTCTACCGCCAACCACCACGTTCGACGAGGTTGCACGCGCGCGCGTAATTGCGTCCTACGACGTGGCGGGCGCGCGCGCGAAGGGCCAGTTGGACGACATCGTGTCGTTCGCGGCCGAGCTTTGCGGCGCGCCGGTCGCGTTGCTGAGCTTGGTCGAGGAAGAGTATCAGCGTTTCCTGTCGCGCACCGGCACCGATCTGGAGCAGACCCCGCGCAGCATGTCGTTCTGCGCGCACGCGATGCACCATCACGAGGTGATGGAAGTGCCCGACGCGCAGGAGGACCCGCGCTTCGTCGACAACGCGCTGGTGACCGGTCCGCCGTACGTACGATTCTATGCGGGTGCGCCGCTGGTCTCCAGCGAAGGCGTGCCGCTGGGCGCGCTGTGCGTGCTGGCGCCCGATCCGCGCGAGGGGCTGAACCGGTTTCAGCGCGACGGCATGACCTTGCTCGCGAAGGCCGCGATGGGCCGGCTCGACGATCGCCGCACCGCGCGCGAGCAGGCGATGGCCGAGGCCGAGGCGCGGCGTACGCTCGAGGCGAGCGACCTGAAGTTCCGCACGCTGGCGGACACGATGCCGCAGATGGTGTGGTCGACGCTGCCCGACGGCTTCCACGATTATTTCAACGCCCGCTGGTACGAGTTTACCGGCACGCCCGTGGGGACGACCGATGGCGAGGGCTGGAACGACATGTTCCACCCCGAGGATCAGGATCGTGCCTGGGCGCTGTGGCGTCACTCGCTCGACACGGGCGAGCCGTACAATATCGAATATCGGCTGCGGCATTTCGACGGCACGTACCGCTGGGTACTCGGCCGCGCGCTGCCGGTGCGCGACGAAAGCGGTGCGATCCAGCGCTGGTTCGGGACGTGCACCGACATCCACGAACAGAAGCTCGCCTATGAAGAGCGCGAGGTCATCAGCCAGGAGCTGAGCCACCGCATCAAGAACATCTTCGCAGTGATCGCCGGGCTGATCGCATTCGCCGCACGTGGCAAACCCGAATTCGCCGGCATCGCGACCGACCTGCGCCACCGCATTACCGCACTCGGCCGCGCGCACGACTTCGTCCGGCCCCACAGCGCCAACTCACGCCCTTCCGCGGCGCAGAACAGCCTGCACGGCCTGTTGCAGGAGCTGTTCGAGCCGTATCAGCGCGTCGATGGCGTTCGCGTGATCGTATCGGGCGACGACGTGGCGATCGACGATCGCTCCGCCACGCCGCTGGCGCTGCTGTTCCACGAGCTGGCGACCAACGCGACCAAATATGGCGGGCTCGCCACCGAACTGGGCACCGTCCGGATCGCCGTAGCTGCAAGCGACGACACGGTGACGCTGACCTGGAGCGAGGACGGTGGGCCCGTCGTGATCGAACCGACGACGCCAGCCGGGTTTGGTACGCAGCTCATCGAGATGAGTGCCGTGCGCCAACTGGGTGGCAAGATCGAGCGCATTTGGAACGACTCGGGCCTGACCGTCGTGCTCGATATCCCGAAGGCCGCGTTCAGCCGCTAGACGATGCGGATGACGTCATCGTGGATCGCCGGCTGCTCGTCGCAAGCGAGGGCGGCCGCAGCGAGGATCGCCGCGTCGCTGAACGGCTTGCGGATATAACCCAGGCACTCCGCATCACCGATCTGCGCGGGATTGGCTGTGACGAACACGACCTTGACGCCGTATTCGTCCGACATCCGCTTGGCGATCTCGGGCCCGGTCGCGCCATCGCGCAGATTGATATCGACGAACGCGAAGCTGCACCCGGGAGCCGCCGCGATCGCGCTCTCGCGATCGGCCGCGATCCCCGCGACGCCGTAGCCGGCATCGGTGAGGATTCTCTCGAGGTCGAGCGCGACGAAAATCTCGTCTTCGACAATGAGGGCGGTCTTGGTCATCGGCGTGTTAACCGGTCGCCGACCGATCGGTTCCGTGGCGATACTGATCTCGATCAGCATTCGGCGACATAATATTACATTTATCGCTGTATCATTACCGCCGCAGCAGGAAAACCGCGTGCTCGGCCAGTAAATTGGCGCCCCCCGCGCCTGTCCGCTTGTCACCGGACAGGAACCACGCATCCTCGACGATGATCCCGCGCGCTTTCACGAAGCTGCGGAAATCGTCGATCGTGACGTGGTGGATATTCGGCGTGTCGTACCAGCTCTCGGGCAATTGCCGCGTCACCGGCATCCGCCCGCCCCACAGCAGCGACAGCCGCACGCGCCAATGCGCGAAATTGGGGAAGCTGACGAACGCGCGCCGACCGATCCGCAACAGGTGATCGAGCACGAGGTCGGGCGCGCGTGCGGTCTGTAGCGTCTGGCTGAGGATCGCGTAATCGAAGCTGCCATCGGGATAGCCCGCGAGGTCGATATCGGCATCACCCTGGATCACCGATAGCCCGCGCGCGACCGCGGAGGCGACGTTGTGCGCGTCGATCTCCAGCCCACGCGCATCGACGTCGCGGGTGTCGCGTAGCGCCGCCATCAGTGCACCGTCGCCGCAGCCGATATCGAGCACGCGGCTGCCTTGCGCGACGTTCTCGGCGATGACGGCGAGGTCGGTCCGTAAGGTCATGGCGCGGTCCGTAATTGCTCGGCGAGGCCGGGGGCGAGCCTCTCCATATAGCGATCGGCGCGGACCAGCGGATGGAAGCCGAGGTCGGCGTATACGCCGTGTGCGTCGGCAGTGACGAGGCCGATCCGCCGCAGCCCGGCGAACGATGGGTGGTCCAGGAACCAGCTCACCATTCGGCGCCCGAGCCCCTGCCCTCGTGCCGTCTCCTCGACCCAGACGTCGGCAAGCCACGCGAAGGTCGCATGATCGGTAATCATCCGCGCAAACCCGACTTGCGCGTCGTCCCGATAAGCACCGAGACAATGCGAGCCGGCGATCGCGCGCTTGACCAGATCGCGTTCGATTCCCGGCGACCAATAGCTGCTCGCCAGCCAGCCATGGATGCGGTCGATCTGCAACCGACTCGCGTCGTCCGAAAGGATGATCGTCATCGGCCAGCCCTCAGGAAACCGTCGACGACCCGGTTGAGATCGGGCGCCTCGAGCAGGAATGCGTCGTGGCCGTAGGGGCTCGACAGCTCGACGAAGCTGACCGGCGCGCCGGCCGCGTTCAGCGCCTGAACGATCGCGCGCGACTCGGCAGTCGGGTACAGCCAGTCGGTGTCGAAGCTGACGAGACAGAACCGCGACTTGGTCGCGCGGAAGGCGTTGGCGAGCAGCCCGCCATGCTCCTCGGCGAGATCGAAATAATCCATCGCTCGCGTGATGTAGAGGTACGAGTTCGCATCGAACCGGTCGGTGAAGGCTAGCCCCTGGTGGCGCAGATAGCTCTCGACCTGGAAATCCGCGTCGAACCCGAACGATTTCGCATCGCGCGCTTGGAGCCGACGACCGAACTTCTCGGTCAGCCCGGCTTCGGACAGATACGTGATGTGCGCCGCCATCCGCGCGACTGCGAGCCCCGCGGTCGGCGCTGCGTCGTCGTGATACTCGCCGCCGCGCCAGTTCGGGTCGGCCATCACCGCCTGGCGCCCAACCTCGTGGAACGCGATGTTCTGCGCGGTGTGCCGCGCGGTCGAGGCGATGACGACACACGCCTTCACGCGGTCGGGGAAGGTCGCGGGCCAGCTCAGCGCCTGCATCCCGCCCATCGATCCGCCGACTACCGCGTGGAGCACGCCGACGCCGAGATGATCGAGCAGCATCGCCTGCGCGCGCACCATGTCGCGGATCGTGATGACCGGAAACCCCATCGCCCAGGGCCGCCCGGTCGCCGGATTGATCGTCGCCGGCCCCGACGAGCCCATGCAACTGCCAAGCACGTTCGCGCAGACGACGAAGTGGCGTGCGGGGTCGATCGGCTTGCCCTCGCCGACCATCCGCGTCCACCAGCCGGGCTTGCCGGTGCGGGGGTGGTTCGACGCGACATGCTGGTCGCCGGTCAGCGCGTGGCAGATCAGGATCGCGTTGGAGGCGTCGGCGTTGAGCGTACCATAGGTCTCATACGCGATGTCGACCGGTGATAGCAGCACGCCGCCGTCGAGCCGCAGCGGCCCCGGCAACGTGACGCGCCGCGCGAGGCCGAAGCGCTGGTCGGTGTCGTGGCCGGTTCTGGGGTCGATGGCAGGCGTGTCGAGCATGCCGCGCGCTACCATAAGCGCCCGTCGTCATGCCAGCGCCGCATCCTCGATCCTCCCCCGCCAGGGGGAGGTGGCTGGCGCTTGCCAGACGGAGGGGGAGGAAAGGAAAACCGCTGTTGCGTCACCCTCCCCCTCCGTCGCTTCGCGCCACCCCCTGGCGGGGGAGGATCATCCGCATCGTCCCGTCATCCGTCCCCCCTCCTCCGTCATCCTGACGAAAGTCAGGACCCAGGGTAACGAGCGGTGACTTCCGTGGCTCTGGGTCCTGACTTTCGTCAGGATGGCGGGGGGAAGCGGGCGGGCTCGATGCCGACCTTGGCCAAACACCATCCCACCCACGCACAAATATTTGCCACCGCGGCACCGCGCCCGCTATGTCCCGCGGCCATGACAAACATCATGCCCGCACCCGCGCCGAAGCCCTGGATTCTGGGGATCGCGCCGTACACGCCCGGTCGCTCGACGACCGACGATGGCCGCACGGTGATCAAGCTGTCGTCGAACGAAAATCCGCTCGGCACCAGCCCCGCCGCGAAGGCCGCGTTCGATGCTGCCGACCGGACGCTGGAACGCTACCCCGATGCCGGCGCGACCGCGCTGCGCGAGGCGCTCGCGGCGCATTACGACCTCGACCCGGCACGCGTGATCTACGGCACCGGCTCGGACGAGATCCTGCATCTGGTCGCGGGCGCCTATGCCGGCCCGGGCGACGAGATCATCCATGTCCGCTACGGCTTCGCGGTCTACGAGATCGCGACGCGACGGGTGGGGGCGGAACCCGTCATCGTCGACGACCGCGACTACGCCACCGACGTCGACGCGATCCTCGCCGCGGTCACCGAGCGCACCCGCGTCGTGTTCGTCGCCAACCCGAACAATCCGACCGGCACGTTCACGCCGCGCGCCGAAATCGCGCGGCTGCATGCCGGCCTGCCGAAGTCGGTGCTGCTCGTGCTCGACCAGGCCTATGCCGAATATCTGTCGCCGGAAGAGGACGATGCCGGTCTCGCGCTGGCGATGACCGAGGCGAACGTGCTCGTCACGCGGACCTTCTCGAAGATTCACGGGCTGGCGGCGGAGCGGATCGGCTGGGGCTATGCCTGCGCGCCGATCATCGACGCGATGCACCGCATCCGCGCACCGTTCAACGTGACCACCGCGGGCCAGGCCGCCGCCGTCGCCGCGATCGCCGACACCGCCTTCGTCGAGGCGACGCGCGCGCACAACGACCAGTGGCGCGGCTGGTTCGTCGAGCAGATCGGGCAGATGGGCAATGCCGGGCTTCGTTGCGTACCGTCCAAGGCGAACTTCGTGCTCGTGCTGTTCGAGGGCAAGCTGACCGCCGACGCCGCGTATCACGGGCTGATGGAGGCGGGCTATATCGTCCGCTGGCTGCCCGGCCAGGGCCTGCCCAACGCGCTGCGCATCACGATCGGCACCGAGGAGGAAACGCGCGGCGTCACTGCGGCACTGCGCAACCTGGTCGAAAGCGCCTGATGCTGCCGTTCGCGCGCGTCACGATCATCGGGCTGGGACTGATCGGCTCGTCGGTGGCGCGCGCGGTACGGGAAACGATGCCGACGGTCCGCGTCACCGGCTACGACGCCGACGCCAGCGTGCGCGAGGCGGCAGACCGGCTGCAGTTCTGCGACGACGTTGCGGACTCCGCCGGCGCAGCGGTGATCGACGCCGACCTCGTAATCCTGTGCGTCCCCGTCGGCATCATGGGCGATGTCGCGCGTGAGTTCGCAGCCGAACTCCCCGCCGACGCGGTCGTCAGCGACGTCGGCAGCTGCAAGGCCGAGATCGTCCGCGCGCTGACCGAAGCCCTGCCGAACGCGATCGTCATCCCCGCGCATCCGGTCGCTGGCACCGAGCGGAGCGGCCCCGAAGCCGGCTTCGCGACGCTGTTCCGCCACCGCTGGTGCATCGTCACGCCCCCCGCAGGCGCAGACCCGGTCGCGGTCGAGCGTGTCTCCGAATTCTGGCGCAGGCTCGGCGCGCAGGTCGAGACGATGGCGCCCGAGCATCACGACCGCGTCCTCGCCGTCACCAGCCATCTGCCGCATCTGATCGCCTACACGATCGTCGGCACCGCAGGCGATCTGGAGGAGGTGACCCAGTCCGAGGTCATTAAATATTCCGCCGGCGGCTTCCGCGACTTCACCCGGATCGCGGCGTCGGACCCGACCATGTGGCGCGACATCTTCCTCAACAATCGCGAGGCGGTGCTGGAGATGTTGCAGCGCTTTTCCGAGGATCTTAGCCACCTCCAGCGCGCGATCCGATGGGGCGACGGCGACGCGTTGTTCGACCTGTTCACGCGGACCCGGGCGATCCGGCGGAGCATCGTCGAGCAGGGGCAGGACGACGACGTGCAGGATTTCGGGCGTACGCACGGGTAAATAGAAGCCCCCCCACCGTTCAGAAGCACGCCACCCCGGCGGAGGCCGGGGCCCAGTTGGGGAACGTCGCTGATGTGCGTTGCGCACCGTTACTCCGGCCTACCCAACTGGGCCCCGGCCTCCGCCGGGGTGTGGACTTGTTGGGTAAGCCGTTCGACCTAATCCAGCGCGTTCATCGCCGCATGAACCCGCTCCTCCGCCTCTTCACGCGGCAGGCCCGGCGGCACCACCTCGCCGAACCGGAAGGTGATCACCCCCGGCAGCTTCGACCCCTTCTTCGGCCACACAAGTCCGCTGTCGCAGGCGATCGGCACCGTCGGCATCTTCAGCGCTCGATACAGCCCTGCGAAGCCCGGCTTCAGCGGCGGATGCTCACCGGGCAAAACGCGCGTCCCCTCGGGAAAGATCAGGATCGAGCGGCCAGTCGCCTTGGCCGCGCTCGCTTCGCGCATCATGTTGCGCATCGCTTTGGCCGACGCCTCGCGGTCGACCACGATCGCGCCGTATTTACGCGCCGCCCAACCCCAGGCCGGGATGTCGGCCAGCTCGCGCTTCAAGACGATCGCCGGGCCGTCCAACAACGCCTGCAATTCGAGCGTCTCGAACATCGCCTGGTGCTTGCAGGCGTAGAAAGCCTGCTCGGTCGGTCGCGTCCCCTCGACGCGGATATGCACGCCCAGGATCACGCGCGCGCACCAGCGATGGAAGCGCGTCCAGATCGTCGAATGCACGATCACCGCGCGCGAGCCGAACAGCGCGGAGATCGGCACGGTCACCACGATCGGCACGGAGATCGTATAGAAAACGAGCATGAACGCCCAGTTACGCAGCCAGATCATCCGCCATATCCAATCCACAACGCGATCCGGCGAAGGATCAACTTGTTGTATTCGTTGACCAAGGTCCCGAGCCTCGGCGTACCCGGCACGCCGTCGCCGAGAATCACCACATTCTTGTCGAGCGCCGCCGACAGCTCCATCCGGGCGCGTGCGACATGCCAGTCCGACGTCACCAGCCGCACCGACCGGTATTTGTGCACCCGCACCCACTGCGCGGTCTCCTCGGCGTTCGACCGCGTATCGACCGCGTCCGCACCAAGATCGATACAGCAGGCGAACAGCGCGGGCGACGTCCGGTACTCCAGCGCAAGATCGATCGGCCGCACGCCCGGCGCGACCCCGGTCACGAGCATCCGCTTCGCCTGATGATCGCGGAGCAGCGCGATGCCGCGGTCGATCCGCCCTGCCCCGCCGGTCGGCACGACGATCGCATCCGTCGTGAAACCGTCGAGCGGCTTGGGCAGCAGCAGCATGAACATCGCGAACCCGAATGCCCAGGCGAGACCCAGGGTGCCGAAGAACCGCACGATCACAGGATGTGCCTCAAGGCGCGGACGATCGTGACGCGCGCCGCGAGCGTGGCGAGGACGACGAACGCGACCGGAAGCAGCGCTAGAAGCACCCAGTCGACCCCGCCGAGCGTCACGCCGCCGAGCAGTTCGGAGCCCAATCCGTGCAACCGGATGCCGATGAACCCGACCACCAGCAGCGCGACGACACCGCCGCCAACGCCACCGATCGTCGCGTCGAGCGCGATCCGCCGCTGGAACAGCCGGGCGACCTGGAGATCGGTCGAGCCGAGCATGTGCATCACCGCGATCGTCGCGCGGTGCGTCTCGAGCCCGGCGCGCGCGGCGAGCACGACGACGGCAGCCGTCGCGCTCGCCATCAGCAGGACCAGCGCCAGTGCAAGAAACGTCAGCGCGCGCATCACATCGTTGACCGGCGACATCCAGCTTTCATGCCGATCGACGCGGATGGTTGGGCCGAGCCGCCGCACCGAGGCCGCGACACCCGCGGCCGCCGCCTCGCCGTGATCGGCGAGATCGATGTCGATCATCGCCGGCACCGGCAATTGCGGATCGGCGCCGTCGGACCCAAGCCAGGGTTGCAGCAACCGTGTCAGTTCGGCGCGATCGACCGGCGTCGCTTTCGCCACCGCCGGCATCCTGCGCAAGGCGGCAAGCACGCGCGCGGCGGCGACGTCACGGCGCACCGGATCGCCATCGACGATCTGCACCGTCAACCGTCCCGCCAACTGCCGATCGAGCAGGCGCGCCGCGCCCGCCGTCGCGAGGCCAAGTGCCGCGGCGAGCATCGTCAGGAACAGCATGATCGCCATCACCCACGTCATCGCGCGCAGGCCACCGGCTTCGTCGAGGACGCGCCGTTCGGCCGAAGACCGCGTTTTGGTGGCGCGACCGATCATTCGGGCCGCGTCGGCGGATAGCGGAGCGACCCCGTCGGATCGAGCAGCCGCCCGCGATCGAGCCGCATCATCTGCGCGCCCGGAATCCGCCCGAGCAGATGGAAGTCGTGCGTCGCGACTACGACAGTCGTCCCCAGCTTGTTGAGCGATTCGAACAGATGCAGCAGCCGCTCGGCCATGTCGGGATCGACATTGCCGGTCGGCTCGTCCGCGACGAGGATTTCGGGGCGGGCGATGACGGCACGCGCGATCGCGACGCGCTGTTGCTCGCCGCCCGACAGCGTCGCCGGACGCGCATCGGCCCGCTCGGCAAGCCCGACCCAGGTGAGCATCTCGCGCACCGGCTGCTCGATATCCGCCTCGGGCATGCCCGCCACCCGCAACGGCAGCGCGATATTGTCCCAGGTAGACAGATGCGGCACGAGCCGGAAATCCTGGAACACCACGCCGATCCGGCGGCGAAACCCCGGCAGGCGATCGCGCGACAACACCACCGCATCCTCGCCGAACAGCCGGATCACGCCGCGCGTCGGGCGTTGCGCGAGATACAGCAGCTTCAGCAGCGAGGTCTTGCCGGCGCCACTCGCGCCTGTAAGGAAATAGAACGCACCGCTCCGCAAGGTGAAGCTGACGTCCGACAGCGTCTCCGGTCCAGCGTCCGGACCCGAGCCGTAACGAAGCCCGACATTCTCGAATTGGACGATATTCGCCATGACGTGGTTGCGCCCGCTTTCGCCCGCTTGATGCCCGTGCCAATGCCCGTATCGGCGCTTTCGCATGAAAGCGCGGGCCGCTTCAAGCTTGCCACATCCGTCGGCGGCGTGCTTATTCGGCACGAGAACGGTCGCGCTCCGGCGGCCGCTGGTGAAGCGTATCCATGATCCTCCAATGTCCCGAGTGCAGCACCCGCTATCTGGTGCCCGACAGCGCGATCGGGACCGACGGACGGACCGTGCGCTGCGCCAATTGCCGGCACAGCTGGTTCCAGGCCGCCGCGCCGGTGGTCGAGGACGCGCTCGACCCGCCCGAACCGACCCCGCTCGCGCCTGCCCCGCCGCCGCTAGCCCCACTGGCACGGACGCCTGTCGCAGAGCCGGCTGAAAGATTCGTGCCCTTCGCGCCCCCTTCGCCGGTGACGACCGCGCCGGCGACGCCCGAGGCTGCAAGCGCGCCAACCTATGCCGCACCGACGTTTCCGCCGGTCACCGAGCAGCCGCCGTTTCGCCCGCGCCGCAACACGACGCGACGCTGGACGATCGTGGCGATTCTCGCCGGGTTGCTGATGCTGATCGCAGCGGGGGCAATCGTGTACCTTGGTGCACCGGGCGTCGCGGTGAAGCTCGGTATCGGGATCGGCAGCGACGAGACACCGCTGCGGCTGCGCGACAATCCGATCGAGCGGCGCGAACTGGATAACGGCTCCGAACTGTTCGCGGTCAGCGGCCAGGTCACCAACCCGTCCAACCAGCGCCAGCGCGTCCCCGACATCCGCGCCGAACTCCGCGATGCGCAGGGACGCCTGGTCTATAGCTGGACGATCACCCCGCAGCAGCGGACGCTGGCGCCGGGCGGCGCGATCGATTTCAACTCGGCGACGCTGAACGTACCCGCGAACTCGAAGCGCCTCGAACTGAGTTTTGCAGGCGAAGCGACGCGATAACAGCTCGATCCTCCCCCGCCAGGGTGAGGTGGCTGGCACTTGCCAGACGGAAGGGGAGGAAAGGCGACAAGCGTTGCGCGTTCCCCCCCTCCGTCACCTGCGGTGCCACCTCCCCCTTGCGGAGGAGGATAAATCAAGCGCGCCGCAACCGCCGGCTCACGATCCAGAACCGGCCGCCGTGCAGCACCGCCGCCGTCAGCATCCCGAGCCCGGAGGCATAAACCAGTGCCATAGGTCCCACCCCCGCATGCACCATCCACCAGCCCGCCCCACCGGTGACGACGAAATACGCGACGATGCTGTTCACCCCCGCGACCACCTGATCGCCGAGCGAGCGGAGCGCGTAGACCAGCACCACCTGCGCGCCGTCGAACAGGATAAACGGCGCCCACACCGGCAGCATTGCCAGCGCAACGGCGTGAGTGGCGGCATCCGACGGAAACGCGGCGACGATCGGCCCTCGCGCGACGATGAGCACGATCCCACACGCACCCAGCGCGAGCATCGACAGCCCGGTGGCGATCAGCGCGCGCGAGATACCGGCTTTGGGCTCTCCTTCGCCCACCGCATTGCCGACGCGAACGCCACAGGCCGAACCAAGCCCGAGCGCCAGCGCGAACGTGACGTTGTGGACCGAGAACACGATCTGAAACGCATGCGCGACGTCGTCGCCGAACTGCGTCGACAGCGCGATCAGGATCGAGAAGCCGGCCAGCTCCAGCCCCGACGCGACCGCGGGAACGATCCCGAATACCGCGAGCGCGGCGATCCCTGCCGGCACCCCGCGCCATGCGGCCGCATCGATTCGCCGAACGCCGCGCTCCTTCGCCCGCGGTAAAGTCAGCGCGGCGGCGATCATCCCGACCGCGCCGAGACCCGACGCGATCGCCGTGGCGGTCGCCGCCCCGACCGCGCCCATCGCCGGCAGTCCGAGATGACCACCCGACATCGCCCAGGCCAGCAGCGCGTTGAGCGGCAGGATCGACAGGTTGACCACCGCGACGCGGCGCGGTCGGCTGACGCCTTCCAGGAAGAAGCTGGCGGCGACGATCATCAACTGCGGCGGATAGGTGAAGGCCATGACGCGGACGACCCGCCCCGCCGGCTCGACCAGCCCGGGCGCGACGCCGATCCCGGCGAGCATCGGATCCGCGAACACGAACATGACGCAACCGACGACGAGCCCTAGCAGCAGCCCGAGGACCAGCCCCTCGCGCAGCACCTGCCCGGTCCGCGGCAGATCGCCCGCCCCGTCGGCACGCGCGGTATGGACCAGCACGCCAGACAGCCATGCAAGCCCGGTAACGATCGCGATGAACGTCAGCGATCGGCTCGCCCCCAGCGCCGCCACCTGGTGCGCGCCGACCAGCCCGACCACGATCACGTCGGTGACGTGGAGGATCGTCCAGTTGAGGCTGGTCAGCATCACCGGCCACGCCAGCGCGAGAACGCGCCGCGTTTCGGCTCTGGTATCGGTCGAAAAAAGGAAGCGGGGCATCGTTTCCGGTACCGGACGAACGCTTTTTCGCAAAGGCCGTTGCGTAGCGTTCAAACCCTTGCTAGTGGCGCTCGCCTACCAGATGCCGGGTCCGCCCGGTGATGTTTCATGGGCGGCCATGGCGGAACTGGTAGACGCGCAACGTTGAGGTCGTTGTGGGCGAAAGCCCGTGGAAGTTCGAGTCTTCTTGGCCGCACCATTTTCCCCGATAGAGTGAACCACCCCTTTGAGGGTCCCCCTTTCGCTACGCTCGTGCGTTGGGCTTGCCGGAGGAATTTGCATGAGTTCGATCGACGATACGATCATCGAAACGCCCGAAGGCCCGATGACGTTTGCGCAGTGGAAGAAGAAGAACCCGGTCCAGCTGCCCTCGCGCCGGACCAAGGGCAAGAAGCTGCCGAACAAGGTGAAGCTGACCACCGACGAGAAATAGCGGCGCGTTTGGGACCCATTGTCGATCCCACGATAATCGCGTGTCCCTCCCGAGGTTAAAGCGCTGCGGTCGCGCCCCACCCTTCGCCGCACCCTTCCTTGTCCCCATCCCCGCGCAACGCTACATCGCGGCCGTGAAGATCGTCTCCTGGAACATCAACTCGGTCCGTTTCCGGATCGCCATCGTCGAGCAGTTCCTGCGTGACGAGCAACCCGACATCCTGTGCCTGCAGGAGACCAAGGTCATCGACGGCGACTTCCCGTTGGAGGCGTTCCGCGCGCTCGGCTACGAGCACATCGTCCTGCACGGCCAGCGCATGCACCACGGCGTCGCGATCCTCAGCCGCGTGCCGTTGGTCGAGGACGACCGGTTCGACTGGCAGGCGAACAGCGAGGCGCGTCACATCGGCGTACGGCTCGCAAACGGCGTACGCCTCGAGAACGTCTACGTCCCGGCCGGCGGCGACGTGCCCGACCGCGAGGTCAACCCGAAGTTCGGCCAGAAGCTCGACTTCATCGAACGGATGACGACCTGGTCGGAAACGCTCCCCGGCCCGACGATTCTCGTCGGCGACTTCAACATCGCCCCGCTCGAATCGGACGTCTGGAGCCACAAGCAGTTGCTCGACGTCGTCAGCCACACGCCGATCGAGGTCGAGGCGCTCGGCCGGTTGCAGGCGGCGGGCGACTGGGTCGATCTTGGGCGCCGATTCCATCCTGCGCCCGCGCGGCTGTTCACCTGGTGGAGTTACCGCGCGAAAGACTGGGAAGCGTCGGACCGTGGCCGGCGGCTCGATCATATGTGGGCGACCGGTTCTGCCGCCGAAGCCGCGGTGTCGCATCACGTCTATGAGCGCTGCCGGAGCTGGCTGAAACCGTCCGACCACGTGCCGATCATGACCGAGTTCGCGTTTTGAACCCGCGCGCAGCGGCGCGTGCGGTCGATGCGTTGCGGCGTGGCTGGCCGATCGCGATCGACGGGCTGGTGCTGCTGGCGGTCGAGACGGCGGATGCTGAGCGGTTGGCGGCGTTCGACCCCGACGGGAATGGCGGCGTGCTGATCTCGTCGGGGCGCGCGGCGACGTTGAAGCTGGCGAACCAACTTGCGGCGGCCGATCCGACCGAGCCGGTACTGGTCGATCGCGCGCCGTGGATCGATTTCGCCGCAGCGACCGCGCTGGCCGATCCGCAGTTCGACCTGGCAACGCCGATGAAGGGACCGTTCCATACGGTCGCGTTGGCCGATCCCGACGCCGCCGCCGCGGCATTGCGGCTGGCGCGGATCGCCGGGTTGCTGCCGGCATTTTTTCTCGGCACCGGTGAACCCGAGGTGTCGATTACGCACGCCGACATCGACGCGCATGAGGATGCGAACCGCCTGACGCTGGCGGCGCGTGCGCGGTTGCCGGTCGAAGGTGCCGAGGATGCGGAGATCGTTGCCTTCCGATCACCGGAAAGCGCGGACGAGCATATCGCGCTGCTGATCGGCCAGCCCAACGGCCAGCCGCCGCTGGTACGGTTGCACAGCGAGTGCCTGACGGGCGACGTGCTCGGGAGCCTCAAATGCGATTGCGGGCCACAGTTGCACGCTGCGATCCACGCGATCCAGCACAGCGGCTGGGGCATCCTGCTCTATCTGCGGCAGGAGGGGCGCGGGATCGGGCTGGTCAACAAGCTGCGCGCCTATGCGTTGCAGGACCAGGGATTCGACACGGTCGATGCGAACACGCGGCTTGGCTTTGCGGTCGATGCGCGCGATTTCGGGGTGGCGGCGCGGATGCTGAATTTGCTCGGGCAGCGTGAGGTGCGCTTGCTGACGAACAATCCGGCCAAGGTTGCGGGGCTGGAGGCGGCGGGCGTGACGGTGATCGAGCGCGTGCCGCATTTCCTGCCCTCGAACCCGCACAACGCGCAGTATCTTGCGACCAAGCGCGATCGTACGGGGCATCAGTTCTGACCGACAGTCCACCCTCGCCACCACCCTCCCGGCGCCTGATCGTGGTGTTCGGTGCGGCCGTTCGCCCCGATGGCAGCCCCAGCCCGACGCTCGCGCGACGCATCGCGTTCGCCGCCGCGGCGGCGGCGCGGTACGTCGATGCGGACCTGTTCTGCTCGGGCGCGAAGGGGACGCATGGGCCTTCGGAGGCATCGGTTATGGCCGGCGTGCTGGCGGAAACGGTCGATCCGTCGCGAATCCATCTCGACGAAGCGAGCGTGGATACGTTGCAGAGCGTCGTCGCCGCGACCGCATTCGCGCGTGCGGGCAAGTACGCGCAGTGCATGATCTGCACCGACGGCTATCACCAGCCGCGGATCAAGATGCTGTTCGCGATGCTCGGCATGCCCGCGAGCGCGATCCATGTCCCGCATGGCGGGAGCCGGCGCTACCAGCTCAAGATGCGGACTCGGGAGGTGGCAGCGATCCCGTATGACCTGGTTGCGGGGATCGGTGCCATCTGGCGGCGGAAGCGGGGCTGACCAACACCTGCCAGCGCAGGGGCCAGCATCGAAATGTCCACGACTTCCCCCCTCCCTGAAAGGGAGGGGTCGGGGGTGGGTAGGCTTCCGTATCACCGTACTGTCGCGGCCAAAGCGGGCCTACCCACCCCCTGCCCCTCCCTTTCAGGGAGGGGAGCCTGCATCTTTCGGAATAGGCCGACTGAACGTCGACCGCGTCTAAGCCAGCAGACGCGCCACGTCGTCGAAGCTCTCCGCCAGCGCATCCACCCCGATCGCCTTCAGCCGCGCGCCATGCTCGGCATTGCAGTGCGACCCTGCCGACAGGCCGATGACGTAGCCGCCCGAGGCCACAGCCCCGGTCGCACCCACAGGCGAATCCTCGAGGATCGCCGTTCGCGCGATATCGACCCCAAGCTGCCGCGCCCCGAACAGGTACAGGTCTGGCGCAGGCTTGCCGTTCGTCACGTGTTCGCGGCCGCTGTAGAGGTGGTCGCCGAACGCGTCGCGCAGGCCGATATGCTCCAGGTGCCGTGCGATCCAGCTGACCGGGCTCGACGAGACGATCGCCTTGGGCAAATCGGCGGGAAGCGACCGGACGAACGCCACCGCACCCTCGATCGCGTCGACGCCCGCGGCCATCACCCGCTCGTCCTCGGCCTTGCGCGCGGCGTAGAAGTCATCGGTCAGTGGCCGGTCGATCCAACGCTCGACCGCGTCGATGAACTGCGGCCCGGCGAGCCCCATGAAGTTCGCCATCGACTCGTCGGCCGTCGTCGGATGACCGGCGGCGGTAAGCCACTCCGCGATATGGCGGTTGCCGACGGCTTCGCTGTCGATCAGCACGCCGTCGAAGTCGAACAACAGTGCGTCGAACTTCATGCGCCCGTCCCCCGCGCACCGAACAGCGCGCTACCGATCCGGACATGGGTCGCGCCGATCGTCACCGCCGTCTCGAAATCGTCGGACATGCCCATGCTCAGGCCGGTCAGCCCGTGATCGCGCGCGAGTTTCGCCAACAGCGCGAAATACGGCGCCGGTTCGATATCGGCAGGCGGCAGGCACATCAGCCCGGCGACCGGCAGTCCGGCGGCGCGCGCCTTCTCGACCAGCGCGGGCAGGTCCGCGATCACGCAGCCACCCTTTTGCGGTTCGTCGCCGATGTTGACCTGGAGGAAGCAGTCCGGGCGGCGATCGCTCGCGGTCATCGCCTTGGCCAGCGCGTCGACCAGCGACGGGCGATCGACCGCGTGGATGCAGTCGAACAGCGCGACGGCTTCGGCCGCCTTGTTCGACTGGAGCTGGCCGATCAGGTGCAGTTCGACGTCGGGATATTTCTCGCGCAAGGCCGGCCACTTCTCCGCAGCTTCCTGGACGCGGTTCTCGCCGAACACGCGCTGGCCTTCGGCGAGCAGCGGTTCGATCGCCTCGACCGGGTGCGTCTTGGAGACCGCGATCAGCGTGACGTCGGTCACCCGGCGGTCGGCGATCTCGGCGGCCTTAGCGATCCGGGTGCGGATGGACGCGAGCGGTGTGGTGTCGTCAGATGTCATGCCGGGCGCTATAGGCAGCGGCGTGACGGTTCGAAAGCCCATCCCCGAGCGCTGGTTAATGACCGATGAGCGGATGGGGGACGCATTGTGGGCGGCTTTGCGCAGGGTGCCACCGGGATCCGGGATAGTGTTTCGCCATTATGCCACGCCTGCGGGCGAGCGGCGGGCGATGCTGCGGCGGGTGAAGCGTGTCGCGTCCGCGCGCGGACTGGTCGTGGTCGTGGCCGGGGATTCGTCGATCGCGGCGGACGGGGTGCATGGTCGGGTGCGGGCTCGGGCAATTTGGCGGATCAGGACGTGGCCGGCGCATGATCGCGCGGAGGCCCTGGCTGGGCGGCGCGCGGGGGCGGATGCGCTGTTCGTGTCGCCGGTTCATGCCACGCGGTCGCATGCGGGGGCGTCCGGGCTTGGGCCGGCACGGGCGATGCGGATCGGGCGCGGGCTCGGGATACCCGTGATCGCGCTAGGCGGGATGGACGAGTCGCGTTGGCGGCGAATCCGGCGGTTCGGATTTCATGGCTGGGCGGCGATCGACGCATGGGTCCGCTAGGTTTGGGTACCCTGTCCGACTTGGCGGCTGGTTGGCTCGCGGTCTGCTAAACTTCTCCACCCGCTCTGCAAAGCTGCTCGACCCAAAAGTGCCAGGAAATTTCGGGCACCACGCTGCCCACCCCCCAACGTCATCCCAGCGAAAGCTGGGATCTCATCGTGTGGCACGCTTCATCTGTATCGAGGGATACCCCAGCTTTCGCTGGGGTGACGGGGTCGAGGTGATGCGCAGAGACGCCGGAGGCGGCGATGGGCGAGGGTTTCACCCACAAATGGCGAAATCCGGTCGAGCACTACGACGAACCGCCGCTACTCGGTCGATTAGAAGCGGAAGGCGGTGCCCAGATACACGGCTTGGCTGTCGCGACGATCGTCGTCGACCTTGACGAAACGCTCGCGGTCCGAGCGATACCGGACGCCCGCCGTCACCGCCAGGTTACGCGTCAGCGAGTAGGAGCCGCCGAGATCGACCGAATAGCTCGGCGTTTCCTCGATCAGGTTCGAGGTGTTTGCCAGCGGACGATCCGCGGCAGCCTTCACGGTGCCGCTGAAACGCTTGGCACTGTAGCTGATTGCCAGGTCGGCCGCCTGACGGCTGCCCGGCAGGCCACCCAGATCGAGCTTGTTCACGTCGCCCGAAATCGCGAACCGCTTCCAGCCGACCGACATGCCGAGGTTGTACGCGATCGGCGCGATGCCGACGGTCGGTGTCGTCGATGCGAGGCTGGCCGTGTTCGCGATGCCGCGGTTGGTCTGCGCACGGACCGCGACGGTTACCGCGCGGTTGTCCTGCCGGGTCTCGGCTGGGGTGAAGCGGAAGCTGCCGGCATCGAAGCCACCGCGCGCGAACATCGCAGCGAGGCGGGGATCGGCGGCGGCGGGGGTGAACGACCCGATGCCGCGAACAGAAGCGACGTTGTGCTTGGCGATTCGCGCAGACTGTTCGCTGGCACCGAACGCGGGCGCGACGATTGCGGCGGTGGCGACAAGCGCCCCGGCAACCACCCCGAATATTCCCCCACGCGTCATCACAACGAATCTGTCCTTCGAATCCCGTAATCGGATCCTGTTAAACAGCATCTAACATGAATTGATCCAGAGCAAAGGCCGCAGAACCGGCGTATTTGCCCCTTCGTCGCCGAATTGTCGGACAGTGTTGCAATCAGCACACATATCGCGGCGATAGCGCTACCGAATCGGACGTATCCGCATGCGAATCTCTTGCTCGGTGCGCCGCCGCTCGCACATGCGGGCGTCTGCTTGCGGGCGCGCGGGCTGGCCTGTAGAGCATGAGGCAGATTTTCTTGCCAGGATGATGCCCATGTTCCGCCGCTCGCGTATCGCAGTCGTGCTGTTTGCCCTGCCTCTCGTCGCTTGCGGCGGCGGTTCCGCTCGTCCTCAGGCGGATCTCGCCGCGTCGAAGATCACGACGATCGGCGTGAACAGCTATCTGTGGCGCGCGAGCCTCGACACGCTCGGCTTCATGCCGCTGCTCCAGACCGACTCCAACGGCGGCGTGATCGTGACCGACTGGTACACCAACCCGCAGACCCCGACCGAGCGCATGAAGGTGACCGTCTCGATCCTCGACCAGGATCTGCGCGCCGATGCGCTGCGCGTCGCTGCCCTCCGCGAAGTCAACCGCAACGGCCAGTGGGTCTCGTCGCCGGTCCAGGCCGCGACCACGCAGAAGCTCGAGGACATCATCCTGACCAAGGCCCGCGACCTGCGCCGCGCCTCGATCGCGGGCTGAGGACTGATATAATGGCGTCGCGTTTCAATGCGTTGAAGGCGGACGCGGCGTGGCAGAAGGTCTGGGACGAGCGCAAGACGTTCGCCGCGGACGACCTGTCGACCAAGCCGCGCTCGTACGTGCTCGAGATGTTCCCCTATCCGTCGGGGCGCATCCATATGGGGCATGTCCGCAACTACACGATGGGCGACGTGCTCGCGCGGTTCCGTCGGATGAAGGGCATGGAAGTGCTCCATCCGATGGGCTGGGACGCGTTCGGCATGCCGGCCGAGAACGCGGCGATGGAAAAGGGCGTGCATCCGGGCACCTGGACGCGCGCCAACATCGCGACGATGAAGGCGCAGCTGAAGCGCCTCGGTTTCGCGCTCGACTGGACGCGCGAGCTGGCGACCTGCGAGCCTGAATATTATGGCCACGAGCAGGCGCTGTTCCTCGACCTGTTCGCGGCGGGGCTCGTGTACCGCAAGGAATCGGCGGTGAACTGGGATCCGGTCGACATGACCGTGCTCGCCAACGAGCAGGTGATCGACGGTCGTGGCTGGCGGTCGGGCGCACTGGTCGAGCGGCGGAAACTGTCGCAGTGGTTCCTGAAGATCACCGACTTCGCCGACGAGCTGGTCGACGGCCTCGGCGCGCTCGAACATTGGCCGGACAAGGTCAAGCTGATGCAGGAGAACTGGATCGGCCGCAGCCAAGGGTTGCAGTTCAAGTTCCAACTCACTGCTCCCTTCCCGCTTGCGGGAGGGGTCGGGGGAGGGCCTGACGCGAACGCGACGGCAGCGATCGGGGACGCCTCCCCTCCCCTGACCCCTCCAGCAAGCGGAAGGGGCATAGAGAGCGTCGAGGTGTTCACGACACGTCCCGACACGATGTTCGGCTCCAGCTTCGTCGCGGTTGCCGCCGATCATCCGATCGCGCGCGCGATCGCCGAGACTAACCCCGACGCAGCCGCGTTCATCGAACTCTGCAAGCGTGGCGGCACCACGGCGGCCGAGCTCGACACGCAGGAGAAATTGGGCTTCGACACCGGTCTGCGCGCGGTGCATCCGCTTGATAAGTCCTGGCATCTCCCCGTCTACATCGCGAACTTCGTGCTGATGGAATACGGCACCGGCGCGGTGTTCGGCGTGCCCGCGCACGACCAGCGCGATCTCGATTTCGCGCGCAAATACGACCTGCCCGTCAAACGCGTCGTCAGCGAAGGCGATGACGAGGCCCCCGTGTTCGTAGGCGACACCGCCTGGACCGGCGCCGGCACGATCGTGAACTCGCATTTCCTCGACGGCATGGACATCGAGGACGCCAAGCGCGTCGTGATCGAGCGCGCCGAGGGCGAAGGCTGGGGCAAAGGCACGACCGTGTTCCGCCTGCGCGACTGGGGCGTCAGCCGCCAGCGTTACTGGGGCACGCCGATCCCGATCATCCACTGCGACGCGTGCGGCGCGGTGCCGGTGCCCAAGGACCAGTTGCCGATCGTGCTGCCCGAGGACGTGTCGTTCGACATCCCTGGCAACCCGCTCGATCGCCATCCGACCTGGAAGCATGTCCCCTGCCCGTCCTGCGGTGCGAACGCGCGGCGCGAGACCGATACGCTCGACACGTTCGTCGATTCGTCGTGGTATTTCATCCGCTTCGCCAGCCAGCCGGACGCGAAACCGTTCGACCGGACGGGCGCGGAGAAGTGGCTGCCGGTCAACCAGTATATCGGCGGCGTCGAGCATGCGATCCTGCACCTGCTGTACGCCCGCTTCTGGACGCGCGCGCTGAAGCATATCGGCATGCTCGACATCGCCGAGCCGTTCGCCGGACTGTTCACGCAAGGGATGGTCACGCACGAGACGTACTGGACAATGGAACAGTCCAAGCCCGCGTCCGAGTCCTTGGACGATTTTCTCGAGGCCCAGGTTCATACTCGCCGCTGGCTATCGCCTGACGATATCGACAAGCGTGACGGTAAGGTATTCCTCCGCGGAACGACCGACGAAGTAACCGTCGGTCGCGTTGAGAAAATGTCGAAGTCGAAGAAGAACACCGTCGATCCCGAGCCGATCGTCGACCAGTATGGCGCCGACGCGGTGCGCTGGTTCGTGCTCTCCGACTCACCGCCCGAACGCGATCTCCCTTGGAGCGAATCCGGCATCGAAGGCGCGTGGCGGTTCGTCCAGCGTCTCTGGCGCCTGATCGAGTCTGACGACGCCGCTAAGGCCCAGGGCGACGACATCGGCTTACGCAAACTCTGCCATCGGACGACGGTGGGAATCGAGAACGATATCAACGCCTTGCAGTTCAACAAGGCGGTTGCGCGGCTCTATTCGCTATGCAGCGCGATCGAGAAGGCAGCGCCCTCAGCAGACCGCGAACAGGCGGTCCGCACGTTGCTGTTGCTCGTCAGCCCGATGGTCCCGCACGTCGCGGAGGAAGCCTGGGCGACCGCAGGCAATGACGGCCTGATCGCCGACGCCGCCTGGCCGATCGTCGATCCGGCGATGCTGGTCGACGACGAGGTCACGATCGCGGTGCAGGTCAACGGCAAGCTGCGCGACACGCTCGTCTTCCCGAAGGGCGCACCGAAGGACGAGGTCGAAGCCGCCGCGCTCGCCTCCGAAAAGATCGTCCGCCTGCTCGAGGGCAAGCCGCCCCGGAAAGTGATCGTCGTGCCCGACCGTCTCGTGAACATCGTCGCATGAAGCGCCTAGCGATCCTTAGCGCGTTGGCCCTCGCTCCCGCGCTGTCGGGCTGTGGCCTGCACCCGCTCTATGCCGGCGGCAGCAGCGGCCCGGTCGCCGGTGCGCTCGGCCAGGTCGAGATCGCACCGATCGCGGGCAAGAACGGCTGGCTGATGGCCACCGCGCTGCGCGACCGCCTGCCCTCGAACGGCGCACCGGCGCTCTACCGCATCGACATCCGCCTCGACGACCAGATCAGCGGCCTCGGTGTCCGCACCGACGACAGCGTCTCGCGCGAACGCCGCACGTTGCGCGCACGCTATCAGCTCGTACGGATCGGCGACAATTCGGTGCTGCTCGACGCGACCGCGGGCTCCGACGCCGGCATCGACGTCGTCCGCTCCGAATATGCGACGATCGCGGCGGAGAACACCGCGCTCGAACGCCTGTCGCAGATCGTCGCCGACCAGATCGTCGCGCGTATTGCGCTGTATGCGCGCAACACGCCGGCGGTCGCGGCGGCGCAGGCCACCACGCCCGCCAAGTGAAGGCCAGCGCCGGCCAAATCCGCGGTGCGCTGGCCAAACCGGGCGGCGACATCCGCCTGTACCTGCTTCACGGCCCCGACGAAGCCGGGGCAAGTGACCTCGCCCGGGTACTGGCCAAGGCGATGGGCGCCGATGCCGAACGCGTCGATCTCGACGGGTCGACGCTGAAAAGCGACCCCGGGCGGCTAACCGACGAAGCCGCGTCGCTGTCGCTGTTCGCGGGCGCAAGGTTCGTCCGCGTCGCCTCCGCAGGCGAGGAAAGCCTCGAAGCCTTCACCAACCTCCTCGCGGCCGAACGCGTCGGCAACCCGGTGGTCGCGATCGCCCCGACCGTCAAATCGACCGCAAAGATCGTCAAGCTCGCGATCGACTCTCCGCGCGCGATGGCGTTCGCCTGCTACGCCCCGACCGCGCAGGACGCCGAACGCCTCGCGACGACGATCGCGAGCGAGAACGGCCTCCGCCCCGCCCCCGGCGTCGCCCGCCGCCTGGTCGATACGACCGGCGGCGATCGCGCCGTCATCTCCCGCGAGATCGAGAAGCTCGCGCTATATCTCGACGCCGCGCCCGATCGGCCCGCGGACCTCGATTACCACGCACTCGATGCGGTCGGCGCGGACCTAGGCGATGCGGAAATGAGCCGCGCGATCGATGCGGTGATCGAAGGCCGGGTCGACGATCTCGGCGCCGAACTCGCCGTGCTCGAAGAAGCCGGCACCTCACCGATCCCGTGGCTCCGCCAACTCGTCCGCCGCCTGATCGCGCTCGCCGACATGCGCGGCGAAATCGACCGCGGCGAAGCGGTCGACGCCGTGATGAAACGACACCGCGTGTTCTTCAAGGAAGAGGCCAGCACCGCGCGGTCCTTGCGGCGCTGGTCGCCGGTCATGCTGGCGACCGCAATCCAGCGGGTACGAACGGCGGAGCGCGCGATCATGGCATCCGGGAATGCCGGCGGAGTTGTGGCCGAGGCGGCGGTGGTGGCGCTATCCCAGGCGATCGCGCGGCGAAACTAATCCTATGGTGTGCGTCACCGCGCCATGTCCTTCTGATAACCTCCCATTCACCCACCCCCACCTCCGTCATCCCGGCGCACGCCGGGACCCATGGACAGAGCGCGTTCACCAATGAAGCGGGCCGCAACCACGGATCCCGGCTTCCGCCGGGATGACGGGGTGGTGTGAGCGGTCCCCCTCTTCCGCTCGCCCCCTATCACCCGTTCGTCCTGAGCGAAGTCGAAGGGTGGTCCGGGGCGCAGGTGCTTCGACTTCGCTCAGCACGAACGGAATGGGTGCGATTGGGCAGTTTGACCCGCGCTTAGATCACCCCACCGGTAAGCCGCTGACACACCATATCAAGCTGGTCCAACGTCGAATAACTCAGCGTCAACGTCCCCCCAGTCTCGGTATGCGCCACCCGGACCTGCAACCCGAGCAAATCCGCTAGTTGCCGCTCCAAAGCTGCAATATCCGCGTCCGGAATCCGAGGCTCGGCCGGCTTCCCGCTCCGGCTCCGCCCCGGTTTCGCATCGCGCGCCAGCTTCTCGGTCTCGCGCACCGACAGTCCGCGCGCCACCACCTGATCCGCCAGCGACTCCACATCCGGCGAACCTAGCAGCGCCCGCGCATGCCCCATCGACAACGATCCATCGACCACCTGCGACTGCACCTGCGCCGGCAACTCCAGCAAGCGCAACAGGTTGGCCACATGACTGCGCGACTTGTGGACGATCTTGGCGAGCACCTCCTGCGTATGGCCGTATTCGCCCGCAAGCCGCTGATACGCTTGAGCTTCTTCGATCGCGTTGAGGTCTTCGCGCTGGATGTTCTCGATCAGCGCAATCTCGAGCGTCTCGGCATCGTCGAAGTCGCGGACGACGACCGGCACCTCATGCAGCCGCGCGCGCTGCGCCGCCCGCCAACGCCGCTCGCCCGCGACGATCTGGTAATCATGACCGTGCGGCCGCACGACGATCGGCTGGATCAACCCGCGCGAGGCGATCGACGCCGCCAGTTCGTCGAGCATCGCCTCGTCGAAATGCCGGCGCGGCTGATCCGGATGCGGCGACAGCGAACTGACCGGCAGCATCCGCACACCCGATGATTGCTGCGCCGCACCATCAGCCGAAACCGGCGTCTCGCGCGCCATCTCGCCGAGCAGCGCGTTGAGGCCCCTGCCCAGCCCCGGGCGGCCGCGCTTGTTACCGTCGCTCATGCCGCCGCCTGCGCAGTTGCCGGAAGCCGGCCGATCAGCTCGCGGGCGAGCGCGATATACGCCTGCGATCCCGAGCAGCGATGATCATAGATCAGCGCGGGCAACCCGTGGCTCGGCGCCTCCGACAGCCGTACGTTGCGCGGGATCACCGTCTCGAACACCACTTTGCCGAGAACCGCGCGAACGTCTGCCGAGACCTGATCTGTCAGCCGGTTCCGCCGATCGAACATCGTCAGCGCGACGCCGAGGATCGACAGACCCGGATTGAACCGCTGGCGGATCCGCTCGACCGTACTCAACAACTGCGACAACCCCTCGAGCGCGAAAAACTCGCATTGCAATGGCACCAGCAGCGAATCGGCCGCGACCATCGCGTTGATCGTCAGCAGCCCAAGCGACGGCGGGCAATCGATCAGTGCGATATCCCACGGCCCCTGCGCCGCCTTCACCGCACGATCGAGACGGTGCGTACGCGCGTCGAAATCGACCAGCTCGATCTCCGCCCCCGACAGGTCGACCGTCGCCGGCACGATATCGAGCCGCGGCACGCGCGTGTGGACCACCGCCTCTTCGATCGACGTCTCGCCGACCAGCACGTCGTAGCTCGACCGCTCACGCTGCGAATGACCGATGCCAAGCCCGGTCGACGCATTGCCCTGCGGATCGAGATCGACCAGCAGCACGCGCATTCCCGTTGCGGCCAGCGCGGTCGCGAGGTTGATGGCGCTGGTGGTCTTGCCCACCCCGCCCTTTTGATTCGCGACCGCGATGGTGATCATCGCGCGCTTACCCGATCCAGAACCACGATCGACGACTCCGGGTTCGTGACGCTTTGTTCCACGTGGAACATAAACCGCCAATGCTGCTTGAGCGCGGCGAGCTCCTCCTCGTCTAAACGCCCCCGAGGAAGCAACCACCGCGTCTCCGTTGTGGCGCAGTGTGCCGCGCCACGCAAAAGGTTTTGCAGCGACGCGACCGCACGGGCGGAGATGATCGCCGCGTCGGCGGTTGCATTTTCTACTTTCGACGCATGGACACGAACCTGCTCGCCGAGGCCAAGACGCGCGACGCAGAGCTGAAGGAAGTCAGCACGCCGCCGTCGGGGCTCGACCAGATCGACCGGCCCCTCACGAACCAGCGCGACGACCATCCCGGGAAAGCCGCCACCGGTACCGATATCGAGCCAGCGCCTCGCCGACGTATCCGCTCCCGCAAGTGCAACCAGCTGGAGCGAGTCGACCACATGCCTGTCCCAGATCGTCGGGATCGTCGACGGCGCGATCAAATTCTGGTGCGGCGCTTCCTCGACGACCATCGCGACGAACGCCAACAGGCGCTCCGTCGCCTCCGCCCCGAACCGATCGGTGACCCAGGCCTGTGCGTTGTCTTCGGTCATGCTGGCACTCGTTTCGTATGCAATAATACCGCCGACAACGCGGCCGGGGTGATCCCGCGAACCCGTGCCGCTGCCGCAAGCGAAGTGGGCCGCGCGGTCGTCAGGCGGTCGATCATCTCGTTCGACAGGCCGGGTATGCGATCATAGGCGAGGTCCTCGGGCAAGCGGATCGCTTCGTCGGCACGCAGGCGCGCGACCTCCTGCGCCTGGCGTTCGATATACGGGGCGTAGCGCGCGTCCTCTAAGACTTCGTCAACGACCGCCGCCGGGATGCCCGTCGCGGCGTCCGGCGCGACATGCGCGAGCGTCACGCCTTCGAACCGGAGCCAGTCATACGCCGTCCGGCGCGCGCCATCGCGACCGATCGCAATGCCCTGGTCCGCCACTTCGGTCGCGGTGCGTTCGCCGTCGAGCGACGCCCGGAACCGGGCACGATCTTCGGCCAGCGCGTGCTGGTGTGCGAGCCGCTCTGGCCCGAGACAGCCCGCTGCCTCGGCGATCATACCCAGCCGCGTCTCGGCATTGTCCGCACGCAACGACAGGCGGAACTCGGCCCGCGCGGTGAGCATCCGATAGGGCTCGGTCACGCCTTGCAGCGTCAGATCGTCGATCATCACCCCGAGATAACTGGACGCGCGATCGAGGATCACCGGCGCCATGTCGCACGCATAGGCCGCGGCGTTGAGCCCGGCGACGAGCCCCTGCCCTGCCGCTTCCTCATACCCGGTCGTGCCGTTGATCTGGCCGGCGCAGAACACGCCGTCGATCGCGCCGAGCGCGAGCCGCGTGTCGAGCGCGCGCGGATCGATATAGTCATACTCGACCGCATAGCCCGGCATCGTCATCTTGACCCGCTCGAGCCCCGGAATGCTGGCGAGCATCTCGGCCTGGACCTCGACCGGGAGCGATGTCGACAGGCCGTTGGGATAGACTGTCGCGTCATCGAGCCCCTCGGGTTCGAGGAAAACCTGATGCCCATCGCGATCACCGAAGCGGTGGACCTTGTCCTCGATCGACGGACAATAGCGCGGTCCCGCGGCCTCGATCGCACCGGTGAACAGCGGCGACCGGTGGAACGCCTCGCGGATGATCGCGTGTGTCCGGTCGGTCGTGCGGGTGATCGCGCAGGCGATCTGGGGAAGCGGACGCGCGTGGGTCATCGGCGACATCGTCCAGGGGTCGAGGTCCGATGGCTGCTCGGCGAGCGTGCCCCAGTCGATCGTCCGGCCGTTCAATCGCGGTGGCGTTCCGGTCTTCAGTCGGGCCATCGGCAGGTCGCGCGCGCGCAACTGTTCCGCCAGAGGCTTGGCTGCACGTTCGCCGATCCGGCCGCCTTCCTCGCGGTCATCGCCGCGGAAAATGCGGCCGCCGAGGAACGTGCCGGTCGCCAGCACGACCGCACGAGCCTTCACGATGGCGCCGTCCGCCAGCACGACGCCCGCCATGCGATCGCCCTCGAAATGGAGCGCGGTCGCCTCCCCTTCGACGATCGACAGCCCCGCCGTTGCCACCAGCATCGACTGGATCGCATCAGAATATAGCGTGCGATCGGCCTGGATTCGCGGGCCCTGCACCGCCGATCCCTTGCTGCGATTGAGCATGCGGTAGTGGATCGCCGCCGCATCCGCCGCGCGTCCGATCAGCCCGTCGAACGCGTCGACCTCGCGAACCATGTGCCCTTTGCCGAGGCCACCGATCGCCGGATTGCACGACATCGCACCAATGTGCCGCGCGTCGAACGACACGAGCGCAGTGCGCGCGCCCCTGCGCGCCGCCGCGGCTGCGGCTTCGGTTCCGGCATGGCCACCGCCAACCACCACTACATCGAACATGCCAACGCCCTAGAGCGACGCAGCGAACGCGTCAAAGATGTTCCACGTGGAACATCATTTACCGATGCAGAAACGCCCGAACAGCGCGTCGAGCATCTCCCCCGTCGCGTCGAGGCCGAGGACTCCAGCAAGGATCGCGCGCGCTTGGCGGAGTTGTTCGGCAACGATCAGCGGATCGGAACTGCGGTTGCGCAGCGCCTCGACCGCAAGCCCGCATTGCCGCCGCTGATGCTGCTTGAGCGCGATGCCATCGCCACGCGGCAGCATCGCCGCAGCCCGCTGGTGCAATTCCCCCCAGAGCCTATCGAGCGAACCGCGGTCGGTCTGCGCGATTGCCAGGGTCCGGCCAGCGGGCAGGTCCCCCCGCCCCGGCAGGTCCGCGCGCGCGTGGAGCCAGATCGCGTCGGCGCGTGGCGGGGCGGTGTCGGCCAACCACAGGACGATGTCCGCCGCCGCCAGCGCGTCCTCCGCGCGCGTGACGCCGATCGCCTCGATCGGGTCGAGCGTTTCGATCAGCCCGGCGGTGTCGGTCAGCACATAGGCGACGCCATCGCGAATTACTGGCACCTCGATCCGATCACGCGTGGTGCCCGAGATCGGCGACACGATCGCCGCGTCGCGCTCGCCGAGCAGGTTGAGCAACGTCGACTTGCCGCTGTTGGGTGGACCACCGATGACGACGCGAAGCCCGTCCTTGAGGCGCTCGACCGGGGGAGCGTCGACCACCGTTTCGATCTCCGCAGCGAGCGTGTCGATCTCTCCGACGATCGCATCGAACGCGGCGGTATCGCTTGCCACGTCGTCCTCGTCGGCGAAGTCGAGGATCGCTTCGATCCGCGCGGACAGCATCGCGACCGAGTCCATCCAGCCGCGAACTGCCTGGCTGACGCGACCCTCTGCTGCGGTCATTGCCGCAACGCGTTGGCCCTCGGTCTCGGCTTCGAGCAGGTCGGCGAGGCCTTCCGCCTCCGTCAGGTCGATGCGGCCATTGGTCAGCGCGCGGCGCGTAAACTCGCCGGGCTCGGCAGGGCGTAGACCCGGCAGCACCGACAGGGTCCCCTCGACCGCTGCGATCACCGCGCGGCCACCATGGCAATGAAACTCGACCAGATCCTCGCCGGTCGCCGTGGTCGGCCCCGGAAACACGATCACCAGCGCGCGGTCGAGCAGCGCACCGTCGCCGTCACGCAACCCGCGGAGACTGGCATGGCGGGGCGCTGGCAACGGTCCGGCCAGAGCCTGGGCAGCCGCAAACGCGTGCGACCCGCTTATCCGGACGACGGCAATCGCCGCGGGCGGGCGCCCGCTCGATACCGCGAAGATCGTCTTCACGTGGAACTCAGCTGCCACTCTTGGTCGCGGTGTCGAACATCCGTTTCCACATCGCCATGCCGGCCTCGCCCATCGGCTGCCAGCCGCGCATCATCGATTCGAGCATCTCCGGCTTCATCTGGCCGTCCGGGATCGCGTCCATCATCATCGCGACATAGCGATCGTGGATTGGTGTCAGATCGGGCAGGCCGACCGCGCGGCGCGCCTCTTCGGGGGTGCATTCGATCTCGATATTCATCTTCATGTACCGCGTCCCAGATGGCGCTTGAGCCGCCCATCCGCGCGCTGCATAGCGTGGGAATGTATGCGCGCGATGCAGCCTCGATCGCAACGCCAATCGGATTGGTCCGCGTGACCGGTACCGAGGACCGGATCGATGCGATCGAGATCCTCGCGTCGGGCGATGCGGTGGCGAGCGATGCACCGGCGATCCGGGATGCCATCCGACAGCTCGAAGCGTATTTCGCGGGGCGACTGACGGCGTTCGATTTGCCGCTAGCCCCCTCGCCGACCGAGCGCGGCGCGGTCCTGCGGGAGGGAATCGTCGACATCGCGTACGGCGAGACCGCGAGTTACGGCGCGCTCGCGAAAGCGATCGGGTCGAGCCCGCGCGCGATCGGTCAGGCGTGCGCGCGCAATCCATTTCCGATCGTCGTCCCTTGCCACCGGATCCTTGGAGCCGGCGGGGCGCTCGGTGCGTATTCCGCGGGCAACGGCCCGATCACCAAATCCAGGCTGCTCGATCACGAGCGGCCGCAAGGAGGATTGCTATGACGAACACGACCACCATCGCGACGCTTGACGGCTCCGGCGATTTCCATGCCTACCGTGCCGCCCCCGCCGGCACGCCGAAAGCGGCGATCATCGTGATCCAGGAGATCTTCGGCGTGAATGCCGGGATCCGTCGCAAGTGCGATACGCTCGCCGAGGCCGGCTATCTGGCGATCGCACCCGACCTGTTCTGGCGGCTGGAGCGCGGCATCGAGCTCGATCCGGATATCAAGCCCGAGTTCGATCGCGCGCTCGAGCTAATGGGGCAGTTCGATCAGGATAAGGGCGTGGCAGATATCGAGGCCACGATCCGCGCGGCGCGGGCCGAGCTCGGCGATAGCAGCAAGGTCGGCGTGGTCGGCTACTGCCTCGGCGGGCGGCTCGCATTCATGACCGCGGCGCGGACCGACGTCGATGCGAGCGTCGGCTATTACGGCGTCGGGATCGACGGGCTGCTCGGCGAGAAGCACGCGATCGCACACCCGGTGCTGTTGCACGTGCCGGAGGAGGATCACTTCGTCGACAAGGCTGCGCAGGCGGCGATGCATGCCGGGCTCGACGATCACCCGAAGGTGACGATCTACGATTATGCGGGCGAAGACCACGGCTTCGCGACCGAGTTCGGCGAGCGGCGGTCGGATGCCGCGGCGAAGCTCGCGGACGAGCGGACGGCGAAGTTCTTTGCAGAGAATCTGGGCTAAAGCCCATCCCGTCACCAAGAATGTGTTCGGTGCTCATACCCCATGGGACACGTACCAGTCAGCAGTCGTACGGTGCCATGCCTTCCCTTGTTCTCCCGCGAAGGCGGGAGCCCAGTCTGGGTCCCCGCCTTCGCGGGGAAACAAGTCTTACTTGCTCGAGAGGGATAGTCGCTGACGTGTTCCGGGGTGACTGGGGCGCCGACGGCGAACAAGAAAAAGGCCTCACCGGACGATCCCGGCGAGGCCTTTTCTTATCCCAACCGCAACGCGATCAGCGCAGCAGCGAGATGATTCCGAGCGTCTCGCCGGTGCCGACCCAGCCCTCGTAGATCATCTTCACCGCGACCACGAGGATCACCGCGAGACCTATATACGCGATCCAGCGATACTTGTTGATGATACGCGCGATATAGTTCGCGGCGAGGCCCATCATCGCGACCGACAACAGCAGGCCGATGACGAGGATCCCGGGATGCTCGCGCGCCGCGCCGGCGACCGCCAAGACGTTGTCCAGGCTCATCGAGACGTCGGCAACGGCAACCGCCCAGGCTGCGCTCGCGAAACCCTTCGAGGACCGGAGCCCCGAGCGTTCGTCGCCCTCGATTTCCTCGGACCCTGCATTCTGCGCGCCCTCGCGGATTTCGCGCCAGAACTTCCAGCAGACCCACAGCAGCAGCAGGCCACCCGCGAAGATCAGCCCGACGATGCCCATCAGCCACGTCACGATCAGCGCGAAGAAGATGCGCAGCACGAGCGCCGCGCCGATGCCGATCAGGATGACCTTCTTGCGCTGGTCGGCGGGAAGTCCTGCGGCGAGTGCGCCGACAACGATCGCGTTGTCGCCGGCAAGGACGAGGTCGATCATCAGGACCGAGCCGAACGCGGCGAGGGCCTTCGGATCACCGAGGTTGGAGAAGTCGGCGACGACGTGATGCCAGATGTCCAGCGGCGAGCCGGGTCCGGCGGCTCCCGATGCGGCGGCGGCCAGCATGGCGATGATACTCAAGGTTTCGGCTCCCGGTGACGTGGGTCACCAGCGACTAGCGGTGGTGACGGTTATGGGGGTTTAATAGCAAAGCGGCACGCGAAAGCTATGCTCTCGCGTGCCGCTGTTGGATCTCTGGTCAGCCGCGGCGAAGCCGCGTCGTCGGTCGGGGCCCTGCCCCGCCGGCCGAACCGGTGCGAGTCCTGCTGCAGCTTGCAGCAGGCCGCATCCGCTTACTGATTCATGCTGTCGAAGAAATTCTCGTTGGTCTTCGAATCCTTCATCTTGTCGAGCAGGAACTCCATCGCGTCGATCGTGCCCATCTGCATCAGGATGCGGCGCAGGACCCACATCTTGCTGAGCTTGGCCTTGTCGACCAGCAGCTCTTCCTTGCGCGTGCCCGACTTGCCGACGTCGAGCGCCGGGAAGATGCGCTTGTCCGCGACCTTGCGATCCAGCACGATTTCCGAGTTGCCGGTGCCCTTGAACTCCTCAAAGATCACCTCGTCCATGCGGCTGCCCGTGTCGATCAGCGCGGTGGCGATGATCGACAGCGAACCGCCCTCCTCGATGTTGCGCGCGGCACCGAAGAAGCGCTTGGGACGCTGCAGCGCGTTCGCATCGACACCGCCGGTCAGGACCTTGCCCGACGACGGTACGACGGTGTTGTAGGCACGACCGAGACGCGTGATCGAGTCGAGCAGGATCACCACGTCCTTCTTGTGCTCGACCAGGCGCTTGGCCTTTTCGATCACCATTTCGGCGACTTGCACGTGGCGCTGCGCGGGTTCGTCGAAGGTCGAGCTGACCACCTCGCCCTTCACGCTGCGCTGCATGTCGGTGACTTCCTCGGGGCGCTCGTCGATCAGCAGGACGATCAGGAACACCTCGGGATGGTTGTCGGTGATCGCCTTGGCCATGTTCTGCAACATGACGGTCTTGCCGACGCGTGGCGGTGCGACGATCAGCGTGCGCTGGCCCTTGCCCTGCGGCGAGACGATGTCGATCACGCGCGCCGACTTGTCCTTGACGGTCGGGTCGGCGGGATCGAGCGTCAGCTTGCTCTCAGGATACAGCGGCGTGAGGTTGTCGAAATTGACGCGGTGGCGGACGACGTCGGGGTCGTCGAAATTGACGGCCGTGAGCTTCACCAGCGAAAAATAGCGTTCGCCATCCTTCGGCCCACGGATCTCGCCCTCGACCGTGTCACCGGTGCGCAGCCCGAACTTCCGGACCTGGTTCGGCGAGATGTAGATGTCGTCGGGACCGGCCAGATAGTTCGACTCCGGCGAGCGCAGGAAGCCGAAGCCGTCGGGCAGCACTTCGATCGTGCCGAGCCCCATGATCTGGTCGCCATTGTCCGCCTGCACCTTCAGGATCGCGAACAGCAGGTCCTGCTTGCGCAGCGTCGAGGCGCTCTCGACCCCCAGTTCCTCGGCCAGCTGGACCAGCTCGGCGGGTTTCTTCTTCTTCAGGTCTTTGAGATGCATGGGGATTTCCGGATAGCAATCAACGGGAGAACGCTCGGTCGGCGGTGCGCTTGGGAAGCGGAACTGGGCGAGACGAGTCTGCTGGAACCCACGACCGGGCAGGACGCCAGGAGGCCGTGTTGGGAGAAGGGGTTAGAATTGGGGGGCGGGTTAGTCAAGCGGGCCTTTCCGCCCCTCCCCGGGAAGGCAGGGGTTGGGGGTGGGTCGGTTTCCGCTTGGTCGAACCGTTGGGGCTCGAGCGGGCCTACCCACCCCCGGCCCCTCCCTTCCAGGAAGGGGGGAAAATTCAGAACGGCTTTACGATCGCGAGCACGACGATCAGCGTCACCGCCAGCGCGGGGACCTCGTTCAGCATACGCAACTGCTTGCCCGTCAGCGTCGGCTTCCCCGCGGCGAGCTTCTTCGCATAGCCGACCGTCCAGCCGTGATAGCCCGTCAGCAGGAACACCAGCAGCAGCTTGAGGTGCAGCCACCCCAACCCCGGCGCGCCATCCGCAAGCCCCAGGTTGAGCGCCAGCGCGATGCCCAGCACCCAGACGACGATCATCGCCGGCGTCAGGATGATGTGGCGGATCTTGCTCTCGCGCTCGACCCAGCTCGCCGCCTCGCCCGCGTTGCCGGCCGCCAGCGCCTCCTGATGATACACCAGATAGCGCGGCAGCATGAACAGCCCCGCCATCCAGAAGATCACGAAGATCAGATGCGCGGCCTTTACCCAATCATAGGCGAGCCCAAGAAAACCGCTCATGTCGTGCTCCTTACGCGGGCGATCAGCTGCTCGACATGCGCGATGGGCGTGTCGGGCAGGATGCCGTGGCCGAGATTGAAGACATGGGGACGGTTCGTGAACGCCGCCAGTATCCGGTCGATCGCCACGTCGAGATCCGCACCGCCGGCGATCAGCGCCAGTGGATCGAGATTGCCCTGCACCGGCATGTCCGCAGGCAACGACGCGTGTGCCCAGACCGGATCGACCGTCTCGTCCAGCCCGATCGCATCGACGCCCGTCTCGCGCGCATACGCCGGGAGCTTGCCCCCTGCCCCCTTCGGAAAGCCGATGATCGGCACGCCGGGGCAGCGCGCGTGGAGCCGCTCGACGATCGACGCGGTCGGCGCGATCACCCATCGCTCGAACTGCGCAGGTGAGAGCGAGCCAGACCAACTATCGAACAGCTGCACCACGTCGACGCCCGCCTCCACCTGCCGCGCGAGATATTCGACGGTGTTGTCGGCGATCGCATCGATGATCGCACCGAAGGCCTCCGGGTCGCGATAGGCGAAACGGCGGGTCTCCGACTGATCCTTGCTCCCCTTCCCCGCCACCATATACGTCGCGACCGTCCAGGGAGACCCCGCAAAGCCCAGGAACGTCGTCTCGGGTGGCAATGCCGCCGCGACCTTCGCGACGGTGCCGTAGACCGGCTCCAGCCGTCCCATGACCGGCTGCAACCGATCGAGCGCATGATCGACCAGCGCCGGCTCGAGCCGAGGCCCCTCGCCAACCCCAAAGCTCAGATCCTGCCCGAGCGCCCATGGGATCATCAGGATGTCCGAGAACAGGATCGATCCGTCGAACGCGAACCGGCGGATCGGCTGGAGCGTGACTTCGGCCGCCGCGTCCGGATCGGTCGCGAGCGCGAGGAACCCGCCCTTCTCCGCGCGGAGTTCACGATACTCGGGGAGATACCGCCCCGCCTGCCGCATGAGCCAAAGCGGCGGGACCGCTTGGCGCTCACCACGAAGGGTCGCCAGCAACGGCTTTAAGGACGGCGAACGGGAGGTCGGATCGGTCAGCGGAGCACCCTTCTTCTACTATAAGAAGATTCTAGAAATAGGTTGTTGCAGTGGTTGGGCGGTTGAACCCGGGACTTATGCGGTGATCCCCGAATTGCCAACAGCTTGACCCTGTCGCACCGCCACAAACGCGCTGATTCGATTCAAGTCTCCCCGTTACCCACAGCCTGTGGATAAAATCACCGGCTGTGCGCGAGCATGTGGATAGAATCGCTGTTATCCACGGCACACCCGTCGCTTGGCGAGGCGGACGAGTTACGCTAGCCGTTCTCCCCATGTTATCCACAGATTCACGCCCACGGACCCGCCCGCTGGGGATAAAACGCCGATGATGCGGCTCCACCTTCATTTGCTGTCGGATTCGACCGGCGAGACGCTGGAGAACATCGCGAAGGCGGCGCTGGCGCAATATGACGACGTCGAGACGGTCCGCCATTTCTGGCCGATGGTCCGGACCGAGGCGCATCTCGAACGCATCCTCCAGGAGATCGCGCAGAATCCGGGACTAGTGATCTTCACGCTGGTGAACCCCTCGACACGGCGGATTCTGGAGCAACGGTGCTTGGCGTTGGGGCTGCCAGCCGTGGCGCCGCTCGATCCTGTAAATGACGCCTTGTCAGGCTTGCTGGGGCAGCAGGCCAAGGCGCGGCCCGGTCGTCAACACGTGCTCGACGCCGCCTATTTCGCGCGCGTCGATGCGATCCAGTGGACGATCGCGCACGACGACGGGATCGCGTGGGAGGAATGGGAGGAGGCGGATATCGTCCTGGCGGGCGTGTCGCGCTCGTCGAAAACGCCGACCTCGATCTATCTCGCCAACCGTGGCTACAAGACCGCGAACATTCCGATCGTGGTCGAGAGCCCCCCGCCGAAGATCCTCTATGGCCTGAAGAACCCGCTGATTGTCGGGCTTACGACCAGCGCCGACCGGCTGATCCAGGTGCGGCGCAACCGGTTGCTGTCGCTCAACCAGCAGCCGGATACGTCCTATGTCGAGGAGGAGGCGGTGATGCGCGAACTCGCGTTTGCGCGGCGGATGTTCGCCGACAATGGCTGGCCGGTGATCGACGTGACGCGGCGCTCGATCGAGGAAACCGCGGCGGCGATCATTGCCTTGTGTAACCAGCGGCGGAGCGACGACGTCGCGAAGGTCGAGGCATGAGCCTGATCCTAGCCTCGCAAAGCGCGTCGCGTCGTGCGATGCTGACGGCGGCGGGCGTGCCGTTCGAGGCGACGTTTGCGGGGGTCGATGAGGATGCGGCGAAGGCTGCGTTGCGCGATCTGTCGCCGCGCGATCTCGCCGATGCGCTGGCGGAGTTGAAGGCGTTGAAGGTGTCGGCGCGGATGCCGGGCTATCTCGTTCTCGGCAGCGACTCGCTGGTCGCGCTGGAGGACGGTACGATCCTCGACAAGCCAGTCGACCGGGCCGATGCGGCGGCGCATCTCCGGCTGATGTCCGGCAAACGGCACGACCTCTGGAGCGCTGCAGTGATCGCCGAGAACGGCCAGGCGATCTGGCGGCACGTCGAGCGCGCGAAGATGCACGTCCGCCCGTTGTCGGAGGCGTTTATCGAAACGTATCTCGATGCGGAATGGCCGGCGATTGCCGGCTGCGTCGGATGTTACCGGATCGAAGGCCCGGGCGCACAGCTGTTCGCCAAGATCGAGGGCAGCCAGTTCACCGTGCTCGGCATGCCGCTGCTCAACGTTCTCGATTTCCTCCGCGTACGTGGTGAGCTGCCGGCGTAACCTCCCCCTTCCGTCATGCCGGGCTCGTTCCGGCATCCACGGCTCCACAAAATCGAGAGATGTGAGTTCGCGGCACGGTGGACTCCGGAACAAGTCCGGGGTGACGGAGTGGTTTGTAGCCCCGCCCGCACCCCCGTCCGTCACCTCAGCGGACGCTGGGTATCTCCCGAGGCAGACAACGCCCGCCAAACGGGGAGATCCCAGCTTTCGCTGGGATGACGGGAAGAGCGTGGTGTGCCTATTTATGCAAATGCATCGACTAAACCGAGTTCACCGGAGCCTCTAATGACCCGCCCTTACGCAGAAGTGATCGGCGATCCGATCGCCCAGTCCAAGTCCCCGCTGATCCACGGCTTCTGGCTCGACGCGCTCGGGATCGATGCGGAATATCGCCACGAGCACGTCACCGCGGACGCGCTCCCCACATACTTCGCTGAGCGGAAAGCCGACCCAGCCTGGCGCGGGTGCAACATCACGATGCCACACAAGCTCGCCGCGCTCGACCACGTTTCCGACCCCGGCAATGTCCGCGGGACGATCGGCGCGATCAACACCGTGTTCCGCAACCAGGCGGGTGACTGCATCGGCACCAACACCGATGCCGCCGGATTCTGGGCGCCGATCGACGATCTCGATATCGCCGGCCAGCCCGTCACGGTGATCGGCGCCGGCGGCGCAGCCCGCGCGATCCTGTTCGCGCTGTCGCGGATGGGCGTCGGGCCGGTGACCATCCTCAACCGCAATCCGATCAAGGGTGCAGCGTTGCTGTCGGCGTTCGGGCTCAAGGGTCAGGCACTGCCGATCGGCCCCGCCGCCCCGCCCTCGCGCTTGCTCGTCAACGCCAGCGTGCTGGGCATGACCGGTCAGCCGCCGCTCGATATCGACCTCGGCGCGCTCGACCCGGACTCGCTGGTCTACGACATCGTCTACTCGCCGCTCGAAACGGGTCTGCTGAAAACGGCCCGTGCGCGGGATCTCGAAACCGTCGACGGCCTTGAAATGCTGATTGGCCAGGCGGCCGTCGCATTCGAGATATTGTTCCACGTGGAACCACCGCGCGATTGCGACGAGGACCTCCGGGCATTGTTGGTCAAATGATCATCGGGCTGACCGGCTCGATCGGCATGGGCAAGTCGACCGTCGCTGCGATGTTCGCCGACGAGGGAGTGCCCGTATTCGACGCCGACGCGACCGTTCATCGGTTGCAGAGCGCCGGCGGTCGGCTGGTCCCCGCGATCGAAGCCGCCTTCCCGGGGACGACCGCGAACGGCGCAGTCGACCGTGCCAAACTCGGCGCGGCGGTGTTCGGCAACGACGCCGCGATCAAGCGACTCGAGGCGATCGTCCACCCGGCGGTCGGCGAAGAGCGCGCCGCCTTTCTCGCGGAGCACGCCGGCAAGCGAGTCGTGTTCGACGTCCCTCTCCTGTTCGAGACCGGCGGTGACCAAAGGGTCGACTCGATTGTCGTCGTCTCCGCGGCGCCGGACGTGCAGCGCGCACGCGTGCTCGCCCGCTCCGGCATGACCCCGGAGAAGTTCGCCGCGATCCTCGCGCGCCAGACCCCCGACGCCGAAAAACGCGCCCGCGCGCACCATGTCATCCGCACCGATACGAGCATCGACGAGACACGCGCGCAAGTCCGGGCAGTGCTTGCATCCTTGGAAATCTGAGCCGATACCATATCGATGCGCGAGATCGTCTTCGATACCGAAACCACCGGCCTCAGTTTTTCCGGGGGCGACCGCATGGTCGAAATCGGCTGCGTCGAGATGGTCAACCGGGTCGAGACGGGCCGCACCTTCCACGCGTATTATCATCCCGATCGCGACATGCCGGTCGAGGCGTTCAACGTCCACGGGCTGAGCGCACAATTTCTGTCCGACAAGCCGAGGTTCGCCGATGCGGTCGAGGATCTGCTAGAGTTCGTCGGCGATGCACCGATGGTTGCGCACAATGCGGGCTTCGACTTCTCGTTCCTCAACGGCGAGTTGACCAAATGCGGCCGTCAGATCATCCACATGAAGCGGATGATCGACACGCTGCAGATCGCGCGCAGCCGTCATCCCGGTGCCAAGCATTCGCTCGACGCGCTGTGTTCGCGCTTCGGAATCGATCGCAGCCACCGCGTGCTGCACGGCGCGCTGCTCGATGCGCAGCTGCTGGCGCAGGTCTATGTCGAGCTGATGGGCGGTCGCCAGATCGGCCTCGGCCTGCTCAGCGACACCGGCCCCGGCGCGTCGACTCCGATCGTCGCACTGGCGCCTCGGGTCGTTCGTCCGCCACGCATTTTCGCAGTGAGCGAGGGAGACCTTGCGGCGCATGCGGCGTTTATGAAGGGGATCAAGGATCCGATTTGGGGGGCCGTGGCGTCCGGATGACGCTGGCAGGGTGGAGCCAACAGGACCACCCGAACTACGTAACGCCGACAAGGAGACGATAATGGATATCCGGATTTCTGGTCACCAGGTTGACACTGGCGAAGCACTGAACAGCCATGTGGAAGACCGACTCCAGGGTATCGCCGACAAGTATTTTTCCCGCGCCATCTCGGCCGAGGTCACGTTCGGCAAGGGACCGCACGATGCCGGCTTCAAGTGCGATATCGTCGCGCACGTGATGAAGGGCTTGGTGCTCAAGGGGCATTCGGACGCCTATGACGCGCGTGCGGCCTTCGATGGCGCAGCGGCCAAGATCGAAACCCAGCTCCGCCGCTACATGCGTCGCCTGAAGGACCGCCATGCCGGCGAAGCGGTCGCGATGGCCGAGAGCAACGGCTATGACAATGCCGGCTACACGCTGTTCCAGGAGAGCGTCGAGGAGGACGATGTCGCGGACGCACCGCTGATCATCGCCGAAACGCGCGTCGACATTCCCGAGGCCAGCGTGTCCGACGCGGTGATGATGCTCGATCTGCGCAACACCGCGGCATTGCTGTTCAAGAATGCGGGCACCGGCGCGCACAACATGGTCTACAAGCGCGGCGACGGCACGATCGGTTGGGTCGAGCCACAGCGGGCCGCTTCGACTGGGGCGGCCTCCCCTCCCCAGTAAAAGAAGGGTCCATAAGGACGCGGGTCTGATGGCCGCGCCTTTACGCCCCCGCGCAACCCGCTAAGGCGGACGCGCGCGGGGGCGCTTGAGACATTGAACACAATGACCGATTTCAGCGATATGCTGCGTCCCGACGCAGTACAGACGGGCGTGATCGCCACCAACAAGAAGGCGGTGTTCCAGCATATCGCGACGATAGCGGCCGAAATCGTCGATACGGATGCAAAGACGATCGCCGAGCGACTGACGGCGCGCGAAAAGCTTGGTTCGACCGGGTTCGGCGGCGGTGTCGCGATCCCGCATGCCAAGCTCGAGGGGCTCGCGCAGGTCACCGGCGTGTTCGTGCGGTTGGCGCAGGCGGTCGATTTCCAGGCGGTCGATGATCTGCCGGTCGACCTCGTCTTCATGTTGCTGTCGCCGACCGACGCGGGGGCGGTGCATCTAAAGGCGCTCGCCCGCGTCTCGCGGCGGTTGCGCGACAAGGCGTTTCTGGAGAAACTGCGCGGCGCCGGTTCGCCCGATGCGCTCTATGCGCTGTTCACCGCCGACGAGGTGCGCGATGCAGCCTGAGTCTTCCTCTAACACCGCGGGCGCGGAGGCGCATTTCCGTGCGCTGGAGTCGCTGTATGCGCAGGCGCCGATCAATCGGTTCTTCGAATCGTCGCTGGAAATCCCGGAGGCCGGGGTCGCGCGGATCCATTTCACGATCGACGAGCGGCATTATCACGCCGGCGGCGCCGCGCACGGTACGAGCTATTTCAAGATGCTCGACGATGCCGCGTTCTATGCGTCGAACAGCCTCGTCACCGATCGCTTCCTGCTGACGACCGCGTTCAACCTGCTGCTCACCCGCCCGCTCAAAGTAGGCCCGGTGATCGCCGAGGGTCGCTGGATCAGCGGCAAGCGACGCGTGTTCGTCGCCGACGCCCGGCTGATCGATGCGGACGGCGAAGAAGCCGCGCGGGGCACCGGCACGTTCATGCGCTCGCGGATCGCGCTGGCCGGGCTGCCTGGATACCGCGCGCCGGCATGAGCGGTCGGCTCCCCAGCGGCGTGCTCGTCAGCGCCCTTCTCCGCCGGGTCAACGACGCGGGTGGCTTCGGCGCGGTGATGGCGAAAGGCGATGCACAGGGCGGCGCGATCCTCGTCATCGCGATCGACAAAGGGGCTCCTCCCCGGCTGCTGGAGCGTGGAATCGGACCAGACGGACGGACCGCCTTGATCGACTCGACCCCTGCCGAAGACCTCGACGGCTATTGGCGGCGCAGGCGCGCGCGCGACCCGGATTTGTGGGTCGTCGAGGTGGACATCGCAGCGGCGGAACGGTTCGCCGCTGAAACGATCCTCGACGATTGACTCGAAAGCCCCCCCAATAGAGGGGGATTGCAACATTGATTGGCGTTGTGCTGGGACGGGTGCGATCCGGATCAGTTACGCAGTCGGGGAGATGCCTGGACGGTCGGCTCGTACGATCGACTCCACGGTCTCACCGCATCTGAATAAGCTTGAATGACCATTCTTCAGCGGGCTGCGACGATCGCGGCCATGACTTTCTCTCTCGCCGGCCTGCTCGGCAACAGCGCACCCGGCCATGCGACCGGTATCGATCGTACCACGGTCAGCCTGACCGCTCTCGCAAATCTAAACGCCCTCTCCCCGCAGAATGTTCCGCAGGTCGCTCCCGCCGCAACGCCCGTTGCCGCCGTTGAGAAGACCGCAATCGAGAAGACTGCCCCTGAGCAGCTCGCTCCTGCCGAGGAAGAAGAATTCGACACGCTTGCCCAGGCCGTTGCCGCGCAGGATAGCGCCGCCGCCGACGACGCGCTCCAGTGCCTTGCCGGCGCGATCTATTTCGAGTCCAAGGGCGAGCCGCTGACCGGCCAGCTCGCGGTTGCCGAAGTCATCATCAATCGCGCCAAGTCGGGTCGTTTCCCCGCCGACGTCTGCGCCGTCGTCAAGCAGCGCGGCCAGTTCAGCTTCGTCCGCGGTGGCCAGATCCCGACCATCACCAAGGGTGCCTCGTATCGCACCGCGGTCGCCGTCGCCAAAGTCGCTCTTGCGAGTGCCTGGAACAGCCCGGCCGACAAGGCGCTCTACTTCAACACCCCCGATCGCCGCCCTTCGGTTCGCGCGATCAAGGTCGCCTCGATCGGCAACCACGTCTTCTATCGCTGATACGACCCCGGCCCGTTCGGGCTGAGCGAAGTCGAAGCACCTTTACTCGGGGCACACCCTTCGACTTCGCTCAGGGCGAACGGGTAAGGGGCGAGCGCACAATCCTTTGAGAACACGATCACAATCCGTGAATGAGCTTGCCTCGTTCGCGGATTGTTCTATTTCCGGGGCATGCTCGACATGCCGCCGGACTCCTGCATCGACAAACCCGGATCCCCCCAGGACTCGACCCTCTGCGCCGCCGACGTGGCGCGCGGGGTCATCCGGATGTTGCTGCGGCACGATCTCACCGCGATGACCGAAGTGCCGCTCGACGGCGGCCGCCGGGCCGATCTGATGGCGGTGGATGCGCGCGGTCAGATCGTCATCGTCGAGATCAAGGTGTCACGCGCCGACCTGCTCGGCGACGGGAAGTGGCCGGATTATCTCGGGCATTGCGACCGGTATTTCTGGGCGGTGCCCGCGGGGTTCGACGTCGGGCCGTTGCAGGGGCCTGCGTTCCTGCCCGAGCGGACCGGGATCATCGTCGCGGATCGCTACGACGCGGCGATCGTGCGGGAGGCGCATACCACCCCCCTGCCCGCCCATGCCCGCAAACGCTGCACGCTGGCGTTCGCCAGGCGGGCCGCGCGCCGGTTGATCGCGCAGATGGACCCGGATGCTGATGGTTTGGCGTTTTAGAGGGGAACGCGTCACGTCTTCTTCCCCCTCCCTGAAAGGGAGGGTCGGGGGTGGGTCGGTTTCCGTACCCGTGCAACGGTTGCGTCACGAGCCGGCCGACCCACCCCCAGCCCCTCCCTTCCAGGGAGGGGAGCGCGTCGTGGTCTCGGCGACCTCAGCGACCGCCGCTCAAACTCAGAACTTCGGCCCAGATACCGCTTTCCGCACCTTCTTCGGCGCATCCGCCAGCAGCTTCGACACGACCGGGTTACGCCCATCCTGCTTGGCATAGTCGCGCGCCGACATGCCGGCGATGATGTCCGCCTGGTCGGGATCGGCGTTCTCGTTCAGCAGCACGCGGATCATCCCCACGTCGCGGCGCTGGACAGCGCGGATCAGCGGCGTTTCGCCGGCCGAGTTGCCGAGGTTCGGGTTCGCCCCCGCCGCAGTCAGGATCGGGATCATGCCCGTCTGCCCGAGCGTCACCGCGAGCAGCAGCGGCGTGTTGCCCTTGCCGTCGCGCAGGTTCGCGTCGGCGCCCTTTTGCAGCAGGAAGCGCAGATACACCTCGTCGCCGCGCTTGATGACGATGTGGAGCGCGCCCTCCCCGTTCGTCACGTCGCGCGTATTGATGATGCTGCTGCCCGGGCGGCCGAGCATCTCGAGCACCTCGTTGTTCTTGGCGTCGCGCACCGCGGACAGGAACTTGTACCCCTCCGACTGGCCCTGCGCGAAGGCGGGCGCCGCCATACCGAGCGCGGGCGTGAGAAGGGCGGTGGCGAGCATCAGGCGAATACGCATCGAGAGACTTCCTTGGTTCGTCCTGGATATTGGCGACGCTTGCGCCGCAGTAGCGAACAGATCAAGGCTGGCGGCATCATGACCCTTCGTTTCATCCTTTGTTCGCTCGCCCTGCCCGCCCTGGCGTTGGCGGCCTGCAACTCGTCCCAGCCCGCCGCCAAACCGCCGCTCGAAGGCGCCCGGATCGGCGGTCCCTTCGCGTTGACCGACCAGAACGGGCAGGCCGTCACCGAGCGCAACTTCGCGGGCAAATACCGGATCATGTATTTCGGCTACACCTTCTGTCCCGATGTGTGTCCGACGGATGTCCAGGCGATCGGTGCCGCGGTGAAAAAGCTCGAGGCGAGCGACCCCGCGATCGCCGCGAAGATCGTGCCGGTGTTCGTGACGGTCGATCCGGCGCGCGATACCCCCGCGGAGCTCAAGGAGTTCGTCTCCGCGTTCCACCCGCGGATGGTCGGCCTGACCGGCAGTCCGCAAGCGATCGACCGGATCAAGACAGAATATGCGGTGTATTCGAGCAAGGGCGACCCCTCCCCCGGCGGCGGCTACCTCGTAAACCACAGCCGCCAGGCCTATCTGATGGACCCGGACGGCAAGCCGATCGCTTTGCTGCCGCAGGAACAAGGGCCCGACGCGGTGGCGACAGAGATCAAGCGCTGGGTATCGTGAGCGCGCGCTTCTGGGAAGATACGCCGATCGAGCAACTCGACCGCGGCCAATGGGAAGCCTTGTGCGACGGCTGTGGCAAATGCTGCATCCACAAGCTCGAGGACGAGGAGACCGGCGAGCTCGTCGCGACCAACGTCTCGTGCCGCCTGCTCGACCGGCGCAGCGGACAATGCTCCGATTACCGCCATCGCCACGCCTATGTGCCCGAATGCGTGCGGCTGACGACCGGCAATGTCCACGGGATCGACTGGCTGCCCTCGACCTGCGCCTACCGCCTGCGTGCGGCCGGCGAGCAACTCCCCGAGTGGCATTACCTCGTCTGCGGCGATCGCGAGGCCGTCCACCGCGCCAAGCAATCTGTGCGCGGCTGGACCGTCAGCGAGGACGAGGCGGGTGAGCTGGAATATCACGTGATCGACCGCGAACTGTGAGCCGGTGATCGCCTCGTGATCGCCCGATGATAGAAGGCCTGGAGATCGTCCGTCACCCTCGCGCCCGTCGTGCGCGACTGTCGATCGATCCTGCGAGCGGCCGCGCGCGGCTCGTCCTGCCCAAGCGGGCGGCGCTGAAGCAGGCGCTGGCCTGGGCCGAGGACAAGGCTGGCTGGATCGCCGAACAGCGCGCATTGCTCCCCCAGCCCCGCCCCTTCGTCCCCGGCGCTGTCGTGACCGTCGCCGACGAACCGCTGACGATCGAGTGGACGCCGGGCAGCCGCCGCGCCGTGGTACGCGAAGGCTCGGTCTTGTCGCTGTCGGGGCCGACCGAAACGATCGCGCGGCGTGTCGAGGCGTGGCTGAAACGCACCGCCCTCGCCGTGCTCGAAACCGAAACTGCCGAATATGCCGCCAAGGCGAAGGTGAGCGTCGCGCAGGTCGCGGTCGGCGATGCCAAGGGCCGCTGGGGCAGTTGCGCGTCGAGCGGCGTGATCCGCTACAGCTGGCGCCTGATCCTCGCGCCGAGCTGGGTCCGTCGCGCCACCGTCGCACACGAAGTCGCGCACCGCGTCCACATGAACCACGCGCCGGTCTTCCACGCGCTGGTCGAGCAGCTCTACGGCGAGGATCCTACGCCCGCGCGCGTCTGGTTACGCACGCATGGCGCCGAACTTCACTGGTTCGGGCGATCGTCCTGATACCGGCGATCCTGGTTGCGGTCGTCCTGGTATCGGCCGTCCTGGTATCGGCCGTCCTGATATCTATCGCGCGGCACGTCGCGGGTTAGCGGCTGGCGTCCTGCCGGTTGCTCCTGACGCGGCTGGTTGCGGCCGGTGACACGGTCGATCCAGTCCTGATTCATCTGCTGCGGTGGGGCCGGTGGCGCGGCCGGCGTCTCGGGCTGATCCGCATCTGGCCGCGGGATCGTATCGCCGGTCTGCGCGTCGGTCGGTACCGGCGGCTCGCCTGGATCGATCGGATTGCCGTCGGCGTCGACCGCCATCTGGCCATTGTCGGGCTGGCCGAAATAGCTCTCCTCGTCGGGTTCGAGCTGCCACTCGGGCAGGGTCACCTTCGTATCGAACTGCTCGATCGGACGGTTGGCGGTCGCGGGCTTCATGAACGCCGCCCAGGCACGCGCCGGTGCTTGGCCGCCATGCAGCCCGGCGATCGGCTTGGCGTCGTCACGCCCCATCCACACGCCGGTCGTGATGCCGCTGGAGAAGCCCAGGAACCAGCCATCCTTCGACGAGCTGGTCGTTCCCGTCTTGCCTGCGACCGGGCGGCCGATCTGCGCCGCGCGGCCGGTGCCGGTGTTGACCGCGGTCTGGAGCAGATCGGTCATCTCGGCGGCGACATAGGGCGCGACGAGCACATGGCTGCGATCGACCTCATGCGTGTAGATCGTCTGGCCGTTCGCGGTGACGCGCGTGATTCCGTACGGCGTGACCGCGACGCCCTTGCTGGCGACCGACGCGAAGGCGCGCGTCATGTCGATCACGCGGACCTCGGACGTGCCGAGCACCATCGACGGATGCACGTTGACCGGCGTCGTGATGCCGAACCGGCGCGCCATGTCGGCGACCGTGTTGAAGCCGACTTCCTGGCCCAGCTTGGCGGCAATGGTGTTGAGCGAATAGGCGAAGGCGGTGCGTAGCGACACCGCGCCGGAGTTGCGCCGGGAATCGTTGCGCGGGCTCCAGCCCTGGATCGTGACGGGTTCGTCGACGACCGAATCCTCCGGCTTGTGGCCCGCCTCCAGCGCGGCGAGGTAGACGAACAGCTTGAACGCCGAGCCCGGCTGGCGGACTGCCTGCGTCGCGCGGTTGTAGATCGACGAGACGTAATCCTTGCCGCCGACCATCGCGCGCACTTCGCCGCCACGATCGAGCGCGACCAGTGCGCCCTGTGCGCCGGCCGGGGCATTGGCGCGGATCGCCGCATCGGCTTGACGCTGCATGTTGAGATCGAGCGTCGTCCAGACTTCCAGGGGCTCGGTGGTCTCGTCGATCAGCGTGTCGAGCTGCGGCAGCGCCCAGTCGGTGAAATAGCGGACGCTGTTCTGCTTGGGCTCAGGCGCTAGTTTCAGGCCGGATACGTCCGCATCGGCAGCCTCGGACGCGGTGATCGCGCCGGTTTCCTGCATCGTCTCCAGCACGACGCCGGCGCGGCCCATCGCGGCCTCGGCATCGGCGGTCGGCGAGTAGTTGGACGGTGCCTTGACCAGGCCGGCGATGACCGCGGCCTCGGCGAGGCTCAGGTGATCCGCGCCGTGGCCGAAGAACTTCCGGCTCGCCGCGTCGATCCCGTATGCCCCGCCGCCGTAATAGACCTTGTTCAGATAGAGTTCGAGGATCTGGTCCTTGCTGAACTTCCATTCGAGCGCGAATGCGAGGATCGCCTCGCGGAATTTCCGGCCGAACTTCTTCTGGTTGTTGAGGAAGACGGTCCGTGCCAGCTGCTGCGTGATCGTCGAGCCGCCCTGCGTCCAGTGACCGCGGTCATACCGCACCTTTACCGAGCGTGCGACACCAACCGGATCGACGCCGATATGCGAGCGAAAGCGGCGATCCTCGACCGACACGGTCGCGTCGCGCATGACCTTGGGGATCTGTCCGTAAGGGAGCCATTCGCCGAAGCTCGGGCCCATCGACACGATCACGGTGCCGTCGGCGGCATGGACGCGGATCATCTGGCCGTTGGGCGACGATTTCAGGCTGTCGAAGCTGGGGAGCTGCGACATCGCGACGTACACCGCGATCGCCAGCGCGCCGAGCGCGAGAACGCCGATCCCGACGCAGAGCTGCAGGAACACGACCAGCCGTCGCCGCCAGCGTGACGCCGGGGGAGTTGGGGACCGACGGGACGGGGAAGCAGAACGCGTACGAGCCATGTGGCCGCAGAATTACGCGCGATGTCCCCGCCCTACAAGCAGCATCAAGCCGCAGCGTTCGCTTTGCGCGGTCGGAATTCGAGCGACAGCGAATTCATGCAATAGCGCTGGCCGGTCGGCGGCGGACCGTCCGGGAAGACATGCCCCATATGGCTGTCGCAGCGCGCGCACCGCGTCTCGATACGGGTCATGCCGTGGCTGCGATCGGCGTGATCGGTGACGGCGTCGGGACCGATCGGCCGGGTGAAGCTGGGCCAGCCCGAGCCGGAATCATATTTGTCGGCGCTGTCGAACAGTTCGTTGCTGCACGCGGCACAACGATAGATGCCGTCGGCCTTGTTGTCGTTGAGTGCGCCCGCGAACGCACGCTCGGTCCCCGCCTCGCGCAGCACATGATATTGCTCGGGGGTGAGTCGCTTGCGCCACTCGGCTTCGGAAAGATTGAGTTGGTCCATGGGTTTGAATCTCGTGCTGGCGGGACGGATTTCAATATGGCGTAGGGACGGGCTCTAGGTCTGGCCTATTCTCGTCGCGTTGGCGATCACCTGGATCAGGGAAGGGCGCATCAGCGGCAGCAACCAGGCTGCCCGCGTACTTTCGGCGACCTGGCGGACGATGCTGGCGATGCCGATCGGGCGGGCGAGGCGGCGGGCGAAATCCTCCTGCCACCGCGCTGCCGAAGCGGGACCGCCGCGGACATAGGCGTCGGCGGCCGCGGCTCCGCTGGCCAGCGCGATGCCCATGCCTTCGCCGGCGAGCGAGGGGATGACGCCGGCCTGGTCGCCGAGCCGGAATGTCGCGTCGACGCCCGCGCGCTGCCGCCAGCCATAGGGCACGTTGGCGATCGCATCGATCGGTGCGCGTCCGTCGATCAGGGCGACCCATTCGCCGAGCGCTGGCATCTCGCGACCCAGTGCATCGAGCAACTGCGCGGGGGATCCAGCGGCCTGAAGCCTCGATCGATGCACGGCCATGCACAGGTTCGCGGTGCCGTCCTCCTGCATCGCGAGGCCCGCATAGCCGCGGTCGAACAGGTGCAGCTCGATTCCGCCGTCGAGCGCCGCGCGGAGCGCCGGGGAGGGGGCGATACGGACGCGTAACCCCAGCGTCGGGTCGGCGCCGCGCGCGCCTTCCGGCCGCGCCATCCCGCGAACGTCGTGCTTGCCGCTGGCGAGGAACAGCGCGTCGGGGGCGAACGTCGCGCCGTCCGCGGTGCGGACCGTCATGCCGTCGATCTCGCGCACGGTGACGCCGCGCTCGACCGGCGTGCCGAGCCGTGCGGCTTCCGCCAGCATGACCGTGTCCAGCCGGTGGCGCGTGACCGACACCGCGGGACGGGGGAGGGCGGCATCCGCGCGTCGCGTACCCGCGTAGATGCGGGCGCGCGTCACGCGCTCGGGGTTGAGCGTGTCGGGATCGATACCGAGGTCGGCGAGCGTCTCCAGTGTCCGCCAGCTGAGGAACCCGCCGCAGATCGCATCGCCGGTCTCGCGCGATCGTTCGACGAGCAGATGCGGCAGACCGGCGCGCGCGAGGCCGATCGCGGTCGCGGCCCCGGCGAGCCCGCCGCCGACGATCAGCGCAGGCGTTCGACGCATAACCGGAACGGGAAGACGCGGCGGACCTTCCCCTTGGTGATACCGGCTTCGGCGAGCAGCGGCGGCCATTCGTCGGGGCGATAGCTGCGCGCGATCGACAGCGTGCCGTCGTGACGGACGATCGGGTGCCAGCGCGCCAGGGTCGCGAGGACGGGGAAGCCCCAATGCGCGAAGCCGTGACGATGGAGGTCGTTGACGAACCACCCGGCGCTTGCGTGCGCCTCCATGAAGCGCAGGAACGCCACGAGCTGGTCATGGGTCATGTGATGCGCGACGAGGCTGCTGACGATCACGTCCCAGGGCTCGTCGGCAAGGTCGGCATAATCGCCGGTGACATAGCGGATGTCGCCACCATGCGCCCGCGCCGCCTGTTCGCTGCGCGGGTTGAGATCGACGCCGACCAGCTGCGCCTCGATGCCCTTTGCCTCGGCCCAGCGCGCGATCCGGCGCAGCATGTCGCCGTCGCCAAAGCCCACGTCGAGCAGCCGGAAGCGTGTCCGCCCGGCTGTTGCCCGCGCCAGGAAATCGAGCGTCGGGCGGCGCGCCATCGTCACCGTGTTGACAGTGGCGAGATCGCCGACGACGTCCGCATAAGTCGCCGCATCGAGGTCGTCGGCGTCCATCAGTTCTTCGGCCTGGCTGCGAATGGCTAGGCTCATGGCGCGCTTCGGAACCCGAAGCCCTCCGCCGCCAGTCCCGGCCCGAACGCGAGCGCGACCCCGTGCGCGATCGGCGGCCCGGCGAGCAGGCGCTCGAACACGAACATCAACGTCGCCGACGACATGTTGCCGTTGTCCGCCAGCACCTGCCGCGACGCCGCCAGCGCCTCGGGCTTGAGCTGCATCGCATGCTCGACCGCGTCGAGGATCGATCGGCCGCCGGCATGCACCGCCCAGCCGTCGATCGTCTCCGGCGGCCGGCCATCGCTGACGATCGCGCGAAACTCGGTATCCGCCAACGCCGTGGCGATCCGCGCGGGAACCTCGCCGGACAGGTGCATCGCAAAGCCCGCATCGGTGACGTCCCAGCGGATCAAAGCCTCTGTATCGGCGAGTGCGGCTGCGAACGGGGTACCGAGTTCGAGCCCGGTCGCATCGGCAGTGACCAGCGCGGCGGCGGCCCCGTCGCCGAACTGGAGCATCGCCAGCAAGGGCTCGATCTCGTTGGCGGGCTGGAGATGCAGCGTCGAGAGCTCGACCGTGACGACCAGGACGCGCGCCTTGGGCTCGGATCGGACGATGTGGCGCGCGCTGCGCAACGCGACGACGGCGGCGTAACACCCCATGAAGCCGATCAGCAGCCGCTCGACGCTGGACGACAGGCCGAGCCGTCGCGCGATGATCTGGTCGATCCCCGGCGCGACGAAGCCGGTGCAGCTCGCCACCACCAGATGCGTGATCCCCTCGACGGCGACCTTCGTGCGCAACGCCGCGATCGCGCGGATCGCCAGGTCGGGGGCGTGCTCGGCATAGAGCGTCATCCGCGCCGCGGTGCCGGGATGCGGCTCGGCGGCGTAGAAGCCGGCATCGTCGACCGGCGACCCCCCGTCCGCGGTCGGCGGCAACACCGACCAGCGATGCGCGATGCCCGATCGCGACGCCATCCGGTCGAACACGCGCTGCGTGCGCGGTTCGATGCGCGATCGAGCCCAGGCTATGAAGGCATCGTGGATATCGTGACCGGGTACGGCGGAACCAACGGCATTCAGATAAGCGGACACGATACCCTTTCCCATGCGACCGAGCCGTCAACGCGTGACGTGGCCAATCGGCCTGCGCCTATCAAGGCTGGGATTCCAGGCGAATCGGTGGCCGAAGTTCGGCGTACAGCGCACCGATCGATACCGCGCCGGTTTTCGGCCGTTCCGTAAATATTGGTTACCGACAAACATACCCTCGACGCCGCAGTCGGCCGAACTGAACCATATTGAACCTAATTAAATCGTTTGCAGCAAGAATAGCAGGGAGAAATCGTCGTGATCGTGCATTCGAATTATACAGGATTACCGGATTCCAAAGGATTAGGTTGATATTTGGTCGCATAGGTCGAGAGTAAGATCGCATTTGATCTGGATTCAGGTCGGATGCGGTTTCGGTTCGGTTCGACGCCCTGTTCGAAAACGGCACATGTCCGTGAGCATCGAGGTCGGGTGTCGAAATCCGGATCGTGGGAGGAAGAGGGGCTTTTGGTGAAGAACGAGTCCGTAGTCGATCTGATCAAGGATCTGACCGCAAAGCTTTCCGCTGTGGCCGAAGAGTTCAACGGCCGTGTCGCACAGGCATCGGAACCCATAGCCGTCGGCGACGTGCCGAGCGAGGCTATGCTGGTCGACCGTGCCAACGCGGTGCTCGCCGAGCGGCGGATGCGGCGTCAGTTCCTTCCCGAGGAATTGTTTCACGAACCGGCCTGGGACATGCTGCTGGCGCTGTTCGTGTCCCGCGACGACCGGGCACCGATGAACATCAAGGCCCTGGTCAGCATGTCCGACGCGCCCGTGACGACATCGCAACGGTGGATCGAGCATCTCCACAAGCTGAAGCTGATCGATCGCGTCATCGACCCGACGGATCGCCGCAGGGTCGAGATATCCCTCAGCTACAATGGCGAAGAGGCGATGCGTTCGTATCTGCGGGCGCTCAAGCGTCAATAAGCGACGCGGTCGAGTTGCCGCGGCGTACGATGTGAGCGCTACTCGCCCGACGGGTGTCGAAGACTAAAACGATAATGGTAGATAATGGCGACCATTGGAAACCATAACGACACATAATATCTAAGATTTATATAGTATACTAAGAGAACAATTAGATTTGATCTAGTTGTAATGGCTAACATATGTCGCATTAACTGATGCCATTATGATTTCGTAGTATTTGATTAATCGCGTCGAGCCAATTTGTTCCCGACAAAAAGATCGGGGCAAGCATTGGGTCATCGTACGTCTGCGCAGGGGGGAAAGGATAGCCGGCACCGGCTTGTCCTGGCAGCTTCACGTAGCGTGCGGACCGGCTTGGTCGCGGCGACGCTGGCGCATCCCGCCTTCGCCCAGACCGCGATCGCCGTTCCGGACCGTCCCGCGGTCGGGACGGTAGCGGGTACGTCGATCGTCAACACGGCCGGCCTGCGTTACGATCTCGACGGCACATCCCGATCGACCGTCTCGAACACGGTGACGATCGTCGTTGCCGAGCGCCTCGACGTGGCGCTGGTTCGCGACGATCATGATGCGGTGGTGGTGGGGGCCGAGCCGACCGTAATCCCGCTGACGTTGACGAACCTCGACAACGGCAATGAAACCTTCACGCTGGTGGCGACCGTTTCGTCGGCAGGGATCACGCTTCGTACCCTGGTGATCGATGCCGATGGCGATGGGCTGTACGATCCGGTGCGGGATCTGGCGCCGGTCGATGGCAGGACGCCGGTGCTGGCGCCGGGGCAATCGATCAAGCTGCTGGCGATCCTGGCCGCGACCTCGGTCAACCCCGTTACCACACCCGTCACCGCGACCTTGACCGTCACCGCGCAGTCCACGACCGGATCGGGTACCGCGGGTGCGACCTATGCCCAGGCTGGCGACGGCGGCAGCGACGCCGTGGTCGGGGTGACCGGTGCCAGCGCGAGCGTGGCGATCCCGCTGAGCACCGGTCCAGTCGGTCCCTCCCTTTTCAAGAGCCAGTCGGTGCGGGCTGCCGACGGATCGCAGAACGCGGTCCGCGATTCGGTCATCACCTACACGCTCGAGGCGCGCTTCACCGCCGCCGTCACCGGCGCGCGGATCGCCGATCCGATCCCTGCCGGCACCGTCTTCGTCCCGGGCAGCCTGACGCTCGACGGCGCGCCGCTGAGCGATGCCGCCGACGGCGATGCAGGCCGCTTCGACGCGACCGGCACCGCCCAGACCGGAGGCGCCCAGACTGGCGGCGCGCCGGGTCCGGGCATCGCCGTCGCGCTCGGGCAGGTCGTCGCCGCGTCCGTCCACACCGTCCAGTTCAAAGCCAAGATCCAATGAGGAGCATATCCATGATCACGCGTCCGATGATTGCCGCCGTTCTGGCGGCCACCGCTGCAGTCGCCTCCGCGGCCGCAGGGCCGTTGCAGGTCACCAGCAGCATCCTGGTCGAAAGCCGCACCGCCGCCGCCGACGGCACCACGCGGATCGCGCTGGTGAAACCGTCGAAGGTGACGCCGGGCGACAAGGTCATCTTCGTCCTCAGATATCGCAACACCGGGGCCCAGCCGCTCGCCAACGTGGTGCTCGACAACCCGTTGCCGCGCCAGATCGCCTATCGCTCCGCCAATCCGGGGTCGCCCGCGCCCGACGTGTCGGTCGACGGCAAGACCTTCGGTTCGCTCGCCACGCTGCGCGTCCGCAGCCTCGACGGCAGCACCCGCGCGGCGGGCCCCAACGATGTCACCAGCGTCCGGTGGCGCCTCGCAAGCCCGTTGGCGGCCGGTTCGCAAGGTCAATTCGCGTTCCAGGCCGTGCTCAAATGACCCGGCATTCCTCCTCACTGCAAACACATAAAAGGTAGATTTCGACATGAACGTAAAAGGGGTAATTCGCACGCTGATGGCCGGTACGGCTGCGGTCGTGTCGATCGGCATCGCGGCGGAGACGGCGAGCGCGCAGGCACCGGGGCCGGCAGGTACGGCTGCCGGCACGACCGTCACCAACACCGCGCAGGCCAGCTATTCGGTCAACGGCGTCCAGCAATCGGTGGCGTCGAACGCGGTCAGCTTCGTGGTCGATCGCAAGGTCAACCTGACCGTCACCACCAACCAGCCCGCCAATACCGAGGTCGCGATCGGCCAGACGGCGGCGGTGACGACGTTCAGGGTGACCAACAACACCAACGGCACCCAGGATTTCGTCCTGACGGCAAGCCAGTTGCCGATCCAGAACCTGTTTGCCGGCGACAATTTCGACGTGACCAACGTCAAGGTGTTCGTCGATTCGAACACCAACGGCACCTATGATCCGGGCGTCGATATCGGGACCTACATCGACGAACTCGCCGCCGATCAGTCGGCCGTCGTGTTCATCGTCGGCGACGTTCCCAACGTCCAGTCCGCCTCGCTCGCCGGCATAACCCTGATCGCACAGGTCGCGGCCGGGGGTAGTGCCACCGTGCAGGGCGCACCGCTGGCACCGAGCGTTGCGCTCAACGACGATGCGGTGGTCGACGTGGTCTTTGCCGACAATGATTCGGACGGGCTGGGCCCCGATATCGCCAATAACGGGCAGGGGCGTGCCTCGCTCGCGTATGAAATCACGACGCGCGACGTCGCGCTCAGGGTCGACAAGACCCAGATCGTGGTTTCCGACCCGGTGAGTGGACTCGTCGCGCCCAAGGCGATTCCCGGCGCGGTCGTCCAATACTGCCTGACGGTGTCCAACGGGACGCTGCTGACGCCTGCGAACAACGTCAACCTGACCGACCTCGTCCCGGCGAACACCACCTATCAGCCAGGCTCGATCGTGATCGGCGTGCCCGGTGTCCAGCCGATCTGCACCGTGGCGGGCTTCGTCGCCAACGACGACGGCACGCCGATCGCCGGCACGACCTTCACCGGCGGGTATGATTCGACCGCGAGGCGGGTGACGGCGACGATCCCGACGCTGCTCGGCGGGACCGCGGTCGCAGCAAGCTTCCGCGTGACGATCAACTAACCCCCGCTCCTCGCGAACAAGGAACGACCGATCTCGGCACGCGCAGCGACGCGTGCCGGGAGAGGACCCTTCATGCCCAGCGCCCACCGTCTTCTGCGCCTCTGCGCTCTGCTCCTGACGATCCTGTACGGGCTCGCGCTCGGCTGCCTTCCGGCCGCGGCGCAGACTGGTGTCCAGGCCGGTGCCCAGACGCGGATCGAGAATACCGCGACGCTCTCGTTCGACGATGCGACCAGCGCGGCCGGATCGCGCATCGTGCCGTCCAATACGGTCGCGCTCGACGTGAACCGGGCCAAGCGTCCGACGACGCTCACGTTTCGGCTGCCGCCACCCAATTACGCGATGACCGGCGCCAAGTGCCAGACCGCGCCGACCCTTCTCTTCACGCCGGCGCCGATCGACGCCGCGACCTATGCCGCGTCGTCCCCGATCGCGACCGTCGACATCTATGCGGACATGATCCTGGTGCTCGACAACCAGGCCGGCAACCGCGATCCCGAAATGCGCGAAACCGCGATCATCGCGGTCGAGGTCGGCACCATCCGGACCACGCTGACGCTGACCGAGACGGCGGTCGCCAGCGGCATCTTCGCCGGCGGCATTCCCGCGGTCGCGACCGGCAAGCATCCCGAGCTCGCGGCCTGCGATATCCGCAACCAGCGCGGCGCGGCGATCATGCTGAGCTTTGCCGAGGACGGCTACAGCCTCGCCTCGATGGCGTCGCTGCTGATCGACCCGGCCGGCTACACGTTCGATTCGCGGACCGGCGCGCTGATCGACGGGACCACCGTGTCGCTGGTCGACGAGACCGGCCAGCCCGCCACCGTGTTCGGCGACGACGGGGTCAGCCGCTATCCCTCCACCGTGATCACCGGCGAAGCGGTCACCGACGCCAGCGGCCGCGTGTATCCGGGCGAGACCGGACGATACCGCTTCCCGCTGACCGCACCGGGGCGCTATTTGCTGAAGGTCGCGCCGCCCGGCACCTACACCGCGCCCTCGACCGTCGATCGCGCGACGCTGGCGCAGTTGAAGGACCCGCAGGGCAGGCCGTTCATCCTCAACGACACGAGCTTTGGCGGATCGCTGACGCTGTCGACGCCCGAACCGTTCTCGGCCGACATCCCACTCGACAGCCCCGGGGCGGGGACGCTGTTGCTGACCAAGATCGCGTCCGTGCGCGAGGCGTCGCCGGGCGATTTCGTCCAGTATCTGCTGCGGATCACCAACCGCGATGCCGTCCCGGCGCGCGGGCTCCACGTCGCCGATACGCTACCCAAGGGACTGCGCTACGAGCGCAATTCTGCGCGCGGCGGGGACGAGCCGACCGTGTCGTCCGATGGCCGCACGCTCGACTTCGTCATTCCGGTGCTGGCGGCCGGTGCCTCGACTGAACTGAAATACGTCGTCAGCATCGCCCCCGGCGCACCCGCCGGCGAAGCGCTCAACCGCGCGCGCGTCGTCGGGCAGGGGACCGTCACCAGCAACGAGGCGGCGGCGTCGGTTCGCCTGCGCCCCCTGTTGTTCACCGACGCGATGACGATCATCGGCCGCGTGACCGAGGGGAATTGCGGCGATCCGGTCGACAAGCGCAAGGGCGTGGCCGGGATCCTCCTGTTGATGGAGGACGGCACGTTCGTCGCCACCGATCGCGACGGGCTGTACCATTTCGAGGGCGTCCGCGCCGGGCGTCACGTCGTTCAGATCGACACGTCGAGCATCCCCGCGACGCATGGGCCGGTCGCTTGCGACATCGACACGCGCCAGGCGAACAGTGCGATCTCGCGGTTCGTCGAGGGTGATGGCGGCCTGCTGAAGCGCGTCGATTTCCAGCTGAAGCCGACCGGCAAGGCCAAGGCTGCGGACGCCGGCCTGCCCGTCGCGGTCGTGGATGCCGCCATCGCGGCAGGCAGTCGCGACTGGCTGGCGGGCGAACAGGTGGCCGGCATCGACTGGCTGTTCCCGAGCGCCGACCACAACCCGCGCGCGCCGATCGTCCGCGCGGTGGTCAAGCACGCGCCCGGCCAGCGCATCGCGCTCACGATCAACGGCAAGCAGGTCGAACCGCTCGCGTTCGACGGCACCGACCAGCGCGACGGTACCGATGTCGCGGTGTCGCGCTGGACCGGCATCCCCCTGATCGACGGCGACAACCGGCTCCAGGCGCGGGTGCTCGCCGCCGACGGCAGCGTCGTGAAGACGCTCGATCGGGTCGTGTATTACTCGGGTGCGGGCGTCCGCGCGGTGTTCGACGCGGCGAGCAGCCGGCTGGTCGCCGATGGCCTCACCCGACCGCTGATCGCGGTGCGCGTGACCGACAAGACCGGCCGTCCGGTTCGCGCCGGCACGCTCGTGCCGTTCAAGGTCGACCAGCCCTATGCCGCCGCGGTCGAGGCCGAACTCGAACAGGCTCGCCAGCTCGCCGGCCGCGAACGCTCGTCCACCACCGCGCAGGTGGTCGGCGACGACGGGCTCGCCTTCATCGCGCTCCAGCCGACCACGCAGGCAGGTGCGGTCCGCGTCGCCGTCTCGCTGACCGAGGACAAGGTGGTCCACGCCAACGAGATCCGCGCCTGGCTCGCGGCGTCCGCCAAGGACTGGGTCGTGGTCGGCTTCGGCGCGGGCTCGCTCGGCTACGACATGCTCAGCAAGCGCCAATCGGGGCTGCCCAAGTCGGAGCGCAACAGCGTCGTCACCGACGGCCAGCTCGCCTTTTACGCGAAGGGTCGCGTCAAGGGCTCGTGGCTGGCGACGATCGCCTATGACAGCGACCGCAAATACGATCCTGACCGCGGTCTGCTCGGCACGATCGATCCCGATCGCTATTACACCGTCTATGGCGACGGCGCGCGCCAGGGCTATGACGCGGCGACCCGGCGGAAACTGTATCTGCGGCTCGAGCGTCGCGAATTCTATGCGCTGTTCGGCGATTTCGAGACCGGCTTCACCGACACCCAGCTGACCCGCTATAACCGCACGCTCAACGGCATCAAGACCGCCTACGAAGGCAAGCAGATCCGCGCGACGGGGTTCGCCGCGCATACCGACACGCTGTATTCGCGCGACGAAATCCAGGGCAACGGCCTTAGCGGTCCGTACCGGCTGTCGGGGCGCAACATAGTGCCGAACAGCGACAAGCTCCGGCTGGAAACGCGCGATCGGTTCCGGTCCGAGCTGATCATTGCGACCACCCAGCTGACGCGGCACATCGATTACGACATCGACACGTCGATGGGCACGGTGCGCTTCCGCCAGCCGATTCTGAGCCGCGACAGCAACCTGAACCCCAATTTCATCGTCGCCGATTACGAGGTCGAGAGCGGCCGATCCGCCAAGCTGGCCGCCGCCGCACGCGTCGCGACCAAGCTGGCGAACGGCCGGGTCGAGATCGGGGCCGCGGTCATCCGCGACGAAACGGTCGGCAAGGCCACCGTCGTCGGCGCGGATATCAAGGCACGCGTGAACGCCACCACCGAACTGCGCGGCGAGATCGCCAAGGGGGGCCGCGGCGGGCTGGGGCGGGGGCTCGCCTATCTGGCCGAGGCCGATCACCACGGGAAGAAGCTCGATCTGCTCGCCTATGTGCGCCAGCAGGATACCGCGTTCGGGGTCGGCCAGCAGAATTTGGTCGAGGCGGGCACGCGCAAGTTGGGGCTCGATGGCCGGCTGCGGTTGACCGACCGGATCAGCGTGACGGGGGTGGTGTGGCATCAGCAGCAGCTCGACAACCCCGGCACGCGCACCGCGGGCGACGTTCGGCTCGAATATCGGCGCGATACCGGCACGATCTTCGTCGGCGGGCAATATGCATCCGATCGTGGTATCGACGGCAAGGATCGCGACAGCCGCCTGTTGACGCTCGGCGGGACGCAGGCGCTGTTCGGCGACAAGGTGACACTGTCGGGCCAGACGCAGTTCGCGCCCGGCGGCGACAGCGACAGCGTCGACTTCCCGGTCCGCCATCAGATCCAGTTGTCGTACCGGATCAAGCCCGGCATCCGGCTGATCGGCGGGTACGAGATCGCCAATGGCGACGGCTATGTCGCGCATACCAAGCAGTTCGGCGTCGACGTCGCGCCCTGGACCGGCGCCAAGCTGATGAGCACGCTCAACCAGCAGGCGATTGGGGAGAATGGCGAAAGGACTTATGCGCAATATGGCCTCAGCCAGTCGGTCCCGATCGGCAAGAACTGGACCATCGACGGTACGCTGGATGCCAGCAACACGCTGAAGGGGGAGATTCCCGAGGGCGCGGTGGTGAACGCGTTCCAGCCGGTCACCTCGGGCGGCTATGTCGGGCAGGACCAGATCAACGGCGATTACGCCGCCGCCACGCTCGGCGCGACCTATCGTCAGGCCCTGTGGTCGGTGAACGGGCGGCTCGAATATCGCAATGCCGACAGCGGCGATCGCTGGGGGATCACCACCAACTTCCTGCGCACGCTCGGGCAGGGCAAGACGCTGGCGTCGGGCATCAAGGCGTACACGATCAAGGACCGGAGCGGCGCGGTCGCGACCTATGCCACCGCCGACGTCGCGCTCGCCTTCCGCCCGCTCGACAGCCGCTGGTCGGTGCTCGAACGGCTCGAACTGCGGCACGAGAGCGCGGATGCGGGCTTCACCGATTCCAACGCGCTGGGCGTGCCCGCCTATGGCAGCGGCGATCAGGTGACGTCGCGGATCATCAACAACCTCGCCGTGAACTATCGCACCGGTCCCGAAGGGCTCGGGCACGGGACCGAAGCGACGCTGTATTACGGCGCGAAATACGTCGCCGGGCGGTTCGCCGACGACACCTACGACGGATATATCGATGTCACCGGTTTCGAACTGCGTCAGGATGTCGGCACGCGGTTCGATATCGGCGTGAGCGGATCGGTCCAACATGCCTGGTCGCGCGGCGCCTGGTCGTGGAGCGGCGGGCCGTCGGTCGGCGTGTCCCCTGCGCAGAATACGTGGATCAGCGCGGGCTACAACATGTCCGGCTACCGCGACCGTGATTTCGAAGACGACCGCTACACGCGGCAGGGGCCGTACGTCACGATGCGGCTGAAGTTCGACCAGACCACGCTCGGTCCTGCTCTGGGTGGCGCGACGCGCGCGCTGTTCGGTGGACGCCGATAATCACAGGGAGAGAGACACATGCCGATGCCGACCCAGCCCACCCCCATGCCGCTGCGGCGGGACTTTACCGATCACGGTTCGTGCGTCGAGGATCTCGCGCGGGCATTCGCGGCGCAGGACCCGGCGACCAGCGAGGCGCTGATCGAGACGCTGGCGACCCAGGCGATCCGGCAATGGCGGCTGGACGACGCGACGTTCTGGCAGCGGGTGAAGTTCCAGGCCCGGATGATCCGCGCGCAGATGGGGTCGTCGGGAAAATACTGAGGGGCGTCGGTGACGCACGCGGTGCGATGGTTCTCCCACCGGAAGGGCGGGAGATGACACGGCGGGTGCCGGCCGAACGCGCGTGCTCGTCCGCCGCGATTGAGCGAGTCTTGCGGATCGCTTTTTGGGTGCCGCTCTAACGAGAATGACCCTCGCTCCGGGGGCATGGAGCGAGGGCCGACTCAGCGTTCGTCACGCAGGCAGACTGTGGAGAAACCATCCGGGCAACAGGGGGAAAAATCCCGAATGCCCCACATCCGCGAGCCACTCTCTAGGGGCCGCAACCTGTCGCTTGCATGAATGACGCGAAAGTTATGTTACTTTCTTCCAGCCGTCCGCCGTGGATCGTTCCAGCGGAAGGTGTTGTCGCTGACCGGGACGCCGAATTTCTGGTTGGTCAGCCGTACGGTCGTGCGATTGTTCTGGCTGTCTAGCGCGACCCAGCCCTGCAACATTAGACCACCTGGCGCGCTAGCGTTGCGCACGAAAACCAGCGTTATTTTTCCAGTTTCGGGGTGTTTTGGATCGTTTACGTCCACCGATACAATCCGCGGATCATACCCAGGAACGAGTTTCGCATACCGCGTGATGTCGCGCGTCGGATCGAGAAATACGACCAGCGGCGAGTTCTTGATCGGCCAGCGCTGCACCTGCTTCACCGAATAATCGATGAAAGTCAGCGCGCCGCCCTCCGCGACGATCAGGATCGGCACGCCTTTTTGATACTGGAACCGGATTTTGCCGGGCTTTTTCAGCGTCAGCACGCCAGTCAGCACTTTGCCATTACGATCCGCTTGCGAAAAATCGGCGGTCATCGTCTCCATGGCTTGAAGAGACTTCTGCACGGCCGCGAGGTCGCCGGTGGCCTGTGCGGCGATCGGCGCCGGTACGGCAGCGACCGATAGGGCGGCGATCGTCGCGATCACCGCGGGGCGGGTATTGAACATCGAAATCTCCTTGGAACGCGGACAATTGCCGCCCCGCGCTTGAACCGCCACTGAATTCGCCACTCAATTCGATGCGCGGTCACCACACAACCGCATCCGTCATCCTGACGAAAGTCAGGACCCAGGATCAAGCAGGGCAGCCGCTGTTACTCTGGGTCCTGACTTTCGTCAGGATGACAGGGGAGGGAGATAACAAGCAACTCCGGCCGTGGATCCTCCGCGCCGCTACAGCGTGACCGCGGCCTTCATCCCCAGCACCCCCACGTCGTTGGCGTCATGCACGCCGCCAGGGTTGTGGATGAACTGCACATTGGGCCGCAATTCGAGCCACCGCGTCGGGTGGACGCTGTAGTAGATCTCCGACGCGTACTCGGCATCCTGCACCGCGGGGCGCGTCGGGTCGAGCGCCTGCCCCTTCGCGACGCGCCCGTTCACATTGGTCCGCGCGACGCCGAAGCCGAGGATGTCGCCCGGCCGCCACGGCACCAGCCCCTTGTAGAACAGTCCGGCGGCGACCTGGTTGTCGGTCGTCGAGGTCGCGCGGTCGGCCTGAGTCGCGTTGAGGAACACGCTGAGCCCGGTGACCGACTTGCCGTCCTTCGAGGTGCCGGTGATCTGCTGCTGGAGGTTGAAATACACGCCGTAGCGCGCGTTGCGGCGGAGCGGTGCGAGCCCGGTGATCGCGATCGGCTGGCGGTTCACGTCGTAGAACACGTCGTCGCCGTTCGACGTGTTGACCCAGCCGCCGATCTTGTACGCACCGACCCGGCCATCGTCGTTACCGCGATGCCATTCGGCTTCGACCGGCACCAGCACGCCGGTCGCGCCGTGGAAATGGCCGATCACGAAATCGTTATCGAGATTGCGCGGGTTCACTTCATAGACCCCAGCCTTGAGTGTCAGCTGCTCGTTCCGATCGTAGCGAAGCCGCGCGCCCCATTGCCCGACCGGCCAGTTCTGCCAGTAATCGCCGACCAGATTGCCCGGCTGCGCACCGCAGAAACTGAGGTTCTGGAAATAGCAGGAGAACACCGCGAAATCCTCGCCGGGATTGGTGCGGCCGATCTTCAGTTCGAGTTTTTCGCCCAGCTTCTGCTCGTACCAGAATTGCGTCAGGCGCAGCGTCTGGCCGCGGCCGTACACTTCCTGCACCTGTTGCAGCACGCCCAGATTGGCATCCGCACCAAGGTCACGTCCGCGCCGATAGGTGAGGGTGGCCTGGAATGCACCGCCCTGTAGCCCGATCACCTTGTCGAGATCGAGCAGCACGCCGACGTCGAACTGCCCCGTTTCGCGCAGCAGCTTCCGGTCGCCGCCTGCGAAATTATACCCGCTTTCGGACGCATAACGCGCGCTGACGCCGATCCCGCGCTCGGTCAGCCGCTTGCGGATGTCGAACCAGTCGGCGAACAATCCGGGCGGCGGGGTTCGCTGCGTATCCGCGGTCAGCGCGGACGGGGACAGATCGCTGTCGCGGCGGACGCCGGCGCGGGGGCGATGCTGCGTGTCGGTGGTGGAACTGCCGGGGGTTTGCTTAGGCGCCTCCTGCGCGCCGGCTATACCCGGGACGGTCAGTGCCAAAACCGCCGCCCAGAACCGCCGATACCCCATCACGCCCACCTGTTTTTCGTAACCCGTAGCAGCCCCGTATACCGGGCCTCGACCGTCCGAAACCCTCCGGAAGGGTGAAGGCCGGATTACAGGAATCCTCCCCCGCCAGGGGGAGGTGGCTGGCACTCGCCAGACGGAGGGGGAGGCAAGCGCCACCTCTGTTCCGTGTCCTCCCCCTCCGTCACCTGCGGTGCCACCTCCCCCTTGCGGGGGAGGATCGTTAGATTGACGCTAGATCGCATGCCCCTCGGTATCGCGCAGCACTTCGCGGCGGCCGACATGATCCGGGCGACCGACGATACCATCCTTCTCCATCCGCTCGATCAACCGCGCCGCCGAATTATACCCGATGCGCAACTGGCGCTGGAGCCACGAGGTCGACGCCTTTTGCGACTCGCACACCAGCTGGATCGCCTGGCGATATTGCTGGTCCTCCGCCGAATCCTCACTCGTCGGCGAACCCTCCAGCGCGAAGCTCTCCTCGGGCTCCTCGGTCACCGAAGAGATGTAATCGGGCAGCCCCTGCGAGCGCCAGTGATCCGCCACCAGCCGCACTTCGTCATCGGTCACGAACGGCCCGTGCACGCGGACGATACCCTTGCCGCCGGGCATGTAGAGCATGTCGCCCTTGCCGAGCAGCTGCTCCGCGCCTTGCTCGCCGAGGATGGTGCGCGAATCGATCTTCGACGTGACGTGGAAGCTTATCCGCGTCGGCAGGTTCGCCTTGATGACGCCGGTGATGACGTCGACCGACGGACGCTGCGTCGCCATGATCAGGTGGATGCCCGCCGCGCGCGCCTTCTGCGCGAGCCGCTGGATGAGGAATTCGACCTCCTTGCCCGCGGTCATCATCAGATCGGCGAGCTCGTCGACGATCACGACGATCTGCGGCAGCACGTCGTATTCGAGCTTCTCCTCCTCGTACATCGGCGCGCCGGTGTCGGGATGATAGCCGGTCTGCACCTTCCGCCCGAGCGGCTGCCCCTTGGCCTTTGCCCCTCGGACCTTGTCGTTGAAGCCGGCGAGACTGCGCACGCCGACGGAGGACATCTGGCGATAGCGATCCTCCATCGTCTCGACCGCCCATTTCAGCGCGCGCACCGCCTTGGCGGGATCGGTGACAACCGGCGACAGCAGGTGCGGAATGTCGTCGTACATGCTCAGTTCGAGCATCTTCGGATCGATCATGATCATCCGGCACTGGTTCGGCGTCAGCTTGTACAGCAGCGACAGGATCATGCTGTTCAGGCCAACCGACTTGCCCGAGCCGGTCGTACCCGCGACCAGCAGGTGCGGCATCGGCGCGAGATCGGCGATCACCGAATCGCCCGCAATGTTCTTCCCCAGGATGATCGGCAGCTGCGCCGACTGGTCCTCGAACGTCTGGCTGCCGACGAGCTCGTGCAACGACACCGCCTCGCGCCGCGCATTGGGCAGCTCGATACCGATCACGTTGCGCCCCGGGATCACCGCCACACGCGCGGAAATCGCGGACATGTTGCGCGCGATATCGTCGGCCAGCGCGATCACCCGGCTCGCCTTGACGCCGGGGGCAGGCTCCAGTTCGTACATCGTCACGACCGGACCCGGCCGCACCTCGATGATCGATCCCGTCACCTTGAAATCGTCGAGCACGTTCTCGAGCAGCCGCGCGTTGCGTTCCAGCCCCGCCTTGTCGATCACATTGCCCTGGCTCGGCGGCGACGGCGTCAGCAAATCGAGGCTCGGCAGCGTGAAATTGTCGCGCAGGTCGAGCGACGACTGGCGCTCCTTGGGCTTGGCCTGCGACGGCGCGCTCTGGCGGTCGGCGATGACGGGGGCCGGGCGCGGATCCGGCTCGGCGATGGCACGTGGCTCGACCGGCTTGCGCGTCAGGGTCAGCGGTTCGTCGTCCTCGTCGATCTCCGCAAAGCCGTCATAGCCGAGCGCCTCGGTCCGATTGCGGCGGGGGAAGCGCCATTTGCGCTCGCCGAGATCGATCTCGATGCTCTTGCCCCACACGATCGCGCCCGCGATCGCCGCGATCAGCCCGACCGCGCGGCCGGACCAGAGCTCGGCGATCGGCTGGCCGATGAAGCTCAGCCCCCAATGCACCGCACTTGCGACGGACAAGCCGATCACCCCGCCCCAACCGGCAGGCAGCGCCAGCACCGAAGACCCGGACACGAACGCCAGCGCGCTCGCCATCAGCGCGACGCCGATCGCGGCCCCGCGCAACATCCGCCCCCAGCGTCCCAGCGGCAGGTCGCGCCACAGCCGCATTCCCAGGATCGGCCCGATCGGCAGCAGCAACGCGACCGCCGGCCCGAACAGGGTGAGCGCGATATCGGCGAACCAGGCGCCCGGCGGCCCGACCAGATTGTCCGGATACCCGCCCGATGCGGTGTTCAACGCCGCGTCGCTCGGGTGATAGCTCGCCAGCGCGAGCGCCATCAGCAGCGTGCCGACGAACAACGCGATCGCCGCGATCAGCGCGCCGCTGCGCACCGCACCCGCCTTCACCGTCTCACGCCACAAGGCTGGCTGCGCGCGGCTGGCCATGACCCGTAATCTCCAGTTGCAGTATAATGCGGAAATGCATCGTCCTCGACAGGCGCAACGTCAAGGTAACCACGCGACAACACGGGTTAAGCTGCGTCCGGATCGGCGTTGGCAGCGACCGGCTGGCGGGATAGAGCGGCCTTATGGACACAGATGTAATCATCCTCGGTGGCGGGCTGGTCGGCGCGACGCTCGCCGTGGCGCTCGACGTGCACGGCATTTCGACGATCGTGATCGACCCCGCCGACCCCGCGGTGACGCTGGCGCCGGGCTTCGACGGCCGCGCCTCGGCCGTCGCGAGCGCGAGCCACCGCATGCTCGACGCGATCGGCATCGGCGCGACGCTGGCGGGGCAGGGCTGTGCGATCCGCCAGATCCGCGTCAGCGACGGGCTGGAGCCGGGCAAGCTCGATTTCGTCCCCGACGCCGACGATGGCGCGCTCGGCACGATGTACGAGAACAAGCTGCTCCGCCGCACGCTGTTCGACGCCGCGACCGCCGCGCCGCATGTCGACCTCCGCATGAAGACGCGCGCGACATCGGTCGACCGCGCCGAATCGGGCGTCACCGCCGTGTTGGATTCGGGCGACACCGTCCGCGCGCCGCTGCTGATCGTCGCCGAGGGCCGCAACTCGCCGACCCGCGAGGCTGCGGGCATCACGATCGCGCGCTGGTCGTACGAGCACACCGCGATCATCGGCGCGTTCCACCACGAACTGCCGCACGGCGACGTCGCGTACGAGATCTTCTATTCGAGCGGCCCGTTCGCGCTGTTGCCGCTGCCCGACGATGCCGACGGCCACCGCTCCGCGATCGTCTGGACAGTCGACGCGAAGAACGCTCCCGGCATGCTCAAGCTCGGCGACCGCGCGTTCCTCGCCGAAGCGGAAAAGAGCATGGGCGGCTTCCTCGGTAAGCTCTCGATGGCAACGCCGCGCTCGTCCTATCCGCTCGGCTTCCACCACGCCGCGCGGATCACCGACACGCGGCTCGCGCTGGTCGGCGACGCCGGCCACGGCATCCACCCGATCGCCGGGCAGGGCCTCAACCTCGGCTTTCGCGACGTCGCGACGCTCGTCGAAGTGCTGGTCGAGGGCAAGCGCCTCGGCCTCGACCTCGGCGACGCGGCGCTGCTCGCGCGCTACCAGCGCTGGCGCGGGCTCGACACGTTCATGACCGCGGCCGCCACCGACACGCTCACCCGCCTGTTCGGCCTCCCCGGCAAGACCGCCAGCGCCGTCCGCCGCCTCGGCATCACCGCGGTCAACGCGATCCCGCCGCTGAAGGACCGTTTCATGGCCGAGGCACGCGGCGAGAGCGGCGACCTGCCGAAGCTGCTTCAGGGGATGACGGTCTAGGTCGGTTCGACGTCCAAGATTGCTGATCCACCCAACTGCTGAATTGCCGGTCAGCCCGAAACAGGTCAGCATACCCCGCATCGACAAGCCCCTCCCCGGCGGAGGCCGGGGTCTAGGTGGGGAACGGTGGTAACGACGGACAGTCCTTCATTACACCGGCCTTTCCACTTGGACCCCGGCCTCCGCCGGGGAGGTAAGCACTCGGAGCGTGGACCACCGAACAAGTCTGAGGTGCCGGAAGGTCGACAAAATCTCGATCGAGACGAGCGAGAACGCAACGCCGAGCCGTGTTAGTGAAAGCGTGATGACCACCATGTCGGCCTCTGAACACCACACAGACCCCATGCCCGCATTCGAAACCTTCGAGCACCAACTCGCCGCGCTGATCCGCTGGCGCCGCGACGTCCGGCATTTCCGGCGCGATCCGATCGACCCCACGCTACTGTCCAAACTGCTCGATCTGGCGAACCTCGCGCCGTCGGTAGGCCTCAGCCAGCCATGGCGCTTCGTCACGGTCGACGATCCCGACCGTCGCGCCGAGGTCCGCGCAACCTTCGCCGCCTGCAACACGCAGGCACTCGCGGCTCAGTCGCCGACGCGCGCCGACCGGTACGCGCGGTTGAAGCTCGCGGGCCTCGACGACGCACCCTGCCATCTCGCGGTCTTCGTCGACCCCGACCCGCAACAGGGCCATGGCCTGGGCCGACAGACGATGCCCGAAACCGCAGCCTATTCGGCGGTCATGGCGCTCCACACCTTATGGCTCGCAGCCCGCTGCGTCGGCCTCGGTCTGGGCTGGGTATCGATCCTCGATGCCGACCGCGTCCGCGCTGCGCTCGACCTTCCCGAAAACTGGCACCTGATCGGCTATGTCTGCATCGGCTATCCGGCGGTCGACAGCGACACGCCCGAACTGGAACGCGAAGGCTGGGAGCGTCGGCAACCGATCGAGGTCACCCGACGCTAGGTGAAATCATGCAGCGTTGAGCCTTGAGCCGTTCGATCTGCCGGTCGTGAACGCGCGACAATACGAGCAGCGCGAGCGATGCACCGACAAGGCACATCAGCATATCCCACTGCGTATCCCATGCGTCGCCTTGCGTTCCCAGGAAAGCATCCGCGCCCTGGCCCAGCGACACTGCGGCACCAAACTCGATCAATTCGTACAGCGCGCTGACGCTGAGACAATAGGCCAGCACGGTAACGGCCAATAGTCGCGGCGCAGTGATCGCCCCGGTCCGCACCAGAACTTCCCGCAACACGATCGCGGGCACGAAGCCCTGCATCAAATGGCCGAACCGATCATACGGATTGCGCGCGAGATGCAGCATGTCCTGGACCGCGAAACCGATCGGTACGCGGGCATAGGTGTATGCGCCGCCCAGCATAAGGACGAGGCCGTGGAGCGCAATTAGGACGAGTGCGAGGGTCGTGAACGAGAAGCTGCGTCGCAGCGCGATCAGTATCGGAAAGGCGATCAGGACGGGCGCGATCTCCATCCACCACGTCGCGCGGTCGAACGGCGCCCAGCCCGACGCGACCAGCCCAAGTCCCCACACCGCGCCCAGAGTCCAAAGGCGGCGGTCGGTCGCTGGCATCAATCGGCTACGCGTCCGTCGATCCGCCGCGCTTCCTCGACCAGCATCACCGGGACGCCGTCTTTGATCGGATAGGCCAGGCCCGCCGCGTCCGAGACGAGTTCCTGCGCTGCCTCGTCATAGCGCAGCGGCGTACGAGTCGCGGGGCAAACCAGGCGTTCGAGTAGCCACGGATCGAGCGTGCTCACTGCAACGTCACCGATTCGTCGCCGTCATGCCGGCCGAAGAACTGCATCAACTGGATGATCAGTTCGGCGCGCTGTTCGATATCCGGTGCCTCGAGCAACGCCTGTTTGGCAGCCGCATCGAATGGCGCGATCTGCGCGATGCCGTTGACCAGGCTCTCGTCGTCGAGCCGCCCGACCGCATCCCAATCGACCGCATAGCCCTGCATGTCCGCGAACCGGCGCGATTCCAGTTCCAGCGAAGAGCGCCGACCCAGCGACAGCGAATCGTCCTCGATCAACGGCAGCAACTCCGCCTCGACCTGACGGAACGCGGTCGTCACGTCCAACTCGCGGACGATCCGGAACAGCGCGACGCCCTCGAGCACGACGTTGTAGCGCCCGTCGTCGAGCGCCTCGACCTCGGCGATCTTGCCGACGCAGCCGATGTCGTACAGCGCGTCCGCGTCGTCATGCGGTCCGCCCCGCGGCTGGATCATCCCGATCCGCCGGTCGCGCGCCATCGCATCGCTGATCATCGCCCGATAGCGCGGCTCGAACATGTGCAGCGGCAGGTGCATGCCCGGGAACAACAGCGCCCCCGGCAGCGGGAAGATCGACAGACGCGTAGTAGCGCGCGGGGGGGCGGACTCGGTGGTCATCCGAACAGGATCGCAGACAGACGCCGCCGCTGTCCAGAGACCCATGGGTCTTCGAGCCCGACGACTTCGAACAATTTCAGCAACTGCGCGCGCGCCGCGCCGTCGTTCCAGTCGCGCTCGGTGGCGATGATGCCGAGGAACGTGTCCGCGGCGGCATCGCGGTCGTTCGCCGCCATCTGGCCGTTGGCGAGCGCGAACCGAGCCTGCAGGTCGTCGGGGTTCGCCTCGACCGCGGCGATCAACGGCGACAGGTCGGCGACCGGGGGCGCCGACTGCGCGAGCGCGAGCGCGGCCTGCGCGCGGGTGATCGCCGGATCCTTGGCGATCGCCGGATCGAGGTTCGCCAGCCAGTCGCTCGCCTCGTCGAACTGCCCGGTCGCGACCAGCGCGCGGACGAACCCTGCATGAACCGCGGGATGCTCGGGCGCGATCTCGGCGATCTCGCGGAAAATGCCGAGCGCGCGCTCGCCATCGCCCTCGGCCAGCGCCGCTTCGCCCACCGCGATCAATGGCTCGATATCGGGCGCCGCGTCCGTCGCGTCCGCCTCGATCGGCAGCTGCTTGAGCAACTGGTCGAGGATCACGCGCAGCTGTGATTCGGTGCGTGCGCTTGTCATGTCGGCGACCAGCTGGCCCTGGAACATCGCGTAGACGGTCGGGATCGACTTGATCTGGAATTGCGCGGCGATGAACTGATTCTTGTCGGTGTCGACCTTCGCCAGCACGACGCCCTTGTCGGCATAGTCGGCGGCGACCTTCTCCAGCGTCGGCGTCAACGCCTTGCACGGCCCGCACCATTCCGCCCAGAAATCGATGATCACGAGCTTCGTCATCGACGGTTCGACGACATCGCGACGGAACGCCTCGACGGCATCCTTCTCCGCGGGGGACATTCCAAGCGTGGCCAAGTTCAACTCCCGTGTGGTTCTAACGCGCTATTTGGGGGGCGGCGGCGGCGAATGCCACCTCTAGGATGGAACGCCCGGCACAACAAATGCCCGGTGGCGTCACACGGCTCGAGCCATCAGGGTGCGCGAGCCGTGATCCGCCGTGATCCAACGCCGCGAACGATGCCTCTGGCGACTCTGGATTCCCATGTTCGCCGGACAACGACGGCAACACCCGCGCCGAGCAACCAACAGTCGGCGGGTCAGACCAATCCTCCCCCGCCAGGGGGAGGTGGCGCCGAAGGCGACGGAGGGGGAGGACGCGGAACAGAGGTTTTCCCTTTTCTCCCCCTCCGTCTGGCAAGCGCCAGCCTCCCTTGCGGGGGAGGATCGCGGGGTCGAACGTCGATCCGCCGTCAATGAAAGTCGCGCGACTTGGGCAGCACGCGCACGTCCCGGGGATGCGTCGCGCGCGGATGATGCGCCCGGGCATCCGGGCTCCGCGTCAGCACCGGACGGATCACCTCGTCCACCCGCGCGAGCGGCGGCTCCAGCGCATGATCCTCCGACAACAGCCGCAGCATCTCGGTGCGGTCCTGCACCCGCGACGTCATTAGGTGCGTCACGCCTTCCTCGCTGCGCTGGATCACGCCCTCCAGCACTATCAGCCGCGACGCCATCACCGCGCGGCGATTGGCCTCGAAATCGCGTGCCCACATCAGCCCGTTGGTGACCCCGGTCTCGTCCTCGATCGTCACGAAGATCGCATTGCCCTTGCCCGGCCGCTGGCGGACCAGCACCACGCCCGCCACCTTCGCGCGCCGCCCGTCCTTGGTGGCGTTGGCCTGCGCGCTCGACAGGATTCCCTCGGCGGCGAAGCGTTCGCGCAGGAACGCCATCGGATGCCCCTTCAACGACAGTCGCGTCGTCTGGTAATCCGCCGCCACCTGCTCGGACAGCGGCATCGCCGGCAGATGCGCGTCGGGCTCGGCGCCAAGCTCGGGCACATCCGCGGCTGCAAATAACGCGAGTTGTTTGGGTGGCGTCCGACGCACATCCCACAGTGCCTCGCGCCGCTCCTTCGCGACCGACCGGAACGCATCCGCATCTGCGAGCAGGTTCATCGCGCGCTGCGGCAGGTTGGCGCGCCGCGCGAGGTCCTCGATGCTAGCGAACGGCGTAGTCCGAACACGAACGATCTCGTCGGCCCAATCCTTCCGAAACCCATCGACCTGCCTAAACCCAAGCCGCAAATCCTCCCCGGCACGGGGAGGGGGACCATCCGCAGGATGGTGGAGGGCGCGCGCCGCAGACGTCCCGCCCGTAACAGGCGCATCAATAAGCGATACGTTCGTGGAAGCCCCCCTCCACCCCGCTTCGCGCGGTCCCCCTGTCCGTACCGGGGAGGATTCAAGCGAATTATCCCACCCACTCGCATTCATATCGACCGGCAGCACGGTAACCCCATGCTCGACCGCATCGCGCACCAGCTGCGCCGGTGCATAGAACCCCATCGGCTGCGAATTGAGCAACGCGCAGCAGAACACCGCCGGATGGAAGCATTTGATCCATGACGACACGTACACCAACCGCGCAAACGACAGCGCATGGCTCTCGGGAAATCCGTAAGACCCAAACCCCTCGATCTGTTTGAAACAGCGTTCTGCGAATTCACGCTCGTAGCCGCGGCCGACCATCCCGCCGATCAGCTTGGCCTGGAAATTGTCCATGCCCCCAACTTTTCGGAACGTCGCCATGGCTTTGCGCAACTGGTTCGCCTCGTTTGGCGTGAACCCGGCGGCGACGATCGCCAGCTTCATCGCCTGTTCCTGGAACAGCGGCACGCCGTAGGTGAAGCGGAGCAGTTGCTCGAGTTCGTCGGGCGGCCCGAACTTCGGATCGGGCGAGGGGTATTCGGCTACCTCCTTGCCGCTGCGCCGCCTGAGATACGGATGCACCATGTCGCCCTCGATCGGCCCCGGCCGGACGATCGCGACCTGCACGACCAGATCGTATAGCACGCGCGGGCGCAACCGCGGCAGCATGTTGATCTGCGCACGGCTCTCGACCTGAAACACGCCGATGCTGTCACCCTTGCAGAGCATGTCATAGACCCGGTCGTCCTCAGCGACTGCGATCGTATCGAGCTTGTGATCGCCGTGACCATGCTCGCGCATCAGGTCGAACGCCTTTCGGATACACGTCAGCATCCCTAGCGCGAGGATATCGACCTTCATCAACCCGAGCGCGTCGATATCGTCCTTGTCCCATTCGATGAAGGTACGGTCCTCCATCGCACCGTTATGGATCGGCACCATCTCGTCGAGCCGCCCTTGGGTGAGCACGAAACCGCCGACATGTTGCGACAGATGGCGCGGAAACTCGAGCAGCCGGTCGACCATCTCGCGCAGCCGCGCGATCTCCTGATTGTCGACATCGAAGCCGGTCTCGGCGAAACGCTGTTCCTGGAACCGGCTTGAGAAACTGCCCCACACCGTGCTCGTCAGCCGCTGCGTCACGTCCTCGGTCAGGCCGAGCGCCTTGCCGACCTCGCGCACCGTGCTCTTGGGTCGATAATGTATGACGGTCGCGGCGATCGCGGCGCGGTCGCGACCATAGCGGCGATAGATATACTGCATCACCTCCTCGCGGCGCTCATGCTCGAAATCGACATCGATATCCGGCGGCTCGTCGCGCTCGCTCGACACGAACCGCGAGAACAACAGGTCGTATTTCATCGGATCGACCGAGGTGACGCCGAGCAGATAGCACACCACCGAATTGGCGGCCGAGCCGCGCCCCTGGCACAGGATCGGCGGATCCTGCGCGCGCGCGAACCGGACGATGTCGTGCACGGTCAGGAAGTAATACGCGTATTTGCGCTCGCGGATCAGTGTGAATTCTTCGTAGAGCAGTGCCCGCATCTTTTCCGGCACGCGGTAGTCATAGCGTTCGAGCGCGGTCTGCCAGACATGATGTTCGAGCCAGTCCTGCGCCTCCCACCCTGCCGGGATCGGCTCATGCGGATATTCGTATTTCAGGTCGTCGAGCGAGAACGCGATCCGCGACAGCAGGCGCGCGCTCTGCGCCACCGCATCGGGGCGGTCCCGGAACAGCCGGACGATCTCGTCTTCGGGTTTCAGATGCCGCTCGTCGTTCGCTGCCAGCAACCGCCCGGCCTTGTGGATCGTCGTGCGTTCGCGGATGCAGGTGACGACGTCGTGCAGGTCGCGGTCGTCGGGATAGGCATAGAGCGCGTCGGTGGTCGCGAGCACGGGAACGCCCGCCGCATCGGCGATCCGCCCGAGCCGCACCAGCCGCCGGCGATCGCGTCCGCCACGCGGCATCGTCACGCCCAGCCATATCGAGTCCGGTCCCAGTCGCTTCACCGCCTGGAGGATCGTCTGCAGATCGCGTTTGCGCCGTTCGGGCAGGGCATCGCCGTCAGGCAGCGGCGACACCGGCATCGCACCGCGCGCGCTGCTCACGGGCATCACCACCAGCAGCATGTCGGCGTGGTGCGCGATCAGGTCGCCCAGTCCCAGGATGCAGCCGCCCTTTTCGGCGCGCCGATTGCCGACCGTCAGCAACCGGGTCAGCCGCCCCCAGCCGCGCCGTGTCGCAGGGTAGGCGACGATGTCCGGCGTCCCGTCCTCGAAGACCAGCCGCGCACCGACCACCAGGCGGAAATCGATCGGCGGCATCGCCATGCCGAGCAGACCGTCGCGCGCCTTCTTCAATGCCTGGTGCGCGCGAACCACGCCCGCGACGGTGTTGCGATCGGCGATTCCGATCCCGCTCAGTCCCAGTTGCACCGCGCGCCCGACCATCGCGCCGGCATCGCTCGCGCCGTCGAGGAACGAGAAATTGGTCGCGGCGATCAGTTCGGCGAACCGGGTCATGGCGCCGCGCCACTCATGCGAAGACGCCGTGGAGGTACCAGCGCGGGCTCTCCATTTCGGAATACAGGCCGTGGCGGAAGATCCAGAAGCGGCGGCCGCGGCGGTCTTCGATGCGGTAGTAGTCGCGCGTCGGAATGTCCTGTCGCCGCCACCATTCGCCGGCGATCCGCTCCGGGCCTTCGCTATGCGCCACGTCGTGCACGGTGCGGCGCCAGCGGAAGCGGTGCGGCGGCCCGTCGGGGACCTCGGCCATCATCGATTCGATCGGTTGCGGCGGGTCGAACAGATAGATCGGGCGGAGCGGTGGTTCGCCGGTTTCGGGCGCGGTCCACGGCGTCGGCGCCGGCGTCTCGGCGGCGGGCAGCATCAGCTCGGCCTGTTCGGGGATGTGACTGTCGCGCGCCGAGAACCGGCGCACACGCGTTCGACCCAGACGCGTGCCGAGTTGGTCTACGAGGTGTACGACCTCTCCTTTCTGCGCCTCGCCGCCCTCCAGCTTGAGCTGCGACGCGTCGAGCTTTTCAGCTAACGCGACATCGAGCCTCACCAGATCATAGCCGAATCCCGGATCGAGCGGATCGGCTAGGCTGTCGATCCGTTCGCGGAACAGGCGCATCAGCAGTGTCACGTCACGTGTCGGCTGACCGGTCTCTATTCGCAGCCGCTGGACGAGGCCGTCGGCGCGGAAGAGGCGCGCCTCCCACCGTCGTCCGCCTTCGTGACGTTGGGTCAGTTGCTCGGCGGCTTCGGCGGCAAGCTCCGCGATCACTTCCAGTGCATATTCGGTGCGCGCGATGGGTTCCGCGAAGCGGCGTTCGACACCGATCTTCGCCACCGTCCGCCGCGCGACGATCGGCCCCTTCACCGATCCGTCGAGCCGGCGGATCATCATCGCCGCCTCCTCGCCGAACCGCGCCGCGATCGTGGCAAGCGGGCGTGCCATCACGTCGCCGACCGTCTTCAGCCCCGCGCGCGACAAGGCGGTGGTCGCATCCTCGTCGAGACCGAGCGCTGCTACCGGCAATCGCTTCACAGCCCGCTTTTCATCCGGCGCAGGTGCCCCAGCGAACCGCGCCAGCGCCCGCGCGGTATCGGGCGTGTCGCCGAACGCATGGCGGACCAGCAGCCCGCGCCGTGCGAGGCGCTCCTCGAGATCGGCGGCAAGGCGACGCTCGCCCTCGAACTCATGCACGCACCCGGCGATATCGAGGATCAGCCCATCGGGCTCGTCGAGCGCAACCGAGGGCGTGTAGCGCTGGCACCCGTCCGCGAGCCGCTCGAGCCATTCGTGGTCGGCATGCGCGTCATGCTCGTAGACCTCGAGTTCGGGTACCTGTGCCCGCGCATCCGCCAGCGTCAGACCGGGCCGGAGACCTGCTCGCATTGCTTCACGGTCTAGCGCCTTGAGCCGTATCCCGCCCGACACCGTTTCCACGAACGCGATCGGCGTTTCAGCCCGTCCGACGAACAGATGCGGCCGCATCGTCCGCAGCCGCTCGATCGGCAACCACGGGAATACCAGCGCCAGGTAGCGCCGCGGGATCACCAGAGGCGAAGGCGGTTTGGTCGAAGATGTACGCGTCACGGTCCCACTCCACGCGCCAGCGAAGCCCGGCCTGGCCTCCGCGTCGACGCAGCAATTCGATGTCGAAGGCAGGTTTGCCAGGTGCATCGGCCTCCAAGGGCCGGGAACGACACGCCGCCACCTGCCAGCGCGACGCCGCCGCACTCGGCACGGGCTCTGCGCCGATACGCAGGCTGAGGATGGTCACGCCCGAGGCTTCGGCCGCCAGCATCAGCCGCCGCGTCGCGGTCAGGTCGATCTTTGGCGCACGGCCCCAGGATTCGATCAGCAACGTGCCAAGCCCGTGACACCGCGCGGCATCGGCGGCGGCGCGCAACAAGTCCGCCTCGTCCTCGACCACCGCCAGCACCAGCGACGTTACGTCGAGCCCCATCTCGACCAGCCCGGTCGCATGCAGCCGCCCGCCCTGGCGCTCGCTCGCATCGGTCCGCAACCACATCACCGGCGCCGCGCGGGCCGCCAGAACCGACGCCACCGCGAACCCTGCGCCACTCGCCGCATCGTCGACGGTCGCGAAAACCTCGTGCAACTGCGCCTTGGCCATCCCCTGCGTCAGCCACGCATCATCGGCGCGCCCATCACCCTGGGTTGGCATTCCCGTCGTGGCGATCCGCTTCAGGCGGGCAATCAGGGCGGACGACTCGTTCACAACTGTTCTTGTAATGTTCTACGGGGCGAGTCGCCAAGCGGAATCTTTTTCCGGCCGTCGATCCCAAGCCGTGATTGGGTCGATCAAACCACGATGAAACGAGATTTCAGTCCCTCGCAGATGATGCACGCTTCATCCGCGAGCATGACGAAGGCATGACAAATACGTCAGGAACAGTGTCTTTCTTGTGACACGATCGCGCGGATTATTCCGCGATTTCTCACTGGTATTTACAGTTTTGAGACACGGTAGCAGTCCTGTCTCAGCGCCGCATTCCTCTCCGGATGACGCGGCCATACCGGAACGTGCTCGCGCCATCCCCAAAGGGGGGAGGGGACGGGCCTTGTGAGAGATCGCTTACCATGACCATCATCGCTTCCCGGCCGACCCTGCTTCGGACTTCGGCAGTGTCGGCGCTCGTCCTCGCCGGGCTGATCGGCACCGCGCCGGCCTTCGCACAGGATGCACAGGTCCAGCCCAGCACCTCGGTTTCGACGCCCCCTCAAGGCGACGTCTCGCCTGCGCCGACCGCCGCTCCGACCGCCGCTCCAACCGGGGCGCCTGCACCGGCCACCGCGGACGCCGACCAGCCGCAGGACATCGTCGTCACCGGCACGCTGTTCCGCCGCACCGACACCGAGACGCCGTCGCCGGTCACCGTGCTGACCTCGGACTCGCTGGCCAAGGCCGGCATCAACAACGTGTCGGACGCGGTGCGCTCGATCTCCGCCGACAGCAGCGGCTCGGTCCCGACCTCGTTCACCGGCGGCTTCGGCGCGGGCTCGTCGGGGGTGTCGTTGCGCGGCCTGTCGGTGAACTCGACGCTCACCCTGATCGACGGTCTGCGTACCGCGAACTATCCGCTCGCGGATGACGGCCAGCGTTCGTTCGTCGACCTGAACACCATCCCGAACGCGATCGTCGACCGCGTCGAAGTGCTCAAGGACGGCGCCTCGTCGAGCTATGGCGCGGACGCGATCGGCGGCGTCGTCAACATCATCATGAAGAAGGAGATCGTCGGCGCATACGGCACGGTGGAGGGCGGCGTGACGCAGCGCGGCGACGGCGGCAGCCAGCGCGCGACGCTGACGCTCGGCACCGGACGCCTGAAGGAGCAGGGCTTCAACTTCTACGTCAGCGGCGAATACCAGCACAACGACGCGATCTACAATCGCAACCGCGGCTTCCCGTACAACACCGCCGACCTGACCTCGATCGGCGGGGACAACAACAATGCCGGCTCGGTCGCGCCGAGCAGCACGACCAGCGCGGTCGTCGCGCCCACCACGGTGACGACGCCGGGCAATATCCTGTCGGGCACCGGCCTTGCGACCGGCGCATTCCAAGTGCTCAACCCCAATGGTTGCGCCGCCGGCCAGACGCTCGTCACCACGCCGCGCTCGGGCACCGCGTTCATCGACCAGGGTTGCGAGCAGAACCTCGTTTCCGATTACGGCCAGATCCAGCCCGAGCAGACCCGGTTCGGCGTCACCGTCCACGGCACCGCGCAGGTCAACGACAGGACGCAAGCGTATCTGATCGCGTCGTATTTCCAGAACGACGTGAAGTCGCAGGGCAGTCCGTCGCTGATCCGTTCGGCCAACCCGGTCAACACGCAGAACATCGTCCTGCCCGCGACCTTGGCGAACGGCGCCGACAATCCCAACAACCCGTTCCCCAACGACGCGGCCGCCATCCGCTACCGGTTCGGCGACATCGCCGCCTCGTCCGAGTACAAGAACCACGTGATCCGCGCGGCCGCCGGCATCGACGGTCAGTTCGGCGAGGGCTGGGGCTATTCGGCCTCGGTCACCGCGGCGCATTCGTGGCTCGACATCACCCAGAACGGCTATCTGAACCTCGCCGGACTGCAGACCGCGATCACCACCGGCAGCTATAATTTCGTCAATCCCGAGCTCAACACCGCCGCGGTCCGCGCATCGATCTCGCCGACCGTCCGCACGCAGGCGACCAGCGATCTCGACATGGTCCAGGGCGTCATCACCAAGGACCTGTTCCAGCTTCCGGGCGGCGCGCTGCAGCTCGGCGTCGGCGGGTCGGTCCGCTACGAGGCGCAGAACGATCCTAGCCAGAACCCGGACTTCACCACGATCGGTCTCAACCAGTTCTCGGCGGTCGGCAACCGGACGGTCGAATCGGCGTATTTCGAAGTCAACGCGCCGATCCTGACCAGCCTCGAGATCGACGGCTCGGGCCGCTTCGATCATTATTCGGAAGGCTATAGCCACTTCTCGCCCAAGATCGGGGTGAAGTTCACGCCGATCCGCCAGGTCGCACTGCGCGGCACCTTCTCGAAGGGCTTCCGCGCGCCGAGCTTCGCCGAGACGTCGGGTTCGGTGGTGGGCTTCACCACGGCCGTGCCGCCTTGCTCGGTCCAGGCCCAGCACGGTGCCACGGTCACCGGCACGACCTGCTCGGGCGGCAGTGCGTACAACCAGTCCTATTCGATCGGCTTCAACACCGCCGGCAACCCGGACATCAAGCCCGAGCTGTCGCGCAGCTTCACCGGCGGCGTGGTCGTCCAGCCCTTGCGCTGGCTGAGCTTCACCGCGGATTACTACAACATCAAGAAGACGCGCGTGATCACCGGTGGTCCGCTCGCGAACCAGGCGCTCGCCGCTTATTATGCCGGAACCGCGCTGCCGACCGGCTACAGCGTGACGCCGGACGCGATCGATCCGTCCTACCCGAACGCCCCGGCGCGCGCGCTGTTCGTCAACTCGCCTTATGCCAATGCGGCCGCGCTCAAGACCTCGGGGCTCGATTTCTCGGCGCTCGTCCAGCTGAAGCCGAGCGACGACTTCCACTTCACCAGCCGTGCGGAGGCGACCTACATCCTCCATTACGACTTCAAGCAGAGCGATGCCGATCCGTTCGTCGACTATGTCGGCACGCAGGCGCCGTACATCACCTCGTCGGGCGCGGGCACGCCGGCGTGGCGCGGCAACTGGCAGAACAGCATCGACTACAAGGCGTACACGCTCACCGCGACGGCGTACTACACGTCGGGCTACAAGGCGGTGGCGTACGATCAGTTCGGCACCACCGAGTGCGACGGCGGCAGCACCTATGGCGGCACCGACCCCAACTTCAACTGCCATGTGAAGCACTTCGTCGACGTCGACCTGACCGGCAACGTCAAGGTCAACGACAAGTTCGACCTGTATTTCAACGTCGTCAACCTGCTCGACCAGAAGGCGCCGCTGAACGCGGGCAACTATGCCGCGGTCAACTACAACCCGACCTACACGCAGATCGGTGCGGTCGGCCGGACGATGCGGATCGGCGCGAACTTCCAGTTCTGATCGCTTCGCTCGACGCATGGCCAGGGAAGGGGCGGACGGCAACGTCCGCCCCCTTTTTGTGCGCCGCACACTAAGGTGACGTTTTCCGGGGGGAGAAATTTCGCCCCAATATCGAAAAGGCGCTTGCCGTTCCCGAAACCCCGGGCTAACAGCGCGCCTCACCCAGTCACCGTGTCGCTTCAGACCGGAGACATAGGCGCCAGAGCGGGCGTAGCTCAGGGGTAGAGCACAACCTTGCCAAGGTTGGGGTCGAGGGTTCGAATCCCTTCGCCCGCTCCAGTTTTCTTACCGAAAACAGCTGTCGAGGCCGATGCGGCCTTTGCGATATCATCCAGACATCCTGCAAGCGACAACGCGTTCGAGCCGATCGACGTCGACGGTACCTGTCAGGTTTCGCCTGTTCAGCATGACGCCGGCATCGCTGGGGCCGGACGCCTCCATGGCGGCGATGGGTCTCCGGCGTATCGAGGCTCTGCCCATCAACGGAGCGCCCGCTATGGCGTCTGTGGTGACGAACCGACGTCCGGCACCTCCGGGGCAGGAGCCCATTCCAGACGGAGGCGCCCGCCCGCGCTGCCGACCGCTGCCCTGCCGCCGCGCGCGGCGATGCTCTCGGCCACCGCGGTGCGCTGGCGCAACGTCCCGCCGCTCACGTCGAGCGTGCGGGAGAGCCGGGCGGACACCCATTCCGCCTGATCGAGGGCGGCATCGTCGATCACGCCCGCCTTGATCGCGATATCCGGCAAGGCGACGTCGCCGGGCGGGGCGAGGGTCACGTGCCAGTCGGGTACCGCGGCATCGGCGCGTCGCTCCAGGTCGCGATACCCCGCAATCCCCAGGCCCGGCAGCGGCGCCGCGGTGGCGCGTATCGTTCGCGCTGCGCCGTCGACGGTGGCCGATGGGGCTGGAACACCCGCGATCAGCGCGACGTCGGCGATCGCCCGGTCGCGCGCTCGGGCGGCGAGCAAGGCGTCGCCATTGCCCGCGCGGGCGATCTGCGCCGCCTCGACCGCGCCGGTTTCGGGAGAAATCCGGACCTGGTCGATATGGACGTCGACCGGTCGGGCCAGCCGCCGGCGCAGGTCCGCGGCGAGCTTGCGGTCCGCATCGGGCTCGATCCGCGGCGTCAGCATCACCGCCCGCACCCGAACCGGGGTGACGCCGTGGTCGATCTCGACCTGGCTCAGCCGCGCACCTGCCGGAAAGTCTTCGCCCAGCGCATCGCGGACCTGCCGCTGCGCGACCGCTTCGAAGGCGATCCTGCGCAGCCCGGCGCCAAGCGGGATCGACAGCACGCCGATCGCGACCGCGAACAGGACGAGCTGCAAGCCGGTATGGTGCGGCGACAAATGGCTGCCGAACCCATAGCAGCGCGCGACCAGCGCCGCGGTCAGCGCGATCGTGATCGCGTTGGTCAGGAACAGCAGCAACGCGCCGGAGAAGACGACCCAGTTCCACGTCGCGATGCCGAAGCCGACCACCACTAGCGGCGGCATCAGGGCGATCGCGATCGCGACCCCGACCACCGTGCCGCCACGCCCGCGGATCAGCGCATAGCCGCCCGCGATCGCCGACAGCAATGCGACGAGCAGGTCGAACAGCGTGGGCTGCGTCCGCCCGGCGATCTCGCTGGTGATCGTCTGGACCGGCGACAACAGGATCAGCACCACCGACAAGGTGACCGCGATGACCGCCCCCAGCAAAAGCGCGGTCGCGGCGCGGCGTATCTCGTGGAAATCGAGCGTGGCGATGCCGAAACCGAGGCCGATGATCGGCATCATCAGCGGCGACAGCAGCATCGCGCCGATCAGTACCGCGACCGAGGGCATGAGCAGGCCGAGCAGCGAGATCGGGGCGGAGATGACGATCAGGAACGCGTACCGGCCCGACCACCCGGCCTCCTCGGCGATCTGCCGCAACACGCCGTCATGATCGACGCCCTGCGTCGCGCCGTGTCTGGCCTGCGCCAGCCAGGTTCGGGGCAGTGCAAGGACTCCCGTTGGTTTCACATCGATGGGAAGGGCTCCGTCATGGTGACCGTCTTGCAATAGCGCGATACGGAACCGTGCCGATCCGCGGCGACGTTTACAACATGCACGTTGGTCGCTTCGGACTCGGCGGTGGTTCGATCACGGCTGCCCGAGTGCGCACGCATACTCCCGGCGACCTGGGGGCCGCCGGGAATATGCGCGTCGAGGAATTGCCGGTGGAGCGCTCCGTTCAGAACCGCGCGCGGACGCCGATCCGGTAGAACCGGCCGAGCGTGTCGTACAGCGCGGGGTTCACGTCGAGCCCCGTATTGGTCTGCGGCGACGGTTCGGGATCGTGATCGAACAGATTGTCGACCTTGAAGAACATGCTGACCTGCTTGGTGACGTTCAATGCACCGCCGATATCGAAGTAGAACGCGCCCTTCATCGTGTTGTTGTCGATCGTCGGGTTGTTGCTGGTCGAGACCGGGCAGTTGCCCGCCGAGCACACGACATACTGGTTGCCGTACACGCCGTCGCTGAACCAGCGCTGCTGCAGCGTGATGCTGAACGCGTCGTTGTCGTAGCTCTCGGTGACGAGCCATTTCCAGTTCGGCGTCGCGCCGGTGTTCGCGCCCGCTGAATCGACCGGGATCGTGCCGGGCAGGCCCGGATCGGTGACGTATTTGATCACGTGGGTGGTCAGCCCGCGCAGGGTGAAATTGCCGTCGATCCCCAGCGGTTTGCGCCACTGATAGCTCGCCTCGATATCGAACCCGTCGGTCTTGATCGACGCGAGGTTGAACGACTGGACGTTGACGAATTTGGAATCGCTGTCGAGGTCGAACGCCCCGCAGGTGTCGGGGATGTTGTCGACCAGGCAGAGGTTGACGACCTGCTGTGCGGACAGGCTGGAGATCACGTCGTTCAGCTTGATCTTGTAATAGTCGAACGACAGGCTGAGGCCGGGCAGCCATTTCGGCCGCGCATAGACGACGCCGAGTTCGGTGTTGCGCGCGATCTCGGGCCTTAGCGCCGTGTTGCCGATCGTGTTCTGGATGATGAGCACCTGGCGGCCGTTCGGGTTCTCGGCCGTCCTGCGCGGATCGGTGAAGTTGGGGACCGTTGTCGTCACCGGTGCCGCGAACAGCTCGGACAGGTTCGGCGCGCGGACGTCGCGCGACGTCACGGCGCGGAAGCGGAGCCCGTCGAGCGGCGTGTCCCAGGTACCGCCGACCTTCCAGGCATAGACGACTCCCGAGGTCGAATAGCGCGTCGCCCGGCCCGCCGCGTTCACGTTCGCGCGACCCAGCGTGTCGGAGTTGAGGATCGGCAGGTTCAGCTCCAGGAAGCTCTCCAGCACGTTGTACTTGCCCGTTCCGTTCTTGTAGTTGCCGGCATACCAGTTGCTGCCGTTCACCGAATTCAGGCTGGGATCGGCCGGATATAATGTCGAGTTGGGGCTGATGTCGGAGACGCCTGCACCATAAGGATCGGCGTTCACGCGGTAGAATTCTCGGCGGTACTCGATCCCCGCGGCTACCGCGAGCGGCCCCGCCCATAAAGTGATCGGCTCGCCCGAGATGCTGCCCGCGAAGGCGTCCTGCGTCTGCTTGGTATGCTGAAACGGCCCCGCGGCGGGCGTGACATAGGCGAGTGCCGCTGCCGACGGGGTGGCGCCACCGAAGATGTTGATCGGCTGGCAGCCCGCGGCGCGTGCGGCGGCGTCGGCACAGACGATCTGACCGTTGATCCGCGTCGCGTTGATCGCCTGGTTGTAGCGTCCGGTCAGGCTGATGTTGTCGACGTCGATGTCGGTGATGTTGATGCCGTGCTCGTACGACGTGTCATAGGTCCAGTTCGTCCCGAGCAGATCGGCTTTGCCCTTCAGGCCGCCGACGAAGCGATATTGGCGACGATCGGTGTTCACCCTGATGTTCGGCAGGATCGCGTTGCTCAACCCGTATTGGAAGCTGGTGATGCCGTTCGCCGCACAGGCCGCGGAGATGGATGCGGGCAGATAGGGGTTCGCGCACTGCACGGTCAGCCCGGTCTTCGCGGAGCCGGGATTGGGCTGGTTGTGCGTCTTCACCTGCGCGACGTTGGCGGTCATATAGACCTCCATGTCGGGCGCGACGTCGTAGCTGATGCGCGTATAGCCGTTGAGGCGCTGGATCGCGGATTGCAGCGAGGTGCCCGATCCGACATGCCCCGACTGGTCGCCGCCGACGCAGAAGCCGACGAAGCAACCGTTGACGTTGCCGGCCCTGTCCTTGGCCGGCACGCCGTTCGATCCGTACTGGAACGGGAAGGGCTGGCCGTTGGCGTCGAACGCGGTCCCCTGCAGCGGGCCGGCGCTGATCAGGCCGTATTTGGTGTATTGGTACGCCTGGCCATGATCGCGCACCAGATATTGCGGCGACCCGTTATTCATGATGCCGGTGTTGACCAAGGTCGTCGCACGGTACCAGTCGCGGCTGCCGGCGAGGTCTTCGCCGAAATTGCCCGGGCCGACGCCCTGTTCCTTGGCATATTCGCCGCTCAGGATGACGTGCAGCCTGTCGTTGGCGAAGCTCTTGCCGACTGCCGCCTGGAACAGCACCTGGCCGTCGTCGCCATAGGTGGTCACGCCGGTCTGCACGTTCGCCTTGAACCCGGTGAACTTCGTGTCGGTGATGAAGTTGATCACGCCGCCGACCGCATCCGAACCGTAGGAGGCGGACGCACCGCCGGTGACGATGTCGACGCGCTTGATCAGCAATTGCGGGAACTGGCTGATATCGGGCACGCCGGTGACGTTGGCGCCGACGACGCGCTGGCCGTCGAGCAGCGTCAGCGTGCGGATCGTGCCGAGACCACGCAGCGAGAACGAGCTGAGCCCCTGCGATCCGCTCGACGTGCTGAACGTCCCCGTGTTGGCGCCGGTCGAGCCCTGGAGCGAGGGCAATTGCGCCACCGTCGTGAAGATGTTGGGTTGCGCGTTCTTGAGGATCTGCTCCTCGCCGATCACCGTCGTCGGGGTCGGCGCGTTGAAGCCGCTCGACGTGATGCGCGTGCCGGTGACGACGATGTCGTTGGTGCTCGCAGCCCGGTCGTCGCTTTGCGCAGGCAGCTGCGGCGCGAGGGTTTGGTCGGCGGCGCTGGCCTGATCGGGTGCGGAGGCTGGCATGTCGGCCTCGGCAGGCGGCGGCGGCGCGGTCTGGGCCAGGGCGGGGCTGCACAACAACGCGACGGCGAGGACCGCTAAACTGGTAGCGTTACCATTCAAGATACCGGTAAGTCGCCGATCGCGCGTGACGCTATGCATCAGTCCATCCCCTAGTTGCACGTGGCGCGTACCGTGTGTCCGGCTTGGCGACGTGTCGTTGCGGAGATCACTCTACCGTATGCTGCCGGGCGTATCATCTACGACCATGGTCGCAGTGCGGCGCCATCGGCCGTGTCAGGGCATCAGCCGCTTGCGCCCCTGCGACAGATGCCAGCGCATCGCCAGCGCCGCGCCGTCGGCGTCCTGCGCGCGGATCGCCTCGACGATGGCGTCATGCTCGTCCATCATCGCCTTGATCACCTCGGGCGCGCGCGACCGCGATATGTCGACGCCGGCGCGCAGGATCCGCATCACCGCGTCCTGGAGATGATCGAAGACCGGCAGGAACGCGGCATTGGCGGTCGCCTCGGCGATCGCACGGTGCAGCAGCCAATCCTCGTCATGCGCCGGCGCATTGGACAGCAGCGCCGTCCGCAACGCCTCCAGCGCGCGCTCGATCGCGTCCATCTGGTGATACGACCTGCGCTGTGCCGCCAGCCGCGCCGCCTCCGCCTCCAGCACGAAACGCACTTCGTAGGTGCCCAAGGTCGCAGCGATGTCCGCCATCGGCATGTGCGACCCGAGCCGCTCCGACGGTCGCCGTTTGACATAGGAGCCGGCACCGCGCCGCGCCTGCGTGATCCCGTCCGACGCGAGCCGCGCCAGCGCCTCGCGCACGATCGTCCGCGACATGCCGAACATCGCCGCCAGCTTGTCCTCCGCGGGCAACCGGTCGCCGACCGCGAGCTGTTCGTCGAGGATGATCTGGACGATCCCGGTATAGGCCCGGTCCGCCAGCCGCTCTCCGCCGGTCACGACCGGCCTCGAATGTGGGGCTGCGGCATCGTCAGACGACATAGCTCAGCGCCATCACCAGCGCGAGGCCGACCACCGAGATCGCCGTCTCCAGCATCGACCATGTCCGGAACGTGTCCGCGGTGCTGGTGCCGACATAGCTTTTGACCAGCCAGAATCCCGGATCGTTGACGTGGCTGAAGAATACGGAGCCCGCGCCGATCGCCAGCACGACCAGCTCCGGCGACACGCCGGAACTCGCGACCACGCCCGGCATGATCCCGACCGCGGTGATCGTCGCCACGGTCGCCGAGCCCGCGGCGAGGCGGATGCCGACCGCGACCAGCCAGCCGAGCAACAACGGCGAGATCGAATACATCAGCACGGTGCGCGCCAGCAGGTCGGACAGGCCTGCGGTCACCAGCACCTGCTTCAACGCGCCGCCCGCGCCGATCGCGAGCAGGATCGCTCCGGCCGCGCCCATCGTCTCGTGCCACACCGCGTTCTGGATCGCGGCATCGCGCAGCCGCCGGCCGAACAGCAGCGGCAGGGCGATCAGGTTGGTCAGCAACAGCGCGACCACGGGGTTGCTCGCCGCGACCAGCCAGGCGGTGCCCTTCATCCCCGGGATCATCTGCCCCAGCTCGCCGGTCGCGATCATCAGCACGGGCAGCAGCACGATCAAAAGCGACAACAGCCGCGCCGGCGGTGCGATCGAGAGCGCATGATCGTGCAGCACCGGCGCCTCCAGGCGCACGCCACGCGTCGTGAACTTCGCGAGCAGCGGTCCGGAGATGATCGCCGTCGGGATGGCGATCGCGATCCCGTAGAGCATCGTCTTGCCCAGGCTGGCGCCGAGCGCCTCGACCGCGAGCAAGGGGCCCGGATGCGGCGGCACCAGCGCGTGGACCACGCCAAGACCGGCCAGCGCCGGCATGATCAGCCTCAGCTTGGCGGCGTCGCGTTCCGGGCCGTCCTTGCCGGTCATTTCCTCGGCCGCCGCGACGACGATCGGCAGCAGCAGGACGAGGCCCGTCTCGAAGAACAGCGGCAGTCCGACGACGATCGCGATACCCAAGGTCGCCCAGGGCGCGGCCTGGACGCCGGTCATCCGCAGCGCCGCCTTGGCCAGCGACGCCGCAGCGCCCGACAGGTGCAGCATCGCGCCCAGCGACAGGCCCAGCGCGACGACCAGTCCGGTGCCGCCGATGATGTCGCCGACGCCCTTCTGCACTGCCTTCGCTACGTCGGGCAGCGGCAGGCCGGCGAGCAGTCCCACGGTGAATGCGCCGCACAACAGGCCGATAAAGGGGTGGAGCCGTCCGCGGACGATCACCACCACGGCGAGCCCGATGCCGGCTAGTGCGGCGATCACCAGCTGCATGTCGGCGGTCATCATCGGCGTGCCGCCTGCGTGCGAGCGCGCGCGTGTCGTGCGGTCCGTGCGCGCGTGTCCGGTGCGTGTGGCATCAGGCCCCTCCCGTCGCTCAGCGGCGCCTTCGCCTGCTGTGATTGTGGATATCTGTACGACAGGTCTTTTCGGTCTGACAACAGAAAAGGCTTGATTGCGTGCAAATCTGCGGGCCATACTCAAAACCTGTCCAACCGAATCCGTATAAGCGGATCGCTGGATCAACGGCGCAAACCCCTGTGGCGACCTCGAACCGTCGCGGCACAGGCTGAAGCTCAGGGAGGATGACCATGGAACGGACCGGCCACGACATCGGGCATCCCCCGGCGGCAAAAGTGGCGGCACCAGCGCCGGCGAACCATGCGGCGCTGACACCGACCCAGATCAGGGTACTCCGCGGCGTCCATTCGGGGCTGCTCAACAAACAGATCGCGTTCGATCTCGGCATCGCCGAGGCCACCGTGAAGGTCCACATGACCGCGCTGATGCGCAAGCTCAACGTCCGCAACCGGACCCAGGCGGCGATCGTCGCGCAGACATTGGCGATCTGACACGCCCTTCGATCCTCCCCCGCCAGGGGGAGGTGGCTGACGCTTGCCAGTCGGAGGGGGAGGTAAGAGGCACGCCTGTTCCGTGTCCTCCCCCTCCGTCGCCTACGGCGCCACCTCCCCCTGGCGGGGGAGGATCAGAAGGCATCCCCCAAAGATACGACCTTCGTCGCAGATGAAGCGCACCCCCGCGAACGGTAGGGCTGCTGTCCTGATAACGGGAGACGGACGATGGTTGCGAAATGGCTGCTCTGCGGAACGGCGCTCCTGATCGCCGCGCCGGCGTTCGCGAAACCCGCCCCGTCTTCGAAACTTGCGGCTCCGACCAAGTCCGTCTCGGTCTATCTCACCCAGCCCGACGACCCGAGCGCGATCACCGTCAAGGGTGTCGGCGACGGTCGCGCGGACGACAGCGCCGCGCTCCAGCAGGCGATCGACGCGGTCGCGGCGGGCGGTCATGGCGGAATCGTGTTCCTCCCCTCCGGGCGCTACCGGATCAGCCGCACCATCTTCGTCCGCTCCGCCGTCCGGATCTTCGGCATCGGCCCGACCCGGCCGGAGATCGTGCTCGGCGACAACAGCGCCGGCTACGCCTCGGGCGTCGCGGCGATGGTCAGCTTCACCGGCGAGGACCAGTACCGCGTCGGCAAGGCCCCCGTGCCGCCGCGCACCAGCGTGCCCTTCGACCCCGCGATCTTCGACGCGACCTCCAGCACCTTCTATTCCGCGCTCTCCAACGTCGATTTCCGGATTGGCGCGGGCAATGCCGGCGCGGTCGCGGTGCGCTTCCGCGTCGCGCAGCATGGCTATCTTCGCCACGTCGATTTCCACATCGGTTCAGGCCTCGCCGGCGTCTACCAGGCGGGCAACGAGTTCGAGAACCTGCGCTTCTTCGGCGGTCGCTACGGCATCATGTCGGAAAAGACCTCGCCCGCGTGGCAGTTCACGCTGATCGACTCCGAGTTCCAGGGCCAGCGCGATGCCGCGATCCGCGAGCACGAGGTCGACCTGACATTGGTCAACGTCGCGATCCGCGACACGCCGGTCGGGATCGAGATCGACCGCGGCTATTCCGACTCGCTCTGGGGCAAGGACGTCCGGTTCGAGAACGTGTCGCAGGCGGGCGTGATCGTATCGGCCGAGAACAGCGTCTTCACGCAGATCGGCTTCGACAATGCGGTGGCGTCGAACACCCCGACCTTCGTCCGTTTCCGCGACAGTGGAAAGACCGTGGCGGGGGCGGGGCCAAACTACCGGGTCAGCGACTTCTCCTACGGCCTGAAGCTCGCCGGGTTGGGCACGATCGGCGACTATGCGACCGATATCCAGATGGCGCCGCTCGCGCGCATGCCCGCGAGGCGGACGCCGGCGATCCGCGCGATGCCGCCGGTGCGCGACTGGGCGAACGCGCACGATCTCGGCGTGAAGGGCGACGATACCACCGACGACACCGCGGCGTTGCAGCGCGCGATCGACACGCACCGCGTGCTGTATCTCCCGGTCGGTCGCTACCGCGTCACCGACACGATCAAGCTCCGTCCCGACAGCGTCCTGATCGCGCTGCATCCCAGCCTCACGCATCTCTACCTCCCCGACGAGACACCCGCATACATGGGCGTCGGCGGTCCGAAGGCGCTGTTGCAGAGCGCGAAAGGCGGCAACGCGATCGTCTCCGGCCTCGGCCTGTGGACCGGCGGCGTGAACCCGCGCGCGACCGCGCTGCTGTGGAAGGCTGGCGAAGCGTCGATGGTCAACGACGTCAAGATCCAGGGCGGCGGCGGCACCGTGCTGACCAAGGGCAGCCCGATCGGCTTCGGCGATCCGCGCGCGCGCTTCGACGGACAGCACCCGAGCATCTGGGTAACGGACGGCGGCGGCGGCACGTTCGCGGCGATCTGGTCGCCGAACACCTTGGCGTCGGCGGGCTTCCACGTCTCGAACACCAAGACCCCCGGCCATGTCTACGAACTCTCCGCCGAGCACCATTATCGCGCCGAGATCGTCCTCGATAACGTCGAGAACTGGGAATTCCTCGCGCCGCAGACCGAGCAGGAAGTGCGCGACGGCGTCGACGCGATCTCGGCCGAGATCCGCAATTCGCGCAACATCCTGTTCGCCAATTATCATGGCTATCGCGTCACGCGCACGATCAAGCCGATGGACGCCGCGGTAAAGCTCTACAATTCCGGCGATATCCGTTTTCGCAACGTCCATGTGAACGCCGAAAGCGGCTTTGCGAGCTGCGACGCGAAGGGCTGCGGCACCTATCTGCGCGCAAGCAAATTCCCGTTCGAGACCGCGATCAAGGACATGACGCGGCGCCAAGAAGTACGCGAGCGCGAGTTCGCCAGGCTCGACGTGCCAGCCACCCCTGCGACCGCAGCGACCCAACCGGCGATCCCGGTATCGCCTGGCGTCGAGAAGCTCGCCGACGGCTTCTATTCGATCGCCGGCGGAGCGGTCGATGCGAAGGGAAAACTGTATTTCATCGATCGGCAATTCCAGCGGATCCATGGCTGGACCAAGACAGAGGGGCTGTCGATCGTCGCGGACGCGCCGCTCGATGCGGTGAACCTCGCGGTCGATCGTTCGGGCAAGCTGCTCGTCCAGTCCTCCGCCGGGCGTGACGGGACCGTCTACAGCATCGATCCGGCCAGGCCGGCCGAGGTCACGGTCATCGCCTCGACAGCCGCCAGCCCGCACCGCGGCGCGGCCACCCTGCTCCCCGTCAACGTCTGGGCGAATGGCGAGTTCGCCGACCGGATCGATCCGGCGACCTACACCTACCCGACCATGACGGACTTCTTCACTACCAAGATGGGCGAGGCCAAGCCGCAGGAATACGTCTCCCCCGACGGATCACTCGTCCTGCCCGCGTTCCGCGTCTGGAATCAGGGGCCGGACGATCACCGCGGCTGGCGCTGGTCCGACACGCTCGACAGCTACGGCTTCGTAGCCGCCGCGCCCGGCGAACGCGTCGTCCTGACCAACGCCTCGGAGAACCGGACCTATAGCGGCGTCGTCGGCGATCAGGGCCGCCTGACCGACCTCAAGATCGTCGCCGATCGTGGCGGCGAGAGCGTCGCGCGCGATGCCGCGGGCAACCTCTACGTCGCCAACGGCCAGGTGTTCGTCTACGCCCGCGACGGCACGCTGGCCCGCCGCATCGACGTCCCCGAACGTCCGCTACAACTCGTGATCGGCGGGGCCGACCGCCGCACGCTGTTCATCCTCACGCACCACGCATTGTACGCGACCGGGATCTAGAACCCCCTGCTATCGAAACAGGGCGAGGGGTATGGCCTCGCCCATCGCACGATATCCGGCCTCCGACGGGTGGAGATGGTCGCCCGAATCATAGCGGGGCGACAGCCGGTCGGGATGCGCCGGATCGCGCATCGACCGATCGAAATCGATCACCGCGTCGAACACGCCGGCGGTGCGGATGAACGTGTTGATCGCCTGCCGATCGGCCTCGTTGGCGGAATCGGGGTGGTAATAGCTGTTGCCCCCGAACGGCATGACCGTGCCGCCGATCACCTTGATCCCGTGCGCATGCGCCCGCGCGACTAGCTGCGTGAAGCCGGCCTTGAGCTGCGCGACCAGCGCGGCGTGCTGCGCGGGCGTGGCAGGCGCCTCGCGGGTCAGCACGCCAAGATCGTTCACGCCCTCCAGCACGATCGCCCAGCGCACGCCGCTGCGCGCGACGACATCGCGATCGAACCGCGCGAGCAGATTGGGGCCGAGACCGTCGAGCAGGACGCGATTGCCGCCGATCCCCGCATTGACGACGCCGATCGCCTGCGTTGCAGGGCGCGCGCGCAGCCTTTGCGCCAGCACGTCGGTCCAGCGGGTGTTGCGCTCGGGCTTCACGCCGTACCCGTCGGTGATCGAGTCGCCGATCGCGGCGATCGTCCCTGCGGCCGGCGCCCCCGCGACCTCGACATCCGCGAGCGCATACCAGTGGGTCGTCGGCGTCGCACCCGCCAGCGTCGCGTCCCCAACCGCGTTGCCGGCCCGCGTGAAACTGGTCGCGCGCGAGCCGGGATGCCCGGTCTGCGGGCTGGCGGCGTCCGGCAGATACAGGCTGATGGTGAGATCGGCCCCGGCTGCGACCCGGAGCGCGACCGGGTCGCTGTAGATTTCCGCGCCGGCGGGGATCACCGCGTCGCCCTGCCCCGAGAAGGTCAGCCGGGCGCCGCCTTCGATCCGCGGCGTGCCGGGCGCGACCGACCGGGCAAGGTGCGCCCCGCCGATCGCCAGCGGACGCGTACCGAATGCGTTGGAGAACCGGATGCGCACGCGCTCACCGCCGGCCGAAACCCGCACGACCTGCCGCAGCGTGATCGAACCAGCGCGATCGGCAGGAAGTGCATTGTCGCCCTCGGCGATCATCTGCGACGATCCCCAGGTCGCGATCCAGTGCGTGTCGCGTACCGGTGCAGTGTCCCGCGCGCCTGCACCCGTCACGATCAGGGCGCCCAACATCAGCGCCAACGGCCACCGTCTCATCATCGCGTCCTCATCCTCTTATCTAGTGTCAGCGCTTCTATTGTGGGTTGCCGGGCGCGTACGGAAAGTGCTGCGCCTTGTACCATGCCAGGTCATGCGCGGGGGCTGCGGCTCCCGCCGGCAACGGGCGTCCGTTGACCGACATCCAATAGGCCAGGCTCGCATCGCGCCACCACCGCGCTTCGCGCTCCTGCACCGCCAGATACGTCGCGGTCTTCGCCCAGCGCTCGGCATCGACTTGCGGCTTCAGCGCATCCCATCGCCGGCGCATGTCCGCGACATAGCCGACGCCAGAATCGTAATCATGGACCATCTCCGCCCATAAGGTCCGCCCCGATGCCATGCGCCGGTCCCAGGAGACGTGGTGGAACCACAGCAGGTCGCGCTCCGGCGTCGTCGCCGGATCGGCGAGCGTGCGGGCGAGGGCAGGGGCGTATTGCGCCACCGCGTTGCTACCCGTCTTGGTCCGGTCGAACCCGATCCCGGCCTTGTCGGCGCGGTGATAATAGACCGGGTTCCATTCGGGCCGCTTGAGATCGGCCACCCAAGGAGCCGGGCCGTAATGATGCCCCGTCGCCATGACGTGCGACAGGCCGAGCGGCGTCATGTAGTCGACCACCGCCTCGCGCGATCCCATCATCATCGCGACCACCGGATCGACGATCTTGGCAGAGGGGGCAAAGGTCATTGCCGCCCATTCGCGCGCGACCGGTGCGGCGCCGAGCGTCGGATCCCAGGCCATCCGCCCGAACGCATACCAGTTCGCCTGGTTGAACGTCGAGCCCGCCCAGTCGCGATCGCGGCCGATATTGGCGACCCCCGCCATGCCCGTCAGGGTGTGACCTTCGACCGACCCGTCGACGACGTCCGCGACGGTCTCGCCGGGCGTCCGCATCGTCTCGCTCGCCAGCGTCTCGGCGAACATCGGCCCGAGATAGGCGAGGTGCGTCGCGAAGCCGAGATACTCCTTGGTGATCTGGAATTCGATCATCAGCGGGGTCCTCGGCATCGCCCCGAACAGCGGGTGGAACGGCTCGCGCGGCTGGAAGTCGATCGCGCCGTTCTTGACCTGGACGATAACGTTCTTCGCGAAGGTCCCGTCGAGCGGCTTGAACTCAGTGTACGCCTGTTTGGCGCGGTCGTCCGGGTCGGTTTCCGCATAGACGAACGCGCGCCACATCACGATCCCGCCATGCGGCGCGACCGCAGCGGCGAGCATGTTGGCGCCGTCGGCGTGGCTGCGGTGATAATCGCGCGGGCCGGGCTGGCCCTCGCTGTTGGCCTTGACCAGGAAGCCGCCGAAATCGGGGATGCTGCGATAGATCTCGTCGGTCTTCGCCTTCCACCACGCCGCGACCTGCGGATCCAGCGGATCGGCGGTCTTCAGGCCACCGATCTCGATCGGGGCGGAGAAGCGCGCCGACAGATACACCTTGATCCCGTACGGCCGGAACACGTCGGCGAGCGCGGCGGCCTTGGCGATATACGGCGCGGTCAGGCTGTCGGCCTTCGCGTTGACGTTGTTGAGGACGGTGCCGTTGATCCCGATCGAAGCGTTGGCGCGCGCGTAATCAGTGTAGCGGGGGTCGCGGAAATCGGGGAGCGTCCACCAGTCCCAGAGCGATGCGCCAGCGTAGCCGCGCTCGACCACGCCATCCAGATTGTCCCAATGGTTCAGCACGCGCAGCTTCACGCGGGGGCTCGAGGTCAGGGCGATCCGGTCGATACTGCCGCCGGTCTGGAGGTGCCGCAGCAGCGCGAAGCTGCCGTACAGGACACCGCGATCGGTGTTCGCGGTGACGAGGAGTGTGCGGCGACCGCCGATCGTGACCTGTCCGACGCGGTATCCTTCGTCGCCGAGCGCGGCCAGCGGCAAGCGGAGTGCCGCGACGTCGCGATCGCTGGCGGTGGCCAGCAGGATCGGCGGCGGGCTCGTCCCGAACAGCACCGCGCCGTGCCGCAATTCTTCGGCCGCCACACGAAGCGTTGGCGTATCGCCGCGCGCTTCGACCGCCGGCACATTCCGCACAGGCGTCGCCGCGGGGGTGTGATAGCGCAGCCAGAGGTCGTAGCCGTCTTCGGCCTGTGCCGGTCCGGTCAAACCAATTACCGCGCCGAACAGCAGCGCGAACTTACCGATCCATCGGCCGAATTGCGTCATAATCCTCTCCCGCCGTTCCGCGCCACATTGACAGGATCGCGGATGATCAGCCATGTTATCGCTATCACGACGACGGCTTCGACAGCAATGCCGCGTTTCATAGTAGGAGATAATCGTGGCCGATACGGAGACAGCAGGGATCGTACCGCCCACGATGCCAGCCGCGATGCCGACCCGGCGCGACCTTTTCGGGTTGCTCGGCTCGGTCTCGATCGCGGGGCTTATTCCCGGCGTCGCGCAGGCCGCGGCGGCGGCCCCGATCTACCGTGATTCCCGCGCGCCGGTCGATCTCCGAGTCCGCGATCTGATGGCGCGGATGACGCTGGAGGAGAAAGTTGGCCAGACCATTTCGCTGTGGGCGACCAAGGCGGACGTGATGACTGTCGGCGGCCTGACGTTCGATCCTGCGCGGGCGACGGCGGCGTATCCGGCGGGCTTCGGCCAGGTGACGCGCCCGTCGGACCTGCGCGGCGGGCCATCGGTGGCGGCGGTGGCAGGCGGCACCGGTGCACGGTTCCGCGGCTCCGCCTCGACGATCGCGTTTGTCAACGCAGTCCAGCGCTGGGCGAAGGGCACGCGGCTCGGCATCCCCGTGATCTTCCACGAGGAATCGCTGCACGGCTATATGGCGCCAGATGCGACGATGTTCCCGCAGGCGATCGGCATGGCCGGTGCGTTCGACCGCGACCTGATGCGGCGCGCGCAGGTGATCATCGGTCGCGAAGTGCGCGCGCATGGCAGCCATCTCTCGCTGTCGCCAGTCGTCGACATCGCGCGCGATCCGCGCTGGGGCCGGATCGAGGAGACGTTCGGCGAGGACCCGTATCTGTGCGGAGAGATGGGCGTGGCCGCGGTCGAGGGCCTGCAGGGCGACAGCACCACCCTCGCGCCGGGGAAGGTCTTCGCCACGCTGAAACACATGACCGGCCACGGCCAGCCCCAGGCGGGCAACAATATCGGCCCGGCACCGATCGGCGAACGCGAACTGCGCGAGAGCTTCTTCCCGCCGTTCCGCGCGGTCGTGACGCGCACCGGGATCGGTGCTGTGATGCCGTCGTACAACGAGATCGACGGCGTGCCGAGCCATGCGAACCACTGGTTGCTAGGCGACGTGCTGCGCGGCGAATGGGGATTTTCGGGCGCGATCGTCAGCGATTACGGCGCGATCGAAGAGCTTGATACGATCCATCACATCGCGCCCAACGTGGCCGGTGCGGCGCGGCTGGCGCTGGAGGCGGGCGTGGACAGCGCGTTGCCGGACGGGATCGCGTTCCGCACATTGCCCGCGCAGGTGCGGGCGGGGACGGTGCCGATCGCGTCGGTCGACGCGGCGTGTGCGCGCATGCTCGCGCTCAAGTTCCGCGCAGGCCTGTTCGAGGAGTCGGCGGTCGATCCCCGCGCCGCCGCTCGCCTGACCGGTAATGCGGAAGCACGCGGCGTCGCGTTGGAGGCGGCCCGCAAATCGATGTGCCTGCTCACCAACGACGGCACGCTGCCGCTCGCGCCCAAGGGCAGGATCGCGGTGATCGGGCCCAATGCGGCGATCGCGCGGCTCGGCGGCTATTCCGCGCCGCCGCGCCAGACGGTGTCGCTGCTCGACGGCGTGCGCGCGCTGGTCGGCGGCGGCGCGACGATCGTCCATGCGCAGGGCGTGTTCATCACCCAGAGCGAGGACCGATCACAGGACGAGGTGCTGCTCGCCGATCCCGCCAGGAACCGCGCGCTGATCGCCGAAGCGGTCGAGGTCGCGCGCGGTTCGGACACGATCATCCTGGCGATCGGCGATACCGAGCAGACCAGCCGCGAGGGCTTCTCGGCGAACCACCTCGGTGATCGCACGACACTCGACCTGCTCGGCGAGCAGAACGCGCTGTTCGACGCGCTGCATGCGCTGGGCAAGCCGATCGTCATCGCCGCGATCAACGGCCGTCCGCCGAGCTGGCCGGGCGTGATCGCGAAGGCGAACGCGGTGCTCGAATGCTGGTATCCGGGGCAGGAGGGCGGCACCGCGATGGCCGAGGCGCTGTTCGGGCGGATCAATCCGGGCGCAAAACTGCCCGTGACGGTGGTCCGCGAGGTCGGGCAGGTGCCGTTCTACTACAACCGCAAGCCCTCGACGCAGCGCGGCTATCTGTTCGCGGAGACGGCACCGCTGTTCCCGTTCGGCCACGGCCTCAGCTACACGCGCTTCGAGGTCAGCGCACCGCGGCTGTCGGCGGCGAAGATCGGCATCGCCGGCAGCGTCGGGGTCGAGGTCGACGTCGCCAATATCGGGCAACGTGCCGGCGACGAGGTCGTGCAGGTCTACGTCCGCGACCAGGTATCGTCGGTCGCGCGCCCGGTGATGGAATTGAAGGGCTTCGAACGCGTGACGCTGGCGCCCGGCGAGCGGCGGACTTTGCGCTTCACGCTCGGCCCCGACGCGTTCGCTTTGTGGGACGTCGACATGCGCGAGGTCGTCGAGCCCGGCCTGTTCACGATCATGGCCGGCCCGAGTTCGGCACAGCTGAAATCCGCCATCCTCGAAATCGCCTGAAGGATCCGCGATGCCCAAGATCGTCTCCGCCCGCGTCATCGTCACCTGTCCGGGGCGCAATTTCGTCACGCTGAAGATCGAATGCGACGACGGCACCACCGGGCTTGGCGACGCGACGCTCAACGGTCGCGAGTTGAGCGTCGCGAGCTACCTGACCGATCATGTCGTGCCGTGCCTGATCGGCCGCGATGCGCACCGGATCGAGGACGTCTGGCAGTATCTCTACAAGGGCGCGTATTGGCGGCGTGGTCCTGTGACGATGGCGGCGATCGCCGCGGTCGACACGGCGCTCTGGGACATCAAGGGCAAGCTCGCCGGCATGCCGGTGTACCAGTTGCTCGGCGGCGCGGCGCGCGATGCGTGCATGGTCTATGCGCACGCCAACGGCACCACGATCGAGGACACGATCGGGGTCGCCAAGGCCGAGCAGGCGAAGGGCTATAAGGCGATCCGGCTGCAATGCGGCGTGCCGGGGCTCGCCTCGACCTACGGCGTGGCCAAGCATGGCGCGCGCTACGAACCCGCCGATGCCGACCTGCCGAGCGAGAGCGTGTGGTCGACCGAGAAATACCTCCGCGTCGTCCCCGAACTGTTCAAGGCGGCGCGCGAGGCGATGGGCTGGGACGTCCATTTGCTCCACGACATCCACCACCGCCTCACCCCGATCGAGGCGGGGCGGCTCGGCAAGGCGCTCGAGCCGTATAACCTCTTCTGGATCGAGGACCCGACGCCGGCCGAGAACCAGGAGGCGTTCAAGCTGATCCGCCACCACACCACGACGCCGATCGCGGTCGGTGAGGTGTTCAATTCGATCTGGGATGCGAAGGACCTGATCCAGAACCAGCTGATCGACTATATCCGCGCGACCGTCGTGCACGCGGGCGGCATCACGCACCTGCGCCGGATCGCGTCGCTCGCGGACCTGTATCAGATCCGTACCGGCTGTCACGGCGCGACCGACCTGTCGCCGGTGGCGATGGCCGCGGCGCTGCATTTCGGGCTGTCGGTGCCCAATTTCGGCGTGCAGGAGCATATGCCGCACACCGACGAGACCGACGCGGTCTTCCCGCACGCGTATAGCTTCGACGAGGGCATGATGCATCCGGGCGAGGCACCGGGGCTCGGCGTCGACATCGACGAGGATCTCGCCGCGACGTATGAGTATAAGCGCGCCTATCTCCCGGTCGCGCGTCTCGAGGATGGCACGCTGTGCAACTGGTGAACGGAGCCACCGTCGCGATCGAGAAGCCGCGCGGGAAAGTGCGGTGGATCGTCTGCGCGCTGCTCTTCGCCGCCGTCGCGCTGAGCTATATCGACCGGCTCGTGCTGCCGGTGCTCAAACCCGAACTCCAGGCGCGCTATAACTGGAGCGAGCAGGGCTATGCCGATCTCGCGATCGCGTTCCAGGCGGCGTACGGCATCGCCTATGTCCTGTTCGGGCGGTTCGTCGACCGGGTCGGCGCCAAGATCGGCTATGCGGTCGCGGTGACGCTATGGACGATCGGTCATGTCGCGCATGCGCTGTTCACCAGCGCCGGCATGATGATCTTCGCGCGAATCCCGCTCGCGATCGGCGAGGCCGGGGCGTTCCCCGCCGCACTTGCCGCGGCAAACGAATGGTTCCCGCAACGCGAGCGTGCGCTGGCGATCGGCATCTTCAACGCGGGCTCGAACGTCGGCGCGATCCTCACGCCGTTGATCGTGCCGGTGATCGCGGTGACGTTCGGCTGGCGGATGGCGTTCATCGCGACCGGCGCGCTGACCGTGCTCTGGCTGGTCGCCTGGCTCGCCTTCTACCGATCGCCGCGCAAGCATCCGCGCGTCACGCCTGAGGAACTGGCCTGGATCGAGGCCGACCCCGTCCCCGCCGCCAAGCCGGTCCGCTGGCGCACGCTGCTGCGCCTGCGCCAGACCTGGGCGTACATGCTCGGCCGGTTCCTGATCGATCCGGTGTGGTGGACCTTCCTGTTCTGGCTGCCCGATTTCTTCAACCGGCAATACGGCGTGAAGATGCTCGATTTCGGGCCGCCACTGGTCGCGGTGTATGTGCTGGCCGATGTCGGATCGGTCGCGGGCGGCTGGTTCTCGTCGCGGCTGCTGGCACGCGGCCAGACGCCGAACCGCGCGCGAAAGACCGCGTTGTTCGCCTGCGCGCTGTTCGCGCTGCCGATCATCTTCGCCGCGCAGGCCCCCGGCCTCTGGTGGGCGGTCGCGGCGATCGGCTTGGCGTGCGCGTGTCACCAAGGCTTCTCCGCCAACGTGTACGCGATCCCCGGTGACCTGTTTCCGCGCGGCATGGGCGGATCGGTGATCGGTCTCGGCGGGCTGGCGGGGGCGTTCGGCGGCATGCTGATGGCCAAGTTCGCAGGCACCATCCTCGCCGGCGTCGGCAGTTATGGACCGATCTTCGTGGTCGCCGGATGCGCCTATTTCGTCGCGTTGCTGGTTATCCACCTGCTCGTCCCGCACTATACCCCCGTCGATCCGGAACGCCTCGCATGACCCATCCGCTACGCCTTCACCCCGATCGCCTGTTCCCCAGCGACGGCCGCACCCGCGACATCGCGCGCGCGCTGCATGCGGGCGTGAAGGACCTGCCGATCGTCAGTCCGCACGGCCATACCGATCCGGCATGGTTCGCCCGGAACGAGGCGTTCAGCGATCCCGCCTCGCTGCTGATCGTCCCCGACCACTATGTGTTCCGGATGCTCTACAGCCAGGGCGTGCCGCTCGACGCGCTCGGCGTACCGACGGTCGACGGCAGCATCACCGAAACCGATCCAAGGAAAATCTGGCGCATCTTCGCGGAGAACTACCATCTGTTTCGCGGCACGCCGTCGCGGATGTGGCTCGACTGGGTGTTCGCCGAGGCGTTCGGGATCGACGTCCGCCTCGAACCCGCGACCGCCGACCTGTATTACGACACGATCGACGCCGCGCTGAAGACACCCGAATTTCGCCCGCGCGCGCTGTTCGACCGGTTCGGCATCGAACTGATCGCGACCACCGAAAGCCCGCTCGACCCGCTCGAACACCATGCCGCGATCCGCGGAAGCGACTGGAACGGCCGCGTCGTCACCGCCTATCGCCCCGATCCCGTCGTCGATCCGGAAACGCCGGGCTTCGCCGCCAACGTCCGCCGCTTCGGCGAGACTGCGAACGAAGACGTCGGCAGCTATGCCGGCTATCTCGCCGCGCACCGCTTCCACCGCGCCCGCTTCCGTGATGCCGGTGCCACCTCGACCGATCATGGCCACCTATCGGCGGCGACCGCGGACCTGACACCCGCCGAAGCCGAGGCGCTCTACGCCCGCGTTATGGCCCAACCGACCGCCGCGGAGTCCGAACTCTTCCACGCACAGATGCTGACCGAGATGGCGGCGATGTCGGTCGAGGACGGCATGGTGATGCAGCTCCACCCCGCCGTATCGCGCAGCCACAATGCCTCGGTGCTGGCACGCTTCGGTCGCGACAAGGGCGGCGACATCCCGCTGCCCGGCGAGTTCGTCCGCGCGCTGAAGCCACTGCTCGACCGGTTCGGCAACGATCCCCGCCTGACCCTGATCCTCTTCACCCTAGACGAGGACACCTACTCTCGCGAACTCGCCCCGCTCGCCGGCCATTATCCGGCGCTGAAGCTCGGCCCGCCCTGGTGGTTCCACGACAGCCCGGAGGGCATGCGCCGCTTCCGCGAACGCGCGACCGAGACCGCCGGATTCTACAACACGGTCGGCTTCAACGACGACACGCGCGCCTTCCTCTCGATCCCCGCGCGGCACGACGTCGCGCGGCGTATGGACTGCGCCTTCCTCGCCAAGCTCGTCGCCGAACACCGGCTCGAAGAAGACGAAGCACACGAGGTCGCCCGCGCGCTCGCCTATGACTTGGTCAAGCAGGCGTACCGTCTGTGAGGCTGTCGACCGCCACGCTCGACCGGCTACCCGCCGCCGTCGCGCGGCCAACCTACGACCGGTCGCGCGTCAAGCGCGGCGTGGTGCATCTCGGCATCGGCGCATTCCACCGCGCGCATCAGGCGGCAGTGTTCGAACAGGCGCTGGCGGCGGGCGATCTGCGCTGGGGCATCACCGGCGTATCGCTGCGATCCGCGGGCGTCCGCGACCAGTTGGCGCCGCAGGACGGGCTCTACACGCTCGTCGTCCGTGACGGCGAGGGCGAGCGGTTGCAGGTCGTCGGCGCGGTCATGGCCATGCTCGTCGCGCCCGAGGATCCGGCCGCGGTGGTTGCCGCGCTCGCGTCGGCGGACACGCATATCGTCACGCTGACGATCACCGAAAAAGGCTACAAGCTCGACCGCGCGACGGGCAGATTGCAGGCCGGCGATGCCGATGTTGCGCACGATCTGGCCTCGCTCGACGCGCCGCGGACCGCACCCGGGTTTCTCGTCGCCGGGCTCGCGGCGCGCCATGCGGCGGGCACCGGTCCGCTGACGATCCTCTCGTGCGACAACCTGCCGCACAACGGCACGCTGCTGCGCGATGCGGTACTGGCGATGGCGGCGGCACACGATGCGGACCTGCGCGACTGGATCGCTGCCACCGTGACGTTCCCGCAGACGATGGTCGACCGGATCGTGCCCGCGACCACACCCGCCGATATCGCCGCACTGGCGAATACGCTGGGGGTCGAGGATCACGCGATGGTGAAGGCGGAGCCGTTCACCCAGTGGGTGATCGAGGATCGCTTCGCCGGCGAACGCCCCGATCTGGCGGCGTTCGGCGTGCAACTGACCGACGCGGTTGCGCCATGGGAAGACGCGAAGCTGCGGCTGCTCAACGGCGCGCACTCGGCGATCGCCTATCTCGGCGGGCTCGCCGGGCTCGACTTCGTCCACGAAGTCGTCGCGCAGCCCGCGGCGCGCGCTTTCGTCGAAGCGCTGTGGGACGAGAGCGCGACGACGCTCGATCCCCCCGCCGCGCTCGACATCGCGCATTACCGGGCGGCATTGATGGCACGTTTCGCCAACCCCGCGCTCCAGCATCGCACCCGCCAGATCGCGATGGACGGCTCGCAGAAACTTCCGCAGCGCCTGCTCGCTCCGATCGCGGAACGGCGCGCGAAGCGGCAGTCGGTCGATGCGCTGGCCCTGGCCGTCGCGGCCTGGATGCGCTGGCAGTCGGGGGTGACCGATGCGGGCGAGATGTTCGCGATCGACGACCCGATCGCCGACCGGCTCGGTGCAGCGGTGTCCGGCGCGACGACATCGACCGAGCGCGTCGACGCGTTGCTCGGCCTGCTCGCGTTTCGCCCCGATCCGGATCTGCGTAGCGTGCTGGTCGCCAATCTCGACCGGCTCGAACGCAGGGGCGCGGTGGCCGCGCTCGCATCGTTCGGCGAAACCGCTTGATGCGCGGCTGAGCACGCATACGCCATCGCCAACCCGGTCCCGACGGCGCTACACTCGCCGGCATGACGATCAGAATCGGTATTGGCGGCTGGACCTACGAGCCGTGGCGCGGGACCTTCTATCCCGAGAAATGGCCGCAGAAGCGCGAGCTGGACTATGCCGCCGAACGCGTCACCGCGATCGAGATCAACGGCACCTATTACGGCAGCCAGAAACCCGCGACCTTCGCGTCCTGGGCCAAGGCGGTCCCCGACGGCTTCGTCTTCGCGTTGAAGGCCTCGCGCTACTGCACCAACCGGAAGGTGCTGGCCGACGCGGGGGAGTCGATCGCGAAGTTCACCGAGCAGGGGATCGTCGAATTGGGCGACCGGCTCGGGCCGATCCTGTGGCAGTTCATGGCGACCAAGAAGTTCGACGCCGACGACTTCGCCGCGTTTCTGAAACTGCTGCCCGCCAAGCAGGACGGCCTGGCGCTGCGCCACGCCATCCAGGTCCGGCACGAGAGTTTCGCGGTGCCCGAATTCGTCGCGATGTGCCGCGCGGCGGGCGTCGCGATCGTGTTCGCGCAGTCCGCCGAATATCCCGCGATCGCCAACGTCACCGGCGATTTCGTCTATGCCCGGCTGGAGGATGCCGAGGAGCGTTTCGTCGCCGGCTACGCCCCGACCGCGCTCGACGACTGGGCCGCCAAGGCGAAGGCCTGGGCGGCGGGCGGGCGGCCGGACGGGTTGCCCTATGTCGAGGACACCGCCCCGGCGAAGACCCCCCGCGAGACGTTCGTCTTCTTCATCAACGGCGCCAAGGTCCGCGCGCCCCATGCGGCGATGGCGCTGATCGAGCGTGTAGCCGGTTGACTTGGTCCGGTCGGCAGCGAGCACGTCGTCGCGCCTGCTCCCGGCGATATCGCGCTAGAGTCTTCCCAGCAGGATCACGGCGATCTGTTCCCTGTACAGTGCTGCAAGGCTGAGATGCATCTCCATCACCTGCGCGGTGAGCGCCAGGGTGGCGAGCTGGATATGGCGCCCATGCCAGAGTTCTAGGTCTTTGGGACTGCGGGGCATGACCGGGTTCATGGGCGCAGGTTGGGCTCGGCGGGTTAATCTCGTGCTAGCAAGTCGCCAGCAATGATAACAACTTAGATCAACACCACACCCGAAACGACGTTTGCCCGCTTATATGCCGGCGGCGCCCTCGTCCGGCGTCGTCGTTTCCACGACCGGCGGCGGGATAACCACGGGCGCCGGTTGCGGCTGGCCCGCCTGGCCGATCAGTGCGGTGTTCTCGATCACGTCGAGCGCCTGGCGTGCGGTGACGTAGCGCCGCGCGGCGTCCATCCAGTTGCTGGCCTGCGCCGCACCCGGCAAGCGCGCGACCTCGGCCCGTGCCGCCTCGACCTGGCCCGCTTCGAGGAGCCGGCGCACGCGCGCGAGGCGGTCGGCGGGCATCGGGGAGGGCGTGCCTGCCTTGCGCAGTACCACCAGCGAATCGATCTGGTGCTGGATCGTGTCGAGCCAGCCTTCGCCGGTCGAGGTCGTGATGTCGGGTGCGATCGTGTCGAGGCCCTGGCGCAAATCCTCCAGCGTGACCGGCTGGCGCGCGGCCTGGATCAGCAGCATCGTCGCGCGCGGCTGGGCCTGGCCGAAGCGCAGCCGTAACTGCTCCTCGAGATAGCCGAGCCCGACCCCGCGATCGAGCGCACGGCGGGCGGCAAACGCAACCATCAGCCCTTCCGCACGCGTCGCCTGTCCGCCGGCCGCACTGGCATCCGTCGTGATCGCCGCGGTGCGCGCCTCGAGCGCGGCCAATTGCGCCGCCAGCGTTGCCTCGCGCGTCGCCAGCACCGCGGTATCCACCGGCGCGGCCGCCTGCGGCTCGCCGTCGGGGCCCAGCGGCTGCGACGGGATGTAGCCGGTCGCGGACGACGAAGCCTTTTGCTGCGCCGTCGTCGCGGCGGTGGTGGAACGGGTGAAACCAAACCACGGCACGGTCTTCGCCGCATACGCCATCAGCGCGAGGCCGGCGATGAACGCAAGGCCCACCAGCGCAAGGATGACACCCATTCTGGGTCCGCGTGCCCGTGGGCGATCGGTCGGCACGTAGTCGCTCATGGCGTGCTTATCCCCGCCGCGCGCGCGCTGGTCAATCGCGCGTGTGTTCGCGGACGCAGCGGCCATCGCGACGACCGCCGAATCGCTCGGTTCCGGCGCGATCGCGATGCTAGCCCAGCCCGTCCCGGCCGCGTCGCCGACCGCCCGGCTGATCGCGACCAGCGCGATGCTGGAGCGATCCACGCCCGCCCCGTCGACCAGCTCGGCCAGCCGCGTGGCGGCGCGCGCGGAATGCACCAGGACCAGCGCATCCTCGAACGAACGCGCGACGTCCGCCGGCACCGGTACGGCCTCGTTCGCATAGACGGTGAGCGCCTCGACGCCGTCCTCGGTCGGCGCCCGCTCGCGCCCGGCGAGGTGCAGCAACCGCGCGAAACCCCGGTCCCGCGCCTCGGCCACCACCGCGCGCGCATCCTCGGCGCCCGTCACCGCGACCGCGAACCCGGCCTCGCTCGCCGCCGCCGCCGTCGCCGCGCCGACCGCGACGACCGGCAACCGCCTGAACAGGTCCAGCCCCGCGCCACCATGCCGCACCGCGTTCGCGCTCGTGAGCAACAGCCCGTCGAACCCGGTCGGATTGGGCGGCGTCCAATAGACCGGCACTACCGCGAACAACGGAACCTGCCGCACGTCCAGCGCGCGCGCGCGCAAGACGTCGGCGGTGCGCGTGTTGCCCGGTTCCGGTCGCAGCACCACGACCATGCGGGTCATCGGGGCTTCATGCGGAGAACAGCCGCCTGACGCTGGCCGGCGCGCGTGCGAGCAGATCCTCCGCGAGCGCCGTCCCGAGATCGTCGTCGACCGTCCCCTCGATCGATCCCGCGACGTCGCACGCGCCATCCTCGGCGATCAGCTCGGCGCGCAACGTCAGTGTCTCGCCCGCCAGCGAGGCCAGCGCCGCGACCGGCGAATGGCAATCCGCCCCCAGCCGCGCGAGCAGCGCGCGCTCGGTCAGCACGCACGCACTTGTATCATGGTGGTCGATCGCCGCGACGATCTCGCCCGCCGCGCTCCCGGCGAGCACCTCGACGCCGACCGCACCTTGGGCAGGCGCCGGCAGCATCACATCGGTCGGGATCGCATGGCCGTCGTCGCGCCCCAGCCGGTCGAGCCCCGCCGCCGCCAGCAAGGTCGCGTCCATCTCGCCGCTCGCCACCCGGCCGAGCCGCGTGTCGACATTGCCGCGGATCAGCACGATTTCCAGGTCGGGGCGCAGCCGCAGCATCTGCGCGCGCCGGCGCGGCGAACTCGTGCCGACAACCGCGCCCGGTCGCAGGTCGGCGAGCGTCTCCGCGCCGATCAGCCGATCGCGCACGTCGGCGCGCGGCAGCATCGCCGCGATCTTCAGCGTCGCGGGCCGGATCGTCTCGACGTCCTTCATCGAATGCACCGCGCAATCGATGTCGCTATCATGCAGCGCGCGATCGAGCTCCTTGGTCCACAGCGCCTTGCCGCCGATCTCGGCGAGCGCGCGATCCTGCACGCGGTCGCCGGTGGTGCGGATCACGACGATCTCGACCGCGTCGTCGGACCAGCCATGCGCCGCGCACAGTGCATCGCGCACCATGCCCGCCTGGGTGAGCGCCAGCGGCGAACCGCGCGTACCGAGCCGAAAACGAGTCATCCTGCGCGCCATGCAGAAAGGGCGGGGCTTCGACAAGCTTCGCACACCCATATACAGGTGTATGATGATCATCCTCGGTATCGAATCCTCCTGCGACGAAACCGCCGCCGCGCTCGTCACCGGCGACCGGCAGGTCCTTGCGCACCGCTTGCTCGGGCAAGAGGCGGCACACGCCCCGTTCGGCGGCGTCGTCCCCGAAATCGCCGCGCGCGCGCATGTCGAGGCGCTGGAGCCGCTCATCGTCGCGGCCCTCGCCGATGCGAAGCTGACGCTCGCCGACGTCGATGCGATCGCCGCGACCGCCGGGCCGGGGCTGATCGGTGGCGTCATGGTCGGGCTGGTCACCGGCAAGGCGCTCGCGCATGCCGCAGGGAAGCCGCTGATCGCGGTGAACCATCTCGAAGGCCACGCGCTCTCGCCGCGGCTGTCCGATCCCGATCTCGAATTTCCGTACCTGCTGTTGCTGGTATCGGGCGGCCATTGCCAGTTGCTGCTGGTCGAGGGCGTCGGCGCGTACCGGCGGCTGGCGACGACGATCGACGACGCGGCAGGCGAGGCTTTCGACAAGACCGCCAAGCTTTTGGGACTAGGCTTCCCCGGCGGCCCAGCGGTCGAACGCGCCGCCGCGCTCGGCAATCCAAAGGCGGTCCCGCTGCCACGCCCGCTCAAAGGCTCGGCAGAACCGCATTTCTCGTTCGCCGGGCTCAAGAGCGCGGTCGCGCGCGTCGTCGGCCAGTATTCGCCCGAGGACCTCGCCGCCTCGTTCCAGGCCGCGGTTGTCGACTGCCTGATCGACCGCACGACCAAGGCACTGCGCACCGCGCATGGCGCCACCGCGCTCGTCGTCGCCGGCGGTGTCGCCGCGAACACTTCAGTCCGTGGCGCGTTGCAGACGCTCGCCAGCGCCCACGGCCTCCGCTTCGTCGCGCCGCCTTTGTGGCTCTGCACCGACAACGCCGCGATGATCGCCTGGGCGGGCGCCGAGCGCTTCGCCGCCGGGCTCACCGATCCGCTCGACGTCGCCGCGCGCCCGCGCTGGCCGCTCGATCCGAACGCCGAAGCGGTGCGTGGCGCAGGGGTGAAGGCATGAAGATCCCCGCTATGAAAATAGGCGTCATCGGCGGCGGCGCCTGGGGCACCGCACTCGCACAGGTCGCCGCGCACGAAGGCCGCGACGTCATCCTCTGGGCGCGTGAAACCGCGGTCGTCGCCTCAATCAACGCGCATCACGAGAACGCGCTGTTTCTCGCTGGCGTAGCGCTCTCCCCGACGATCCGCGCCACCGAGGATCTCGCCGCGCTGGCGGACATGGATGCGATTCTCGTCGTCGCGCCCGCCCAGCATGTCGGCAGCGTCCTCGCCGCATCCCCGATCGGCCGCATCCCCCTTGTCCTGTGCGCCAAGGGCATCGAGGCCGGCAGCAAGCGCCTCGTCGGCGAAGTCGCGCGCGCCGTCCACCCGAACGCGCCGATCGCCGTGCTCTCCGGACCGACGTTTGCATACGAAGTCGCCGCCGGCTTGCCCACCGCCGTGACGCTCGCCTGCGAGGATGCCGATCTCGGCGAACGCCTCGCCGCGCGGTTGGCAGCGCGCCATTTCCGTACCTACGCGTCGACCGACGTCGCCGGCGCCGAGATCGGCGGCGCGGTGAAGAACGTCCTCGCGATCGGCTGCGGCGTCGTGGAGGGCGCAGGGCTAGGCCAGAACGCCCGCGCCGCGTTGATCGCCAGAGGGTTCGCCGAAATGACCCGCTTCGGCCTGGCCCGGGGCGCCCGCGCGGAAACGCTCGCCGGGCTGTCGGGGCTCGGCGACCTCGTCCTCACCTGCTCCTCGACCAGCTCCCGTAATTTCTCGCTCGGCGTCGGTCTGGGAAGAGGCGATTCCGCCGCCGCGCTCCTTTCTGACCGCCGCACGGTAGCAGAAGGCGCCTTCACTGCCCCCGTCCTCCGCGAAGCCGCCCGCGATGCCGGCGTAGACATGCCCATCACCGAAGCCGTCTGCCGCCTGTTGGAAGGTGCCCCGGTAGGCGACGTAATCGGCGACCTGCTCGCCAGGCCACTCAAGGGGGAGGCGGGCTAACCCTAACACTGTTTCCCCGCGAAGGCG
>NZ_JACONT010000040.1 GCF_014358075.1 Sphingomonas albertensis | reverse complement strand
TCTCTGCGTCTATAGAACAAAGGGCGTAGGTAAGCACGGCTCTAACCGCACCTCGCTTTAAGCCTCTCACGCCTCTCAAGACCATCCGGAACGCCCCGCTCCCCCATCCGTCATCCCAGCGAACGCCGGGACCCACGGCTAAGACGGCCCAGCGGTACAGTGCTGTCATGACCCGGTCCGCGACCATGGGTCCCGGCGTCCGCCGGGATGACGGAGGAGTGGCGATGGGGAGCGCGATTAAAGGCGAATGCCCACTCGGGAGGGTCACGTTCTACACAGGCCAACACGATGCCATGCCGTCCTCATTGCCCCCCAGTCCGTCATCGCGGCGAACGCTGGGACCCACGGTTGCGGTGAACCCGGCGAGATCGTGCTGTGATAACCCGGTCGGCGACCATGGGTCCCCGCATCCGCCGGAACGACATGCGAAGGACAGGTGAGCGCGGCAAAATGGCGCGCGATCCACGGCGAGGCGGTCGAGCCAACGACCGCTCGCGCGAACCCGCACGTGCCCAACCCCGAACACAAACTTCCGTCGTTCCACCAAACCCAAACGAATCCTTAGCAAAGCCAGCCTATTAGCCCACGAAACGAACGAACAGCAGGTGTCCGTGGCGCTCGATCTTACTACCCTCTACGTGATCGCCGCGCTCGGCATGCTCGTTGCAGGGTTCGTCCACCTCGTCACGGTCGCAACCGGCCGGTTCGGCAGCTGGGCCGCGCTATGGGGCGCCGGCCATCTCGTCGTCGGGTTCGGCACGATGATGGCGGTTTTGAACGACAGTATCGGCGTCGCGTGGGCGCCGAACGCGGGCAACCCGGCTGCCGCCATCGGGTATGCGCTGATCGCCGGCGCCGTCCTACGGTTCGCGCGTCCCGAGGCGCGCCTGGCACCGCTGCTCGGGATCGCCGCCGTCCTTGCCGCCCCGTTGATCGTCAGCGACGACCCCGCGTATTTCCACTTTCGCGTCGCCTATCTCAGCACCGTTCGTGCCGGCTTCGATATCGTCGTCGTGATTGCCGCGGTCCGCTTGGCGCGACGCGAATCGTTGCAGACCGGCTGGATCGTCGCCGCACTGTTCGCCGTCACCGTACCGATGTTTCTGGGGCGCGCTTGGCTGGCCTGCGGAGACCATATCGGCACGCGCCTGACCGGCGTGCATGACGATCTCGCGGCCTGGCTCGCCGCTGGCCAGATCGCCTTCATCATCTTCCGCGCCTTCGCGCTGTTGATTCTCCAGGCGGAGCGCGGTCAGAACGCCCTGCGTGACCAATTGGAGCGCGACTGGCTGACCGGCGCGCTCAATCGCGCGGGGCTCGACCGGATCGCCGGCACCTTAACCGGCCGCCACGCGCCGCACCGCATCGCGGTGATGATGCTCGACGTGGATCGCTTCAAGACGCTCAACGACGCCCAGGGCCACGCAGCAGGTGACGCAGCGTTGCGCACGCTTGCCGACATCGCCCACGAAACGCTCGGCAAACATGGTCATCTCGTCCGCTGTGGTGGCGACGAATTTCTCGGTCTGCTCCCGGACGTCCCGGCGGACGAGGCAGGGGCGATCGCCAACCGCATCGCCAGTCAGTTCGCCCGGACCATGACCCAGTATTGCCCGTCAGATTTCGCGCCGAGCGTCAGCATCGGCCTGATCGAGGACCACGCCCGGCAACCCCTCGCCGACCTCATCGCGCGGGCAGACCAAGCGATGTACCGCGCCAAGGGCGACCGCCGCCGATCGTCCGAAGCCTATTCCAGAGCCGCCTGACGCAACCCCTGTCGATGGGCAACCGCGATATCATCATCAAATCGCGGCCTTGCTAGAAATCAACAAGGCCGCGTTTCGGAAGTGGTGTCGGGAAAGCTTCATCCATCAGGTGAAGCGCGCCAGAGTATGCTCGATATCTGACGGGGTCCTGTCACTTCGTAGGCGGCGCATCCTTGGGTCGCCCGAAGCCGACGAACAACCGTTCGAGCCCGACCGTGACCGAATCGATCACCTTGGCGAACTCGGGCGGCAGCGCGTTCGTCTCGCTGCGAGGCGGTTCGGCAGTCTCGCCGGCGAACGGCCCGGTACCCGACGACTTGCCCGCCTCCGCACCTGCGTCCGGCGCGATCGTCGCAGCGGTCGGCTCCGACGTTGCAGCGGGTCGGGCGGAGGGCGGAACAGGCGGGGCAGGGGGCGTCGGCGGGGTCGGTCGCACGCTCGGCTTCGCGTCATGCTTCGAAATCGTAGTTGCCGCAGCCATCAGGCCAGCCGCGATCATCTGCCGACCGACCGGCGTTCCCATCTGCCGCGCGATCGTCGCTGCTATCCCGGTAAACGGTGCCCCGCCCTCATGCTTGCCGCCCCCATGCTTGTGGTCGGCATGATTGCCACCGTCATGCTTGTGGCGCTTGTACCCGTCGTCGTCCCGCCCGCCCGCATAGTGCCCGGTTGCCCGCATGTCGATTTCGACCTCGCGCTCGCGCCGTTTCCGCTCGTCCTTCTTCTTGCCCATGTCACGCTCCACTACTGTATTGCCTATCCAATACACCATGTAAGTATCACCGGGCCGCGCCACAATGCCCCCTTTCGCCAAGCACCCGCGTTACCCATCTCTGCAACCGACCTGACGGCGCCGCACAAGGCTTGCCGCATCCGAACAAATATGGAACAGACCGCCTCATGCTGACAAAGATTTCCGTACGCGGCGCGCGCGAGCACAACCTCAAGGACGTCGACATCGACATCCCCCGCGACACGCTGACGGTGATCACCGGGCTGTCCGGCTCGGGCAAGTCGAGCCTCGCCTTCGACACGATCTACGCCGAAGGGCAGCGCCGCTACGTCGAATCGCTCTCCGCCTATGCCCGCCAGTTCCTCGAACTGATGCAGAAGCCCGACGTCGACCACATCGAAGGCCTGTCGCCCGCGATCTCGATCGAGCAGAAGACGACCAGCCGCAACCCGCGTTCGACTGTCGCCACCGTCACCGAGATCTACGACTATATGCGCCTGCTCTGGGCGCGCGTCGGCATCCCGTACTCCCCCGCCACCGGCGAACCCATTGCGGCGCAGACCGTCAGCCAAATGGTCGACCGCGTCATGGCGCTCCCCGAAGGCACGCGCCTGTACCTGCTCGCCCCCGTCGTCCGCGGCCGGAAAGGCGAGTACCGCAAGGAACTCGCCGAGTGGCAGAAGGCGGGCTTCGCGCGCGTCCGCATCGACGGCACGATCCACGACATCGACGAAGCCCCCGCGCTCGACAAGAAGTACAAGCACGACATCGAGGTCGTCGTCGACCGCCTCGTCGTCGGCGGCGAGATCGCCACGCGTCTCGCGGAAAGCTTCGAAACCGCGCTGAAACTCGCCGACGGCCTAGCCTATGTCGACCCCGCAGACCCGGTCGAGCCGCACACGCCCAAGTCGGAAATCCTCGGCAACAACGCCCCCGACGGTCGCATCGTCTTCTCCGAGAAGTTCGCCTGCCCGGTCAGCGGCTTCACCATCTCCGAGATCGAGCCACGCCTGTTCTCGTTCAACGCCCCGCAAGGCGCGTGCCCGGCCTGTGACGGCCTGGGCGAGAAGCTGCTGTTCGACGAAGACCTCGTCGTCCCCAACCACATGCTCAGCATCAAGAAGGGCGCGGTCGTCCCCTGGGCGAAATCCAACCCGCCATCGCCCTATTACATGCAGGTCCTCGGCAGCCTCGCGCGCGAGTTCAAGTTCGACATCGAGACGCCCTGGTCCGACCTCCCGCCGGAGGTTCAGAGCACCATCCTGCACGGCTCGAAGGGCAAACCCGTCACGCTCACCTTCATCGACGGCAAGAAGAAATACGACGTCTCGAAGCCGTTCGAAGGCGTCATCGGCAACCTCAACCGTCGCATGCTCCAGACCGACTCCGCCTGGATGCGCGAGGAGTTGAGCAAGTACCAGTCCGCCGCCCCCTGCGAAGTCTGCGGCGGCGCGCGCCTGAAGCCCGAAGCGCTCGCGGTCAAGATCGCGATGAAGGACATCTCCTACGCCACGCATCTCTCTGTGGTCGACGCGCTCCAGTTCTTCACCGACATGCCGCAGCATCTCGGCGACCAGCAGAACGCGATCGCCGAACGCATCCTCAAGGAGATCGTCGAGCGTTTGGGCTTCCTCAACAATGTCGGCCTCGACTACCTCAACCTCGACCGCACCTCGGGCACGCTCAGCGGCGGCGAAAGCCAGCGCATCCGCCTCGCGTCGCAGATCGGCAGCGGCCTGTCCGGCGTGCTCTACGTCCTCGACGAGCCCTCGATCGGCCTGCACCAGCGCGACAACGACATGCTCCTCAAGACGCTCCGCCGTCTGCGCGATCTCGGCAACACCGTACTCGTCGTCGAGCATGACGAGGACGCGATCCGCACCGCCGACTATATCATCGACATGGGCCCCGGCGCCGGCGTCCGCGGCGGCCAGGTCGTCGCGCAGGGCACGCTGAAGCAGATCCTCAAGTCGAAGGGCAGCATCACCGCCGACTATCTCAACGGCACGCGCGAAGTCCCCGTCCCGGCAACACGGCGCAAGGGCAACGGCAAGAAGCTCACCGTCCACAACGCGGTCGCCAACAACCTGCGCGGCGTCACCGCCAGCCTGCCGCTCGGCACCTTTACCTGCATCACCGGCGTCTCCGGCTCGGGCAAGTCGAGCTTCACGATCGACACGCTCTACGCCGCCGCCGCACGCGAGCTGAACGGCGCGCGCATCGTCCAGGGCAAGCACGACAAGATCACCGGCCTCCAGTATCTCGACAAGGTCATCGACATCGACCAGTCGCCGATCGGCCGCACCCCGCGCAGCAACCCCGCCACCTACACCGGCAGCTTCACGCAGATCCGCGACTGGTTCGCCGGCCTGCCCGAATCGCAGGCGCGCGGCTACAAGCCCGGCCGCTTCAGCTTCAACGTCAAGGGCGGCCGCTGCGAGGCGTGCCAGGGCGACGGCGTGCTCAAGATCGAGATGCACTTCCTCCCCGACGTCTACGTCACGTGCGACGTCTGCCACGGCGCGCGCTACAATCGCGAGACGCTCGAGGTGAAGTTCAAGGGCCATTCGATCGCCGACGTGCTCGACATGACGGTCGAGGATGCCGCCGAATTCTTCAAGGCGGTCCCCCCGATCCGCGACAAGATGGCGATGCTGGTCGAGGTCGGCCTCGGCTACGTCAAGGTCGGCCAGCAGGCGACGACGCTCTCGGGCGGCGAAGCGCAACGCGTCAAGCTCGCCAAGGAACTCTCGCGCCGCGCCACCGGCAACACGCTCTACATCCTCGACGAACCCACCACCGGCCTCCATTTCGAGGACGTGCGGAAATTGTTGGAAGTCCTCCACGCGCTGGTCGAGCAAGGCAACACGGTGGTGGTAATCGAACACAATCTCGACGTCATCAAGACCGCCGACTGGGTCCTCGACCTGGGCCCCGAAGGCGGCGTCAAGGGCGGCGAGATCGTCGCGGAGGGGACGCCGGAGAAGGTGGCGAAGGCCAAGGGCAGCTTCACGGGGAAGTATCTTGCGCCGTTGCTGGAGAAGCGGGTGATCGAAAAGGTGCAAAAGGCTTCGGCGGGGTGAGTCCTTATCGCCCGGAATTCATCGCCGCTCTAGAGCTTTTCGCTATCGTCAGCGAGGTTGTGGAGCGGAGAGGGTTCTTGCGACCTGTCCTAGTGGGTGGCGCAGCAGTGGAACTCTACTCGGCCAGCGACATCGCGACGGGCGATTTTGATCTTGTCACCGCTAGGCAGGATGTTCTTGAGCAGGCATTACAGGCTAATGGTTTCGTCAAGCCATCTGGTCCCGGTAAGCTGACGCGCGGCTGGATACATCCCGAGTTGAAGCTTGGCTTCGAGGTCGTTGGCTCGGCTCTGATGGATGGCAGGGCGGAACGGGATCGCGTGAAGCTTATCGATACCTCAGCAGGCGATCAGTTTGCCGTGATTTCGGTGGAGGACTTGATTGCCGATCGGATGGGGCAATATGCTTCTGGGTCGGCCCCTGACATGCTGGGACAGGCACAAGTGTTATTCAGCCTTTATCAAGGCGAAGATAGTAGCTATCTGGATCGTAGGATTCGCGAAGAAACCGATACCGCATATGGCATTGAAGACCTCCAATAGCCCTCGAGGCATGTCGCTCGCCAGTTTTGGGCAGGGCGTGACGCGTCGGCGCGAGATGCTCGGTGATATCGCTATGCCGCGCAATTCCGGTCTACGCCGTACGGACAGCAAAATCGCGTTGCTCGCTGCGATTGAGAATGTTGGTGGCTCTTGGTAATTGTCAGCCAAGTTCGCTGAGCAACAGGCGCCATTCTCGTAAGACGCTTGAATAGCGGTGACGGAAAATCGCTTCCTCGTCTCCTTGTAGAGGATGCCGATCGACAGAAAAGGTTTCTCCTCGAATGACATCGAGAATTCGCATGTCATCGATGCCGTGATTTGGCAGTGCTTTACTCATAGCCCACAGGCCTATCCGCGCAGCTTCCTCGGACAAGTTAGGCCTGTCGGAAAAATAGGGATAGATCAGCCGCGTCTTGTCGGTTCCGACTTTTAACGACATGAGATTGTCGACCCGGACTATTCCTTCGATGTCTGCAAAACCGCACGTCCCGCTGATCGAATTCGGGAACTCCTCAATATCCTCATTGATCCAGCGCCGTGTTTCGTTCCACCAGTGTAGAAATCCGTCACGCAGTTTAGGGTACAGGTTTTTCCGATGCCAATCTCGTTCGATTTGCCGGTCGGTCGACTCGGTGAGATCGCTCTTTCCTGCCGCATGACTTTTTGCATCCGCCCAGAACGGGTAGTGAAAATGCCGGGCTAGTGACTTCTGCCCGGATCGCCTTGCAAGTTCGTCCTTCGCCTCACGCTTTAGTTTGGTAGAACGGATCGAATCCTTCAAATAGAACAGATGTAGCGCTTTCCTGAGGGCGATGGTGTCAATCGACATGCGGTTCCCTTGGCGGATTTGCTGGGAGAATCATTGCAGGTGCCCGACCCAATGCTCTTCCGACACGATCGTGATCGGTACGCCTTCGGCTCGCATATCGGCTGCTTTGAGGATCTTGTTGCCGAACGAAGAATGCTTCCAGGATTCGGTCGCGTACAAACCGATGACGAGTACGTCGGTCTTCTGCGTCAAGCTGCCGCACCGGCCCCCGCGCTCGCTTACGGCGGCTTCGCAGGCTTTGCGCTGCCCGAAATTAAACGTGCCCGTGAAGCAATAGCTGCGGCCACCGAAGGTTAGATTCGGCGCGGGGTCACATAGCGGCAACGTAGTTGCCTTGAGTACCTCGCCTAGCTCAAAGTCACGGCTCGAAAATGCATTTAGAGTTGCCAGCAGGTCACGGCATTCCTCCTCGTCGCTATGCCGTCTGCCAACACCGCGTTCACGCGATCGTACAGTGTTCGGATAACTGGCTGACCACTGATGCCCACGCTGGCAGCCAGCCACTTTTGCAAAAATTCGACTTCGCTTTGATTGAGCGTGCCATCAGCGGCGATGCCACGCGTGATGCCGATCAACTCGTCTATCTGTCGCGATGAAATGCGATCATTATTCACTAGTGCCAAGAAAGTCTCATTAGTCATCTTCGTCTCCGACTAAATTTATGCTGGCTCAAATGGATGATGCAAAGCAAGGGGGTCGCTGTCCGAATTGTAGCGATCTCCTCAAAGCTGGAACATGGCAGCAGGCCAATTCGTTCAACTGCGCAAATCAACAGCATTGGACGATTGTTATGACCAAACCCGACCACCGCCCGCACAAGCCAGCCAAGCCCAAAACGTTCGGCATCAACGCGCTGTCGATCGGGGCTGCGGCGATCGGTCTCGGGGGTGCGTTGCTGGCGGTGTTCCTGCGGTCGAAGACGAACCCCGCCGAGCATGCGGCGCCCGATCTCGCGCTCGACAAGCCCCGCCCGGGTGCGACCGATCGCGCGCCGGACGCCTTCCGCCCCGATGCCACCGCGGTCCCCACCAAGGCCGAGCGCGAGTCGCTCCGCCCCGCCACCGGCCCAGCCCCGTCGTTCGCCGCGGATCGCGGGTCGACGCTCGGCTGACGCGACTTCCTGATCCTCCCCCGCAAGGGGGAGGTGGCTGGCTCTTGCCAGTCGGAGGGGGAGGGGGCGATCACCTCCGTTGCGTGTCCTCCCCCTCCGTCACCTGCGGTGCCACCTCCCCCTGGCGGAGGAGGATCAAAAGAGCCGGACGGTGGAAGCCTATCCGGATGCCACCGCCAGTGCTTCTTCACCGCTGGCTGGATCGCTGGGTACGTGGAGCCAGTAAGCCTGTTTCCCCCGCGAAGGCGGGGATCCAGACTGGGCTCCCGCCTTCGCGGGAGAACAAGGAGGACGTCGGATCGCGCGCTAACGCGTGTTCGAGATCGATGAGCGCTGGTTCCATCACCCACGCCACGCCCTCATCCCCGTTCCGTCATCCTGACGAAAGTCAGGACCCAGAGCCAAAAGCGCCATACCCCGTAACCTTGGGCCCTGACTTTCGTCAGGATGACGAGGGGGGGCGTCAGGACGCGGGGCCACCCCCGAAACCGCTGTCCTACACACCCCGATCCGGCATACCTGATCGGTCCTCTCAGCAACGAGGATCGATCATGGCAAACGCACCCACCCCGGCCGATCCGCCCCCATGCTACATCGCAACGCGCGCCACGCCCGCCCCTCGGCCACGGTACGGCCCCCCAATCCCCGATCATCTCCCAGACGCGGTCCGCCACGTCATGGCCTGGCAAGCGCATGTCGACGCCGGTCGGATCGGCACCCGCATCCCCGTATCGCCCGAGATCGCCGCCAACCGCGATCGCTGGACCGCGCTCGCCCGGACCATGCGCAAGTGACCGCCGCTCTCCAGGAGCCCGGCATCGATCAAGACACCGAGCAAACCGGCGAACCCAAAGCCCCCTCGCCAACCGCCCCCGATCACTCCGCACCCCCGCAAGCCGATCCCGCTCCGCAAACCGACAACGCCCAGCGCGCGTACATCCCAGCCACCCCGACCCGCTATACCCAGCGCAGCGACGGCTGGACCTCGGATCGCCAGCGCGGTTTCCTCGAACGCATCGCCGAGGGCGCCACCGTCGACGAGGCGAGCGCCAGCGTCGGCCTCTCGCCCGGTGCCGCCTACACGCTGCGTCGCCGCGCGGCAGGCGCAGCGTTCGCGCTAGGCTGGGACGCAGCCAAGCTGGTCGCGCGACCGATCGTCGCCGAAGCGCTCTTCCTCCGCGCGATCGCCGGCCAGACCGAGCGTGTCACCAGGCCGGACGGCGAAGTGATCGAGCGCCACCGCTACGACAACCGCCTCGCCATGTCCTTGCTCAACCGGCTCGATCGCCACGCCGACGCCACCGAGACCGCCAACGCCGCCACCCGCATGGTCGCTGCCGAATTCGACGCCTTCCTCGACATCATCGCGCGCGATGCCGGCCCGGCGCGCGCCGGCCTGTTCCTCGGCGAACGTCTCGACGCCGACGCCATACAGGCGGGGGCGGGGCCAGCAACGGGGTCAATGCCAAGCGCAGCCGAAGCGGCAATGGCGCCGATCCTCGCGCTCGCCCGCGCCGACCGCTGGCTGCGCAGCGCCGCCGGCGTCGCTTCCGGGATCGACGTCACCGATTTCGATCCCGCCGCGCGCGCCGACTGGACCGCCGCCCAATGGTCGCGCGCCGAAGCCGCCGGTCTGCTGCAACCGGCGCCGGATCCCGCGCCCGAACCGGCACCCGATCCGGTGCTCGATCCGGACCTGAAGCCCTCTGCCGAAAGCGCGCCAGCGTCTGCACTTCCTGTACTTCACTTTGACCAGGATGGTCGCGACGGCGATCATCCGGTCTGGTTCGACTCGATTTCGCAGGGCTGGCGAACCTGTTTTCCGCCGCCGGATCCGTATTTCAATACCGAAGACGGCCTGTTCGGCGACGACACGTACAGCCGCGAGTGTTCGGACGAAGAGGCAATCATCCTCGACGCGCCAAGCGACCGCGAGATCGCCGAGCGGACGATCACCGAGGGCGTCGACCGCGATACATGGTTCGTCGCCTATGCGATCGACGGCGGTCTCGTCGACGAAGCGGGCGCCGAGGCGGCCGGCGCCACCGATGCGGACCGCATCACCACGTTGGCGGCGAGTTTCGATCCTCTCGGCTGCGACGAACCGGTCGCACGGGGGCCCGGCGCGCGCGCTGGTCTCGATCCCGTCCAGTCGCAGCGCCCGGACGTTCCGTCGCCCCCGGTCGCGGCGCCTGCACCCAAATCCCCGATCGGGCGTTCTCCCGCCGTCAGACTCTTATACGACAGGGATCCCCATGAGCATCTTCAGCAAGATCAAGTCCGCCATCTTCGGTGAGAAGGGCCCACTCGGCAGCGGCCATTTCGGTACCCCCAAGGCCGACGCACCCGCACCAGCGCCGGCGCCGCAGACCACCGCAGCCCAGCCCGCACCGACGCCCGCCGCTCCGACTCCGCAGGCCGCGCCCGCAGCACCCGCTCAAGCCGTCGACGTCGAAGCCGTCCTCTCGGGCATCGCCTCGAAGAAGGGCTCCGATCTCAACTGGCGCACCTCGATCGTCGACCTGATGAAGCTGCTTGATCTCGATTCGAGCCTCGACAACCGCAAGGAACTCGCCACCGAGCTCGGCTATACCGGCGCGAAGGACGGCAGCGCCGAAATGAACATGTGGCTGATCAAGGCCGTGATGCGCGAGCTGGAAAAGAACGGCGGCACGGTGCCCGCCAACCTCAAGGACTAAGGCCGTTTCGGCGCCGGCAACCAAATGCCGGCGCCGATCATTACGCCTTCAGTATCAACCTACTGAAAGGACACGAAATGCGCGTTGCGATGCTGGGCCTGCTGGCCGCCTCTACAATGGTTGCCGGCTGCGTCGGCGACGGAGGCAGCCGCTACGGCGTCGACCCGCGCTATCGGTCCTACGACTATAACCGCCCGGATCCTGCCTATGGCAGCTACGACGCCGGCCGCTACTACCGCGACGACCGCCGCTATCGCGAGCGCCGCCTGTCACGCAACGAGCGTATCTATCGCGGTAATGACGGTCGCTATTACTGCCGCCGCAATGACGGCACCACCGGACTCATCGTTGGCGGAGTCGCGGGCGGCGTGCTCGGCAACATCATAGCGCCGGGCGGTTCGGGCCTGCTCGGCACCGTCCTCGGTGCGGCCGGCGGTGCGCTTGCCGGGCGTGCGGTCGACCGTTCCAGCAACGACACCCGCTGCCGCTAAATTGCTCGACCGGCGCCGAAATATCGGCGCCGGTCGTTTCAAATTATGGATGTCTCGGTCGGCGCACGCAAAAATATTATATGCGGTAATCGACGCAGTTCTTGACCCATTTTACCGGCAAGATTTGCAATTACGGCGGTCTTGGCCCATATAGCGCTCAGCTACAGTCGCATATCGACGGTTCTTGGCGCTTTGCGGCACCTTTCTCCTTCTTTCCCTGCTCCGCGGCACGGGTCGCCCGAACGTCGGGTTACTCTCTACTAAGAAGGAGCCACCTCATGGCTATCACCGGAACCGTCAAGTTTTTCAACGCCGACAAGGGCTATGGCTTCATCGCGCCGGATGGCGGCGGCAATGATGCATTCGTGCACATCACCGCAGTCGAGCGCGCCGGCATGCCGACGCTGAACCAGAACCAGCGCGTCACCTACGAGCTCGAGCCCGACAAGCGCGGCAAGCAGTCGGCCGTGAACCTCCAGCCAGCCGATTGATCTCGCTGGCGGATTTCGGTCCGCCGCCTGATCTCGGTTGCGGTGCGGCGATCTTCGGGTCGCCGCACCAACTCTATCTAATTCACTCGCAGGAGCGCACCAGCATGGCCGATAATCCAGAATTTTACCGGGCCCGCGCTGATGAAGAGCGTCGCAACGGCGATGCTGCCCTCCTCGACAACGTCCGCGATCGCTGCCGCCGCGCCGAAAAGGCCTGGGACGACATGGCCTCGCGCGCAGAACGTACCCAGATCCTCCGCGCCGCCCGCGAAGCCGCCCCCCCCGGTGGCGAACGCATGATGATCGGCACCCCGTCGATGGTTCCCGCCGAATAGGCGAACCCTCGACTACAGATCGCATTGAATGAAACCCGAGTGCAGCGATGCGCTCGGTTTTTTCTTGCGCGTCGATATCGGCTTCGGCTGAAGGTGGGGAAGGGGTTCGCGCAGAGGCGCAGAGAGCGCGGAGGCTTCAGCCGAGACGCCGGTGATCGATCACCGGAGCTTCGACATTCTATATCCTGCGAAGTTCCACAGCTTCAGCGCCGCGCTGCCAAAGGGAGCTGGCAACTTTACAATTCTTGGTCATCCCCGCGGAGGCGGGGACCCAATATCCTCAGATGTTCCGCACTGTTCGCCGAGGCTTGCCAACAGTGATCCTCGCCTGCGCGGGAATGACACTGAGATGTGAGGGCTCTGTCGGTTCTAGACTGGAAGTGCTCTGTGCATGGCTCAAGGTCCTGCACAATGCCGATTCACAGCGGGTCGGAAGACTAATTCCAAAGTCGATCCGCCCATGCAAGTCGGGCAGGGGCCTCCGAGCGCACCATCTCCGCGTCCTCTGCGCCTCCGCGCGCAAAAACTCTTCGCCCGGCCTGATCCAACCGGTGGTCGCGCCAAAGCAAGGGGCATCTTTTCCTGCCGGAAGCGGCAGGGTGGGGAGGGTACTGGCCCGATACCCGAGCCTACTTCAACGGCTTCCCCGAATCCTTCCACCGATCGAGGATCTGCGATTCCGGTGGCAGCATATCCGTCACGACCGGCACGGCTGGCTTGGCAGACACCGGTTTAACCTCCGCGAGCACTACCGGCGCGACCGGCACCGGAACGGCGACCGCCGCCGCCCCAGCCGCAGCGATCATCTGCGGTGTCGGCGGCGCGACTGGAGGCAACGTCATATGTGGCCCCGGGACCGGCTCGCCGCCCCCATAGCGCTGGTTGAACGCGGCGGACGTGCCCCAATACCCCTTCCACCGATGGAAGAAATGCGCGCCGACGACGTCGGTCATCACCAGCGCCCGGTTCCACGCCGGCGTCACCGCATAGGTGTGATAATGCGTCGCCAGCCCGACGGGTGCATAGACATAGCCCGCCAGCGCCATTCCTGCCGCTCGCGCCGCGCGCACCCACGCCGCCCGAGCCGGCATACGGGCGAGCGCACCGTCGCAGGCGAAGCTGAACTGGCAGCCGGCATGCTCCGATCCCTGATACACCACGCCGCACACCGTTCCCGGGAACGCCGGATGACGCGCGCGATTGAGGATGACCTGCGCCACCGCCTGTTGGCCGGCGTCGGACTCGGATGCGGCCTCGTAATAGATCGCGGCGGTGAGGCATTGCAGCGCACGGTCGCGGTCGAGTGCCGACGCGCCCGCCATCGAGAACGGCCGTGCGGGCACGACGCCGGCATCCAGGATCGCACCCGCGGGGATAGGCAGATCGGGTAGGTCGATCGTCCCCGTCACGCCAGCCGCCGGCGCCGCGGTTTCCTGATCGGCGGACGGTATCGGGCTCGACACTCCGCGCGTATCTGCCGCTACCATCGCCCGATCACGTGCGGCGTTGCGCGCGGAAATGCCTCGGAGAGCGGCGTGCGCGGAGATACCGGCGCCGATCACCAGCACCGTGGCGACCATCGCCAACCAGATGCGACGCATCAGCCGAACCGTCTGCACCCGAACGCGCACGCTATTACCTCATGATGCCGGAATGAGCGGAATGCTCACACACTTGAACGGTGCCTATCGAATAGCCGATTTCCACGGGCCGATCCCGTCCGAATTTCGGCCGTCCCACCGCGGGACGGAACTGGCTGAGGCCGATCGACATTCAGTTTAAACGCCAGATCAATCCTTTCTCCGTTATGCCGGACTGGTTCCGGCATCCACGGTGCCGCAAGATCGAGGGACTTGGACTTGCGGAACTGTGGACCTCGGAACGAATCCGGGACGACGGAGCGGTTTCTGCCTTGCTCCGTACCAAAACATAGAACGCCCATTGCTCTGGTTCGGTATGCGTGGCTCGACGGGGGAAGGACGATAATCTCACATATCCTTCCCCGCCGTTACCACCGACGCGTCATGCCCATTAAGGTCACGATCGTCCGCCGGTTCGCAGATCGGCTTAGCAGCGATGGCTTACCGTAAGGTTGCGGTATCCAGTTTCAGCGCAGCCTCGGGGATCACTTCCACGTTCGGATACGCCTTGCGCAGCGGTTCGATGAACTGCTTGGCGTCGCCGACCACGACGATACTCGCCGCCTTCGGATCGAGCAGCGCCACCGCCGCCGCCTGTACCGCCGTCGGATCGACCGCGCCGACCGCGCCCGTGTAGCGCTGCAACTCGCCAAGCGGCACGCCGTTCTGGACATACGCGCCGAGGATCCCGGCAACCCCGGAGGTTGTCTCGATCCCCCGCCCAAAATTACCGACCAGTACCGCCTTGCGCGTGTCGAGTTCGGGGGCGGGCACGGGTGCCGACCCCAGCCGCGCCATCTCGGCGGCGATCAGCGTCACGACCTCCGCCGCGGTCGGGTTCTTGGTCTGCGTCCGCGCGGCGACCGTCCCCTGCGTCTTGCCCGCATCCAGCCCGCTGCTCGCGCCATAGGCAAGTCCGCGCTTGATCCGGATTTCCTGGTTCAGCCGCGACGAAAAGCCACCGCCGAGCACGGTGTTGCCGACCGCCAGCGGGTAGTAACGCGCATCGTTCCGCGCGATCGCCGGCCGCGCGACGACCACGCCGGCCTGACCTGCCTCCGGCATGTCGACGACGATCACGCGAGGCTTGGGATATACGACCTCAGGCGCCTTCGCCGGTGCCGCGCCAGCCGATTGCCAGCGTCCGAACTGCGCCTCCGCCAACGCCTTCGCACGCGCTGCGGTGACGTCGCCGACCATGATCAGCGTTGCCTGGCCCGGCTGGAAACTCCGTGCGTAGGCTGCTGCGATGTCGGGCCTCGTGATGGCCTTCAACGACAAGGGCGTCCCCCCGATCGGTGCCCCATAAGGCGATCCGCCGAGCACCGCACGGTCCGCGACGAGCCCGGCGACCTGCGCGGGGTTCTTGAGCGCCAGCGTGACGGCATCGATCTGCTGCGTCCGCGCGCGTTCGATTTCTTCGGGGGCAAAGGCCGGGTTGACCGCCACGTCCGCCAGGATCGCCATCGCCGGCGCAAGCTGGTCCGACTTCACCGTCACGTCGACCGACGCGCCATCGCTACCCGCCGCGCTGCCGATCGCGCCGCCAAGCCCCTCGATCGCCCGCGCGATCTGCGTTGCCGAGCGCGTCCTGGTTCCCTTGGTCAGCAGTTCCGCGGCCAGGCTGCTCACGCCCGCGCGGTTCGCCGGATCGGTCGCCGCACCACCGGCGGTCACCAGATAGGCGGTGACGATCGGCAGGTCGTGCCGCTCCACCGTGACCAGCCGCATGCCGTTGGCGAGACGAACCTCGACCGGCTGCGGGATCGTTGGCGATACCGGCGCGCTCGGTGCGGGCGGCTGTACGCGCTGGCCGTCCGGCGCAGGCGTCACGATCTCGACATCCGCAGGCGTCTTCAGGTCGGCAACCTGGACGGTCGGCGCCACCGCGATCGTATCGGCAACGCCGGTCGCGGGCTTGTCGGCGATCGGCATGTACCGGATCGTCGCCGACTGGTTCTCGCCCAGATATTCCCGGGCCACCCGCTGGATGTCCGCCGCAGTCACCCGCGCGATCGCCTCGAGCTGCTTGTCCGCTGCCTGCGGATCGCCGTCGATCAATACCGCCGCGGCCAGCGTGCTCGCCTTGCCCTCGGCGGTCTCGCGCGACTGGATCGACTGGGTGAGGATTTCGTTCTTCGCCTCGGCCAGTTCGGCCGCGCTCACCGGCGCATCGCGGAACCGCGCGATCTCGCGCTTCAACGCGGCCTCGCCCGCCTCGGCCGTCTTGCCGCCCGCCATGATCGCATAGACCACCAGATTGCCGGTCGACTGCTTGGTATCGAGGAATGCCTCCGCCGATTGCGCGAGTTGGTCGCGGTACACGACATTCTCGTACAGCCGCGAACTCTCGCCCGTCGACAGTACGGCGTTCAGCACGGTCAGCGCCGCGCTATCAGCATCGCGGTCGGCCGGCACGTGATAGCTGACCAGCACCGCCGGCAACGGCGTGTTCGGCTCGTACACGGTGCGCGTCACCGCCTTGGTCCGTGCCGGCTCGGCCACCGTCACGCGCGGGATCGCTGCGGCGGGCTTCTTGATCCTGGCGAAATACTGATCGACCCAGCCGTTCAACTGCGTGGGATCGAAATTGCCCGACACCACGAGGATGGCATTGTCCGGCCGATAATAGGTCGCGTGGAACGCACGAACGTCTTCGATCCCAGCCGCCTCGAGATTCTCCAGGCTGCCGATCGTCCCGCGCGCATAAGGATGTGCGGAATAGGCGAGCGCCGGATAATATAGCGAGAACAGCTTGCCGTACGGTCGCGCGAGCGTGCTCTGGCGCAGTTCCTCCTTCACCACGTCGCGTTCCGACCCGAAGCTCTTGGGCTCGACGACGAGGCTCGCCATCCGGTCGGCTTCCGCGAACAGCAGTCGCTGGAGGTGGTTGGCGGGGATCACCTCGTAATAATTGGTGTAGTCGTCGTTGGTCGACGCGTTGTTGTAGCCGCCGACATCCTCGGTCAGCCGGTCCATCTGCTCCGACACGAGGTTGCGCGTCGACTTGAACATCAGATGTTCGAACATGTGCGCGAACCCGGACTTGCCCTTCGGATCGTCCTTCGAACCGACGTCGTACCAGACCTGCACCGACACGTTCGGCGTGCCGGTATCGCGGATCGCATAGACGCGCAGGCCATTGGGCAGCGTGCGCTCGGTATAGGCGAGCGGCTTCACCGAGACCTGCGTCGGGGCAGGTGCGGTCTGCGCCCCCACCGCTACCGGGAAAAACACCGCGGTCAGCAGCAAAGCGGAGCGGAGGAGGCGCATGAAGATCCTTACTTGTTGCGGTTCGCGAACAGCACCGCGCCCGCGATCGCCGCTGAGCCGATGCCGACGCCGAGACCGATCTTCGCGAGCGGCCAGCTCTTCGCCTTCTCCGCGGCATTATGCGCGGCGGCTTCGGCCTGCAGCTTCGCCTCCTTGGCGGCGGCGAGAATTTCGTTCGGGGTGTCGCTGTCGATCTTGATCGTCACTTGGGCTCTCCTTCACTCTTCCGGGCATACACGCCACGGAAATCATTCGCGAATTGCGTCAGCGTCCCCGAGGCGATCGCCGCCCGTAGATCCGCCATCAGCGTTTCGTAGAACCAGATGTTATGCTCCGTCATGAGCATTGCGCCAAGCATTTCGCCTGACCGTACTAGATGATGCAGATACGCCCGACCCCAGGTCGCGCAGACCGGGCAGGGGCACGTTGGATCGAGCGGCCCCATATCCTCGGCGAACTTAGCATTGCGGATGTTGATCGGCCCGGTCCGCGTAAAGGCCTGGCCGGTGCGACCCGACCTGGTCGGCATCACGCAATCGAACATGTCGATCCCGCGCTCGACCGCACCGACGATGTCGTCCGGCTTGCCGACGCCCATCAGATAGCGCGGCTTGTCGACCGGCAGCTGGTCCGGCGCGAAGTCGAGACACCCGAACATCGCCTCCTGGCCCTCGCCGACGGCGAGCCCGCCGACAGCATAGCCGTCGAAGCCGATATCGATCAGCGCATCCGCCGAAGATTTGCGGAAGCCCTCGTTCAGCGCACCCTGCTGGATGCCGAAGATCGCGTTGTTCTCGGCATGCGTCTCGCCGCTGTCGAACGCCGCGCGCGACCGCTTCGCCCAGCGCATCGATCGCTCCATCGCCGCCGCCTGCACCTCGCGCGTCGACGTCGTCGGCACAAGTTCGTCGAACGCCATGACAATGTTCGAGCCGAGCAGCCGCTGGATCTCGATCGACCGCTCGGGACTCAGCAGATGCCGCGTGCCATCGAGATGCGACTTGAACGAGACGCCCTCCTCGGAGCGCTTGGTCAGGTCCGCGAGGCTCATCACCTGATAGCCGCCGGAGTCGGTGAGGATCGGCTTCGACCACCCCGAAAACGCGTGCAGACCACCCAGCCGCGCGACCCGCTCCGCGCCCGGCCGCAACATCAAATGATAGGTGTTGCCGAGAATGATGTCGGCACCCGCGCCGACCACGTCGGCGGGCTTCATCCCCTTGACGGTCGCGGCGGTGCCGACCGGCATGAACGCGGGTGTGCGGATGTCGCCGCGCTGCATCGCGATGACGCCGGTGCGTGCCTTGCCGTCGGTGGCGGAGATGGTGAAGTCGAAGCGGGGGCGGGTGGTCATGTTACTTTTTCTTGCGGATGCCGTAGCGATCGCCGGCCGGCGCGCCGCGAATGGTGATGAGTTCGGCGCGAGTCAGCACGCCATCCTTGTCGCGGTCGAACCGCGTGAAGAACTGCGCGAACCGCGCCTGGAGTTCGGCCAGCGTGATCCGGTTGTCGCCGTCGCGGTCGACCTCGAACGGGCTCGGTAAGGCGTTGCGATCGCCGAGCCACGCCTGCGCCCAGTCGGCAAAGGCGATGTACCCGATCGATCCGGTCGCAGCACCCTCGGCAGCCGCATAGCTTCGCGCAACGCCCGCAGTCAGCTCGGCCTGCGTCACGCGGCCATCACCGTTCGCATCGCACGCGGCGATGAACAGCGCAGCCGGCTCGGCGAAAATCGTTGCAGGCGGTTGCGGCGTACCCGCGGGCGGCGGTGCGGCAACGATGGCCTGGATCAGAGCGAGAGCGAGCAGCATGCCGCCCGTCATGGCAGCAGAAGCGAGCCGTCGCCATAGCTGTAGAAGCGATACTTCCCGGCGATCGCATGTGCATACGCCGCCTGCATCCGCTCGCGTCCCATCAGCGCCGATACCAGCATGAACAAGGTCGAGCGCGGCAGATGGAAATTGGTCATCAATCCGTCGATGCCGCGGAACCGGTATCCCGGCGTGATGAAGATGGCGGTGTCGCCGTCGAATGGGCGGATCACGTCGTCCTCGCCGGTCGCGCTCTCGATCAGGCGCAGCGACGTCGTCCCCACCGCGATCACGCGACCACCGCGCGCGCGGACTGCGTTGAGCCGATCGGCGGTGGCGGCATCGATCCGGCCCCATTCGGCGTGCATCTTGTGCTCGGTCGTGTCGGTCGCCTTCACGGGGAGGAATGTGCCCGCGCCGACATGCAGGGTCAGCGTCGCATGCTCGATCCCCGCCGCATCGAGCGCCGCCATCAGCCCCGGCGTGAAGTGCAGCGCAGCGGTCGGCGCCGCCACCGCGCCCGGCTCGGACGCGAACATCGTCTGGTAATCGTCTGCATCGCGTTCGTCGGTCGGGCGCTTGCCAGCGATATACGGGGGCAGCGGCATGTGGCCCGCGCGTTCGAGCAGCAGTTCGACCGGCTCGTCGCCCGCGAACACCAGCGCATAACTCCCGTCGTCCTCGCGATCGACTGCCGCGGCGCTGACGCCATTGCTGAACTCGATCACGTCGCCGTCGCGCAACCGTCGCGCATTGCGAATGAACGCGCGCCACCGTCGCGGCCCCTCACGCTTGTGCAAGGTCGCGCCGATCTTGGCATCGCCGCGCCGCCCGTCGAGTTGCGCCGGGATCACGCGCGTATCGTTGAACACGAGCATGTCGCCACGCCGCAGCAGCGACGGCAGGTCGGATACGCCCGCATCCTGGGTCGCGTCACCTTCGAGCACCAGCATCCGCGCAGCATCGCGCGGCGCCGCGGGGCGGAGCGCGATGTTGTCGGTCGGCAGGTCGAAGTCGAAAAGGTCGACGTTCAACGTGGAATCACTTCTTTGCAGGAGCCTTCTTTACCGGCGCCTTGCGAGCGGCCGGCGCGAGCTTTGGCTTGGCCGCGTTCGGGCCCGTAGCCGTACCCGGCAACGTCACCGGTGCACCGAGTGCGGGGGCAGGCGGCCCAGCGATATACGCCGGAGGATTGTCCGCCGCGATATACGCATGGACGATCCGCGACGGGTTCGCCGGCGGCTCGCCACGCTCGATCGCGTCGACATACTGCATCCCGTCGAGCACGCGACCAAACACGGTGTACTTCTTGTCGAGGCTCAGGCGCGGCTGGAAGACGATGAAGAACTGGCTGTTCGCGCTGTCCTCCTTGTCCGACCGCGCCGCCGACACTGCGCCACGAACATGCGGCAGGTAATTGAACTCCGCCTTCACGTCGGGGAGCGTCGAACCACCGGTGCCGTCGCCCTTGGGATCGCCGCCCTGCGCCATGAAGCCATCGATCACGCGGTGGAACGCGAGGCCATCATAGAAATGCTGGCGGGTCAGCGTCTTGATCCGCTCGACCATCAGCGGCGCGACATCGGGTCGCAGCCAGATCGTGACACGCCCGCCGGTCGACAGATCGAGCAGCAGCAGGTTCTGCGTATCCGTGGTGAGGGGCGGGGTCGCGCGAACGGCAGGCGCCACGACTTCCTTCTTCTGCGCTGCATCAGCCGGTACCGTGACCAGGCACCCGAGCAACGCGAACATTCCGACGAAAAAGCGCATCAAATTCCCACTCGAAAGAGGCCCGGCGCAACCAGGCTGCCGCCACTTAGAGCAAATCCCCGCTTGCGCCAATCTGAACGTGATGGGGGGGGCACGCAGCAGTCCCCCATCACGATACGTCATCCTGACGAAAGTCAGGACGACGAAGGAGGTCAGCTTCCCTTGCGGCCGATCTTCTCGACCCGCGCAACCACCTCTTCGCGCACCGATTCCGGCACGAACTTCGCGATATTCCCGCCGTACAGTGCGATCTCCTTGACCAGCCGGCTCGCGATCGGCTGCAACGCGACGTCGGCCATCAGGAACACCGTCTCGACGCGCGGATTGATCTGCTGGTTCATCCCCGCCATCTGATATTCATATTCGAAATCGGCGACGGCGCGCAGGCCCCGGACGATCACCTTAGCGCCCTGCCGCTCGGCAAAATCCATCAGCAGCGAATCGAACGCGACCACCTCGATATCGCCGTCGACCTCCGCGACCTCGCGTCGCACTGTCGCCATCCGTTCCTCGATCGTGAACATCGGCGACTTGGACGGGTTGGTCGTGACGCCGATCACCAGCCGGTCGACCAGCTTGGCGCCGCGCCGGATGATATCCATATGGCCCAACGTGACCGGATCGAACGTGCCGGGATAGACACCAATGCGTGCGGTCATGTCGGACTCTCCGGTTGTCGGTTCAGCGGTCGCGTTCGAGCACGTAGCGAGCGATATCCCGCAACAGGTCGGCTTCCTTGCCGTAGCTATGCAGATGTGCGACGGCCTGGTCGACGAGCATCCGCGCCTGTTCGCGCGCACGCTCGGGCCCGAGCAGCGACAGGAACGTCTCCTTGCCCGCGACCTCGTCCTTGCGCAGCTTCTTGCCCGCGACTGCCTCGTCGCCCTCGGCGTCGAGCAGGTCGTCGGCGATCTGGAACGCTAGCCCCAGGTCATGCGCGTAGCCACGAAGGCCGACGCGGCCCTCCGGTGGCAACCGCCCGAGAATCGCGCCAGCCTCGACCGACGCCGAGATCAGCGCACCCGTCTTCATCTGCTGCAACCGCGTGACGGTATTCAGGTCGAAGCGCGTGCTCTCCGCCTCGATATCCATCTTCTGCCCGCCGGCCATGCCGTTCGGCCCGGCGGCACGCGCAAGGTCGGTCACCAATTCGATCCGCACGAACGGATCGGGATGTGTCGCCGGATCAGCGAGGATCTCGAACGCCAGCGCATGCAGGCAGTCGCCGGCTAGGATCGCGGTCGCCTCGTCGAACACCTTGTGCACGGTCGGCTTGCCGCGGCGCATGTCGTCATTGTCCATCGACGGCAGGTCGTCGTGGATCAGCGAGTAGACGTGGATTGCCTCGAGTGCGGTCGCCGCCCGCGCCGAACATTCACGCGCGACGTCGAACAGATTGGCGGTCGCGAAGACGAGCAGCGGCCTCAACCGCTTGCCACCACCGATCGCGGCATGCCGCATCGCCCGGTACAGGTCGCCACGCGGATCGTCGGGGATCGCCAGCAGCTGGTCGAACTGCCGGTCGATCTCGGCTGCGACATCGGCGAGCGCGGCATCCAGCGTGACGGGCATCTGGCTCACCGCGTCAGCCTGCGGCGAACGGGCGAACGCCCGCGGGCTTGCCGTCGCCGTCGAGCCGGATCGCTTCGATCCGTGCCTGCGCCGCGTCGAGCCGGTCGGCGCAACGCTGGCGCAGCTTGTTGCCGCGCTCGTACAGCTCGATCGCCTGCTGGAGCGGCGTGTCGCCACTTTCCAGCTTCCCGACGATAAGCTCGAGTTCCTTCAGTGCATCCTCGAACGCGAGGTCTTCGATCGGCGTGTCCATGCCCGCCGCTATGGCGCAGGCACGCGACGGGGGTCAAGGACGTGCGCCAGGGTTCAGCGCAACCGGTTCACCGTCCAGGTATACAGCACGGAGACGCCGACCAGGCCGAAATCGACGGCCGCCTGCATACGATGCGGCGACGGATCGCGCGAATCATGCGTGACCAGCTGCAGGTCGACGGTCGGATGCCGTACGGCCACCATCGCCAGCGCGATCAGCCCCGCGCCTATCAGCGTTCCCCGACGATTCCGCATCCTGTGTCCCTTCGGCAATGGTTGCGAGCATGTCGCAATTCGCCCTCGCCGACAAGTCGGTGGCGGTCAGGCGGCGATGGACACCGGCGGCGCCTCGCGCGCGCGGTCGCGCCCCGCTGCCTTTGCTGCGAACAGCGCGCGGTCGGCGCAATTGTAGAGCAGCTTCCAGTCCTTCTCGTGCAGCAAGGGTCCGGTGCACGCGCCGATGCTCGCGGTCACGACGATGTCGAACGGCATCCGCTGACTGCGCAGGCGATCGAGCACCGCGTCGGGTGCGATCGCGTTCGTCGCGTCGAGCAGGATCGCGAACTCCTCGCCGCCGATCCGCGCTACCAGCGCATTGGGCGGCACGGCGTTGCGCAGCGCCCGCGCGACCACCCGCAACACTTCGTCGCCGCCGTCATGCCCGATCTTCTCGTTGACGCGCTTGAAGTGATCGACGTCGGCGATCAGCAACATCTGGTCGCCCGGCCGCCCGATCGCACGCGCCAGGAACGCGCGGCGATTGAGCAGCCCGGTCAGCGGCTCGGTATCCGCCAGCAACCGCGCGGCGATCTCCTGTTCGCGCGCGGTATCGCGTTCGACGCTGAGCAGCCGGATCCGGTACGCGATCGCCAAGCTCGACAGCATCGATTCGAGCGCCATCGACAGGATCGTCGAATTGTCGAGCCAGATGCTCCATGCAAGCAGTTCGAAGGCGTTGGCGACGCGCAGCGCAGCCACGGCGATCGGTACGCTCCACGCCAGCGCAAACAGCCACAGGAAATTGCTCCGCGCGCGCCACGCCCGGTACAGAACGACGGGGATCAATCCCAGCAGCGTCAGATACGCGCTTGCCAGCAGCGTATCGAGCATATGGAAATGCCACGGCGCAAAGGCGGCCCACACCAGTCCGGCGAACAGCAACGTCGCCATGACGATCGTGCTGGCCGGGCGTAGCCACCCGACGAACACGTCTCGCTCGAAAAAGGTGCGCGCGAACAGCAGCGCGGCGGCAGCGGAGCCGGCCAGGAACAGCGCGTTCAGCCGCTGACGATCATTATTGTCCAGCCCCGGCAGCATCTGCCCGAGCGCCCCCGACGAGGTCAGCGCATACGCGAGCAGGCACAACACCAGCAGGCAATAGGCCGGCTGGAACGCCTGTCTCAGCGCGCCCCACAGCGCGAGATTGTACACGATCAGCGCGATCGCCATGCCGCCGAAGCCGCCATACAGCGCCGCCAGCAATATCTCGGTTGTGTTGCGCTGGTCGTAGCTCGCGATCGCCGGGCCGAGGATCAGTCCACGCAGGTTCGCCGCGCCCTCGACATGCCAGAGCAGCCGGACCGGCGTAGCATCGTGTCGCGGCAATGGCTGGACGATCACCGCGCCGAGCCCGAGCAAGCGTCCCGCGGTGCGCGAGGTGAAGCCGGTCCGGCGGATCGACCCGTCGGCATACAGCACGAAAAGCGTCACCCGGTTCACCCAGGTGCTGCCGATTCGCACGGTAGCGTCGTCGTCGTCGATCGTCGGCAGGCGCTGCGACAGGATCCAGAAGTCGCCGCCGCCGAACCGCGTCTGCGGGGTGGCGCAGTCGAAACCGGTCGGCTCGGCGAACAGCGCGGCCGCCGTCTGTCCGGGCAGCGCGGGGCGGACGCAGACCGACAGCGGCGTGCCCGTCACTGCGATGGCCGGCGCGGCGACGGCAAGCCCGAACGCCAGCGCGAGCGCACCGATCATCCATCGCAGCCATGCCAAGCGTTCCATGCCCCGATGCTAGCAACGCTTCCCCAATTATCGGTAAACGTTGGGGGAGATGTGGTCGCCGATAGCCGCCCCTCTAAAATCCTCCCCCGCCAGGGGGAGGTGGTGCCGAAGGCGACGGAGGGGGAGGAACACGACACAGCGGTTACCCTTACCTCCCCCTCCGTCTGGCAAGAGCCAGCCACCTCCCCCTGGCGGGGGAGGATAGCAAGCGGATCGACAGGCACATGCACCTCCCCGGCGAAGGCCGGGGCCCAGTTGGAAAGGTCGCAGTAACGAAGCGCAGCCGTCGTCGGCACGGTCTTCCACCTGGACCCCGGCCTTCGCCGGGGAGGGCCTTCGCGGGGGAACACGCTCCCTTGCGGCAAGCGGTTCCGAACCTAGCCCTGACGGTCGACCCGTCCCGCACCCATCGCCCGGCCCGACCCAGCCACAAAAAAAGCCGCCGCCGGATCGCTCCGACGGCAGGCCCTTCAAACTCAACCGTAACCCGAAATTACTTCGCGTCGACAGTCTCGACCTTGCCCTTCTTCTTGGGCTTCTTCGGTGCCGCCGGCTCGATCGCGAACGACAGCGCGCCGTCCTTCATCTTCACCGTCACTTCGCCGCCGTGCACCAGCTTGCCGAACAGCAGTTCCTCGGCGAGCGGCTGCTTGATCTTCTCCTGGATCAGGCGACCCATCGGCCGTGCGCCGTACAGCTTGTCATAGCCCTTGGTCGTCAGCCACGCCTTCGACTCGTCGTCGAGGACGATGTGCACGCCGCGGTCCGCCAGCTGCAGTTCGAGCTGGAGGATGAACTTGTCCACCACCCGCGCCACGACTTCGGTCGGCAGGTATCCGAACGGCACCACCGCATCGAGACGGTTGCGGAATTCCGGCGTGAACATCTTCGTCACGGCCACCTCGTCCTCGCCCTCTCGCGTGAGGTTGCCGAAGCCAACCGTCTCGCGCGCCATGTCGCTGGCGCCCGCATTGGTCGTCATGATCAGGATGACGTTGCGGAAATCGACCGACTTGCCATGCTGGTCGGTCAGCCGCCCGTTATCCATAACCTGCAACAGGATATTGAACAGGTCGGGATGCGCCTTCTCGATCTCGTCGAGCAGAAGCACGCAGTGCGGGTTCTGGTCGATCGCGTCGGTCAGCAGACCACCTTGGTCGAACCCGACATAGCCCGGCGGCGCACCGATCAGCCGGCTGACCGAATGCCGCTCCATATATTCGGACATGTCGAACCGCTGGAGCGGAATGCCCAGAATCGTCGACAGCTGCTTGGCGACTTCGGTCTTGCCGACACCGGTAGGCCCAGTGAACAGATAGTTGCCGATCGGCTTCTCCGGCTCGCGCAGACCCGCCCGCGCCAGCTTGATCGCCGACGACAGCTTCTCGATCGCCGCATTCTGACCGAACACCACGCGCTTCAGATCCGTCTCGAGCGTGGCCAGCGCCAGCTTGTCGTCGGTCGAGACCGACTTCGGCGGGATGCGGGCCATCGTCGCGATGACCTGCTCGATCTCCTTCGGCGTGATCGTCTTCTTGCGCTTGTTCGGCGCCACCAGCATCTGCATCGCGCCAACCTCGTCGATCACGTCGATCGCCTTGTCCGGCAGCTTCCGGTCGTTGATGTACCGCGCCGACAGCTCCACCGCCGACTTGATCGCATCGGGCGTGTACTTGACGTTGTGGTGATCCTCGAACGCCGAGCGCAGGCCCGCGAGGATCTTGATCGTATCCTCGATCGTCGGCTCGTTCACGTCGATCTTCTGGAAGCGCCGCAGCAACGCGCGGTCCTTCTCGAAGTGATTGCGGAACTCCTTGTACGTCGTCGAGCCGATGCAGCGGATCGTCCCGCCCGACAAAGCAGGCTTGAGCAGGTTCGACGCGTCCATCGCCCCGCCGCTGGTCGCACCCGCACCGATCACCGTGTGGATCTCGTCGATGAACAGCACCGCGTCGGGCAGCTTCTCGAGCTCGTTGACGACCGCCTTCAGCCGCTCCTCGAAGTCGCCACGATACCGCGTACCCGCCAGCAACGCGCCCATGTCGAGCGAGTAGATGATCGCCGGCAACAGCACGTCGGGCACGTCGCCCTCGACGATCTTCCGCGCCAGCCCTTCCGCGATCGCGGTCTTGCCGACGCCGGGATCACCGACATAGAGCGGGTTGTTCTTCGACCGGCGGCACAGGATCTGGATCGTCCGATCCACCTCCGGCCCGCGCCCGATCAGGGGATCGACCTTGCCGTTCTTGGCCTTCTCGTTGAGGTCGACCGTGAATTGCTTGAGCGCGCTTTCCGTCTTGCCCTTCTCCTGTCCCTTGGCCGGCTTCTCGTCGTCCGCACCCTTTGGCGTGGATGCTTCGGTCGCCTGCTGTCCGCCCTTGCCGACGCCGTGGCTGATGAAGCTGACCGCATCGAGGCGGCTCATGTCCTGCTGCTGCAGGAAATACACGGCATAGCTCTCGCGCTCGCTGAACAAGGCGACGAGCACGTTGGCGCCGGTCACCTCGTCGCGGCCCGAGGACTGGACGTGCAGGATCGCGCGCTGGACGACGCGCTGGAACCCGCTGGTGGGCGAGGGGTCGGTCGCCGCATCGACCTTCAGCGCATCGAGTTCGCTGTCGAGGTAGTGCGAGACGGTGTTCTTCAGATCGCCGATCTCGACGTTGCACGCGGTCATGACCTTCGACGCATGTTCGTCGTCGATCAGCGCGAGCAACAGATGCTCCAGCGTCGCATATTCGTGCCGCCGGGACGATGCCGCCTCGAGCGCCTTGTGCAGCGTGGTCTCGAGGGCGGGTGCAAATGATGGCATTTACAATACTCCTGTCGGGCCGCGAGAACGCGAGCCCTTTGCCACTATGTCGGAACTGATATCGGTCGCATCAAGCACTTGAACCCGGCGCCGTCCGTTCCTGCGCTGCTTAAATGCGGCGCGCTTGGAGGCGGGGAGGGTGGTCACCGCCTGAACAGGTCGTCGGCGATGGCGCGGTGACTGACGGCGCGGTCCTTCTTGACCTGGCAGCGCGCGATCTCGCCCTGCAGCACCGTGATCCGCGCATCGAGTTCGGCGACCGACAACGGATCAAGGTCCTGCCGCACCAGTGCGTCAAGCAGATCGTCGGGACGGGAGGGGGCGTCTTCCAGGTCCATTGCGGCTCTAACGTTGACCCGCACCCGAGTGATGTCAATAAGGCGCGGAATTCAAAAGGGACGTGACGAGCAGATGACCGCGATACCCGAAAACCAATCCAGTAACTTAAGTGTACCTGACGTCATGAAGGCGATCGACCCGGAACGGCCCGGCGGGCCCGACGTGCTGGTGCTCGTTGATCGTCCCGTGCCGCAGCCCGGGCCGGGCGAAGTGCTCGTCAAGGTCGCCGCGGCCGGGGTCAATCGCCCCGAAGTCATGCAGCGCCAAGGCAAATATCCGCCACCGCCAGGTGCGCCCTCGATCCTCGGCATGGAAATCTCCGGTACGATCGTGGCGGTCGGCCAAGACGTCGGCGACGAACAGATCGGCCAGTCGGTCTGCGCGCTGATCTCCGGCGGTGCCTATGCCGAATACGCGGTCGCGCCGTTCGGCCAGTGCCTGCCCGTGCCCGCAGCGTTGACGATGGTTGAGGCCGCGGCAATGCCCGAGACGCTCTTCACCGTCTGGACCAATTTGTTCGAGCGCGCCTACGCGATGGAGGGCGACACCGTCCTGGTTCACGGTGGCACCAGCGGCATCGGCACAATGGCGATCGGCCTGTGCAATGTCTTCGGCATCGACATCATCGTGACGGCCGGCTCCAAAGCGAAATGCGAAGCCGCGCTCAGCCTCGGCGCAACCCACGCGATCGACTACAAGACCGAGGATTTCGTCGAGCGCGTGAAGCAGATCACCGGCGGCAAGGGCGTCGCGGCGGTGCTCGACATGGTCGGCGGCGATTACGTCCCGCGCAACCTGCAATGCCTTGCAGAGGACGGTCGCCACGTCTCGATCGCGGTCCAGGGCGGCATGACGGCGACGGTCCCGCTGTTCGAGATCATGCGCCGCCGCTTGACCCTCACCGGCTCGACGCTCCGCCCCCGCGACACCGCGTTCAAGTCGCTGGTCGCCGACGAACTGGCGCGCACCGTCTGGCCGCACGTCGAGGCCGGCAAGCTGAAACCGGTCATCGACCGCGTCTTCGCCTTCGCCGACGCCCCCGCCGCGCATACCCGGATGGAAGCCGGCGATCACGTCGGCAAGATCGTCCTGACGATGGAGTGAGGGAGCAGCCGCCCCAAATTCCGCCACCTCGCCCCTCTCCCGTCACCCCAGCGAAAGCTGGAGTCCATCGTTTGACGGATAACGGTCACCCCAAGCTCACCACCACCCCGGCGAAGGCCGGGGCCCAATTGGGAACGTTGAGTAACGATTCGTCGTCCTCCGTTACTGCGACCTTTCCAATTGGGCCCCGGCCTTCGCCGGGGGGGTAGGAAAGCGCGGCCCCAGCCAACTTAGTTCTCCCGCGAAGGCGGGAGCCCAGACTGTATCCCCGCCTTCGCGGGGAAACACGCTATCGGCGCTGACTTCTAACAGTCACCGGACTGCGACCACCCTGTAACAATACTCCGCTAATACTCGCGGTGAGGGATACCTTGCCGGGGGACGAGCTCATGAACGCCGTAACGACGTTTTCGCCATCTAGCATCATGGGCGCCGACATCACCGATATCGCCGACTTCATCCACTCGCGCCCCGCCATCCCGGAGCCGATCGTCGAGCGCCGCCAGTACCGCACGATCTGGATTTCCGACGTCCATCTCGGCACGCGCGGCTGCAACGCAGGGATGCTCAACGACTTCCTCGATCACGTCGACAGCGAGACGATGTACCTCGTCGGCGACATGATCGACGGCTGGCGGCTGAAAAAGAAGTTCTACTGGCCCGCCGCGCACAACGACGTCCTCTGGCGCCTGCTCAAGCGCGCCAAACGCGGCACCCGCGTCGTCTACATTCCCGGCAACCATGACGAAGTCTTCCGCCAATATTCCGGCCTGGACTTCGGCGGCATCTCGATCCGCCGCAAGGCGATCCACGAGACCGCCGACGGCCGCCGGTTGCTGGTGCTCCACGGCGACGAGTTCGACGCGATCACGCTCGCACACCGCTGGGTCGCGCATATCGGCGACGCGGCCTACACGATGCTGATGGGCCTCAACCGCTGGGTCAACGCCGCGCGGCGGCGGATGGGCATGCCCTATTGGTCGCTGTCGAAGCACGCCAAGGCCAAGGTCAAGAACGCGGTCGCCTTCATCTCGCACTTCGAGGAAGTCGTCGCGCATGCCGCCGGCGTCCGCGGTGTCGAGGGCGTTGTATGCGGCCACATCCACACCGCCGAGATGCGCGAGATCGCCGGCATCGCCTATTACAACGACGGCGACTGGGTGGAGGGGTGCACGGCCTTGGTCGAGCATTTCGATGGACGGATGGAGTTGCTCCACTGGGCCGATGAGATCGCCGCGCGAGAGCGAGACAAAGTTGTCACCCTAGCCGCCTGACCCAAAACCCTCTCCCCAGCGGGGAGAGGGAAAGACGCGAAGCGGCGAGGGTGAGGACAAGTCCACCGCATCAACAAAAGCGTGCCCTCACCCTCCCACCGCAAGTGCGGCGGGCCCCTCCCTCTCCCTCGGGGAGAGGGTAAAACGGAGAGAAACCGATGCGTATCGCAATCGTCACGGACGCCTGGAGCCCGCAAGTCAACGGCGTCGTCCGCACCCTCCAGTCGGTCCAGCGCGAACTCGAATCGATCGGCCACGATGTCCTCGTCGTCTCCCCCGAGCGCTTCGCCTCGATGCCGTGCCCGACCTATCCCGAGATCCGCCTCGCCTTCGCCCGCTCCGGCGCGGTCGGTCGCATGCTCGCCGCCTTCGGCCCTGACGCGATCCACCTCGCCACCGAAGGCCCGGTCTGCCTCGCCGCCCGCTCATGGTGCCTTGCCCGCGCGCTCCCGTTCACCAGCGCCTATCACACGCAGTTCCCCGATTACGTCGCCGCCCGCACCGGCGCGAACCCCGACTGGATCTGGCGCTACATCCGCTGGTTCCACCGCCCCGCGCAGTCGATCCTCGTCTCCACGCCATCTGTTGCGAAGACGCTCGCGGAGCACGGCCTGCACCAGGTCCGCGAATGGGGCAGGGGTGTCGACTTCGCGCAGTTCGGCCTCGACGGCGCGCGCGACCCGGACATGGCGGCGCTACCTGGTCCGATCCAGCTCTATGTCGGCCGGGTCGCGGTCGAGAAGAACATCGAGGCGTTCCTGTCCTCCGCGCATCCCGGCACCAAGGTCGTGGTCGGCGAAGGCCCCGCCCGCGCCGCGCTCGCCCGCCGGTTCCCGGACGCGGTCTTCCTCGGCCAGCGCTCGGGCCTCGACCTGGCCGCCGCCTATCGCACCGCCGACGTCCTCGTCTTCCCCAGCCGCACCGACACCTTCGGCCTCGTCATGATCGAAGCCTTAGCCTGTGGCACACCGGTAGCGGCCTACCCGGTCACCGGCCCGATCGACGTCCTCGACACCCGCGTCGGCGCGATGCACGACGACCTCAACACCGCGATCGCCACTGCGCTGACCCGCAACAGCGTCACCTGCGCCGCCTATGCGGCGCGCTACAGCTGGCCGGCCAGCGCGCGCCAGTTCCTCCACGCGCTCGTCCCGTTGGAAAGGAAGCTGTTGGCCGCCTGAGCTTGTTCGCTTGCCTGTTGCCCCCGCGCGCACTAAGTCTCTCTCATGTCAGGCCGCTCCGAAAGGGGCGGCCCTTTCTATTTTTACGGAGTTTCCGCCGTGGCCCAGCCGCTCATGCCCCACGCGACCGCCGCCTGGATGGTCGACAATACCGCGCTCAGTTTCGAGCAGATCGCGGACTTTTGTGGCCTGCACATCCTCGAGATCCAGGCGATCGCCGACGACACCACCTCGACCAAGCTCACCGGTCGCGATCCCGTCCGCGCACACGAAGTGACGCAGGAAGAGATCGACAAGGGTGCTGCCGATCCCGATTACCAGCTCAAGATGATCAAGGGCCCCGAGCAGGTTCGCCGCACCAAGGGCCCGCGCTACACGCCGGTGTCGAAGCGCCAGGACAAGCCGGACGGCATCTCGTGGATCATCCGCAACCACCCGGAGATCACCGACGGCGCGATCTCGCTGCTGATCGGCACCACCCGCACGACGATCGCCGCGATCCGCGACCGCAGCCACTGGAACATCGCCAACATCACGCCGAAGGATCCGGTCACGCTCGGCCTGACCTCGCAGCGTGAACTCGACGCAGCCGTGGCGAAGGCAGCCAAGGCAGCCGGCATGGAAGCCCCGACCGACACGCGTCTGGAGGGCGACCGCGAGGTTCTGCTCCAGCAGCTTCGCGCCGAGCGCACCCAGGCGGCCGCGGACGCGCAGTTCGTGGCAGACGGCGGCGTCCTCCCCGTCAAGCCGCTCTTCGACGACCCCTTCAAGCGCTGATCTCACTCCCCCTCCCGCATGCGGGAGGGGGCAGGGGGTGGGCCCGAGCTCCCCTTCTGCGATACGGCTAGCGAGGGCCGCTAGCCCGCCAGGCCGTGACCGTATCTGGCGACAGTTTCCGCGCTGATGTTCTCCCGCGAAGGCGGGGTTCAGTCTGGCTCCCCGCCTTCTCGGGGAACCAAGCTTCCTTCGTTTCAAGCGGAGATGCGCCGAACCGGTCCCGCACCCCATCTAATCCTCCCCCGCCAGGGGGAGGTGGCACCGCAGGTGACGAAAGGGGAGGACACGGAACAGAGGTGGCGCTTGCCTCCCCCTCCGTCTGGCGAGTGCCAGCCGCCTCCCCCGGCGGGGGAGGATCGAGAAGGTCGCGTGGTTCAGCTAGCCAGGCGTCAGCCACAGGCACAGCACTATCTCCCGCCACATCCAGTTGCTAACCGCAACGGATGGCAACCGCACCCGACACAGCTTTCGCGCCGACCAGCCACAAGGGCCTGACCTACCCCTTCGGCGGCGCAGATCCCCAAGCCGGTGACGTCTTCGAGGTCGCCCCCGGCATAGACTGGGTCCGCCTCAAAATCCCCGGCCCCCTCAAACACGTAAACTGCTGGCTCCTCGCCGACACCGATGGCGACGCGCTGGTCGACACCGGCATGAACACGGCCGAGGCCCGCGACGCCTGGAAAGCCATCTTCAACGGCCCCAAGTCCGACACCCGCATCACGAAGATGATCGGCACGCATTTCCACCCAGACCATATCGGCCTAGCCGGCTGGATGTGCGACCACCACGCCGCCCCCCTGATCATGACCCGAGCCGAGTGGCTGACCGCGCGCATGCTCGCCGCCGACGCCCGCGACTCCGTCCCGCACGAAATGCTCGCCTTCTGGCGCGGCGCAGGCTGGGGCCCAGAACAGATCGACCACGCCACCGCCAAGGGCTGGGCCGGCTTCCGCAAGATCATCACTCCGCTCCCGCTCAGCTACACGCGCATCGAAGACGGCGACACGCTCACCATCGGCACGCGCGACTGGCGTGTCGTCACCGGTTCCGGCCACTCCCCCGAACACGCGTGCCTGTACGACGAAGCCGGCGGCCTCCTGATCGCCGGCGACCAGGTCCTCCCCCGCATCAGCCCCAACGTCTCGCTAGGCGTCACCGAACCGAACGCCGACCCACTGGGCGAATGGTTCGCCTCGATCGCCAAGCTCAAGACGCTGCCCGCCGACCTGCTCGTCCTGCCGGGCCACGGCGACCCGTTCACCGGCCTCCACACCCGCCTCGAAGCGATGGACCGCGAGCACCGCGAACGGCTCGACGAACTTGCCGTATTCCTTGCCGAACCCCGCCGCGCGGTCGACTGTTTCGGCCGCCTGTTCCGCCGCGCGATCGGACCCGACGTGCTCGGCATGGCGACCGGCGAAGCCCTAGCCCATCTCCGCCGCCTCGAAGTCGAGGGTCGGGCGACCCGCGACACGCAAGATGGCGTATGGTGGTGGCGCGCGGCCTGAGTTAGCATGCGGCCAAATTCAAGAGGATAGGCCCATGTGCGACGAGCATACCGCAGACGATAACGAAGCCTACCTGGCCGGCGTGTCGCGCCGCCAGTTCGGCGTGATGACCGGCGCGATGGGCCTGGCGATGTTGCTCCCCGCGCCTGCGAACGCAGCGGTCATCAAAGGCCGCGACGTGTCGATCGTCACGCCCGACGGCAAGGCCGACGCCTATTTCGTTGCGCCCGCCACCGGCAAGCACCCCGGCGTGCTGGTCTGGCCCGACGTCATGGGCCTACGCCTCGCCTTCCGCCAGATGGCCGACCGGCTCGCGCAATCGGGCTATGCGGTGCTCGTCGTCAACCAGTTCTATCGCTCGACCAAGGCGCCGTTCCTGAAGCCCGGCGAATCCTACGACCAGCCCGCCGTCCGCGCCCGCATCGCCCCGTTCCGCGATGCGCTCACGTCCGAAGGCACGGTCCGCGACGCGAAAGCCTTCACCGCCTTCATCGACGCGCAACCGCAGGTCGATCGCAAGCGCGGCATGGCCACCACCGGCTATTGCATGGGCGGCCCGATGGTCATGCGCACTGCCGCAGCGGTCGCGAACCGCATCCGCGCGGGGGCCACCTTCCACGGCGGCGGCTTCGTCAGCGACACGCCCGACAGCCCGCACCTCCTGATCCCCAAAATGAAGGCGCAATACCTTATCGCGATCGCCGCCAACGACGATGCGCGCGCACCAACGGAAAAGGACACGCTCCGCACTGCGTTTGCCGCCGCCAAACTCCCCGCCGAGATCGAGGTATACGCCGGCACGATGCACGGCTGGTGCCCGCCCGACTCGAAGGTCTACAAAGCAGCCCAGGCGGACAAGGCCTGGGCGCGGATGCTCGCGCTGTTCGACAAGGCGTTGGTGTAACGGAGGCTAGAAACCGAGCCGGTATTCCGCTTCCTTGTTCTCCCGCGAAGGCGGGAGCCCAGACTGGGTCCCCGCCTTCGCGGGGGAACAATTAGGTTTGCCGATGCCAACCCC
>NZ_JACONT010000039.1 GCF_014358075.1 Sphingomonas albertensis | reverse complement strand
CGTTACTGCGACCTCTCCAACTGGGCCCCGGCCTTCGCCGGGGTGGCGGAAATGATTGGATGACAGCCCTCACTTCCTTGTTCTCCCGCGAAGGCGGGAGCCCAGGCTGGATCCCTGCCTTCGCGGGGAAACATAGCAGGCGCACGGTAGAGAAGTTCGGTTTGCCGCCCTCGACCATCAAGCGGCAACCGCCTTGCCGGCCAACCCTGCAACACCGGCAACCGCTTGCCGTTCGCCTTGCCGCCCCCTTGCCGCGACCCGGCAAAACGCCATCCGCCACCCTCACCGCCAAAACTGGCACGGCCATTGCTTATGTCCGGTTGCGCAATCGGTGCGCCAGGAGACGGGCTTGTGTCAGGCGACACGCTTTTCGGAGTTCACGGGGCGGCACTCGAGGTGCGCTCGCAGCGCATGGGTGTGCTGGCGTCGAACATCGCCAACGCCTCGACGCCCGGCTTCAAGGCGCGCGACATTGATTTCCAGTCGGCGCTCGCGTCGGTCGAGAACGATGGCGGCACCGATGCTGCAACCAAATACCGCATTCCGACGCAGACCTCGATGGACGGCAACACCGTCGAGCTGAGCCAGGAGCAGACCGCGTTCGCCGAGAACGCCGTCCAGTATCAGACGACCCTGTCGTTCCTGAACGGGCGGATCGGCCAGATCACCCGCGCGCTGAAGGGGGAATAAGATGTCCAACCAGCCCATGACGATCTTCCAGGTCGCCGGCCGCGCGATGTCCGCGCAGCTCGTCCGGATGAACACCACCGCGTCCAACCTCGCCAATGCCGGCGGCACCGCGGGGTCCGCCGAGGCCGCCTACAAGACGATGAAGCCGGTGTTCCGTACCAGCTTCGACGCGGCGAGCGGCATGTCGACGGTCGATGTCGAGCGCGTCGTCACCGCCGGTGAAGCGCCGACCAAGCGCTACGATCCCGACAATCCGATGGCCGACAAGGATGGCAACATCTTCGAGGCGGCAGTCGATGAAACCCGCGAGATGGTCGACATGATGGAGACCGCCCGCAGCTACCAGAACAACATCGAAGTGATGAACACGGCCAAGTCGCTCATCATCGATACCCTCAAGCTAGGTCGCTGATCATGGCATCCTCCTTCGATACCACGCTGTCCAACATCGGCATCACGCGCTCTTCGACCGCGGCCGCGCCGAAGACCACGACGGCCGCCGAGTCGGGCACGCTCAACCAGAACGACTTCCTGAAGCTGATGACCGCGCAGATGCAGAACCAGGATCCGTTCAACCCGGTCGACAACACCCAGATGGTCGCCCAGATGGCGCAGTTCTCTTCGCTCGCGGGCATCTCCGAGATGAACACGACGATGAAGGCGATCTCGGACAAGCTCGGCGCGACCAGCGCCAGCGATGCGATGGGGTATGTCGGCAAGACCGTCCTGACCGAGGGCAGCACTGCATACGGGCGTACCGGTGGCGGCATCGCGGGCTCGGTCGAGCTGGCGGGCGCCGCGACCGGCGTCAACGTCACGATCAGCGATATGAACGGCGTCGCGCTGAAGACGATGCCGCTCGGCGCGCAGGCCAAGGGCACCGTCGGCTACGACTGGGACGGCAAGGATTCGACCGGTGCGGATGCCGGCAGCGGCCCGTTCACGGTCAGCATCAACGCCCAGAACAACGGCACCTCGGTCGCCGCGACCGGGCTGGTCTGGGCACCTGTCCAGTCGGTCTCGACCACCACCGGTACCACCATCCTCACCCTTCCCGGGATCGGCGAAGTGCCGGTCAGCGCAGTCCGCCAGATCGGCTGATCGCACCCTCGATTTCAAGGAGTTAAACGCATGTCCTTCTACACTTCGCTTTCCGGTCTCCAGGCATCGCAGACCGAGATGTCGACGATCTCGCACAATCTGGCGAACGTCTCGACCAACGGCTTCAAGAAGAGCCGCACCGATTTCGCCGACGTGATCGCATCCAGCGTGTCGGTCGCGCCGTCGCAGCAGGTCGGCTCGGGCGTCATGGTCAAGGGCAACCGCCAGCAGTTCGCGCAAGGCAATCTGATCCAGTCGGCGAACGCGCTCGATCTCGCCGTATCGGGCGACGGCTTCTTCGTGGTGAAGCCCGAGACCGGCTCGTCGCAGGTCAGCTTCACGCGCAATGGCGGCTTCCTGGTCGATGCGGACCGCTTCGTCGTCGATTCGAACGGCAGCCACCTCCAGGTCTATCCGGTCGACGGATCGGGCAGCGTCGTCGCTACCGGGCTCCAGTCGGCGATCAGCCTGCAGCTGCCCGAGACGAGCGGCACGGCGGCACCGACCAAGGCGGTCACGCTGGGCGTCAACCTCAACGCCAGCTCGAAGGTGCCGACCACGGCCACGTTCGATCGCTTCGATCCGTCGAGCTACAACCAGTCGGCGCAGACCACCGTCTACGACGCGTCGGGCAACGCGATGACGCTGACCAATTATTTCAAGCGCACCTCGGTATCGACCGACGCGAACACGCCGAGCACGTGGGAAGTCCACAGCTTCGTCGGCGACCAGGAACTGTTGAGCGGCGGCGTCGCGGGGGCGACGATGACGTTCGACGGAACCGGCAAGCTGACCGACCCGACCGCACCGATCGCGTATGACGAGTTCACCACGGCCGGTTCGGCGACCCCGCAGCAGATCTCCTTTAGCTTCGGCGGCGACGCGACCACGCAGAAGGCGAGCGCGTTTGCGGTGAACTCGCGGACGCAGGATGGCAAGGCGGTCGGCCAGATCCAGGGCGTGACGATCGACGAGAAGGGGATCGTCAAGGCGAGCTTCTCGAACGGCGACACGCAGGCGCTCGGCCAGGTGATGCTCGCCAACTTCTCCAATCCGGAGGGCCTGCGCCAGCTCGGCAACAGCTATTGGTCGTCGACCGGCGTGTCGGGCGAGGCGAAGCTGGGCGAGGCGGGCTCGAACGGGTTCGGCAATCTGATGTCGGGGACGATCGAGCGGTCGAACGTCGACATCACCGAGGAACTGGTCAGCCTGATCGCGGCACAGCGCAATTTCCAGGCGAATTCGAAGGCCCTGGATACCGCCAGCCAGATCTCGCAGACCATCTTCAACATCCGCAGTTGATCGACGGCGCGGCGGGGGGAACCTGAATGGACAAGCTGGTCTACACCGCGGCGACGGGCCTGCGCGCGCACATGGCGGCGCAGGCGGCGATCGCCAACAATATGGCGAACGCGTCGACGACCGGTTTTCGCGCCGACCGCGTGGTGTTCGACCGGCTCGACCTGAAGGGCGACGGCACTACGATCGAGGCGCGTGCGCCGACCTCGGAAGAGGTGACGGACGCCGATCGTGCGCCGGGTGCGATCCAGCTGACCGGGCGTCCGCTCGACGTCGCGATCACCGGCACCACCGCGTGGCTGGCGGTGCAGGCGTCGGACGGTTCGGAAGCCTATACCCGCCGTGGCGATCTGGAGGTTGCGCCGTCGGGCGTGCTCCAGACCGGCGACGGGCATCCGGTGATCGGCTCGGGGGGGCCGATCACCCTGCCGCCCTACCAGTCGCTGTCGATCTCCGCCGACGGGACGATCTCGATCATCCCGCAGGGCGGCGACGCACAGAACCCGCAGGTGATCGACAAGCTCAAGCTTGCCGACACCAAGGGGTCGGACACCGTCAAGGGTCTCGACAGTCTGCTGCGCGTGAAGGGCGGGGGGACGCTGCCCGAAGATCTCGATGCGAAGGTGCAGGGCGGGGCGATCGAGGGATCGAACGTCAACATGACGCAGGCGCTGGTCGACATGATCGAGAACCAGCGCAGTTACGAAGTCCAGGCCAACATGTTGAAGTCCGCCAAGGACATGGATGAAAGCGGTGCATCGCTGATGCGCCTGCCGAGCTAGGAGGAACCGACGAATGTCATCCGCAGCCATGCATATCGCGCGTACCGGGCTCGACGCCCAGGATACCCGCATGCGCGTCATCTCGAACAACCTCGCCAACGTGAACACGACGGGCTTCAAGAAGGACCGTGCGGCGTTCGAGGCGCTCGCCTATCAGGTCGTCACGACGCCCGGTACGCAGAGCACCGCGGAAACGAAATACGCGACCGGGCTCAACCTCGGCACCGGCGTCCGGCTCCAGGGCACGGCGCGGATCGACACGCAGGGCGCGATGCAGACGACCGGCAACAGCCTCGATCTCGCGCTCGACGGCGACGGCTATTTCCAGGTGCAGATGCCCGGCGGCACGCTCGGCTATACCCGCGCCGGCAATTTCTCGCGCTCGGCGGAAGGCCTGCTGGTCACCAGCGAGGGCTATCAGTTGCAGCCTGGCATCACCGTGCCCGAGGGCACGACCGCGATCACGATCGGTTCGGACGGTACCGTGTCGGCGACCGTCCCCGGCCAGACCGAGGCGACGCAGATCGGCCAGATCCAGGTCGCCAGTTTTCCGAACGGGGCAGGGCTCCAGGCGACCGGCGACAACTACCTCGTCGAGACCGCGGCCAGCGGCGCGGCCAATGTCGGCATCGCCGGGCAGGACGGCCGCGGCAACATCAAGCAGGGCATGCTCGAAGCGTCGAACGTCAACGTCGTCGAGGAACTCGTCGACATGATCGAGACGCAGCGCGCGTACGAGGTCAATTCGAAGATGATCTCGGCAACCGACGACATGCTCAAATACGTCAACCAGAACATCTGATCGCGGAGCGCAGCATGATCCGCCCAACTTTCATTTCGCTTCTCGCCATCGCGGCGATCGCCGGCCCGTCGTCGGCGGATGCCAGCATCTTCGGCAAGAAGGCGCCGCCCGAGGATTTCTCGGTCGCGCGGCCGTTGCCGGTCCAGCCGGTCCCGGTCGTCGCGACCGGTTCGATCTTCCAGGCGCAGGACGGTTATGCCGCGCTGTACGAAGGCTGGCGCGCGCGGAAGGTCGGCGATCCGCTGACGATCGTGCTGGTCGAGCGGACCGCCGCGTCGAAGTCGTCGGGCTCGAAGCTCGACAGCAACGGCGGGGCGAGCATCACGCCGCCGACCACCGGCGCGCTCAACCTGTTCAACAAGAGCGATGCCTCGATCAGCGGCGGGCGCAATTTCAACGGCACCGGCGCCGCCGACCAGGCGAACTCGCTCTCGGGCGAGGTCAGCGTGACCGTCGCCGCAGTCTATCCCAACGGCACGATGCTGGTGCAGGGGCAGAAGCGCGTCACGCTCAACCGCGGCGACGAGTTCCTGAAGATCAAGGGCCTGGTCCGCACTGCTGACGTCGACGCCAACAACCGCGTGCTGTCGACCCGCGTGGCCGACGCGCAGATCTCGTACACCGGCAAGGGCGACGTCGCCCGCGCCGGCCGCCAGGGGTGGCTCGGCCGCTTTTTCTCCGTCGTCAGCCCGTTTTGATGCTGCGGCGTGCCCTCACCCTTCCCACCCGGCAAGTGCCGGCCGGGCCCCTTCCCTCTCCCCTCAGGGGAGAGGGAGAGACGCCGAAGGCGGCGAAGGGTGAGGGCACGTGTTCCGGCTTGAGGTTTTCCATGATCCGCTTTCTCTTCGCTATCCTCGCCGGTTGCCTCATCGCCGCGCCGGCCTCGGCCGACCGCATCAAGGATCTGGGCGGGTTCCAGGGCATCCGGTCGAACCAGCTGACCGGCTACGGCATCGTCGTCGGCCTGCCAGGCACCGGCGACGACAATCTCGAATACACGGTGCAGTCGCTCAAAGCCGTCGCATCGCGCTTCGGCCTGCAGCTGCCGCCGTCCGCGAACCCGGGCATGAAGAACGCGGCGGTCGTGATGATCACCGCCGAACTGCCGCCGTTCGCCAAGCCCGGCCAGCGGCTCGACATCACCGTCGCCTCGATGGGCAAGGCCAAGTCGCTGCGTGGCGGCAGCCTGATCATGACGCCGCTGCTCGGCGCGGATAACCAGATCTACGCGATGGCGCAGGGCAACCTCGCGGTCGGCGGCTTGGGCGCAGAAGGTGCGGACGGGTCGAAGATCGTCGTCAACGTGCCCTCGACCGGTCGCATCCCCGAGGGCGCCACCGTCGAACGCGCGGTCGCGACCGGGTTCGACAGCGCGCCGACGCTCACCTTCAACCTCGCACGCGCCGATTTCACGACCGCGCAGAACGTCGCCGGCGCGATCAATTCGAAGCTCGGCTTCGGCAGCGCGCAGGCGATCGACGCGGTCTCCGTCGCGGTGCGCGCGCCGTTCGGTGCCGACATTCGCGCCACTCTGATGTCGACGATCGAGAATCTCGACGTCGTCTCCGCCGAGCCATCCGCCAAGGTCATCGTCAACGCGCGCACCGGCACCGTGGTCATCAACTCGGCGGTCCGCGTGGGGCCCGCGGCGATCACGCACGGCAAGATGACGGTGCGGATCGACGAGAAGCCCCAGGTCAGCCAGCCGGCCCCATTCAGCGGCGGCCAGACCGTTGTCACGCCGAACAGCGCCGTCGCGGTCGAGGAGGAGCGTCGCCCGATGTTCCTGCTAAACCCCGGCCCCCGGCTGGCCGACATCGTCAAGGCGGTCAACGCGATCGGCGCATCGCCGGCCGACCTGGTCGCGATCCTCGAGGCGCTGAAGGAAGCCGGCGCGCTCAAGGCCGAGTTGATCGTCCTGTGAGCCCGCTCAACGCACCCGCCCCGCCGACGACTGCGCCGATGACTGCGCCGACGCCCGCGCCCACGACTGCGGCGACCACCGGCATCTCGACCGACACGAGCCGTCTCAAGTCGAAGGACAATCTCGACAAGGCAGGCCAGCAGTTCGAGGCGGTCTTCACCGGCATGATGCTGAAGAGCATGCGGCAGGCGAAGCTCAGCGATCCGCTGTTCGATTCGAAGGCGATCGATACCTTCACCGATATGCAGGACGGGCTGGTCGCGAAGTCGATGGCCGAGCACACGCCGCTCGGCATCGGCAAGGCGATGACCGATTTCCTGGCGAAGTCTCAATCCGATCTTAACGAACCCACGGCAGGTTCGCCGCCATGAGCGATCTCCTCTCGATCGGCGCCTCGGGCGTTCGCGCCTACCAGACCGCGCTGTCGACGGTGTCGGAGAACATCGCGAACACTGGGACGGTCGGCTATACCCGGCGGACGACGACGCTCGCCGAGGTCTCGTCGGTCAATGGCGGGATCAACGCGCGCAACTCAGCGACCGGCAGTGGCGTGGTCGTCGTGGGCGTCGGCCGCAGCGCCGATGCGTATCGATCGCAGGCGGTCCGCTCCGCGGGCACCGATCTCGGCAAGACCGAGACCAGCGTCGCGTGGATGAGCCGGATCGAATCCTCGCTCGGCGACAACAAGCTCGGCGACCGCCTCACCAGTTTCTTCGGGTCCGCCCAGACCTTGTCGGCCGATCCAACCTCGGTACCGGCGCGCGCGGTAATGCTCGAAGCGGCGAAGACCGCGGCGGAGGCCTTTGCCGCGACCGGCAAGGCGCTCGATACGGCCGCGACCGAACTCGATTCGTCCGCAACGCAGGCGGTCCAGTCGCTCAATGCGCTCGGCACCGCGCTTGCCAAGGTCAATGACGGGCTCGCGCGCACGCAGCCGGGTTCGTCGAGCGCGGCGCAGCTCGCCGATCAGCGCGACCAGCTGCTCGACCAGATGAGCACGCTGACCGATGTCAGCACGGCATTCGACGATCTCGGGCGCGCGACGGTGCGGCTCGGCAGCGCGACCGGCACGGTATTCGTGGCGGGTAACGAAAGCGGGCAGGCGTCGTTCGCCCGCAACGACGAAGGCGCGGTGCAGTTCGCGATGACGCGCGGCGCCGTCACGTCCGACCTGTCGCCGACGGGCGGTGCGCTCGCCGGGATGGCGGACGGCGCGCAGCGGATCGCCGCGGCGCGCGAATCGCTCAACGGCATCGCCAGCGACTTCACCGCCCAGGTCAACGCGGTCCAGGCGCAGGGACGCGACCTCGACGGCAATCCGGGTACCGCGCTGTTCGCGACCGGCACCAGCCCGACCGACATCTCCGTTTCGCTGACCGATCCGCGCGGGATCGCCGCTGCCGGCGCGACCGGCGGTATGCGCGATGCCTCCAATCTGTCGGAATTGCAGGCGGTCCGTACCAAGGGCGGCTTCGAGACGCGGACGACCATGCTCGTTGCCGGCAACGCCGCCGCGCTCGAACAGCGCAAGACGGTCGCCGATGCGCAGGGCGCGATCCGCGATGGCGCGGTCGCGTCGCTCGCGTCCGCCTCGGGTGTCGACCTCGATAGCGAAGCGGTCGACCTGCTGCGCTTCCAGCAGGCCTATCAGGCGTCGAGCCGCGTGATCCAGACCGCGCGCGACACGTTCCAGACCATCCTCGATCTACGGTAAAGCCCATGCAGATCGCCACCAGCCTCTTCTACGATCGTGCCGCGAGCACGATGACGTCGCTCACCGGCAGGGCGGATGCGTTGCAGACCCAGATCGCGACGACCAAGCGCTTTTCCGCGCCGTCGCAGGACAGCGTCGCCTATCAGCGGCTCGCAACGCTTGCGCGCGATACCGCCGACGACAAGGCGTATGCGGCCAATCTCGGCACCGCCACGTCGGTGTTGAAGCAGGGCGATACGAGCCTCAGCGCGATCAGCGACCAGCTCCAGACCGCGAACACCCTCGTGACGCAGGCGCGTAACGGCACGCTCAACGCGACAAACCGCAAAGCCATCGGCGAACAGCTCGCCGGGATCGTCGCGACTCTTACCGGCCTCGCCAATGGCAAGGACGCGCGCGGGCAGGCCTTGTTCGGCGGTGGCGACGGTACGGCGGCGGTTGCCACCGACGGCAGCTATGCGCTCGCCTCCAAGCCGGTGTCGGGTATCCCGATCGGCGACAGCCAGAGCGTGCAGGCGAACGAGACCGCGGCACGGGTCTTCACAATCGGTGGCACGACGCGCCCCGATGGCAGCATTGAGGGCGGTACCAACACGCTCGCGATGCTCGCGGCGATCGCGACCGCGCTGCAATCGGACGATTTCACGCCGGGTGCGCTCGATACGTCGCTGGCCGACATCAGTGCGGCGTCGGATCAGGTCTCGACCGTCCAGGCCTCGCTGGGCGCGCGCGCGGCGCGGGTCGATCTGGAGACGGCGCGACTGAAGGATACCGGCGTCGACCGCGAAGCGACCCGCTCTGCGCTGGAAGATACCGATATTCCGACCGCGGTGGTCGAGCTGCAGAAGACGATGACGATCCTGTCGGCGACACAGGCGAGTTTCTCGAAGCTCTCCTCGCTCTCGCTGTTCGATTATCTTCGCTGACGTTTCGACGACCGATATTTTTTAGGCAGGGCGCGGCGTCTGGTAACCGGTTGGCTACTAAATCCGGTTAATTCTCTGGCTACGTACCTGCCATTGTCGGCCCAGGGGGAATTTCCAGCACCATGTTTCCGGTCATCGGCATCGTCGTCCTCCTCGTCATGGTGTTCGGAGGATTCGCCTTTACGGGTGGCGCGCTCGGCCCCGTTCTGGAGGCGATCCCGCACGAGATGCTGATCATCGGTGGCGCCGCTGCGGGCGCGCTGATCATCGGCAATTCGGGCAAGGAACTCAAAGCGCTCGGCGCCGGCCTCGGCAAGGTCTTCAAGGGCCCCAAATACAAGAAGCAGGACTATCTCGACGTCATCTTCCTGGTCAGCAAGCTGATGAAGATGCTGCGGATGGACGGGCCGATCGCGCTCGAGCCGCATGTCGAGGACCCGCAATCCTCGGCGATCTTCGCGGAATATCCGAAGCTTCTGAAAGACCACGCCCTCATCGACCTGATCGCCGATACGCTGCGCCTTGTCGTGGTGTCGTCAGGGACGCTCGACGTGCACGCGGTCGAGGAAGTGATGGATCAGTCGATCAAGACGCATCATCACGAGGAGGAAAGCGCGCACGGCACGCTGACCAGCCTCGCCGATGCCTTGCCGGCGCTAGGCATCGTCGCGGCGGTGCTGGGCGTGGTGAAGACGATGGGCTCGATCGACAAGCCACCGTCGATCCTCGGCTCGATGATCGGCTCGGCGCTGGTCGGCACGTTCATGGGCGTTTTGCTGGCGTACGGCATGGTCGCGCCGCTCGCCAACCGGTTGCGCCAGGTGCTCGACGCCGATGCGGCGATCTACGGCGTGGTCAAGCAGATCATCATCGCCTCGCTGCACGGTCATCCGCAGCCGCTGGTGATCGAGGCTGCCCGCTCGGGCATCGCGCACAAGAACCAGCCGGGCTTCGCCGAAGTCTTCGACGGTCTTCGCGGCAAGTAGGGGGCGGCAGACAGCATGGCCCGCGCGCCCCACGGCAACATCCAGCCACCGAAAATCATCGTAAAGAAGATCTATATCGAGGGGCATGGCGGCCATCACGGCGGCGCCTGGAAGGTCGCCTATGCCGATTTCGTGACCGCGATGATGGCGTTCTTCCTGTTGTTGTGGATCCTCGGTGCGACCACCGAAAAGCAACGCAAGGGCATCGCCGATTATTTCGCGCCGACGTTGATCGACACGCGCTCGCTGGGGATCGGCGGCGGCGCGCTGTTGGGTGGTGAGTCGATTCTGGACAAGAACAAGATCGGACCCAAGGCGGGCCAGACGAGCATGCCGCAGATCGCGATTCCTGATGCGGGGCAGGGCGGTCCGTCGACCGGAACGGGCGAGCAGGGATCGATCAAGAACCGCGAGGCTCTCGCCAGCGAGGATCGCAAGAATTTCGAGGCGATGCGCAAGCGCGTGCTGAGCCAGATCCAGGGATCGGCCAAGCTCTCGCGGCTTGCCAGTCATGTGCGGTTCGTGCGGACCCAGGACGGCATGCGGATCGACCTGGTCGACGACGCCGATTATTCGATGTTCGCGCTGGGCACGACCGCGCTCGATCCGCAGGCCAGCGAGCTGATCGGCATGATCGCGGGCTCGATTTCGGGCATGCAGAACCCGATCATGATCCGCGGGCATACCGACAGCGTGCCGTATGGCGATCCGCGGGCGATGAACAACTGGATGCTGGCATCGGGCCGAGCCGAGGCGACGCGTCGCCGCCTATTGTCGGGTGGCACGCCGGAAGCGCGGTTCGAACGGATCGAAGGGGTGGCCGACCGCGAGCCGCTGATCGTCAAGGACCCGCACGATCCACGCAACCGTCGCGTTGCTATCACGCTGCTGTATCGCCGCGGCTCGTTCGGCAGGTAAGCAATTCCACCCGCGACTTGGACACAAAAAAGACCGACGCCGCGAGGCGCCGGTCTGGTTAGCGTAGACGACCTGCCGAGATTTACTCTGCGGCGGTGGTTTCGGTCTTGCGCTTGCGCGTCGTTGCAGCCGTAGCGGGCGCGGACGCCGTGTCGGTCTTGCGCGGACCAGGCTTGCGACCCAGGCCGATCTTCTTCGCCATCGCACGACGGCTTTCGGAATAATTCTCGGCGACCATCGGATAGTCGGGCTTCAGGCCATAGCGTTCGCGATATTCGGCGGGCGTCATGCCGTGCGTCGCCAGATGACGGCGCAGCGTCTTGTACGACTTGCCGTCGATCATCGAGATGATGTGATCCTTCGACGCGAGCGATTTGCGCGCGGTGACCGCGGGCGTATATTCGGTCGGTGCCTCGGCAACCGGGGCTTCGGTCGCACTGCCGAGCAACGCAGACACGGTCTCGTGCATCTTGCCGAGAAACGCGGGTACGTCTTCCGCGGAGCTACGGGTATTGGGGTTACCGAGCCAAGCAATCGTCAGCTCGGTTGCGAGTTCGACGGCATTCAGGTCGGTGGTATCTTCGGCCATATTGCACTCCATGATCTGCCGACGCCGTAACGACGTGCGACATTCAGTTCAACCGCAGAAATAGCCTTGCGGAATGATAATTCGGATAATGCGATATTGATAGGCTCAATGTGACGAGATGCATTCATTCTGATTGCTTTACATCAATGTCCCAGTTGCGCGATCAACGGATGGAATCATGAATAATAGTTCATCGCACTGGAGCCTGGTATCGGTGTCATCGACAGCGAACTTTGCGGTGGACGTATTCGACTGTCTGCTCCCGGCATGCGTCGTCACACGGTGACGCCGATCCGAATTCCGTGCATGGCGGCGACGGGGTCGAGCGAGCGGTCGTCGACCCCGTCGTGCCGGCGGTAAAAGTGCGGGGCGATACGCTGGTCGGAGATGGTGGCTTGAAGGATGCCTTGTTGATGGACGCTACGGCAAACCCCGCGATGACGAACGGCGGCGATCGCGTCACCAAACGTCTGGTGCTCGCCCTGTCCTTTGCACGCTGAGTTCCGATGACACCCCTGACCTTCGATCGCCCGGACGAGCAGACTCGCGCTCGCCCCGATTGCCACCAGGCGATCAGCATTCTCGACCTGTTCACGATCGGGATCGGGCCGTCGAGTTCGCATACCGTCGGGCCGATGCGCGCGGCGTGGTTGTTCGCGGATCTGGTCGCGGACGAGAAGCCGGTGGCGGTGCGCGTCGATCTGTATGGCTCGCTGGCGCTGACCGGGCGAGGACATGCGACCGACAGCGCGGTGATGCTGGGGCTGAGTGGCGCGCAGCCTGAGACGATCGATCCGGACCTGATCCCAGTGCGGCTCGCGGCGATCCGGTCCAGCGGGCGGCTGATGCTCGGCGAGCGGGTGGAGATCGGGTTCGAGGAGAGCCAGCATCTGCTGTTCCATGCGCAGACCTTCCTGCCGGGACATCCCAACGCGGTGACGTTTACAGCGACGTTCTCCGATGGGCGGAGCGTGGAGCGCACCTATTTCTCGATCGGCGGCGGCGCGATCGTCGAGGCGGGGTCGGGGCCGGTCAAGGCGAACATTATCTTGCCACGGCCGTTCTCGTCCGGGGCGGAACTGCTCGCGACCGGTGATGCTACGGGGATGACGATTGCCGAAATCGTCCGCGAGAACGAGATCGCGTGGCGGCCGGACAGCGAGACCGATGCGTTTCTCGATGCGGTCCGGGGTGCAATGTTCGCCTCGATCGACCGCGGGTGCCGGCAGGGCGGCATCCTGCCGGGCGGGCTGAAGGTACCCCGTCGGGCGAAGGCGTTGTTCGAGGGGTTGCAGGCACGCGATACCGCAGCGGATCCCTCCGCGGTGTTCGAGTGGGTGAGCCTGTATGCGCTCGCGGTAAACGAGGAGAATGCCGCGGGTGGCCGCGTCGTGACCGCGCCGACCAATGGCGCCGCGGGCGTGCTGCCGGCGGTGCTGCGGTTCTACGAGACGTTCACCAAGGACCCGACGGCGAAGGGCGCGCACGACTTCCTGCTGACCGCAGCGGCGATCGGGTTTCTCTACAAGAAGCGGGCGTCGATTTCGGCGGCGGAGATGGGGTGCCAAGGCGAGGTCGGCGTCGCGTGCTCGATGGCGGCGGGGGCGCTGGTCGCGGCGCTCGGCGGGACCAACGCGCAGATCGAGAACGCAGCCGAGATTGGGATGGAGCATAATCTCGGCCTGACCTGCGATCCGATCGGCGGGCTGGTCCAGATCCCGTGCATCGAGCGGAACACGATGGGCGCGATCAAGGCGATCAACGCCGCGTATCTGGCGCTGCGGGGGGACGGTCGCCATATCGTCAGCCTCGATGCGGTGATCGAGACGATGCGCCAGACCGGTGAGGACATGCGCTCGCAATATAAGGAGACGTCGCTTGGTGGCCTAGCCGTCAACGTCGTCGAATGCTGAAGGATTTCCCATGACTGCCCCGACGAACCCGCTTCTCGATACGCTGTCGCTGCCCCGTTTTGCGGAGCTGTCGCCCGACCAGATCGCGCCTGCGCTGGACGAGGCGATCGCGCGGCATGAGGCGATGGTCGAGGCGCTGACGACCGCCCGGCCGACCGATTTCGCGGGCGCTTGGCTGCCGTACGAGCGGGCGAATACCGAGATTGGCGCGATCTGGTCGGCGGTGTCGCATCTGCACGGGGTGGCGGACACGCCGGAGCTGCGCGCGGCGTACTCGGAGGGGCAGAAGCGGCTCGTCGAGAACGACATGAAGGTCGGGCAGAACCGCGATCTGTACGAGGTGTTCGTGGCGCTGAGCGTGTCGCCCGAGTTCGCCTCGCTGTCGGATGAGGACCGGGTCGCGGTCGAGCAGACGATCCGCGACTTTAAATTGTCGGGCGTGGCGCTGGAGCCCGAGGCGCGCGACCGGTTCAGCGAGATTTCGGTCGAGCTGTCGGGGTTGTCGAACGAGTTCGGTAGCGCGGTGCTGGATGCGACCGACGCTTGGTCGGAGCTGGTGACGGACGAGGCCGATCTCGCAGGCATTTCCGATGCGGACAAGGCGATGTTCGCGGATGCCGCCAAGGCTAAGGGGCTGGAAGGTTGGCTCGGCACTTTGCAACAGCCGAGCGTCAATGCGGTGTTGACCTTCGCCGAGAACCGGGAGTTGCGTGCGCGCATGTACCGGGCGTTCGCGACACGCGCGTCGGACCAGGGGCCGAACGCGGGCGAGTTCGACAACAGTGCGCGGATCGCGCGTATCCTCGAACTGCGGCACGAAGGTGCCAAGCTGCTCGGCTTCACCGATCCGGTCGCGTGGTCGCTCGAGACGAAAATGGCCCCAAATGGGGCGGAGGTGATCGCGTTCCTGCGCGATCTGGCGCGGCGGGCGAAGCCGGCGGCGGAGCGCGACCTTGCCGAGCTGAAGACGTTTGCTGCCGAGCAGCTCGGGATCGCCGATTTCGAGCCCTGGGATGCGGGTTTCGTGTCGAACCGGTTGCGGCAGGATCGCTATGCGGTCGATGCACAGGTGGTGAAAGCGTATTTCCCGGTCGAGCGCGTGATGGAGGGCTGGCAGACGCTGATGCAGCGGCTGTTCGGGATCAAGCTGGTCGAGCGTGACGACGTCTCGCTGTATCACGACGACGCACGCTTCTTCGATGTGGTGGACGAGAGCGGCACGGTGTTCGCCGGGCTGTATCTCGACCTCCACGCACGCACTGGCAAGCGTGGCGGCGCGTGGATGGCGCAGGCGCGGCCGCGGCTGCACGACGGCAACACCGTGACGGTGCCGGTCGCGTATCTCGTGTGCAATTTCGCGCCGGATGGCGGCGAGACGCCGTCGCTGCTGAGCCACAACGACGTGACCACGCTGCTGCACGAGACCGGGCATTGCATCCACCTGCTCTTCACCAAGGTGAACCGGCCGAGCATTGCCGGGACCAACGGCTTCGAGTGGGACGCGATCGAGCTGCCGAGCCAGCTGATGGAGGATTTCGCCTGGGACAAGGCCGTGCTGACCGGCATGTCGGGCCACTACAAGACCGGTGAGACGCTGCCCGCCGACCTGTTCGAGCGGATGGTGAAGGCGCGGCATTTCCAGGCGGGGATGTTCATCCTGCGCCAGGTCGAGTTCGCGCTGTTCGACCTGCTGCTCCATCTGGGCACGATGGGCAGCGATCCGATCGAGGTGATCGAGGCGGTGCGCGACGAGGTGGCGGTGATCCGCCCGCCCGCATGGCACCGCTTCGCACACGCGTTCAGCCACATTTTCGCAGGCGGGTACGCGTCGGGCTATTACAGCTATCTCTATGCCGAGTTGCTCGCCGCCGATGGCTTCGAGGCGTTCGCCGAGGCCGGCCTCGTCGATCGCAAGACCGGCGACCGGTTCCGCGAGGAAGTTCTCGCGCGCGGTGCGACGCGGCCTGCGGCGGAGAGCTTCCGCGCGTTCCGCGGGCGTGATCCCGAGCCGACTGCGATGCTGGTCCGGCACGGGCTGCAAGGGTGACCAAGCGGGTCGACCGACGCTGGTTGTCGGAGGCGGTGCGGCGGATCGAGGCGGATTATAACCGGTCCGCCGACACCCATCTGATCCGCGTCGACCTGCCGCGCTATCCCGGCATCGTGCTGTATCTGAAGGACGAGAGTTCGCACCCGACCGGCAGCCTCAAGCATCGGCTTGCGCGCTCGCTGTTCCTGTACGCGCTGTGCAACGAATGGATCGGGCCCGAGACGACGGTGATCGAATCCTCGTCCGGCTCGACCGCGGTGTCGGAGGCGTATTTCGCGAAGATGCTGGGGCTGCGGTTCATCGCAGTGGTGCCCGCGACGACCGCCAGCCCCAAGCTCGACGCGATCCGCTTCCACGGCGGCGAGATCCACATGGTCGACGACCCGCGCACCGTCTATGCGGTCTCGCACTGCTTGGCGGCGGAAACCGGCGGGCATTATCTCGACCAGTTCACCTATGCCGAGCGCGCGACCGACTGGCGCGGCAACAACAACATCGCCGAGAGCATCTTCGCGCAGATGGCCGAGGAGGAGCATCCGTGCCCGTCCTGGATCGTCTGCGGGGCGGGGACCGGCGGCACGTCGGCGACGATCGGGCGCTTCATCCGATACTGCCGTCACGACACCAAATTGTGCGTCGCCGACCCGGTGCATTCGGTCTTCCACCGCCATTTCGCGGACCGTTCGGTCACCGCGTTGCCGGAAGGGTGCGCGTCGCGGATCGAGGGGATCGGGCGGCCCCGCGTCGAGCCGAGCTTCGTGCCGAGCGTGATCGACCGGATGATCGCGGTCGAGGACGCCGACAGTATCGGCGCGATGCGGGCGCTGTCCGATCGGCTCGGGCGGCGTGTCGGGGGATCGACCGGGACCAACCTCTGGGCCTGCGCCGGACTCGTCGAGGAGATGGCGGCGGCGGGCGAGACGGGGAGCATCGTCACGCTGTTGTGCGATGGCGGCGAGCGCTATGGCTGCACCTATTACGACGATGCGTGGCTCGACGAGCGCCAGGTGGCGTGGACTGATCCCGCGGCGCGGATGACGCAATTTCTGGGCTAGAACCGATGACGACATGGCAGTTCTGGATCGATCGCGGCGGCACGTTCACCGACGTCGTCGCGCGGCAACCGGACGGACGGATCGTCACCGCCAAGCTGCTGTCGGAAGATCCCGAGCGCTATGGCGACGCGGCGGTCGAGGCGATCCGGCGGCTGACCGACGGGGCGGACGTCCCGCTCGAACTGCGGATCGGGACGACGGTCGCGACCAACGCTTTGCTCGAGCGCAAGGGCGAGCCGACGTGTCTCGCGATCACGCGCGGGTTCGGCGATGCGTTGCTGATCGGTCACCAGGAACGGTCCGACATTTTCGCGCGCGACGTGAACCGTCCGCCGCCGCTGTTCGCGCATGTCGTGGAGGTCGACGAGCGGGTCGGGGCGGAGGGCGATGTGCTTGGGCCGCTCGACGTCGACGCGGCCCGTGCAGGGCTACAGACGGCATTCGATAGCGGTTTGCGCGCCGTCGCCATCGTCCTAATGCACGGCTATCGCTTCACCGCGCACGAGGAGGCGCTGGCGGCAATCGCGGCCGAGATCGGCTACACGCAAATCTCGGTCAGCCACCGCGTCGCGCCGCTGATCAAGCTGATCGGGCGCGGCGATACGACCGTCGTCGATGCGTATCTGTCGCCGGTCGTCGATCGCTATGTCGCGGGCCTGAGCGACGCGCTGGGGCAGGGGGCGCTGTTCATGCAGTCGTCGGGCGGGCTGATCGACGGCGCAGGCTTTCGCGGCAAGGACGCGATCCTGTCGGGCCCCGCGGGCGGCATCGTCGGCATGGCCGCGACCGCGCGCGAGGCCGGGTTCGAACAGATCATCGGCTTCGACATGGGCGGCACCTCGACCGACGTGTCGCACTACGCCGGGACGTACGAGCGTGACACCGAGACGCTGATCGCCGGCGCCCGCATCCGCGCGCCGATGCTGCGGATCCACACGGTGGCGGCAGGCGGCGGCTCGATCTGTCGGTTCGACGGCGAGCGGCTGATCGTCGGCCCCGAGAGCGCGGGCGCGGTGCCGGGGCCGGCGTGTTACCGCCGCGGCGGGCCGCTGACCGTGACCGACTGCAACGTGATGCTCGGCAAGGTTCGCCCCGAATTCTTCCCCGCGCTGTTCGGACTAGCCGGCAACCAACCGCTCGATGCGGAGGCGGTGGCGGCGCGGTTCGCGGAATTGCCGCTCGATCTGCAGGTCGCCGCCGAAGGGTTCGTCGCGGTCGCGGTGGCCAACATGGCGAATGCGATCCGGACGATCTCCGTCGCGCGCGGGCATGACGTGACGCGCTACACCCTCGCCTGTTTCGGTGGGGCCGGGGGGCAGCATGCGTGCCTCGTCGCCGACGCGCTGGCGATGGACCGGGTGATGATCCACCCGCTCGCCGGCGTGCTGTCGGCGTACGGCATGGGGCTCGCCGATCGTCGCGTGCTCCGCGAGGCGACCTCGGGTGCTGCGTTCGCGGACTATGCCGCGATCACGCAGGCGCTGGACGGTCTGGCGGAAGCAGCGCGCGACGCCCTGGTGGCGCAGGGTGTCACGGTCGACGACGTGTGGATCGAACGCCGCGTGCATCTGCGTCGAGGCCAGACCGACCACACGATCGAACTCGATCTCGACGAACCGCCAGCGATGATCGCCGCGTTCGACACCGCGCACATCGCCCAGTTCGGGTTCGCCAGCGAAGCACCGCTGATCGCCGACCGGATCGTAGCCGAGGCGATCGCCGAAAGTCCGCCGATCGATGCCGCTCTTGTCGCCTTCCCCGACGAGCCAGCCTCGCCGCTGTCCGTCGCCCCGGTTTACATGGCGGGCGCATGGCACGACACGCCCGTCCTGGCGCGCGAAGGTCTGCCCGCGGGCCACGCCATCGACGGCCCCGCGCTGATCCTCGACAGCGTCTCGACCACCATCGTCGAGCCCGGCTGGCGCGCGCGCGTCGATCCGATCGGCAACCTGATCCTCGACCGCATCGCACCCCGTGTCGGCGCCAGCATCGGCACCGAGTCCGATCCCGTCCGGCTGGCGATCTTCGCCGGTCTGTTCATGAGCATTGCCGAGGAGATGGGCGCCGCACTCCAGCGCTCCGCTGCCTCGGTCAACATCCGCGAACGGCTCGACTTCAGTTGCGCGCTGTTCGACGCGCACGGCAACCTCGTCGCCAACGCCCCGCACATCCCGGTCCACCTCGGCTCGATGGGCGAGAGCATCCGCACGATCATCGACGCACGAGGCGGCCGCGCAGACGGCCGCGGTATCCGCCGCGGCGACGCCTACGCGCTCAACGCGCCGTATCGTGGCGGCACGCATCTCCCCGACATCACCGTCATCGTGCCGGTTTTCGCGGATGAAGACGATGCGCCCGCGTTCTTCGTAGCCGCCCGCGGCCATCACGCGGACGTCGGCGGGATCACCCCAGGATCGATGCCGCCCGAAAGCCGCTCGGTAGAGGAAGAGGGCGTGCTGCTCGACGACGTGCTAGTGGTCGACGAAGGGCATTTTCTCGAAGCCGAACTGCGCGAAGTGTTCGCGAGCGGCCGCTATCCCGCGCGCAACATCGACCAGAACATCGCCGATCTCGCCGCGCAGTTGGCCGCCTGTACGCGCGGAGCGACAGGGCTCGCACGACTGGCCGACGAATACGGCACGGACGTCGTTGCGGCCTACATGGAGCACGTTCAGGCCAACGCCGACGCCGCCGTCCGCCGCTTGATCTCGACGCTCGAAGACGGCGCGTTCGCCTACGAGATGGACGACGGCGCTGTCGTCCGCGTGGCGGTCCGCGTCGACCGCGCAGCCGCGACGATGGTCGTCGACTTCGCAGGCACTAGCGATCAGCGCCCGACCAACTTCAACGCCCCCGTTTCGATCGTCCGCGCGGCGGTGCTCTACGTCGTCCGCGCGCTGATCGACGAGGCCGTCCCGCTCAATGACGGCTGCCTGCGCGGCGTAACGATCCGCGTGCCCGAAGGCTCGATGCTCAACCCGCGCTACCCGGCCGCGGTCGTCGCGGGCAATGTCGAGACAAGCCAGGTCGTCACCGACGCGCTGTTCGGCGCGCTCGGCGCGATGGCCGCGAGCCAGGGGACGATGAACAACTTCACCTTCGGCAACGCCGTGCACCAATATTACGAGACGATCGCCGGCGGTGCGGGCGCTGGCCCCGGTTTCGACGGCGCGTCGGTGATCCAGACGCACATGACCAATAGCCGTCTCACCGATCCGGAAATCTTCGAGACGCGCTTCCCCGTATTGTTGGAGGAGTTCTCGATCCGCCGTGGCTCGGGCGGGGCGGGCGCTCACCACGGCGGCGACGGGGCAACACGGCGCGTGCGCTTCCTCGAAGAGATGACCGCCTGCATCCTCGCCAACCGCCGCCGCGTCGCGCCGTTTGGCATGGCGGGCGGCGAAGGCGGCGGGTTGGGCTCGGCCACCGTCGAGCGCGCCAATGGCAGCGTCGAACGGCTCGGCTCCACCGCGAAGGTCGACGTGCACGCAGGCGACGTGTTCGTGATCGAGACGCCCGGCGGGGGCGGCTTTGGCAAGGCATGACCGCGACGGCCGGTTGCGATACCGCGACGAACGCGGCACACACGGCGCGCATTCGATCAGCCTGAAAGTGAGCCCATGACCGCATTCCGTTCCCGCGCCCTGTTCGTCCGTCTGCTCGCGGGATCGGTGCTGGCGATCGCCGCGCCGGCCGTCGCGCAGACGACCAACAACGCGCCCGGTGCAGCGGCGGCGCGGACCGAGGCTCCCAAGGTGCGGCCTTGGATGAACACCGCGCTGAGTGCCGATGCGCGCGTCGACCTGCTGCTCAAGGAGATGACGCTCGACGAGAAGCTGCAACTCACCTTCGGCTATTTCGCGACCAATGCCGACTGGCTGAAGACGTCTGTCAAGAACTGGGTCTATCCCAAGGACGGCCTGCCCGCGTCCGCCGGGATCGTCCCCGGCATCCCGCGGCTCGGCATTCCCAACCAGTGGCAGACCGATGCCGGCGTCGGCGTCGCCAGCCAGCGCGGGCCGACGCCTCGCCTGCGCACCTCTCTGCCGTCGGGGATCGCGACCGCGTCGACCTGGAACCCGGAACTGGCGCAGGCCGGTGGCGCGATGATTGGCCGGGAGGCGTTTCTGTCGGGCTTCAACGTGCAGCTCGCGGGCGGGATGAACCTGACGCGCGAACCGCGCAACGGCCGCAATTTCGAATATGGCGGCGAGGATCCGCTGCTTGCCGGGATCATCACCGGGCACGAGATCAAGGGCATCCAGTCGCAGCACGTCGTCTCGACGATGAAGCATTACGCGTTCAACGGGCAGGAGACGAACCGCTTCACGATGGATCACCGGATCGGCGAACAGGCCGCGCGTCAGTCCGATCTGCTCGCGTTCGAGATCGCCAACGAAGTCGGGCAGCCCGGCTCGGTGATGTGCGCGTACAACCGCGTGAACGGCCATTATGCGTGCGAGAACGACTGGTTGCTCAACAAAGTCCTGAAGCGCGACTGGGGCTTCAAGGGCTATGTCATGTCCGACTGGGGCGCGGTGCACTCGACCAGCGAGGCGGCCAATGCCGGGCTCGACCAGCAGTCCGGCTGGGCATTCGATCGCTCGGCGTATTTCGCCGATGCGCTGCGCGAGGCGGTCAACAACGGCCATGTCAGCGAAGCGCGTGCGACGGACATGGCGCGGCGCGTGCTGTGGGGCATGGTCTCGGTTGGCGCGTTCGATACGGTCGTGGGCGGCGATCAGGCGACCAAGATCGACTATGCCGCGCATGCCGCGGTGACGCGCGCGGATGCGGAGGAGGGCATCGTCCTTCTCAAGAACAGCGCGGGATTGTTGCCGATCGCCAAGACCGCGAAGTCGATCCTGCTGATCGGCGCGCATGCCGACGTCGGCGTGCTGTCGGGCGGCGGCTCTAGCCAGGTCTATTCGCACAACGCGCCGACCAACGGCTTGATCGTGCCCGACGAGTTTCCGAGCGGCTTCCCGGGGCCCAAGACGTATCACGCGTCGTCGCCGATGAAGGCATTGCAGGCGCGGACCGGTGCGACAGTTACGTATCTCGACGGCAAGGACGTGAAGGCGGCCGCTGCGGCGGCGCGTACGGCGGACGTGGTCGTGGTGTTCGGCGAGCAGTGGACCGGCGAGTCGTTCGACGTCCCCGATCTGAACCTGCCCGACAACCAGAACGCGCTGATCAACGCGGTCGCGGGGGCGAACAAGAAGACCGTGGTCGTGCTCGAAACCGGCGGTCCGGTCGTGATGCCGTGGCTGGGCAAGGTCGGTGCGGTACTGGAGACGTGGTATCCGGGCACGGCGGGCGGCGAGGCGATCGCGCGCGTGCTGACCGGCGAGGTCAATCCGTCGGGGCATCTCCCCGCGACCTTCCCCGCGTCGCTGGCACAGACCCCGCGGCCCAAGCTGGAGGGCGATCCGAAGCTTGACCGCGATGCGCATCCGATGGGGAATTACGACATCGAGGGGGCCGCGGTCGGCTATAAATGGTTCGACAAGACCGGCGCCAAGCCGCTGTTCCCGTTCGGCTACGGGCTATCCTACACCAATTTCGCGATGACCGGCCTGACCGCGGCGCCTGCGGGCAAGGGCATCAAGGCCGACTTCACCGTCCAGAACACCGGCGCGGTACAGGGCAAGGCGGTCGCGCAGGTCTATGTGTCGGGCGCGGGCTGGGAAGCTCCCAAGCGGCTCGGCGCGTTCCGCAAGGTCGATCTCGCCCCGGGCAAGAGCCAGACGGTATCGGTCACGATCGACCCGCGCCTGCTCGCGACGTTCGACGTCGCCAGCGGCGGCTGGAAGATCGCGGGCGGCGACTACAAGGTGATGCTCGCCACCTCCGCGGCGGACATCGTCCAGACCGCAACGGTCCGCGTGGCCGCGCAGACGCTCGACGTGAAGGGACGCTAGGCTGGTTCGGGGGTTATCCCGTTCAAGTTGGGGGTGTCGCCATTCGGTTTTAGACGCCAGGTCAGCTCTTTTCCTCCGTCATGCCGGGCTCGTTCCGGCATCCACGGTCCCGCACGATCGAGAGATTTTGGTTCGCGGAACGGTGAACCCCGGAACCAGTCCGGGGTGACGGAGCCCGTGGTGAGACACGCGTCCAAAGCTTAACCTTGAGACGTCCTGGACGTCGCTTTCAGTCCGGATCAGCGCAGGCGGCGCGGGTCGACTACGACGTATTTGATGTGTTTGCGGTCATAGGTGTAGGTGATCCGGACCAGCCCGTCGCGCGTCTGGATCACCGCGGGATAGGCATAGCCGTCGGGTAGCGGCTTGCTCTCCAGCGTCAGCACCGGATGCCAGCGCACGCCATCGTCGGACAGCGCGAGATTGAGCGGCCAGCGCGGCCCGTCGCCGGGACGGTCGGGCCAGTGACCGCTGTGATTGTAGACGATCAACTGTCGCCCATCGCGCAGCGTCACCGCATCGGTCCCGGCATTGGGGTTGGGAAGATCGATCGCAGCCAGCCGCGACCAGGTTCGGCCGGTATCCTTAGACCAGCTCATCGCCAGCGCACCCTGGCGCGTGCGGGCGATCAGTTCGAGCCGGCCATCGGGATAGGAGAGCACGCTGGGCTGGATCGCCTCGATATGCATCGGCGAGGGGATCGGCGGCTCGACCGTCCAATGCGCGCCGCGATCGGTGCTCAGTTCCATGCGGAGCGACCAGCGATTGGCCTCCGGGGTGCCCTCCTCGCGGCTCGACGGCGATAGCCAGCTGCCGTCGCGCAGGACGACGGGCTTGTTCTTGATCGGCCCCAGAACGCCGTCGGGCAGGCGCTCCGGCTTGCCCCAGCTACGGCCGTTATCGGTCGAGCGGATCATCATCCCCCACCAGTCGCGCGGGTTCGGTCCGACCTTGTAGAACAGGCGCAGGTCACCGGGAGCGGGCTGGAACAGAACCGGGTTCCATGTCGGAAGGCGGCGGCCGTCAGCGCCGATGCCCGCCGCCACCGGTTCGGGCGCACTCCATCCGCCGTCCCCGCCGCTGCTACGCGACGTCCAGATCCGGACGTCGGCATTGCCTTCGCCCGATCCGGCGAACCAGGCCGCCATTAAGGTGCCGTCGGTGAGTTGCACGATCGTCGACGCGTGCGCCTGCGGATAGGGCGCGTGCGCGTCGATCAGTTCGGCCTTCAGGATGGCAGCCGCCGAGGATGGCCGGGGGGCATTGCCGGGGGTGCCCGCCCCCGACAGCATCATTGCCAGCCCGATGATCGCCGCCTTCACGCCGATTTACCCCCGCGCCCGGATCGCCGCGATCCGCTCATCGACGCGGCGTTCCAGGATCGTCAGCGGCATCGCGCCCTCCTTGAGGATGTCGTGGAACTGCTTCAGGTCGAACCGGTCGCCGAGCGCCGCCTTCGCCTTCACCCGAGCCCGCGTCCACGCCATGTGCCCGACCTTGTAGCTGCAGGCCTGCCCGGCCTGCGTGCAGTATCGCTCCACCTCGCGCTGCGTCCGCGGCCGTGCAAAGCCGGTCGTCGCGACCATGTAGTCGGTCGCCTTCTCGCGGCTCCACTGCTTGGCGTGGATACCCGTATCGACCACCAGGCGCGTCGCGCGGAACAGGAAAGACTGGAGATAGCCCGCGCGTTCCAGCGGCGAGGCATAGGCGCCGAGTTCGTCCGCCAACTGCTCGGCGTACAGCGCCCAGCCTTCCGAATAGGCCGAGAAGAAGCCGATCTTCCGCAACGTCGGGATATCCTTCGATTCCTGCGCGAGGCTGATCTGCAGGTGATGCCCGGGTACGCCCTCGTGATAGGTGAGCGACGGCAGCGTGTATTTCGGCCAGTCGCCGACGTCCTTCAGATTGACGAAGTAGATCGCCGGGCGGCTGCCATCGAGCGAGGCGCGGTTGTAATAGCCGTTCGAGGCGCCGTCCTGGATCTCCACCGGCACCGCACGGATTTCGAGCGGCTGCGTCGGCACCTCCGAGAAGGCCTGGGGCAGCTTGGCGTACATCGCTTTCACGCTGTCGTTCAGCCCCGCGATCAGCTCGGTGCGACCCGCGGCAGTATTGGCGTAGAGCTGATCGGGCATGACGTTCAGCTTGGCCAGCCGCTCGCCGACGGTGCCGGTCGTGAACCCTTGCGACTTGAGGATCGTGTCGAGCTGCGCGGTGATCTCCGCGACCTGCGCCAGGCCGATGCGGTGGACCTCGTCGGGGCTCAAGGTCGTCGTCGTCGCCTGGTTGAGCGCCATCGCGTAGATCGCGTCGCCGTTCGGCACGCGCCAGATCCCGTCGCCGGGCTTGGTGGTCGGCTTGAGGCGTTCCATCAGCGCGATCTGGCGGTCGAGGGCAGGATAGACCTTGTCGTCGACGATCTTCGACGCACGCGCCTGCCAGTCGCCGCCGATGCCCTTGGCCGCGGCGCGCTTGACCAGCGACTGGACGATGCTCGACGTCGCCGCCGGCTGACCGCGCAGCTTCCGCATTTGGCCCAGCGTCAGGTCGAGCGACCAAGCGGGCGCGAGCAGGCCACGCGCGGCCTCCGCCTGCTGCATCGCGCTTTCCTGGTCGAGTACCGTGCCGAACTGGTCGAGCCGCGACAGATACGCCTCTGCGTCGGGCATCGCGTTGATCGTGTGTGCGGTGTTGAGGAAATCGGGCACCTGGAAATAGGCGCCGCCCTGCTGGAAGATCCGGTAGGGGCGGATCGGGCTGTCCATGCCGAATTTCTCGGGCGCGGCGATCTGCGTGTTCAGCGAATAGCGCACCACTTCGAGGTTCAGCTTGGCGGCCGGCGACAGGCCAGCGCCGTCATAGCGCGCAAGGCTCGCGATCGACGCCTTGGTCTCGGCAACGTCGCGTGCGCGCTTTTCGGGCGTCCGCGGCGAGAGCTGGCTCTTGAGGCCGGCGAGCGGGCCCTTGTCGAGGCCGAGCGAGGTCGCCAGCTCGGGCGACCGCGCGACGCTCTTCTGGAAGATCCGCTCGAACTCCGCATTGAGCGCGGTGTCGCTGGTCGACTGCGCGAACACGCTGGACGGCAACACGGTAGTGGCAAGCGCGGCGACGCTCCCCGATGCGAGGAACTGGCGACGATCCATGATGAACTCTCCCGTAAACTGTTGGTCTTTCTAGGCCATGGCGCATCCATACGACCAGAGGCGAACGGATACGATTTTTCGCGACCAAATTTACCGCGCGCGCAGCGGAACCGGTTCGGTGATCATAGGTTTGATGGGAGAGCCCGGCGGCGTCATCGCCCCCCCCGACGGACGCGCTGGGCTCTTATGCGTAACCAAGGCTTTCCCGTGCACGACGAGACACCCAGGCGTGCGTCAGACACGCGATTGCACATCGTCGGCGAAGCGCTGCGATCGTCGTGGCAAACGCCGACAGACACGATGATCACGGATGACATTCCGACGCTGCTCACGCGTCTATCGCAGGTCCCCAAGACCCGGAAGGAACGTTAGTCGCTGGCTTGGGCCCGCTGGCTCGGGTCGCATCTCGGACACGCTCGAACCAATTAAGCTTGGCCGTCAGCCGGCCGACGTGGCCTTCATCGCTTCGATCAGCTTCTTGACCTCCTGGCTGCGGCCGCGCGGCATGATCAACACGTCGTTGCCGCTGGCAACCACGATCAGATCCTCGACCCCGACCAGCGAAACGCGGACGCCGTCGCTGCGGACGAAGCAGTTTCTGGTATCGATCGCGAGCACGGCACCGTCGCCTTGGCTGCGATGCGCGTTGCCGTCGCTGTCGGTGTCGCTGATCGCGTGGAGCGCATCCCAGCTGCCGACGTCGTTCCAGCCCATGTCGACCGGCACCACCGCGACCCGGTCGGCCTTTTCCATGACCGCGTAATCGATCGAATCGTCGGGCGAGGCGGCGAAGGCGACCGCGTCGGGATAGATCCGCGTGCCCTCGGTCCGCGCCTTGTCCATCGCTTCCTGGGTGGCCGTCAGGATGCCTGGATCGAACTGCGCCAGCGCCTCGAGATAGGCGTCGGCGAGGAACAGGAAGATGCCGCCGTTCCAGGCATGGTCGCCGCTGGCCAGCATCGACTGCGCCTTGTCGAGCGGCGGCTTCTCGACGAACCGCGCGACCCGGTTGACGCCTGGTTTCAGCTCGTCACCGATCTGAATCCAGCCATAGCCGGTCTCGGGCGAGTCCGGCGCAATCCCGAAAGTGACGAGCCAGCCTTGTGCGACCAGCGGCATCGCCGCCTCGATCGCTGCATGGAACGCGGCGACGTCGCCGATGACATGGTCGGACGGCATGACAAGCAAGGCGTCGCCGCCGCCGCCCGCGGCGATGGCGGCCAGTGCGATGGCGGGCGCGGTATTGCGACCGGCCGGCTCGAGGATCAGTGCCTGCGGCGTCGCGCCCGCGTCGGCGAGCTGCTGCTCGACCAGATCGGCGTGGCGCGCATTGGCGACAACGATCGGCGCAGCATAGCGTTCGCCCTGCGCGCGACCCGCGGTCAACTGGAGCATCGTCTCGTTCGCCGTCAGCGCCAGCATCTGCTTGGGCATCTCGGGCCGGGACATCGGCCAAAGGCGAGTGCCGGAGCCGCCTGACAGAATAACGGGAACGATCTTACGTGCGGTCATGAATCCTCCAGGTGGCGCCGAGCTATAGCGAAGCGGTCACGCGTGCCAATCGTCGAATGATCCAATTGGATGCGTCATCTTCAGCCTTTTTTGGGGTTTTGCTGCGAGACGTGGCGTTCGGGTGTCGGTAGCATTTACACCGATGTGTCGGGATAGCGGATCATGATACGCCTTTTCAAACACTATGTGCCGCATACCGTCCTGCTGTTGGGGCTGGTCGACCTGATTCTGCTGATTGTGTCGGCGGAGATCGGCTGGGTCGTGCGCGCGCACCAGATCGGCATGATCGTCGAGCCGATCGACACGCGGATCGCGCAGCTGCTGACGTTTGCCATCGCGTTGCAGGTGTCGCTGGTCGCGGTCGGTGCCTATGGCGTGGCGTCGTTCCTGTCGCTGCGCTTTGCCGCCGCGCGTCTGGCGGTGGCGCTGGCGCTCGGCGTGATGTTCCTGTCGCTGATCTTCTTCCTGGTGCCGGCGCTGACCTTCTGGCGCTCGAACCTGCTCTATTCGACGGTCATCGCGACGGTGTTGCTGGTCACGGTGCGCGCGCTGCTCGGCAAGACGCTCGGCGGCGAGACGTTCAAGCGCCGTATCATCGTCCTGGGGGCGGGCAAGCGTGCCGCGCAGATCCTCGACCTGTCGCGACAGCCTGGGATCAATTTCGTCGTGGCCGGCTTCGTATGGATGGGTGAGGCGAACCCGGTCGTGCCCGATGCCATGCCGCGGGCGGACATCCCGAACCTTGCGGTGCACATCGTCGACCAGAATGCGAGCGAGGTCATCCTCGCGCTCGACGAACGGCGCAACGCGCTGCCGATGAAGGATCTGCTGCGTGTCCGCACGACCGGTGTCCAGGTCAGCGAGATATCGAGCTTTCTCGAACGCGAGACCGGTCGCATCGACCTGAAGAGCGTCAACCCGTCCTGGCTGATCTTCTCGGATGGGTTCGCGTCGAGCCGGATGCTGTCGAGCGTGTTCAAACGCGCGTTCGACATCGTCGCAAGCGGGCTTCTGCTCGCAATCACGCTGCCGATCATCCTGCTCACCGCGATCGCGATCAAGCTCGAGTCGAAGGGCCCCGCTTTCTATCGCCAGCGTCGCGTCGGGCTGTACCATGAGGGTTTCGATATCCTGAAGCTGCGCTCGATGCGGCAGGACGCCGAGGTTGCGGGGACGGCGGTGTGGGCGGCGGAGGACGATCCGCGGATCACCCGGATCGGGCGGTTCATCCGCAAGGTGCGGATCGATGAACTGCCGCAGACCTGGACCGTGCTGAAGGGCGAGATGAGCTTCGTTGGCCCGCGTCCCGAGCGCCCGCAATTCGTCGAACAGCTCGAGCAACAGCTGCCCTTCTACGCCGAACGCCACATGGTGAAGCCGGGGATCACCGGCTGGGCGCAGATCAACTACCCCTATGGCGCGTCGATCGAGGATGCTCGGCACAAGCTCGAATACGACCTGTATTACGCGAAGAACTACTCGCCGTTCCTCGACATGCTGATCCTTTTGCAGACCTTGCGCGTCGTGCTGTGGCCGGCGGGCGCGCGATGATCGTCGCGATGGTCATGACATGATCACGACGCTGGTCCTGTGGAGCCACGCGCTCGCGGCGCTGCTGTTCGGCGCGCTGGCGTTGGCGCAATTGCGGCGGCCCGGCGGGCATTGGCCGCACGCCGCGTTCGTATTCGCGTTGGTGACGACCAGCCTGTGGGCGCTTGCGGTCGCCGGGATCGACTCGCGCGACGTCGCGGCGCGGATCGCCGCGTGCGTGCGTGACATAGCGTGGCTTGGTTTCATGCTCGCGTTGGTCCGGCGCGATCGAGCGGGCAATTATGCGCTGGGGGCGGTCTATTTCGTCGTCATGGCGTTAGCCGGGACCGCCGCACTGCTGGCCATCGTCGAGCGGATGGGGCTGGACGCCGACGCGCTCGCCGCACTGGCATCCGCGCGGACCGTGTTGCGGATGATGGGGGCGGTCAGCAGCCTCGTGCTGGTGCATCACCTCTATCAGGCGGCGCCGGCCTCGCGTGGCGGCATTCGCCTCGTACTGCTCGCGCTTGCCGCAATGTGGGGCGCCGACCTGATCGTCTCGGGAGCGGTCTATTTCGATGCGCGCTGGACCACGCTGACGATCGTCGCGAACGGCGCCGTGATGAGTGGCGCGGCCGCGCTGCTGGTGGTCGGCGTGCATCGCAGCGGCGACTGGACGCTGGCGCTGTCGCGGCCGATCGCGGTGCGCGCGCTGTCGGCGGTCGCGCTGATCCTCTACGCCGGTATCACCGCGCTCGCGAGCCACATCGTCGCCGGCTACGCAGGCTCGCACGCGCGCGCTGTGCAGGCCGCGATCGTGTTCGGTGCGACCGCGAGCATGTTGGCGCTGCTGTCGACGCCGTGGTTGCGCGCCTGGACCAAGGTGAAGATCGCCAAGCACCTCTTCCGTCACCGCTATGACTACCGCGCCGAGTGGCAGCGCTTTACCGATACGCTCGGCAAGCCGGGCGTCGGTGCCGAGACGCTCGATATCCGCGTGGTGAAGTCGATCGCCGATCTGACCGATTCACCAGGTGGCCTGTTGCTGGTGGCCGATGGCATATCGCTAGGGCTGGGCACTGCGTGGAACTGGCTCGGCACGGCCGATGGACCGCATGACGACGCACTTGCCGCTTACCTCGCGCGCGACGCCCGGATCGTCGAACTCGACCCGGTCCGCGCGGGCACCGCATCCGCCGAAGACTTGGCGAGCGTACCCGCGTGGCTCCGGGAATGCACCGAAGCCTGGGCGATCGTCCCCCTGGTCCATGGTGGCGCGCTGGTCGGTGCGATCGTGCTGGCTCGCCCGCCGGTGGACCGCGCGCTCGACTGGGAGGATTTCGACCTGCTCCGGGTCGCGGGGCGGCAGGCGGCAAGCTATCTCGCGGAAGATCGCGCGCATGCGGCACTGGCGGATGCGGCACGGTTCGACGAGTTCAACCGCCGCTTCGCGTTCATTCTGCACGACATCAAGAACCTCGTCAGCCAGCTGACACTCGTGGCGCGCAACGCCGAACGCCATGCCGACAACCCCGATTTCCGCGTCGACATGGTCGCGACCCTCAAGGACTCGTCCGATCGCATGAACGCGCTGCTCGCCCGCCTTTCGCAGCACGGCCCCGTCCGCGGCGAGCCCCTCCAGCCGCTCGACGTGACCGTGATCGTTGCGCGCGTCGCGACTGCTCGCCAGGCCCAGCATCCGATCGTCACGCGCGGTGGCTCGGTCAGCGCGCTGGGACATGCTGCCCGACTCGAACAGGTACTCGGCCAGCTCGTCCAGAACGCGGTTGAGGCCTGCGGCGCGGACGATCCGATCCTGCTGTCGGTGGAAACGATCGGCGACCGGGTGGCGATCGACGTCATCGATCACGGTTGCGGCATGACGCCGGGCTTCGTTCGCGACCAGCTCTTCCGCCCGTTCGTGTCGTCGAAGCCCGCGGGATTCGGCATCGGCGCGTTCGAGGCGCGACAATTGGTGCACGCGATGGGTGGCTCGCTCGAGGTCGTCAGCCGCGAAGGCGAGGGCACGCGCTTCCGCATCCTGCTTCCCGCCGTCGCTGCCCCCGTCGCTGCTGCCGCCGCATCGCTGGAGGAGGCGGCATGAGCGACAAGGACCGCCCCGTCCTGCTGATCGTCGAGGACGATGTTGGGCTTCAGCGTCAGCTTCGCTGGGCGTATGAAGGATATGAGATCGTTGTCGCCAGCGATCGGACACAGGCGCTGGATGCGATCCGCGCGCATGAGCCCGCCGTCGTCACGCTCGACCTCGGCCTTCCGCCCGACCCGGACGGCGTCACCGAAGGGTTCGCCACCCTGCGCGATATCCTCGCGATGAAGCCCGATACCAAGGTGATCGTCGCCTCGGGGCACGGCGCACGCGAAAGTGCGCTGCAGGCGATCGCCGACGGCGCCTGGGATTTCTACGCCAAGCCGATCGATATCGACGCGCTCGGCCTGATCGTCAGCCGCGCGTTTCATGTCCATGCGCTGGAGGCGGAGAACCGCCGCCTTGCCGCGCGTATCGATGCGGGCGGTTTCGGCGGGCTGATCAGCGCCTCACCCGAAATGGCGACGGTTACGCGCACGCTGGAACGGGTCGCACCGGCCAACGTCTCGGTGATGCTGCTTGGTGCGAGCGGCACCGGCAAGGAACTGCTCGCGCGGGGCCTGCATGACGCGTCGCCGCGGTCGCGCGGCAATTTCGTCGCGATCAACTGCGCGGCGATCCCCGAGACCCTGCTCGAAAGCGAGCTGTTCGGTCACGAAAAGGGCGCCTTCACGGGGGCCGTGAAGACGACCGAGGGCAAGATCGAACAGGCCGCCGGCGGCACGCTGTTCCTCGACGAGATCGGCGACGTGCCGCTCGCGCTCCAGGTGAAGCTGTTGCGCTTTCTCCAGGAGCGCGTGATCGAACGCGTCGGCGGACGGAAAACGATCCCGGTCGACACGCGGATCGTCTGCGCGACCCACCAGAATGTCGACGGTATGGTCGCCGACGGGCGGTTTCGCGAAGACCTGTATTATCGCCTCGCGGAGATCGTCGTGCGGATCCCGGCGCTGGCCGATAGGACCGGCGACGCGGTATTGCTCGCGCGCCACTTCGTCACGCGCTACGCCGCGTCGATGAACCCCGTGGTCACCGGCCTTGCTCCCGACGCGCGCGCTGCGATCGATGGCTGGGGCTGGCCGGGCAATGTGCGCGAGCTGGAGAACCGGATCAAGCGTGCGGTGATCATGGCCGACGGCAAGCTGGTCACCGCGACCGATCTCGACCTCGATGGCAAAGCGGAGGACGCCTCCGCGCTCAACCTGCGTGCCGCCCGCGAACTCGCCGACCGGAAAGCGATCCGCCAGGCGCTGGCGCGGGCGGACGGCAATATCTCCGGCGCATCGCGCTTGCTCGGGATCAGCCGGCCGACGCTGTACGATCTGCTGAAGAGCTACGACCTCCATGCCTGACGCACGCTATCCCATGCTGCGACGGCGCAAGCGACGGCGGCCGCTGTCCCGGGGTCTGACATTACCCGCGGCGATCTCGGGCGAACGCGCGCGGCTGCTGGCGATCTGCGTGCTGTGCCTGGTCATCGTCGGGATCGGCGTGGCCTTGGCGATGCGCCCACCGCGGCCCGATGCGCGGCGCCTTCTCGCCGTGAGCCTGACGACGCTCGAAGACGGCAATTACAGCGCGGCGCGGAGCAATGCGCAGGCCGCGATCAAGGCGGCACCGAAATGGGCGATCGCGCATGCCGTGCTGGCGCGCGCCTATCTCGAACTCGGCGACGGTCTCGCGGCGGAAGCCGAGATCGCGCGGGCGATCGACGCGGGGGTGCCCGCCGCCCGTCTCCATCAGCTCGAGGCGCATGCTCGTCTTTTGCAGGGCGATCCCGACGGCGCGATCGACGAGGTCGCGGCGGCGCGGCCCCGCTATGCCGATTATGGCGACCGTATCCATGCGCGTGCGCTTGCGTCGCAGGGCGATGGTGTCGGTGCGCGCGCGATCCTCCAGTCTGTGCTGGGGCGCAGTCCTCGCGATGCGGCGGCGTGGACCGATCTTGGGCGTATCCGCCTGACTGCGGGCGATGTCGGTGGCGCGTCAGTCGCGGCGACGCGTGCGGTCGCGCTGGCACCGCGCGAACCTGCTGCACTGACGCTGCAAGGCGAGGTGATCCGCAGCCGCTATGGCCTGATCGCGGCGCTTCCCTGGTTCGAGGCGGCGTTGCGGCAGGATGCCTATTATCATCCGGCGCTGATCGAATATGCCGCGACGCTCGGCGATGCGGGGCGCAACGCCGAGATGCTGGCGGCGACGCGAAGCGCGCTGCTGGCGCGGCCGGGCAGTCCGCAGGCGTTGTATCTGCAGGCCGTGCTCGCCGCGCGAGCCGGACGGATCGATCTCGCGCGGTCCTTGTTGCGTCGCACGGGCGGTGGGATCGGCGGCCTGCCGGGTACGCTGCTGCTGTCCGGAAGCCTCGATTATACCCAGGGCAAGTTCGAACAGGCCGCGACCGCCTGGCGTCAGCTGGTTGCGATTCAGCCGCTCAACATCGTCGCCCGGCGGTTGCTCGGCGCGGCGTTGCTACGGCTTGGCGATCGGCGCGGTGCGCTCGATACCCTGCGGCCGATCGGGTTGCGATCCGATGCCGACAGTTACTCGCTGACGCTGATCGCGCGCGCGTTCGAGGTCGCGGGAGACCGGGCGATGGCGGCACGATTCCTCGACCGCGCGGCGGCGGGGCCGATCGCACCGGCGTCCGTCTTTGCGACCGACGACGCGATCGGCGCACTCATGGCCAGCGCGGACGCTTCGGCCGGCGACCCGACCTATGTGCTCGGGGTGATCCGCGCACAGGTCGCAAGCGGCGACACCGCCGGGGCGATCGCTCGCGCTCGCTCCTTGGTGCAGGCCGGTCCCGGTGCGCCCGCCGCTCAGCTCGCGCTGGGCGATACGCTGGTCGCGGCAGGGCGCTATCCGGAAGCGGCCACCGCCTATGCCCGAGCCGCGGACCTGTCGTTCGACGAGCCGACGATGCTCCGGCTCGTCGATGCGCTGGGACGGAGCGGCCAGACCGAGGACGCAGCGACCGCGCTCGCGCTGTATCTTTCGCAGAACCCGCAGAGTTTGGCAGGCCAGCGCCTGCTCGGCCATTGGCAGGTCGAATCGGGCGCGTGGAATGCGGCGATCGAGACGCTCGAAGGCGTGCGCCGCCGTGTCGGCAATCGCGATGGGGGCGTGCTGACCGATCTGGCGCTGGCCTATGCAGGCGGCGGCAGCGATGACGGTGGTGATGGCGATTACGATCGCGATGGCGATGGCGCGATCGCGGTGCGCTACGGCCGCGCGGCTTACGCGATGTCGCCGATGAACGCGGCTGCGGCCGATGCGTACGGCGTTGCGCTGGCCGCGAACGGCGATGCCGCAGGTGCGCGACAGCTGCTGGTAAAGGCATCGCGCCTCGCGCCCGGCGACGTCACGATCGCCGGCCATCTGACCGCGCTGCGCTGACCGCTTGTCTCGACGGGATACGCCCGCCAATAGCGGCGACATGACCGATCCCCTGGAGCGCATCGCCGCCGCCCTCGAGCGCCTGTCGCCGCCACCGCCGCCTGCCGCCGACCCGCTGGCGGATCCGGCCTATGCCTGGCGCAACGGCGCATTGGCGCCGGTCCGCAGCTTCGCGCCGCTCCCGCTCGCCATGCTGATCGGCGTCGATCGACAGAAGGCGGCGCTGATCGCCAATCTGCGTCATCTGGCGGCAGGCTATGCCGCGCAAGACGTGCTGCTGTGGGGCGCGCGGGGGACCGGCAAGTCCGCGCTGGTCAAAAGCGCGGTTGCGGCGGTCCAGGCGGAAAACCGGGACACCGCGCCGCGTGTTGGCGATATCGCGCTGATCGAGGTGTCGGATCTGACCGCCCTGCCGACCCTGTTCGCGACGCTGGCGCAAGTCGACCGAGCGTTCGTGGTGTTCGTCGACGATCTGGGGTTCGACGTTCCCGCCGACGCGCGGACGTTGCGATCGATGTTGGAGGGTGGCGCAGAACCAAGGCCGGCGAATATCCGGCTGGTGGTAACCGCGAACCGTCGTCACCTGGCGCCGCGCGACATCGCCGAACAGGAAAGCGCGATCAATCCCCGCGATTCAGCCGACGACCATCTCGCCTTGGCAGACCGGTTCGGTCTCAGCCTCGGTTTCCATGCGCTGGATCAGGAAGGGTATATCGCGATCGTCGCGGCCTATGCGAAGGCGAACGATCTGTCGTTCGAGCCTAGCGATGCGATAGGGTGGGCAACACGCCGTGGCAGCCGATCGGGGCGCGTGGCATGGCAGTTTATCGTCGATCTCGCAGGCCGGGCTGGGAAGCCGCTCTAGCCGCGAAACGAATGGGCCGACGCATCACACGTCGGCCCGAAACGCTTAGTTGCTGTCCGAATCGTCGTTGTTATCGTCCTTGACGATAGCAATGACGCCGATTGCGACCACACCGGCAGCGATCAGAGCAGCGATCACGCCACCGCTAGCTGCTTCGCTGTTGTTCGACGTCACCGAACCGGCGCGGACGGTCGAAGCAGGAGCAGCCGACGCTGCAACCGAGGTGGTCATCATTGCGACAGCGAGTGCGCTGCCGGTAAGGGCCTTGAGCTTCATAAACATCTCCAGAATAAACGAACCGAACTGCCGCAACGCAGCAATCACACGCTGGTTCCCGTATTTAGCAACGATGCAAAAGTCCAGCTAAATCTAGGTCAAGAAGCTCCGTCGACCATTTCCGCAAGTTCGAGCCAGCGCAACTCAGCCGCGTCCTTCTCCGCGCGTGCGGCCTCGATCGCTGCCGTCAGTTTCGCGAATGTCGCATGGTCGCGCATGTACAGATCGGGCTTGGCGAGCTTGACTGCGTCGGCTGCCATCTGCGCGTCGAGTTCCTCGATCCGCTTGGGCAGCAGTTCGTAATCGCGCTGGTCCTTGTAGGTCAGTTTAGCACGGGGGGCGGCTGCGACCGGGGCGGTGGCGGAGACCTTCTTCGACGCGCGCTTGCCGGTCGTCGTCGACACGCGACGCTTTTCCCAATCCTCATACCCGCCGGCGACGACGTCGACCGTGCCCGAGCCGTCGAGCCCGAGCGTGATCGTCACGGTGCGATCGAGGAAGTCGCGATCGTGGCTCACGATCAGCACGGTGCCGTCGTAATCGCCGATCACTTCCTGCAACAGGTCGAGCGTTTCGAGATCGAGGTCGTTGGTCGGCTCGTCGAGCACCAGCAGGTTCGACGGCTTGGCGAACTCGCGCGCCAGCAGCAGCCGCGAGCGCTCGCCACCCGACAGCGAGCCGATCTTCGCGTCGACCATATTCGGATCGAACAGGAAGTCCTTCAGATACCCGTGGATATGCTTGCGCACGCCGAGCACGTCGATCCACTCGCCGCCATCGACGACGACTTCGCGGACCGTCTTCTCGGGCGCCATCAGGCTGCGCTGCTGGTCGATCACCACCGCGTCGAGCGTCTTTGCCAGCTTGATCGTGCCGCTGTCGGGCTCGATCTCGCCGGTCAGCAGCTTCAGCAGAGTCGACTTGCCCGCGCCGTTGCGACCGACGATGCCGATGCGGTCGCCGCGTGTGACCCGGAGCGTCAGGTCGCCGATGATCGTGCGGTCGCCATACGCCTTGGTGACGTTCTTCGCGTCGATCACGACCTTCGACTTGGTATCGTCGCTGCTCGTGGTCAGGTTCGCCGAGCCCTGCGGCCCGATCATCGACGCGCGTTCGGCGCGCATCTCGTGCAGCTTGGTCAGGCGGCCCTGGTTGCGCTTGCGCCGCCCGGTGACGCCGCGGAGCAGCCAATGCTCCTCCAGCTTGAGGCGCGCATCGAGCTTTTCGGCCTGGCGCTGTTCCTCGGCATAGACCTGCTCGGTCCATGCCTCGAACCCACCGAAACCGATCTCCGCACGCCGGATCGCGCCGCGATCGAGCCACAAGGTCTGCTTGGTGAGCCGGGTCAGGAAGGTACGGTCATGGCTGATGACGACGAACGCACCGCGGAAGCGCTTGAGCCAGTCCTCGATCCATTCGATCGCGCCGATGTCGAGATGGTTGGTCGGCTCGTCGAGCAGCAGCACGTCGGGATCCTGCGATAGCGCCCGGACGATCGCAGCGCGACGCCGCTCGCCGCCCGAGGCAGAGGCCGCCTCGCGCGACAGGTCGATGCCGAGCTGATCCGCGATCGAATCCGCCTCGTAGTTTACCGGCGCATCGTCGCCCGCCATCACGTAATCGCGAAGGGTTGCGAAGCCGCGGAGGTCGGGCTCTTGCTCCAGGATCACGACGCGGGTGCCGGGGACGATCGTCCTGCGCCCCTCGTCGGCGATCACGCTGCCGCCGAGCAGTTTGAGCAGGGTCGTCTTGCCGGCGCCGTTGCGGCCGATCAGCGCAAGGCGATCGCGCGGGCCAATGTGGATATCGAGGTTGCGAAAGAGCCAGCCGGAGCCCTGGACGAGCCCGAGGCCTTCGAATGCTAAGATTGGTGCTGCCATGTTCGCGCCACGTAGGGGGGCGAAGTGATGCAGGCAAGTTACACCTCGCGCGCTTCGTGCTGTCGCGCGCCTGTCGCGATCATTCACAGGCTGTTCAATGCCGGGGCCCTATGCCACGGCCATGAAGATGTTGCTATTTCTTGCGACCTTGGCCGCGGCGCCTTTGCTGATGGGTGCCGCACCGATGCTGGCGGGCGACCCTCCACAGCGTCGCAGCGATCAGATGTCGGCATTGCAGGCGCGCCGGACCGGTGCCCCGTCCCTGCGCGAGATCGAGTCGCGCGTGATCCCGACGATGAAGGGCGCGCAGTATCTCGGCTCCGACTATGATTCGGGCAGCGCCATTTACACGCTGAAATTCCTGCGCGATGGAACCGTCATCTGGGTCGACGTCGATGGCCGCAACGGCCAGATCGTCGGCCGCACCGGTCCCTGAAAACCCCAATTCGAGAGGATAATCATGCGCGTTCTGATCGTCGAGGACGAGCCGAATCTCGGCCAGCAATTGAAGAATACCCTGGAGGGGGCCGGCTATGCGATCGATCTCGCGGTCGATGGCGAGGAGGGGCATTTCCTTGGCTCGACCGAGAATTACGATGCGGTCGTGCTCGATCTCGGCCTGCCGGAGATTGACGGGCTGACGGTGCTCGATCGCTGGCGCAAGGAGGGCAAGACGATGCCCGTGCTAGTCCTGACCGCGCGCGACAGCTGGTCCGACAAGGTCGCAGGCCTCGATGCGGGCGCGGACGATTACGTCGCCAAGCCGTTCCAGAGCGAGGAGTTGATCGCCCGCCTGCGCGCGCTGATCCGTCGTGCGTCGGGCAATGCCTCGTCCGAGCTGACCGCGGGCGACATCCGCCTCGACACGCGCAGCGGCAAGGTCACGCGCGCTGGCGAGCCGGTCAAGCTGACCGCGCAGGAATACAAGCTTCTCAGCTACCTGCTCCATCACAAGGGCAAGGTCGTCAGCCGTACCGAGCTGATCGAGCATATCTACGACCAGGATTTCGATCGCGATTCGAACACGATCGAGGTGTTCGTGACGCGCATCCGCAAGAAGCTCGGCCAGGACGTGATCACGACGATCCGCGGCCTCGGCTACAGCCTCGAAGATCCGGACGCCTGATCGTCCCACGATGGAAACGCCGCCGCTAACAGAGACGCCGCTCCGCGTACCGGCGGCCGTGAAGGGTTCGCTGTCGCGGCGGATGATCCTCATCGCGGCGGTGTGGATCGTCGTGCTGCTCAGCGGCGGCGGGTTCGCGCTCGACCGCGTGCTGAGCCAGGCGGTAACGCGCAATTTCGACGATCAGCTCGAATATGTCCTCCGCTCGCTCCTGAATTCGGCCGAGATCGGGCCAGAGGGCGAGGTGATCTTCTCGCGCGATGCCGCGGCCGACCAGCGCTTCGTCGAACCCTATTCGGGTCTCTACTGGCAGGTGTCCGGCAAGGGGCGCGAGGACTTCCCGTCGCGGTCGCTATGGGATCGCAAGCTCGCGTTCGGCAGCCCGCACGACGATCGCAACGCGCATTTCTACGACAGCCTGCAATTTCCCGACGAGAAGCTGCGAATCGTCGAACGCGACGCGGTCATCCCCGGCTCCAAGGTGCATTGGCGGTTCCAGGTCGCGCAGAGCCGCGACGGGCTCGATGCGCAGATCACCACCCTGCGCCGCACACTGGTTCGCAGCTTCGCGCTGCTGGGTCTCGGACTGATTATCCTGGCGGCGCTCCAGACCTTCTACGGGCTTTGGCCGCTGCGCCGCGTACGCGAGGAAATCGCCCGGATGCGTGCCGGTCACTCGAACCGCGTGTCGAGCGCGATGCCGGTCGAGGTCGCGCCGATGGTCGAGGAACTGAACGCGCTGATCGAGCATAACGAACGCCAGGCTGAGGAGGCGCGGCGTCACGCCGGCAACCTCGCGCATGCGCTGAAGACGCCGCTGACGGTCATCATGAACGCCGCCACCGCGCAGTCCGACGACCTCGCCGATACAGTGATCCGGGAAGCCCGGACGATGCGCCGGCAGGTGGATCACCACCTCGCGCGCGCGCGCGCGGTCGGGCGGCGCGGTTCCGCGCACAGCCGCGCGGATGTGTGGCCGAGCCTCGAATCGGTCGAGCGTGCGGTTGGGCGGCTGTACCGGCATGTCCGGATCGACGTCACCGGGCCGCGTGGGTTGCAGGTCCATGTCGAGCGGCAGGATCTGGATGAGATGCTCGGCAACCTGATCGAGAACGCGGCGAAATACGGCGGCGGCAGCGTATTCGTCACGGTCGGTGCGCAGTCGGGTTTCGTCGAGTTCCTGGTCGAGGACGACGGCGTCGGTATTCCGGAGGAGGAGCGCGTCCGCATCTTCGATCGCGGCGTACGGCTGGATACGGGGAAGCCGGGGACTGGGCTGGGGCTGGCGATCGTGCGGGACGTCGCGGAGATTTACGAGGGGACGGTGGCGCTGGAAGAGAGCGAGGATCTCGGTGGCCTGCTCGTGCGGCTCAGGTTGCCAGCC
>NZ_JACONT010000038.1 GCF_014358075.1 Sphingomonas albertensis | reverse complement strand
ACGGAGGGGGAGGACACGGAGCGGCGGTTTCGCTTACCTCCCCCTCCGCCTGGCAAGAGCCAGCCACCTCCCCCTGACGGGGGAGGATCGCAGGGTGGGACGCTAGCTCTTCACCGCCACCGTAGCCGTCACCCCTGGATCATCCCGCAACCGCAGATACAGCATCCCCCCAACCGGTTTCGGCACCGCAAACGCCCCCCCGGTAAACCCCTCCGGCACCAGAGCCGCCTCCGCAAACCCCGCATTCGCCGCCACCGACTCGATCAAAAAGAGATCCGTCCCCGCCAGCGTGCAAGCCTCCGCACAGGTCACCCCGGTAACACCCGGCACGCGTACCAGGGTCGTCAACGGCACCCAGTCGCCCGCGACCCCATTCTGCACCAGTCGCCACTTGAGCGGCCCATGCGCCGAAACCCCAAGCGCCTTGCCCGGCTCGACCGTCGCCACTGCGATCCGATCGTCCTGCACGGTCAACCCGCGCCCCGACGAAACACTCGTGGTCGTCTTCCCGTCCGCCGTCGCGATCTCGACGCTATCGCCAGCGGAAAACCGCGTACCCTCGGCGCGCAGCGAAAACGTCAGTCGGGCATCCTGCGCGATCGCCGTATCCCCGACCAGCACGATGGGAAGCCCGGGGGAGGGGGCCACCGCAACGCTCTTCGCGATCAGCGTCGCCTTCGGCCGCGCCGCCGCGACGACGAACTTCACCGACCGCTTTCGCCCATCCGTCAACGTGACAAGCGCCGTCTTCGCCTGACCCGCCGCAAACGCCGGCGCCGTATCCGCGACCAACCCCAGCCGATCCACCTTGTCGGCCCGCACGACCTCACCCGGCTTGAACGCCACGCCGTCCACGGTCATCGACGCCACCAGATCCAGCCGCGTCCCCGCCAGCGTCCCCGCAGTATCGCCCGCGTAGAGCGTCAGGCCATCGATCCGCCCCGCCTCGGCGAGCGCGGTCAGCGCGATTTTGTCCGGCGCCTCGACGCCATATTGCTTCACCAGCAGCGACAGTTTCCCCGGCGCGGTCTTCGCCAGCGGCAGGGTCAGCCCGATCCGATCCCCCGTCGTCGTCCACGCGAGCGGCACCTGACCCGCATCGCTCACCAGCGTCACCGCCTCAACGCAACTCGGCGTCGGCCCGGCCAGCGCCACCGCATTGTCGCGGCCCACGACCAGGCTCTCGGGATCGGTATCGACCATCGTCCATCCACCGGCGCGCGGCACCTGCAACCGAAACCGCGGCCCGTCGAACGGCGTGAACCCCCAGCGGCCATGCAACGTCGCATCGGTCACGCTGCCAAGCCCGGCGGTCCGCATGCCGACCTGATCGAGCACATACCCGCCACGCTCGGCATCCGCCTGCACCGGCAGTTCGACCACGCCACCCTGCGGCGTCGTCACGCGCAAGCTCATGTCGTGCGCAAACTTCGTCGCATAGATCAGCGGCGCCCCCTCGACCGGCAGAACCAGGTCGGGCCGCGCCGCACAGACCAGTCGGTCCGCCTCCGCCCGCCGCATCGTCGGAGTCTGCGGCGCGCCCGTCTCGATCACCGGCATCGCGACCACCATCACCGATTTCGGGCTCGCAAACGACGGCGCCGCATTCAGCAACAGCGCCAGCCGATCGTCATGCGCCCGCGCCAGCGCCGGAATATACCGGAACTGCGTCGACTGGAACGCGCCGAAGATCTTCGCAAGATCGCGCACCACGCCGATATACGGGCTGTAATACCCAAGCCCGCCCTCCGGCGTCGCGCTCAACTGCAATGCCAGATCGGTCGGCGCACCCACCAGCGTATCCGCCAGCGTCGAACTCTGCCCATCCGCCAGCACCAGCGAATCGCGGCTTTGCGTCAGGCAGGAGGCTTGCAGATCCGCCGCCAGATCGAGGCATTCCGCCTTCAGCTTGATTGCCAGACTGCGCGACAGCAACGGCGACACCGCCTCGATCCGCTCGGGCCGCGTCCGCTCCAGCGCATGGATCCCGTCGAGAAACGCATCGAGCCGCGCGCGATCGAGCGACGCCTGGTCGAGATCCTGCACCGCGCGCACGAACGCTCCCGGCTGCTTGCGCACCGCCGACACGACCGCATCGAACCCGCCGCTCTCCGGCACCAGGAACACGACAAGTTGCCGCGCGCCCTCCGGCACCTTCAACGCGAGCGCGTTCTTCTTCTCTTTCCACGTCTCGGCTTTGAAGAACCACGATTTCGGCGGCGGCTCGGTCGCACCCCGCAGGAATGCCGCGACCAGCAGATAGCGCGCGCCATCGTCCTTCTTGCCGGTTGGCAGATCCGCCGCGATCGACACGCGGTCGCCGGTCGCGAGCTTGGGCACCCGCGCGATCGGCAGCGTCGTCGTCCCATGCGTCACGGCGACGCGCAGGGTCGGCCCGGTCAGGTCGAACGGCGCAGGGTCGGCCCGCGCAGCCACGGGCACGAGGGCGGCTGCCAGCGCGCAGAACGGAAGAAATCGAAGCATCATCACGGGCGATCTCGTCGTCGGAAGCATTCCCGATGGCCTGTACCGGTGTCGAGAATAGGGCAACCCCGCGGCAAGTTGAGCCCGCCGCCCGCCCGATCCCACTAATCCTCCCCCGCCAGGGGGAGGTGGCTGGCCCTTGCCAGACGGAGGGGGAGGCACGCGAAACCGCAGCTGTGTGTCCGCTACTTCGGCGCCCACTCTGCGGCAAAGGCAACTACATCGACGAACGCCACACCGCCCCCCGATCGGCCACCCCCACCACAACCCCACCCACGTCTCACCGCTACCCAGGTGCGCCTCGTCGCATCGCGGGTTGCCGTAGGGCCGTGTTCAGCCTCCCCCGCCCACAACGACGCGACGACCGCGCGCAGGGGATTTTCGACGATGACGACCGACCGCGGGGCCTTGGCCGCCCTGCTCGCCACCATGACGATGCTCGCGTCGGCGAGCCCGGCGCTGGCGCAGACCGAGCAGACCGCGCCCGTTCGCGGACTGGAAGGGCTGGCGAACCCCGCGCCGCAGACCAACGCGACCGTCCCGATCCCCGACGCGCCGAAGATAGTCCTGCCCACCGAGACGCCGACACCGCAGCGCACGCCGAGCCCGCGCCCTACGGATAAGCCTGCTACCGAAAAGACCAATGCGGCAAAGACCAATGCGGCAAAGACCGAACGTCCCGCCGCGCGCAACGAACCGGAAACGCGGACCCGCAACGCCACGGACGCCGCACGGTCGTCGACCTCGGCCGAGTCTGCCCGGGTAGCCGAGCCTGCCCCGGTAGCGACACCTGCACCCGAGCCAACGGTGGCCCCGCCGCCGACCGAGGCACCGGTTACCGATGCAGCCCCGCAGCCCGCGCCGCAAACCGTACCCGATGCGACGCCCGCGCCGACCTCGCAACCGACGATCGCCGCGCCGGAGACGGGCAGGGCGATGCCGCTCTGGCTGTCGCTCGCCGTCATCGTCGTGGTGCTCGCCGCACTGTGGGTACTCCGCCGCAAACCTCGCGGCCGTCGTCAGGACCAAATGGAGCTCGAAACCGTCGCCGAGCCCACACCGGAGCCCGCCGCACCCGAACCCGTTGCGCGTCCCGCCGCCGCCGCCGCCACCCCAGTGGAGCCCAAAGCCACGCCGGCAGCACCTGCCGTCGCAGCAGTCCCCGCGACCGCGATCGCTGCGCCGAAATTCCTCGAACCCCGTGCAAAAACGCCCCCGCCGCCGCCAGCGGCCCCCCGAGCCCGCGTCACCTGCGATCTCCGCCCCTTGCGCGCCGGCCTCAACCTCCTCAGCGCCACCGTCGAGTGCGAACTCGTCGTCACCAACGCCGGCACTGCGCCAGCCGAGGCGGTCCGCACCGGCGTCGCCCTCCTTACCGCGCACGCAGGTCAGGACACCGATCTCGCCCGGTTCAATGCCGCCCCGATCGGTCGCCCGACCACGCCGCCCTTCGCGCTGGCACCCGGCGAATCGCGCACCATCCGCACCGTCGTGGCCATCGCCCGCGACGCGATCCAGACGATGACCGCCGCCGACCGCCCGATGTTCGTCCCCGTCGTCGCCACCAACATCCTCTACGCCACCGCCGGCGACGACGCCCAGACGGCGCGCGCCTGGGTCGTCGGCATCGAACGCGTCGACTCCGCAAAGCTCGCCCCGTTCTGGCTCGACGCGCCCGCGCGCATGTTCACGACCGTTGCCGTTCGCCCCCACGGTGCCGAGTTCGAACGCTAGGCGCACCGGACAGCAGAAACCGCACGCTTGACGTTTATCGATAAACGATACATATCGTTTTTCGATAAGCGGAGGGTGGCATGCAGGATCGATTTCTAGGCATCGCGAGCGGACTTGTACGGTTTGCGCACTGGTTGAACTTGGTGGTCGCTATCGGTTTCGTGATCGCGATCATCTTGTCGTTCGTGTTCGGCGACGCGCTCACAACCCAGATTTCCGCCAAATATCACGGCCAGCACGTCGCCGAGACGGTCGCGTACCTCCGCATCGTTGCGGTGATAAGCATCGCTGTCTGCGCTGCCGTCTACCAGCTTTTCAGTCGCCTGCTGGCGATCGTCGAGACCGTGCGCGCTGGTGATCCGTTCGTCGTCGCCAATGCCGACCGGCTTCAGAGGATCGGTTGGGCGTTGTGCGCTATCCAGGTGCTGGACCTCGTCTTCGGCGCAATCGTGCTGATGCTCGACCGCATCGGCGTCGAACATGCGACGTGGGTTCCCGGTTTCACCGGATGGATCGGCGTGGTGATGATCTTCGTGCTCGCCCGCGTGTTCCGGCTCGGCGCGGCGATGCGCGACGATCTGGCGATGACCGTCTGATGCCCGTCATCGTCACGCTCGACGCCGTGCTCGCCGCGCGCGGCATGACGCTGACCGAGCTGTCGCAGACCGTCGACATCACGATGGCAAACCTGTCGATCCTGAAGACAGGCAAGGCGAAAGCGATCCGTTTCTCGACGCTGGAGGCGCTCTGCCGCGTGCTCGACTGCCAGCCGGGCGAGATCCTGAGTTTTACGCAAGAGGGGGAAGATGCATGACCGACAGTGACAACACACGCCGGACGGACGTGGGAATCCTTGGTGCGTTCCGCAGCGTCGGGCGCGCGATGGTCGAGACCTATCGGCATGGCGGACATATGGTCGTCATGGCGCCGCTGATACTGGCGATCGCTGTCGTGCCGGAATTCCTGCAACATATCGGCGAGATCCATCTGGGGATGTTCGACTCGGTCGACCGGTTCCGCGCGCTCGCCAACGATCCGCTGCGCTGGAGCTTTGGTTATGTGAAGGTGGCGGGGTTCATCATCGCCATTCTCGCCACCGCGCGATTCTGGTCGGTCGGGTCCGTCCGCCGCACGCTGCTCGTGCCGCCGCTTGTTCTGGTCAAGGTCGTGGGTGGCTTGCTGCTCGGCTACGCACTGGCGCTGCCGTTCGAATGGCTGGGCAAGCAGGGTCTGTCGATTGCGATCGGCATTCCGTTCAAGATCGTCTCGGCGGTCATTCAGGCGGGTATTCTGATCTACGTCGTCGGCGCGTTGCTGGAAGACCGATCGGTGACGGCAAAGCGGGCGATGACCTCGCTCCTGCCCGCCGCGATCCTGCTCTGCGTCCTCGCGGCCATCGCCTTTGCGCCGTCGCAGTTGCTGCACATGGTGAACCACAAACTGGCCCTGGGTCAGCCGCTGCCGATCGTCTGGGCGCTGATGATCTTCGATGCGCTGTGGGTCGGGCTGTTCGCAGGCTTGGTCGGGTCGGCGTTGTTCGTTGGGTCGAGGACCGGGCTGACCTGGCAGGGCTGGACCGTGCGGCCTCGCGATCTGGGTGTGGTGAGTAAGCGGACGCTCGACGCGGCACAGTTTGAAGCTCGGACAGTCTGATCCTCATGGTGCCACCCCGGCGAAGGCCGGGGCCCAGGTGGGAAAGCCAGCGTGATAGCGTGCAGCGTTTCGCTACCCCCGTTTCTCAACTGGGCCCCGGCCTTCGCCGGGGTGGGGTTTACGGAGTGATCTTCCCGCATACGAAAAAGGGCGACCCCATCGCTGGGGCCGCCCTTTTTCTTAGCTGCGGCCAGCAGGGGCAAAGCCCCTGCTTCGTCGGTCGGTGCAGGCACCGCCGGCCGGCCTTGCGGGAATGCGACTTAGCCTAAGCTAAATCGTCTCTCCCGCTGCGGCTTACTTGACCTCGACGGTCGCACCGGCTGCTTCGAGCTGCGCCTTGATCTTGGCGGCCTCGTCCTTCGACACGCCTTCCTTGACGGCCTTGGGAGCCGACTCGACCAGCGTCTTGGCTTCGGTGAGGCCGAGCGCGGTGATCGCACGGACTTCCTTGATGACGTTGATCTTCTTGCCACCGTCGCCGGTCAGGATGACGTCGAATTCGGTCTGCTCTTCTGCTGCAGGAGCAGCGGCGCCGCCGCCTGCTGCCGGTGCTGCGACCGCTGCTGCGGCCGAAACGCCCCACTTCTCTTCGAGCAGCTTCGAAAGCTCAGCTGCTTCGAGAACGGTCAGTTCGCTCAGGCTCTCAACGAGCGCGTTCAGGTCTGCCATGATAAATCTCCATCTCGGGGCTCATGCCCCATCAGTTCAAAAAGGTAACGAAAGGCCTGCAAGATCAGGCGGCTTCCTTCTCCGCGTAGGCGGAAAGCACGCGCGCGAGCTGCGCTGCCGGAGCCTGCGTGATCGTTGCCAGCTTCGTGGCGGGTGCCACGATGAGGCCAACGATCTTGGCACGCAGTTCGTCCAGCGAGGGCAGCGTTGCGAGCGCCTTCACACCGTCGACGTCGAGGGTCGTCGCGCCCATCGCCCCACCCACGATTTCGAACTTGTCGTTCGTCTTCGCGAATTCCACGACCACCTTGGCGGCCGCGACGGGATCGATGGAGCTGGCCAGACCGACCGGACCCGTGAGCATGTCGCCCAGCGAGCTGTAGTCGGTGCCGTCCATTGCGATCTTGGCAAGCTTGTTCTTCGAGACCTTGTAGGTCGCGCCGGCATCGCGCATCTTGTTCCGCAGCACAGTGGACTGTGCGACGGTCAGGCCGAGGTTGCGCGTGACAACGACGACGCCGACCTCGGAAAAGGTGCGGTTCAGCTCGGCTACGGCCGCGGTCTTTTGATCACGATCCATGCCATTCTCCACGTTTTACGAGTTCACCGCTTGCGCAGTGGACCCGGTTACTAACCGGAGGCGCAGACAAACCCGCGCTTCCGGGGTGTCTCGTCGATGGGGCATGGGAGAGGGGCGGCGCGCAGATGGGCCGACAAAATCTCATTCCCCGTCTAGGTGGGAGATTAAGCACCGGCAAACCCTGTGCACCCACTGTCTCGGACGGAGTTCGACGAGCAAGCCCGCCGAACGAAGGTGCCGCTTAGCGGAATATGCGGGGGAGTCAAGTTGAGGTGCTCGGGTGGCGCGTGTGATCGCGGGCGGGCCACGCTTCCTTGTTCTCCCGCGAAGGCTGGAGCCCAGTCTGGATCCCCGCCTTCGCGGGTAAGCAAGCCTCGGTGCCGTTCGGGCGGATCACGCACTACTCGTCATCCTGACGAAAGTCAGGACCCAGAGCCACATGGGGCACCGTCCGTAACCCTGGGTCCTGACTTCCGTCAGGATGACGGGAGTGGGGAAGGGGGTGTTCGTCGAACGACCGGTCTGCTCCACACGCAAGAAGGGCCGGGATCGCTCCCGGCCCTTCTCAAATCGCAGCGGCAGGACGGGAGTAAATCCCGTCCTCGTCGGTCGCGGTTGCCCGCGCCGGCCGCGCTTTCGCCGTCTCGTGACTAGCTCGCGCTAGCCACGTGCGGCTCAGGCGCCAGCAACTTCAGCCGTGTCGACCTTGATGCCCGCACCCATGGTCGACGAGATCGCGACCTTCTGGACGTACTTGCCCTTGGCGCCGGTCGGCTTCGCCTTGACCACTGCGTCGACCAGTGCGTCGAAGTTCGCGCGCAGGTCTTCCGCCGGGAACGACGCCTTGCCGATGCCCGAATGGATGATGCCGGCCTTCTCGACGCGGTATTCGATCTGGCCGCCCTTGGCCGCCTGAACCGCGGCGGCGACGTTCATCGTCACCGTGCCGAGCTTCGGGTTCGGCATCAGGCCCTTGGGACCCAGCACCTTACCGAGGCGACCGACGATGCCCATCATGTCCGGGGTCGCGATGCAGCGATCGAAATCGATCGTGCCACCCTGGATGATTTCCATCAGGTCTTCGGCGCCGACGACGTCTGCGCCTGCTGCGAGTGCCTCTTCAGCCTTCGCGCCGCGGGCGAACACGCCGACGCGGACGGTCTTGCCGGTGCCCTTGGGCAGCGTGACGACGCCGCGGACCATCTGGTCTGCGTGACGCGGATCGACGCCCAGGTTCAGCGCGACTTCGATCGTCTCGTCGAACTTCGACGTGGCGCCCGACCGTGCGAGACCGATGGCCTCGTCGATGCCGTGCAGCTTGACGAGGTCGACCGTGACGGCCTTCTGCTTCTTGCTCAGCTTAGCCATGATCTCAGCCCTCCACCACTTCGAGGCCCATTGCGCGGGCGCTGCCTTCGATGATCTTCGTCGCAGCGTCGATATCGTTGGCGTTGAGGTCCTTCATCTTCGTCGTGGCGATCTCGCTCAGCTGGCTGCGCTTGATCTTGCCGGCGACGACCTTGCCCGGCTCCTTCGAACCCGACTTGAGACCGGCGGCCTCCTTGATCAGGTACGAGGCAGGCGGGGTCTTGGTCTCGAACGAGAACGAGCGATCCGCATAGACCGTGATGACGGTCGGGATCGGCATGCCCTTCTTCAGTTCGCTCGTGCCGGCGTTGAACGCCTTGCAGAACTCCATGATGTTGACGCCGCGCTGACCCAGCGCAGGCCCGATCGGCGGCGCAGGCTTTGCCTCGCCTGCAGGCACCTGCAGCTTGATGTATCCGGTAATCTTTTTAGCCATGTCACTCTCTTATATTGGGCTTTGAGCGCAACAGCGCCTCGCCCGGTGAGTCTAGCGGTGATGGCGGCTACCGTGTCGGCAACCTCCCGCAATTCCAACAATGAAGGTGGAAGCCGGCGCGCATACCCCAAAACCCGCAAAGCGGCAACACCCGCTTCCCCCTTCTTCGCCGCGCCCTTCTCCTCCGCGTCTCCGCGCCTCCGCGCGAACCCCGAATCTACTTCTTCTCACTTCCCTTCGCGCCCTCGCGCCTTTGCGTGAACAATCCCTTCCTAACGACTCCCATCGCCCGCTTCCTTGTTCTCCCGCGAAGGCGGGAGCCCAGACTGGATCCCCGCCTTCGCGGGGAAACATTCTCTGCCCCGCCGCACCCAGCACAAGCCCCCTTGCAATGTAGGATATCGAGGCAGACCCACTAGCGATGGCGCGCCCCTTCACCCCCGACCGGTTCACCCGCCGCCAGGCCGCCCAGAACGCCGTGTTCCTCGCAGCCCTCCGCCGCACCGGCAACGCCCGCGAAGCCGCCAGCACGCTAGGCTACAACCGCTCCACCTTCACCAAGCGCCGCGCCGCCCACCCCGCCTTCGCCGCCAAATGGGACGCCGCGCTGGCCTTCGCCTCCGCAGCCCTTAAAGATCCTCCCCGGAACGCAGAGGGGGACCGCCGACCAGAGGCCGGGGGTGGAGGGGGCTCGCCCCAACCGCGACGCACCGACATCACGCCCACCACGACAAGAACCGCCAACGGCCGCCTCCAGCTCCGCCGCCCGCCCGCCAACCGCCTGGGTCACGCCGCCGAGCAAGCCTTCCTCACCGCGCTCTCCGCCACCGCCAACGTCCGCCTCTCGGCCGCCGCCGCCGGCTTCAGCCACTCCGCCTTCTACGCCCGCCGCAAAGCCAGCCCCGCCTTCGCCCGCGAAATGCGCCTCGCGCTGGAACTTGGCTACGAACAGGTCGAGGCAGCGCTACTCGCCAGCATCCTGCCCGGCGCGCACGACCATGACGAGTGGCGCCACAACGATCCCCCGCCGATCCCGCCGATGACCGCGAACCAGGCGCTGCAACTCCTCCACCTCCACGCCAAGACGGTCCACCTCCAGGAGGAGCCGCCGCACATCAAGCGCCGCCGCGGAGAATCGAGCGAAGCCCACAGCTACCGCCTGTCGGCGATGTACGAAGCCCGCCAAGCCCGCGACCGCGAAGCCTTCGACCTCGCCGAAGCCGCCCGCAACGAACGCGGCGAACCGACGCTGACCAACCCGTATCCGGCGCAAAACCCGGTACGCCTGCCCGCGCTCGATCAGGTCACCGGCTGGAGCAAGGCCGACCCGACGAAGGTGGCGCACGATCCGAATGTTGCGCTGTTCGGTGGATGGCGGTTGAAGGGGCTGAAAGGGGTCAGAGTGTCTTGAGAAATAGCCGAACGGCAACTTTAAGGCATTCCTTACGCGGATGCTTGCCACGCCATTTAGCCTTGCCTCTGCATCAAAGGCAGCACTGTGTCACAGCTAAGGGTTTTCGTCGGAAAATTGCCATGCCATCCTTAAAAGGTATTATCCTCGACTAGACCATTCGCAAATATCCATCGCGTAGAAGCTGGCCCAAATCGCCAGCAATTACACCGCCGACACGAGATACGATTTTAGCGTAGCGCGATTGGAAAGGTCGTCGCTGAAACGTCGCATCAGTTTGATCGTACGGTCACTTAGGTCGTCAAGATCGTCTAAATCGACGAACGTTTCCTCGCCATGAGCGATCGCGTTTCTTCGCTTAAGTAAGATGACGTCAACAAAGTTTTCTTCTTCTGCAAAGCTACCTGGATCAAGCCCGCAGACGGCGCAAATCTCACTGAATGTCTCGAAATTCAGATTTGATTTAGTATTGATGAGATCCTCATTTACGCGAGCATAACGAATAGCATCCGATGACATAATTTTATCAATCAATTCCCCTTTTGCCTTTAAGCTGCTGTGAGCCTGGGAGTTAAATTGACTGTAAAAAAAGTTTTTGAGGAATTGTTTTTCGAGAGACGCCAGCGGGAGCTTTCGAAGGGAGATGTGCAAGAGATACTTATAAGATGAGTATCTAATATGGCCTTCCCAATGAGCGTACGCAATGGCTACCAAGGATCGGAGCAGCACTCGCTGCCCAGCTGTGTCGGCTGTTCGTATTGCGTTTTTAAGATCGCTGATCTCTTTGACGCGCCACGTTCTGTCGGAGGCGAGTTGGTCATATAGCTCATTTTCCGAATATGGTTTACTCACGGCTTAAACCAACGCTCCCCGAGTGGAACCGTGTTTTCGATACGTGAGGTACCCCGAACACCCGAAGAGAAAAACTGTTGCGCTATGTTGTCTCGCCAGAAAGTCCCAATTTTTTCTCGAACAAAAGAAATTGGATCATCTAATGCTTTGATTAATTCGATATTTCTGGCAACGCCAACTGCTATTGCTTCAACGGCCACGTTGCCGACTCGGCCAACGTGGCGGTCTCCCTCTTCTCGTCTTAGCGCATCAGCCCCTGCCGCATTGAACAAGAGCGAAAAGACATCCAGTATCAGGCTGCTATCCCTATCTGATTGATTTTGTCTAGCAAGTACAATGATGCCTTCGTCAATATACTCCTCCACATCTAACTTGCCCGGATATGGTACAAAGGTATGAACCAAAAATCTCATTGCAAATTCGATGTGGCGCTGCTTCTGCTCTCCTTCGTCTTTCACCCCAATGATTGACCGGAAGGGTTGGCTCTCGGCTGCCGCCTTTATACTCCTGAAGTAACTACTACTGACCATTAAAACAATAGAGTTGCGCAGTTCCTGAGGATTCGCTACGGTTCCCCCCGAGTTCAATCTTTGGAAAAGATCAAACTTGGTTGCATCATCGCTGGGGCGCTTCAAAATCTCGACGCTTAGTCGCGATCGGCGAACAGCTATCTGTTGCGCTTTTTCCAATACCCGCTGCTCGTCAATCGGAACATCGATTCTCTGATTCTCTTCCCACACTGTGTTGTGCAGTGATGGCAGATAGCGAGTAGCTTCCAAAATTGACGGAGCTCGCAGTGAACCATCCGGATCTCGGAGCTTTCCCATAAATTCCAGTATCGTGGAAAGCCTTTGAAGGCCGTCTACTAACTCCCACTTCGCATCCGCCGTTTCGAACACGAATATTGAAGGTAATGGAATTCCAAGCAACATCGACTCGATGAGCTTTGATTTCTGCCCAGGCTCCCAACGGAATAAGCGCTGAAACTCGGGGTCAACTATAAGTTCCCCTGTTTCGTACAAATTTACTAGTTCACCAACTGACATCTGGTATGCATCGGTTCGAACATTTCGCTGCGCCGCTTGAATTTCGTCGGGTAACATACTCGCCTCGGCCTAAGAGCTTGCGGAACTGTGCGGTTGCACGATGGCGGTGTCGTCACGATCCCGCAAGTGGCGGCCGATTGATCTTGAGGTCGTTTTGTCGAGGCAGTCGGGATATTTTTGTATCCCACTCGCCCTAAATGACCTTATCGCACTTTCGCAATGATCGCCTCGACCCCCTTCGGATCGACCGCGATCATCCTGAGCAGCGTAGCCGATCCGGTATCCGGCAGGCGGCGCCTTTGCTCCCAGTCGCGCAGCGTGCCGACCGGGAAGCGATAGGTTTCGGCGAACGCGCCTTGCGTCAGTTTGGTCGCTGCCCGCACGGCACGGACGTCCACCGTCGCCACCCGCCCGCGATCCGTATCGCCATCGGCGAACGCGATCGCGTCTTCCAGTCCTGCTACGATCTTGTCGAATGCGCTCTTCATCATGTCCTCCGTGACGTGGGCGTATTGGTGCTGTCGGCTCGGGCGTCGCTGGCGGGGCCCCGCGTCAGGCTTGCCGCCAGCGTGCCGATCAATGTCGCCAGAGCATTGCGCTCGGCCTTGGTCAGGCTTGCCTTCTCGGTCTTGCCGAACACGGTCAGCAAGAAGGCGGGCAGGGCGTCACCCGCATAATAGGTAATCACGCGGTAGCCGCCCGATTTGCCGGTACCCGGCTTTCTCACGCGAAGCTTTCGCGCGCCACCGCAACCGGGCATGACCTCACCGATCTGGGGGTTGGCGGAGAGTGTCGAGACGATCGCGACGCGCTCGTCGTCCGTCATGCCGACGTCATCGGCGGCTGAGAGATACGCTTTGGTCTCGACCACCGTATGCATTGTGCGAGATGTACGGCAATGCCGTAATTCGGTCAATGGTCGGCGGGAGTCTGTGGGATTGGCGTTGGTTCACAACCATGCGAGACGCGGGAGTAAATCCCGCGTCGTCGGCCGGGCTTTGGCCCGCCGGCCGGGCTGGCGCCGTCTCGCGATTAGCCCCAGTGGCTAATCGCGTGCGGCTTGGCCTTACTTGCTTCTTTCGACCTGCTCGAACTCGAGCTCGACCGGCGTCGCACGCCCGAAGATCGAGACCGAAACCTTGACGCGGCTGCGGTCGAAGTCGAGTTCTTCCACAAGCCCGTTGAAGGTCGCGAACGGGCCGTCGAGGACCTTGACCTGATCGCCGATCTCGTAATCGACCTTGACCTTCTGCTTGGGCGCAGCGGCGGCTTCTTCCTTGCTGTTCAGCATCCGCGTGGCTTCCGCCTCGCTGATCGCCTGCGGCTTGCCCATGCTGCCGAGGAAGCCCGTCACCTTCGGCGTGTTCTTCACCAGGTGATACACGTCGTCGTTCATGTTCAGCTTGGCGAGCACGTAGCCCGGCATGAACTTGCGCTCGACCGCGATCTTCTTGCCGCGACGGGCTTCGGTGGTGGTTTCGGTCGGGACTTCGATCTGCTCGACGAGCTGTTCGAGACCCATCCGGGTCGCCTCGGCCATGATCGAGTCGCGGACCTTGCCCTCGAAGCCCGAATAGGCGTGAATGATGTACCAGCGCGCCATGACGGAACCTTGCTTACTGAGCGAGTTTGAGGAGAGCGGAGACGATCGCTTGCAGGATCGAGTCGACGCCCAGGAAGAACAGCGCGAGGATCGTCGTCATGATCACCACCATCACGCCGGTCATAACCGTCTCGCGACGCGTCGGCCACGTGACCTTCGCGGTCTCGGTGCGGACCTGCTGGATGAATTCGAGGGGGGACGTCTTCGCCACGATGTTCTTCGAACCCGCTGATTGAGAAACTGAGATGCGAGGCATAGACCCACTAGCCGCTCCCTGTGAAGGGCCGCGACGGCAGGTCCGTCCTCGCTGTCGGAAGCGCGGCAGATAGCTGCCGTCACAGGTGAAAGCAAGTGCGCGGCAGGAGGGGGGCGGGGTTCGTACCGGAAGAGCGGAGGGCGGTGACCGGAGAAGTGGCGGCCGGAGAAGTGGCGGGGGAGAGCGCTTGGGTCACTCGATCCCCCGCACGATCGTCTTGCCGGTGCCGGTTTGACCGGCGGCTCCGCTCCCACGGTTTCTATTTATCGTTCGGCTTGACGACGGCACGCAGGGTGTACGCCGAACGCGGACGAAAAAAAAGGCCGGTACGAGACCGGCCATGAAAGTTTTTAGGAGAGGATGCCTGAAAGGCCTGATCGTTGTGCATCGCAGCACCGGATAGAGCAATTGCGAAAAGTGCATTGCGAAATGCACTTTCTGCAATCGTGATGTACGTGCGAATGCACCGTCCGAAACGGTGCGCTTCAAATTTTGAATTTAATGGGGGTGGCAGGAGTGCTCGGATTCGAACCGAGGGCCTTCGGTTTTGGAGACCGACGCTCTAACCAACTGAGCTACACTCCTACACGGACGCGCCCCTTACCCAGCGTTTTCGCGAAGGGCAAGCGCCTCGCGTGCAATTCGTTATCATGAGGATGATGCGTTGCGCGCGGTCGTGTTTGCCCGTTAACCGTACGCCGTATCGTGGGATGTAGGAAAGCGTAATCGTATGCAGGCGGGATTGATGATGCTGGCGATGCCGATAGCGGCACTGCTCATGGGGGCGGCGCCGGTACCGCAGGTGCCCGACCTCGGGCCGCAGCTCGAACGCTTCACCTACCCGTGGCCGGTCCAGACGATGGAGGTCGATATCGTCGGCAGCCCTGCGCAGATGGCGTTCATGGACATCGCGCCACAGCGTCCCAATGGCCGCACCGTCGTCCTGCTCCACGGCAAGAATTTCTGCGGCGCGACCTGGGGCAGCACGGTGCGGGCGCTGAGCGAGGTCGGCTACCGCGTAATCGTTCCCGACCAGATCGGCTTCTGCAAATCGTCCAAGCCCCGCGCGGCGCAGTATAGTTTCGAGATGCTGGCGACGTTCACCAAGCGACTGCTCGAATCGCGCGGCATCACGCGGGCGACGATCGTCGGGCATTCGATGGGGGGCATGCTCGCGATGCGCTACGCTATTCTCTACCCGGCGTCGGTCGAGAAGCTGGTCCTCGTCAATCCGCTCGGCCTGAAGGATCGCGGCGAGGAGGGCGTGCCCTACACCGACGTCGACACGCTCTGGGCGGGGGAGAAGAGGACGAGCTACGCGTCGATCAAGGCGTATCAGCTCGAAAACTATTATCACGGTGTTTGGAAGCCGGCCTACGACCGTTGGGTCTGGATGCAGGCGGGGATGTACCAAGGGCCGGGCCGCGATACCGTCGCGCTCGCCCAGGCCAAGACCAGCGAGATGATCAAGACGCAGCCGGTCGCGCACGAACTCTACCGGATCACCCCGCCGACCACCCTCATCATCGGCACACTCGACAAGACCGCCTTCGGCCGCGCGCAGGCGCCGGCGAACCTGCGCAAGTCCTTGGAAGCGATCCCGGCGGTCGCACCGCGTGCGGTGAAGCAGATGCCGAATGCGAACCTCGTCATGCTCGAAGGTCTGGGCCACTCGCCGCAAGTCGAAGATCCCGCACGTTTCGAGAAGGCGCTGCTAACGGCTATCGCGACGTCGTCGGTCAGGCGCTAGCGCTGAAGACCTCGCCGCCGGTCGTGGCGGGGCGGGCGATGGCCGCGCGGGGAATGGGCGAGGATGTTTCCGCGGTTCGGTTGTCTATTGATCGGGTTGCAAGCTTCGCCGTCCGGCAGGTCGCGACGATCATGGCGACGGCGCCGAGCATAGAAAGCGCCTGCGTGTCGAACACATAGCCGAGGATCGCCAGGCTCGAGCCAATCTGTACGAGAGCAGCGATCGACCACCCCGCTCGATTTCGCATCGTTACCGCGAGTGCAAAGGCGAGAATATCGGCGAGGAAGAAATAACGCTCGTGCATGCGCGGCAATGTGCCGACCAGAAGCAATGGCGCCAACAGCGCCGCGGGCAGGATGAGATCCGGCCCGACTCGGCGTGAAGCTAGCCACGCGATGTACGCGACGCTTCCGCCGATCGCGATCGCCATGGCGAGGCCCTGTAAGGGGAGGTCCTGAAGGACGGGCAGGGCTTGCACGATGATCCAAGGATTTGGCGCGTTCAGCGAAAGCAGGTCGAAATGGCCTGTTTGGCGAACGTAGATCGTCAGCAGGTCGGCGATCGGCCAGCCCGCCGCCCAAGCCGGTAGTAAAGTTGCGAACGCGGTGGCGGGGGCGATGAGCCATAGATGCACGCCGACACGCCGGTTCAAGAGCAGTGCGATCACGAACGGCCCGAAGAATGCGGCCTGCAATTTGAACGCGATCGCCAGGCCAAGCCAGGCGAGCATCGACGCATGGCGGCGCTCGACGGCCATCGCCAACGCCATCACGCAAGCGGCAGCCCACATCGCGTCGCACTGTGCGAGCAAAGGGGCGTTGAGCAGCGTCGACGGCAGGATCAGGACCAGCGCTGCGGCGCGCTGGGGCGATGGTGCATCGAGCGCGCTGAAGAGGCGCCACAAGGCGCCCGCGAGCGAGGCGGTACCCAGCATCGATAGGAGCTTCAGTACCGTGAGGCCTGGCAGCACGGCACCTAGCGGGGTGACCAGCGCTAGCAAGTATAGATATGGCGGCGTATAGTTGCTGAAGGGGGTCGCAAACGCGTCGATGACGCCCGTCGAACGAATGTGGTCGAACCACGGGATCAGGAAGGTATCCACGTCCTCGGCCCGAAACGACCAAAGCGCGGCGTGCGCCAGTGCTGCGATCGCTAGTGTGAGGGCAACCGGAGGCAGTTGCCACGATGTTCGAGACAGGTGCATAGGCAGCGCATATGGCGACGACGGTTTCGGCCCGGTTAACTCCAGGGCTTGCGTGACCAAACCGATTCCGCCCCGTTGACCCCGAACCCGTCCTGACCTATAGGCGCGGCCTGTTCTTCGGGAGTCTTTCCCGCCGGGCATGCTTGAACATTGCTGGATGCATTCCAGGGCCTGAGGGGCGCGTCCGCGTTCCTATGGTCCTTTTTGTATTCTCAGGCGCCTCATGGCTCCAGCAAAGTAACCACTTGAAAGGTGAAGGCTTCAATGCCGACGATTAACCAGCTGGTCCGCAAGGGCCGCGATCCGCAGAAGGCCAAGTCCAAGGTCCCTGCGATGGAAGCAAATCCGCAGAAGCGTGGCGTTTGCACGCGCGTCTACACGACGACCCCGAAGAAGCCGAACTCGGCTCTGCGCAAGGTGGCCAAGGTTCGCCTGACCAACCAGCGCGAAGTCATCAGCTACATCCCGGGCGAGGGCCACAATCTTCAGGAGCATTCGGTTGTCCTGATCCGTGGCGGTCGTGTCCGCGATCTTCCTGGTGTTCGCTATCACGTCCTGCGCGGCGTGCTCGATACACAGGGTGTGAAGGACCGGCGTCAGTCGCGTTCCAAGTACGGCGCCAAGCGTCCGAAGTGATCATGCCGGGGGCATGATCATCCCGGAAAGATCGCTCTAGGCGGTCTTATCCGGGATCCACGCCTCGGAAGTTACGAAGCTTAGTAAGCCCCGGACGTGTTCCGGAACCGGCTGAAGTCTACAAGGAAATTGAAATGGCACGTCGTCGTCGTCCCGAAAAGCGGGTCATCCTGCCTGATCCCAAGTTCGGGGATGAGGTTCTGTCGAAGTTCATGAACAGCGTCATGCTGGACGGCAAGAAGTCCGTCGCAGAGCTGATCGTGTACGGTGCATTCGAAACCGTCGAGCAGCGCGCCAAGCGCGATCCGATCGGCGTTTTCCACGATGCGCTGAACAACGTGAAGCCGGGCATTGAAGTCCGTTCGCGTCGCGTCGGTGGTGCAACCTATCAGGTTCCCGTCGAAGTGCGTCCCGAGCGTGCACAGGCGCTGGCGATCCGCTGGCTGATCGGTGCGGCGCGTTCGCGCAGCGAGAACACGATGGCCGCACGGCTGTCGGGCGAGCTGATGGACGCCGCCAACAACCGTGGCAACGCGGTGAAGAAGCGTGAAGATACGCACCGGATGGCGGAAGCCAACCGTGCATTCTCGCACTACCGCTGGTAAAAGCGGGCTTCGAAGACTAGCATTGGTAACCGCGTGACGGGCGGTCTTTCGCCTGTAACGCAAACACCTATATATTGGGGAGCCGGCACGTTCGGCTCCCCATATCCTTAAGGAAGCACGATCATGGCCCGCAGCCATCCGCTCGACCGTTACCGCAACATCGGCATCATGGCGCACATCGACGCCGGCAAAACGACGACGACCGAGCGCATCCTTTATTACACCGGCAAGTCCTACAAGATCGGCGAAGTGCACGAAGGCACCGCGACGATGGACTGGATGGAGCAGGAGCAGGAGCGCGGGATCACGATCACGTCGGCTGCAACCACCTGCAAGTGGCGCGCCGAAGAAGGTAAGGGCGAAGAGCACCTTATCAACATCATCGATACGCCTGGGCACGTCGACTTCACGATCGAAGTCGAGCGTTCGCTTCGCGTGCTCGACGGTGCGGTCGCGTGCTTCGACGGCGTTGCCGGTGTCGAGCCGCAGTCCGAGACCGTGTGGCGTCAGGCCGACAAGTACGGCGTGCCGCGCATGTGCTTCGTCAACAAGCTCGACCGCACCGGTGCCGATTTCTACTTCTGCGTCGACTCGATCATCGAGCGTCTCGGCGCGCGTCCGGCCGTGCTATATCTTCCGATCGGCATGGAAGGCGGCTTCAAGGGCCTCGTCGATCTCGTCGAGAACCGCGCGATCATCTGGCTCGAAGAGAGCCTGGGCGCGAAGTTCGAATATGCCGAGATCCCCGAGGACATGGCCGACAAGGCTGCGAAGTATCGCAGCGAGCTGATCGAGATGGCCGTCGAGCAGGACGATGCTCTGATGGAAGCGTATCTCGAGGGCAACGAGCCTAGCGTCGCCGACCTCAAGAAGCTGATCCGCAAGGGTACGCTGAGCATGGCGTTCGTGCCGGTCGTTTGCGGCTCGGCGTTCAAGAACAAGGGCGTTCAGCCCCTGCTCGACGCCGTCGTCGACTATCTGCCTTCGCCGCTCGACGTTCCCGCGATCCAGGGTCTGAAGCTCGACGGCGTCACGCCGGACGAGCGTCCTTCGTCGGACGATGTGCCGTTCTCGGCACTGGCGTTCAAGATCATGAACGATCCGTTCGTCGGTACGCTGACCTTCGCCCGCATCTACTCGGGCAAGCTGGAGACCGCATCGCAGGTCACCAACTCGGTCAAGGACAAGAAGGAAAAGGTCGGCCGCATGCTGCTGATGCATGCGAACAGCCGTGAGGACATCCAGGAGGCATTCGCTGGCGACATCGTCGCTCTCGCGGGTCTGAAGGATACCACGACCGGTGACACGCTCTGCGCGATGAACGCACCGATCATCCTCGAGCGGATGGAATTCCCCGAGCCCGTGATCGAGCTGTCGGTGGAGCCGAAGACCAAGGCCGACCAGGAGAAGATGGGCGTCGCGCTCAATCGTCTCGCACGCGAGGATCCTTCGTTCCGCGTGTCGTCGGACCCCGAATCGGGCCAGACCATCATCAAGGGCATGGGCGAGCTCCATCTCGAGATCCTGGTCGATCGCATGAAGCGTGAGTTCAAGGTCGAGGCGAACGTCGGCGCTCCTCAGGTCGCATATCGCGAATATCTGAAGAAGCCGGTCGACGTCGACTACACGCACAAGAAGCAGTCGGGCGGTACCGGCCAGTTCGGTCGCGTGAAGGTGAAGGTCACGCCGGGCGAGCGCGGTTCGGGCATCACGTTCAAGGACGAGATCAAGGGCGGCAACATTCCGAAGGAATATCTGCCTGCGATCGAGAAGGGCTTCCGTGAAACCGCTGCGTCGGGCTCGCTGGTCGGCTTCCCGATCATCGATTTCGAGATCGTGCTGTATGACGGCGCGTATCACGACGTCGACTCGTCGGCACTGGCGTTCGAAATCTGTGCCCGTGGCGCGATGCGCGAAGTGGCACAGAAGTCGGGCATCACCCTGCTCGAGCCGGTCATGAAGGTCGAGGTCGTCACCCCGGAGGATTATCTGGGCGACGTCATCGGCGACATGAACAGCCGTCGTGGCCAGATCCAGGGCACCGACAGCCGCGGCAACGCGCAGACGGTCGAGGCGATGGTCCCGCTGGCCAACATGTTCGGCTATGTGAACTCGCTTCGCTCGTTCACACAGGGTCGCGCTCAGTACTCGATGCAGTTCTCGCACTATGACGAAGTGCCGCAGAATGTTGCTGACGAGGTGAAGGCTAAGCTGGCGTAAGCCCGAGGCGCACCGAGCCAGGTTTTCCTGGCTCGGAGACGCCGAAAGGCCGGCCGGCTTCGGTCAGCGACCGAAGTTCGACGACGCGGAATTTACTTCCGCGTCGGCCTCTCCCTAAGCAGGGGCTGGCGCAACGCTTTAACAGCCGCTATTGGGCCGCGTTCGCGCGGTTCCCGGGGTGGCACCGGAATACGAATCAGAAGGTAGGAAACAATGGCCAAGGCAAAATTTGAGCGGAACAAGCCGCATCTCAACATCGGCACCATCGGTCACGTCGATCATGGCAAGACGTCGCTCACCGCTGCGATCACGAAGGTTCTGGCAGAGACGACCGGCGGTACCGCCGTCGACTTCGCCAACATCGACAAGGCTCCCGAGGAGCGCGAGCGCGGCATCACGATCTCGACCGCACACGTCGAGTACGAGACGGCCAACCGTCACTATGCGCACGTCGATTGCCCGGGTCACGCCGATTATGTGAAGAACATGATCACCGGCGCGGCCCAGATGGACGGCGCGATCCTCGTCGTTTCGGCGACCGATGGCCCGATGCCACAGACCCGTGAGCACATCCTGCTCGCACGCCAGGTCGGCGTGCCCGCAATGGTCGTGTTCATGAACAAGGTCGATCTGGTCGACGACGAGGAAATCCTCGAGCTGGTCGAGATGGAAATCCGCGAGCTGCTCAGCTCGTACGACTTCCCGGGCGACGACATCCCCGTCATCAAGGGTTCGGCGACCTGCGCACTGTCGGGTTCGAACCAGAAGCTCGGCGCCGACGCCGTCACCGAGCTGATGCAGGCCGTCGACGACTACATCCCGCAGCCTGAGCGTCCGCTCGACAAGCCGTTCATGATGCCGATCGAGGACGTGTTCTCGATCTCGGGTCGTGGTACGGTCGTCACCGGCCGCGTCGAGACCGGCATCGTCAAGGTCGGCGAGGAAGTCGAGATCGTCGGCATCCACCCGACCGTCCGCAAGACCACGGTCACGGGCGTCGAGATGTTCCGCAAGCTGCTCGACCAGGGTCAGGCTGGCGATAACGTCGGCGCGCTGATCCGCGGCGTTGCACGTGACGAAGTCGAGCGTGGCCAGGTGCTCTGCAAGCCAGGCACGATCAAGCCGCACACCGACTTCAACTCGGAAGTGTACGTGCTGTCGAAGGAAGAGGGTGGCCGTCACACGCCGTTCTTCGCCAACTACCGCCCGCAGTTCTACTTCCGTACGACGGACGTGACCGGCACCGTCGAGCTGCCTGAGGGTACCGAGATGGTCATGCCAGGCGACAACGTGTCGCTCGGCATCAAGCTGATCGCACCGATCGCCATGGACGTGGGCCAGCGCTTCACGATCCGCGAAGGCGGCCGTACCGTCGGTGCAGGCGTCGTGAGCCAGATCGACAAGTAAGCATCCTCTCTTTCGGGAGATGATCGAAAAGAGCCCGGCTTCTCGCGAGAGAGGCCGGGCTTTTTCGTGTTTGGAGGGTGTGGTGCTGGATCAACGCTGTCCGCCATCACACTACTACTTATATGACGTCTCGGTCAGGTTGCCGGATAGCGTCCGTCCCGGAGTGTTACGCTCTGATGCGTCGCTTGCAGGCCACGCTAGCTCAGGAAGAACACGATATGCTGCGTGATGCCGACTATGCAGATATCGGACGATTCATAATTACGATTGCCTCAGCGGAAAGCGTGACTGCCAAATTATGGTGGCATCAGTCATTTTTGGCGGGTGTCACGCTTACCACCGAGAAGGTGCAGCGGACGCCGATGGTCGATAAGCTTGCAAGGCTTCGAGATTTAGTAGCTCGCGACGGATCCCGTCTGGATCAACAATTGACCGGTCTTCGAAACGGCTTCTCGCGCGTCGTCGAGCCCCGTCATACTCTCGTGCATGGGTTCACCAGTGAGGCCGGGCTGCATCCTTCGGCAATCAATATACGGAACGATCATCAAGTTTGGATGCGAGACCTGCCGCAACTTCTGCTGTGGGCGGACTACCTTTGTAGGCTTGCTATCCAAGCCTATAGCGACGCCACGCGTGGTATCTACGAAGCTGAGCAAGACCTGCCACCGCTTGAGCCAATTATCGCCAGTCCCGAGATTCTTGCGACGAGTCCCTCACCGTCGATACTGTGAGTGATGCGATAGCCACTTAGCACAAGGGGGAGCCAATGGGGGCGAGCCAGCAACTTACAATCCTCCCCCGCTAGGGGGAGGTGGCGCCGGAGGCGTCGGAGGGGGAGGGGGCGATTAGCTCTCGATGGTGGTTCGGCGTTGGAGTGCGATGGACGTGATCTGGCGGACGACGTCGTCTAGGTTTGCCAGCATTTCTCGGGCTGGGTAGCGGAGGACTTGGATGTTTTGGGCGACTAGCCAGGCGTCGCGGGTTGCGTCTCTTTCGGGGCGGTTGCCGTGGTTGTGGGCTTCGCCGTCGACCTCGATCGCGAGTCGGGCTGGGGCGCAGTAGAAGTCTAGGACGTAGGGTCCGGCTGCGTATTGCTTTCGGAAGCGGAGGCCTTCTTCGTTGGCTCGCAACGCTAACCAGAGGGCGATCTCCGGTGGGCTCATCTGCTTTCGCAGGCGCTTGGCTTTGGTGTGACCTTGTAGGGATCCTTCGAGCCGCATCACTTTCCTCCCCCTCCGTCACGCTTCGCGTGCCACCTCCCCCTGGCGGGGGAGGATCGATGGGTAGCATGGTGTTCGACAGATCGAGCCGGAAAACCCGCAACCCCCGGTTGCATTTCAACCGACTCTCCCGTAATGGCCCGCCTTCGGTTTAAACATCAACCAGCAAGAGCCCGGAAACGGGCCCGCTCTTTCGCATCGGTAGGGACTATGGACAGCAATATCCGCATTCGTCTGAAGGCGTTCGATCACCGTGTGCTCGATCAGGCCACCGGCGACATCGCCGACACCGCACGCCGCACCGGCGCGCTCATCCGCGGTCCGATTCCCCTTCCGACGCGCATCGAAAAGTTCACCGTGAACCGCGGCCCGCACATCGACAAGAAGTCGCGCGAGCAGTTCGAGGTGCGCACGTACAAGCGTATGCTGGATATCGTCCAGCCGACGCCGCAGACGGTCGATGCGCTCATGAAGCTGGACCTCGCAGCAGGGGTGGACGTAGAGATCAAGCTGGCCTAAGGGCTGGCGCGGGGGGGTCGACCAGCAATGGGCCCGCGCCGCTCTACATTGGGATACCGCCGTCGGTGAAAACCGACGGGGCAGCGTCCCCCGTCACGCTTCCGCATTTGCAGAGGCACCAGCCCGGGACGGGGGCACGTTTCGTATTTACCGGGTTGAACCGACTCCATTCAGGGCTTTTGCCGGGGATGGGGTCAGGTGGACGCATCATGGAGCTCGCTCCGGACATGGTCCGCAAGCCCCCGAGGAATAGTCCGACGGGGCCTCTGTCTAGGAAGGGACAAGATCATGCGTACTGGCGTGATCGCGAAGAAGATGGGGATGACCCGCCTGTTCCAGGAAGATGGTCGGCACGTGCCGGTCACCGTTCTGGCACTCGAAGGCAATCAGGTCGTTTCCGTTCGCGAAATGGATCGTGACGGCTACACTGCCGTCCAGCTTGGTGCAGGTGTCGCCAAGTCGAAGAATGTCGCAAAGCCGCAGCGCGGCCATTTCGGCAAGGCCGAAGTGGAGCCCAAGGCTGTCGTCCATGAGTTCCGCGTGAACGCAGACGGCCTGCTCGACGTCGGCGCCGAGATTTCGGCCGACCACTACGTCGCAGGTCAGATCGTCGATATCCAGGGCAAGACCCAGGGTAAGGGCTTCCAGGGCGGCATGAAGCGTTGGGGCTTCGGCGGTCTGCGGGCAACCCACGGCGTGTCGGTCTCGCACCGTTCGCTCGGTTCGACCGGTCAGCGCCAGGATCCAGGCAAGGTCTTCAAGAACAAGAAGATGGCCGGCCACATGGGCGACAAGTATCGCACCCAGCAGAACCTCGAGATCGTATCGACGGACGTCGAGCGTGGTCTCCTGTTCGTCAAGGGTTCGGTTCCTGGCTCCAAGGGCGGCTGGCTCTTCGTCAAGGACTCGGTGAAGGTCGCGCGCCACGCCGACGCACCGTTCCCCGCCGGTCTCAAGACCGCAAACAGCAACACCGCAGCAGACACGCCGGCCGAAACGACCGACGCACCTGCAGCCGACGGCCAGGAGGGCTGAGCGTGAAGATCAAGGTTTCATCTTTCGCCGGCACTGACGCAGCGGACATCGAGCTCAACGACGAGGTCTTCGGCCTCGATCCGCGCGCCGACATCCTGCACCGTGTCGTCACCTGGCAGCTCGAGAAGCGTCGCGAGACGGCTCGTGGTACCCGTGAGCGCGCAGACGTCGCACGCACCGGCAAGAAGTTCGGTCGCCAGAAGGGCGGCGGTACGGCTCGTCACGGCGATCGTCGCGCCCCTGTGTTCATCGGTGGTGGTAAGGCACACGGCGCCCGCGTCCGTGACTTCAACCCGTCGCTGAACAAGAAGGTTCGCTCGCTCGGCCTGCGGATGGCTCTGAGCAGCCACGCCAAGGCGGGTTCGCTGGTCATCATGGACAGCCTGGCTGTCGAGGGTGGCAAGACCAAGACGCTGCAGGGCGATCTCGCAAAGCTCGGCTTCGGCAAGCGTGCGCTGGTCATCGACGGCGACATGGTCGACACCAGCTTCGCATTCGCTGCGGGCAACCTGTACGAAGTGAACGTGATGCCGGCTGCCGGCGCGAACGTTTACGACATCCTGAAGCATGACACGCTGGTGCTGACGCGCGCCGCTGTCGAAAAGCTGGAGGCGCGCTTCCATGGCTAAGAAGCAGAAGGCGGGCATCGATAATCGTCATTACGACGTTATCCTGGCCCCGCACATCACCGAGAAGACGACGACCCTGTCGGAGTTCAACGCGGTTGTGTTCAAGGTATCGAACGATGCCACGAAGCCCGAGATCAAGGCGGCCGTTGAGGCGCTGTTCGACGTGAACGTCGTCGGCGTGAACACGCTCGTCCAGAAGGGCAAGACCAAGAAGTGGAAGGGCACGAACTACTCGCGCTCCGACATGAAAAAGGCAATCGTGACGTTGAAGGACGGTCAGTCCATCGACGTGACGACGGGGATCTGAGGCCATGGCACTCAAGCATTATAATCCGACATCGCCGGCACGCCGCGGTCTCATCCTGGTCGACAAGTCGTCGCTCTGGAAGGGTCGCCCCGTCAAGGCGCTGACCGAAGGTAAGCACAAGACCGGCGGTCGTAACAACAAGGGCCATGTGACCTCGCGCGGCATCGCCGGCGGTCACAAGCAGAAGTACCGCTACATCGACTTCAAGCGTCGCAAGTGGGACGTCGAAGGCACCGTCGAGCGGATCGAGTATGATCCCAACCGCACCGCGTTCATCGCCCTGGTCAAGTACCCGGACGAGGAACTCGCCTACATCCTGGCGCCACAGCGTCTGGCGGTCGGCGACAAGGTTCTCGCGGCCAAGAAGACCGACGTGAAGCCAGGCAATGCCATGGAACTCGGTCAGATGCCGGTCGGCACCATCGTCCACAACGTGGAGATGAAGCCGATGAAGGGTGGCCAGATCGCCCGTTCGGCCGGCACGTACGTGCAGGTCGTCGGTCGCGACAAGGGCATGGTGATGGTCCGCCTGAACTCGGGCGAGCAGCGCTACATCCGCAGCGATTGCATGGCGACGGTTGGCGCGGTCTCGAACCCCGACAACCAGAACCAGAACCTGGGCAAGGCAGGCCGTTCGCGCTGGATGGGCATCCGTCCTCTGACGCGCGGCGTCGCCAAGAACCCGGTCGACCATCCGCATGGCGGTGGTGAAGGCCGTACCTCGGGTGGCCGTCATCCGGTTACGCCTTGGGGCAAGCCGACGAAGGGTGCGCGCACGCGTCATAACAAGTCGACCGACAAGATGATCATCCGGTCGCGTCATTCGACGAAGAGGAAGGGCTAACATGGCTCGTTCAGTCTGGAAGGGCCCCTTCGTGGACCTTCATCTGCTCAAGAAGGCAGAAACCGCCCAGGACACCAACGCGCGTTCGCCGATCAAGACCTGGTCGCGTCGCTCGACGATCCTGCCGTCGTTCGTGGGTCTCACGTTCAACGTCTATAACGGCCGCAAGTTCGTGCCCGTCTCGGTCAACGAAGACATGGTCGGCATGAAGCTCGGTGAGTTCGCGCCCACGCGCTACTTCCCCGGCCACTCCGCCGACAAGAAGGGCAAGCGCTGATGTCTAAGCAAGTCAGCCCGCGCAAGGTCGCGGACAACGAGGCGCTTTCGGTCGGTACGCAGATCCGTGGTTCCGCGCAGAAGCTCGGCCTCGTGGCTGCGCTGATCCGTGGCAAGAAGGTCGGCGATGCGATGAACATCCTCGCCTTCTCGACCAAGGGCATGGCGATCGAAGCGCGCAAGGTGCTGGCCTCGGCCATCGCCAACGCCGAGAACAACCATAACCTCGACGTCGACGCCCTCGTCGTCGCCGAGGCTTCGGTCGGCAAGTCGATCACGATGAAGCGCTTCGCTACCCGCGGCCGCGGCAAGTCGACCCGCATTCTCAAGCCATTCAGCCGTCTGCGCATCGTCGTGCGCGAGCAGGAAGAAGCATAATGGGTCAGAAGAGCAACCCCATCGGTCTGCGTCTGCAGATCAACCGTACCTGGGATAGCCGCTGGTACGCCGAAGGCGCCGACTATGGTCGGCTCCTGCTCGAGGATCTCAAGATCCGCGCATTCATCATGAAGACGCTGCCGCAGGCCGCGATCTCCAAGGTGGTCATCGAGCGTCCGGCCAAGCTAGCCCGCATCTCCATCTTCGCTGCACGCCCCGGCGTGATCATCGGCAAGAAGGGTGCGGACATCGAGAAGCTGCGTTCGACGATCGGCAAGATGACGTCGTCGACCGTGTCGCTGAACATCGTCGAGATCCGCAAGCCGGAAGTCGATGCGCGTCTCGTCGCGCAGGGCATCGCCGATCAGCTCGAGCGTCGTATCGCCTTCCGTCGCGCCATGAAGCGTGCGGTCCAGTCGGCGATGCGTCTCGGTGCCGAGGGCATCCGGGTGAACTGCGGCGGCCGTCTTGGCGGCGCCGAGATCGCACGGTCGGAGAGCTATCGTGAGGGTCGGGTTCCGTTGCACACGCTGCGCGCGAACATCGATTATGCCGAGGCTACGGCGCACACGTCCTACGGCGTTTGCGGCGTGAAGGTCTGGGTCTTCAAGGGCGAGATTCTCGGCAACGATCCGACGTCGTACGACCGCATCATGATGGAGGCTCAAACCTCCGGCGTGCGGCCGCAGCGCGACGATCGTCGCTAAGGGGCAGGAACAGACATGCTGCAACCAAAAAAGACCAAGTTCCGGAAGGCCTTCAAGGGCAAGATTTCGGGCGACGCCAAGAGTGGCTTCTCGCTCAATTTCGGCTCTTACGGCCTCAAGGCGATGGAACCCGACCGGATCACCGCACGCCAGATCGAGGCGGCCCGCCGCGCGATCACGCGTCACATGAAGCGCCAGGGGCGTTTGTGGATCCGCATTTTCCCAGACCTTCCGGTCTCGGGAAAGCCAGCCGAAGTCCGCATGGGTAAGGGCAAGGGTGCGCCGGAATACTGGGCCGCTCGCGTCAAGCCGGGTCGGATCCTGTTCGAGCTCGACGGCGTCGACGGCAAGATCGCCGCCGAGGCGTTCGAGCGGGCGGCCATGAAGCTGCCGATCAAGGTAAAGGTCGTTGCCCGCTTGGGCGACACCTCGCATCTGGGAGGCGAGTAAGATCATGGCTCGTATCGACGACATGAAGACCAAGAGCGACGACCAGCTGTCGGAGTCGCTTGGCGAACTGAAGCGCGAGCAGTTCAACCTGCGCTTCCAGGCCGCCACGAACCAGCTCGAAAAGCCGAGCCGCGTTCGTGAGGTCCGCCGCGACATCGCTCGCATCAAGACCCTGCAGGCTCAGCGCACCAGCGCTGAAGCCGCGAAGTAAGGAACGTATCATGCCGAAGCGCGTGCTGACCGGTCTGGTCGTGTCCGACAAGGGCGACAAGACGGTGGTCGTGAACGTCGAGCGTAAGGTGAAGCACCCGCTCTACGGGAAGATCATCCGTCGCTCGAAGAAGTATCATGCTCATGACGAGAGCAACGAGTTCAAGCAGGGCGAGACCGTGCGGATCGAAGAGACCGCACCGATCTCCAAGCTGAAGACCTGGAAGGTGATCGAGCGGGTCAACACCCACGCGACGCCGGAGCGGGCTTCGGCCGAGGGCTGAACTTTCAAACGTACGTCACCCCAGCGAAAGCTGGGGTCTCGTGCGGCAGGGACGGACTTCGTTACCGGGATATCCCAGCTTTCGCTGGGATGACGGTAGCGAGATCGTTCTTGTGAAATACGAGTGGAACGGCTAAGCGACCGCTCCTCCCCGTTGCGGTTCGTCCGCGGCGGGGTGATTTTTTAGGCGGGGTTCGGTCGGTATCGACCCCAGAGACAGAGAAGGGATACGGATCCATGATCCAGATGCAGTCCAATCTCGACGTCGCTGACAACAGCGGCGCGAAGCGGGTGCAGTGCATCAAGGTGCTTGGGGGTTCCAAGCGTCGTGTTGCAGGCGTTGGCGACATCATCGTCGTCAGCATCAAGGAAGCGCAGCCACGTGGCCGTGTGAAGAAGGGCGACGTTCACCGCGCGGTGATCGTGCGTACCGCCAAGGATATCCGTCGTGCAGACGGTACGGTCATCCGCTTCGACGGCAATGCCGCGGTGCTGGTCAACAAGAACGAGGAGCCGATCGGCACCCGTATCTTCGGCCCAGTCGTTCGCGAGCTGCGCGGTAAGAAGCACATGAAGATCATCAGCCTCGCGCCGGAGGTGCTGTAATGGCGTCGCAGCGTATCAAGAAGGGTGACAAGGTCATCGTCCTGTCCGGCAAGGACAAGGGCAAGACCGGTGAAGTCACCGTCTCCATGCCGAAGACCGACAAGGTCGTCGTATCGGGCGTCAACATCGCCGTGCGCCACACCAAGCCGACTCAGGGTGACCCGCAGGGTGGCCTGATCCGCAAGGAAGCACCGATGCACGTTTCGAAGGTCGCGCACGTGACCGCCGACGGCAAGCCGACCCGCGTCCGCTTCGAGGAGCAGGACGGCAAGAAGGTCCGCGTCGCCGTCAAGACCGGGGAGAAGATCAATGGTTGATCAGAACACTGGCGAGCAAGCCGGCACCGAGGCCGTCTACGTTGCGCGGATGCGCAAGCTGTACGACGAGACGATCATCAAGGCGATGACCGAGAAGTTCGGTTACAAGAACGTCATGGAGATCCCGCGGCTCGACAAGATCGTGCTGAACATGGGCGTCGGCGAAGCCACACAGGACAAGAAGAAGGTCGACCAGGCTGCTTCCGAAATGGAGCTGATCGCCGGCCAGAAGCCTGTCGTGACGAAGGCCAAGAAGTCGATCGCGCAGTTCAAGCTGCGTGAAGGCATGCCGATCGGCGTGAAGGTCACCCTTCGCCGCGAGCGCATGTACGAGTTTCTCGACCGTTTCATCACGATCGCTCTTCCCCGCGTCCGCGATTTCCGCGGGCTCAACCCGAAGAGCTTCGATGGCCGTGGCAATTACGCCTGCGGTATCAAGGAGCAGATCGTGTTCCCAGAAATCAGCTATGACCGGGTCGACAAGGTCCGCGGCATGGATGTGATCGTGACGACGACCGCAAAGACCGACGACGAGGCTCGCGAGCTTCTGCGTCTGTTCGGTTTCCCGTTCCCGATCGAAGACGACGCTGCCGACGAGAAGAAGGCAGCTTAATCTAAGTCCCCCTCCCGCTTGCGGGAGGGGTCAGGGGAGGGGCCTCGCGCCTAACAGGCGTTGGTCCTTCCCTCCCCCAACCCCTCCCGCAAGCGGGAGGGGCGCTAGCAAAGAAAGAACTTAAGTCGATGGCGAAACTGAGTTCAGTCAACAAGAACGAGCGCCGCAAGCGCATGGTCAAGCAGTATGCCCCGAAGTACGCGGCACTGAAGGCGATCGCAGCGGACAAGACGCTCGACGATGGTGAGCGTCTGATCGCTCGCCTCAAGATGGCGGCACTGCCGCGCAACGCGAACCCGACCCGCATCCGGAACCGGTGCGAGCTGACCGGTCGCCCGCGCGCGTATTACCGCAAGTTCCGGCTCTGCCGTATTCAGCTGCGCGATCTGGCCAACAAGGGCCTCATCCCCGGCGTCACGAAGTCGAGCTGGTAAGGACTAAATCATGGCAGTGACCGATCCCCTGGGTGATTTGCTCACCCGTATCCGTAATGGCCAGCGCGCGAAGAAGGACTCCGTCCTCACGCCGGCGTCGAAGCTGCGCGTCCGCGTGCTCGACGTTCTGCAGCGCGAAGGCTATATCCGTGGCTATAGCGAAGAGCAGATGGGCCCCGCGGCCGGCCTTCGCATCGAGCTGAAGTATTTCGAGGGCCAGCCTGCGATCAAGCATGTCGCGCGCGTCTCGAAGCCCGGCCGTCGCGTCTATTCCGGCTCGCAGGAACTCCCGCGCGTTCGTAACGGCCTCGGCATCACCATCGTCTCGACGCCCCGCGGCGTGCTCTCGGATTCCGAAGCACGCGAGCAGAACGTCGGCGGCGAAGTCCTCGCGGAGGTGTTCTGATGAGCCGCATTGGTAAGAAGCCGGTCACCGTACCGGCGGGCATCACGCCGACCATCGAGAACAAGCAGCTGACGATGAAGGGCCCCAAGGGTACCCTCAAGATGCCGCTTCGCGACGAGATCAGCTACACGATCGAAGACGGCGGCATTTCGGTGCAGCCGGCCAACGACACCAAGCGCGCGCGCGCGTTCTGGGGCATGCAGCGGACCATGGTGCAGAACCTGGTCACCGGCGTGTCGGAAGGCTTCACCAAGAAGCTGCTGATCACCGGTGTCGGCTATCGTGCCGCGGCGCAGGGTCGCAACCTCAAGCTGCAGCTTGGCTACAGCCACGACGTCAACATCGACGTGCCGGAGGGGATCGAAGTCAAGACCCCCGACAACACGACGATCGAGATCTCGGGTTCGGACAAGCAGATGGTCGGTCAGCTGGCCGCGGAAATTCGTCAGTGGCGCAAGCCTGAGCCTTACAAGGGCAAGGGCATCAAGTACGACGGCGAGTTCATCTTCCGCAAGGAAGGGAAGAAGAAGTAATGACCAAGGGACTTTCTCTTTTCGCCAAGCGGCGTCGCCGCAACCGTACCGCGCTCCGCGCACGTGCAGGCACCCGTCCGCGGTTGTCGGTGCATCGCTCGGGCAAGCACATCTATGCCCAGGTGATCGACGATGCCGCCGGCACGACGGTCGCATCGGCCTCGACGCTGGAGAAGGACGTGCGCGGCACGTCCGGCGCCAACATCGACGCGGCGACTTCGGTCGGCAAGCGCGTCGCCGAGGCTGCCAAGGCAGCGGGCGTGACCCAGGTCGTGTTCGATCGCGGCGGCTTCCTCTACCACGGTCGCGTGAAGGCTCTTGCCGATGCCGCGCGCGAAGCCGGATTGGAGTTCTAAGACATGGCTGACGAAAACAACACGCCGGCAGTAATCGCTCCCGAGACGACCGCACAGGACGTCACGGCTCAGAACGTTCCGCAGAGCACTGGCTACCAGGGCAACAACGGTGGCGGTCGCGGTCGCGGTGGTCCCGGTGGCGGCGGCGGCGGTGGTCGTGGTGGCCCCGGTGGCAACCGCAGCGGGGGCCCAGGCGGCAACCGCGGTGGTCGTGACGGCGGTCGCGGTCGCGACAATCGTGGCGGTCGTCCGGGTGCGGACGATGGCGGCGAAGAGCTGATCGAGAAGCTGGTGCACATCAACCGCGTCTCGAAGACGGTTAAGGGCGGTAAGCGCTTCGGCTTTGCAGCACTCGTCGTCGTCGGCGACGGCAAGGGTCGTGCAGGCTTCGGTCATGGCAAGGCGCGCGAAGTGCCGGAAGCCATCTCGAAAGCGACGGCTGCTGCCAAGAAGAAGATGGTTCGCGTTCCGTTGAAGGACGGTCGCACGCTGCATCATGACGGCAACGGTCACTTCGGTGCCGGCAAGGTCACGCTGCGGTCGGCGCCTCAGGGTACGGGTATCATCGCCGGTGGCCCGATGCGCGCAGTCTTCGAATCGCTGGGCGTTGCGGACGTTGTGACCAAGTCGGTCGGCACGTCGAACCCCTACAACATGATCCGCGCCACGTTCGAGGCCCTGGGCGAGCAGACCTCGCCCAAGGCCGTCGCACAGCGTCGCGGCAAGAAGATCGCCGACCTGCTCGGCCATGGTGGTTCGAAGACCGCCGAGGCCGATGCAGCTGCGATCACGGAGTAAGCGATCATGGCAACCATCAAGATCACGCAGACCGGTTCGCCGATCCGCCGCGAGAAGGACCAGCGCGCAACGCTGATCGGTCTCGGTCTCAACAAGATGCACAAGACCCGCGAGCTGGAAGACAGCCCAGAGGTCCGCGGCATGATCCGCAAGGTGCAGCACATGGTATCCGTCGAAGGCTGAGCCTTCACGCTACCTAGTGACAAATACCGGGAAGGGGGCTAACGGCCCCCTTCCTTATTTCCGGATTCGAACCCGGCGATTTCAAACCAGCGCGTAACAAGCGAAAGCGAGTGCATTACCATGAAGCTCAACGAACTCCGCGATAACGAAGGTGCCCGTAAGTCCAAGATGCGCGTCGGACGCGGCATCGGCTCGGGCAAGGGCAAGACCGCAGGCCGCGGCCAGAAGGGCCAGAAGAGCCGCGAGGGCGTGTCCATCGCCGGCTTCGAAGGCGGCCAGATGCCACTGCACATGCGTCTGCCTAAGCGCGGCTTCAACAACATCTTCCGCAAGGACTTCGCAGAGGTCAACCTCGGCGCGATCCAGCTCGCGGTCGACGCCGGCAAGATTGAGGCTAACGCCACGCTCGACCACGACGCGCTGAAGGCCGCTGGCCTGGCACGCGGCGGCAAGGACGGCGTCCGCCTCCTCGCCAAGGGCGAGCTGACCACGGTCCTCTCGTTCACCGTCGACGGCGCGTCGAAGGGCGCGATCGAAGCGGTCGAGAAGATCGGCGGCAAGGTCGAGGTGATCCACTTCGTCCCCGCAGCCGAGAAGGCTGCCGCCAAGAAGGGCGTGAAGTACAAGGAGCGTGCGGCGCACAAGGCGTCGTTCAAGGCCTGACTTTGATGGGGGAGGGGGTGCCGAGTGCGCTCCCTCCCTTTTCGTTTGTGGCGTCTGAGACGCTCCGCCGCGGCAACCCTCACCATCTCTCCCCATCCCGTTCGTGCCGAGTAGAAGTCGAGCGCAGTCGAGAACTCGTATCGAGGTACAAGACCCGAGCGGGCCAGTCCTTCGATACGCCGTCTCGACAAGCTCGACGTCTACTCGGGACGAACGGAATGGGTTAATTGGTCCGGGTGCGACCGATGTGGCAGGGTAAATCAGTGGACGAGGTGGTTCCGCCATCTATCCATATCCGCCTTAGCCATTAGACAAGCGCGCCCGTGCGCCTATATGAGCGGCGGGGGCGGTCACAACGCATCCCGCCTTCTTTGTTTCCAGGACGATCACACGCATGGCATCCGCAGCCGACCAGATGGCGCAAAGCATCAGCCTTTCGAAATTCGCGAAGGCGACCGACCTCAAGAAGCGGTTGTGGTTCACGATCGGTGCGCTGATCATTTTCCGCCTGCTCAGCTATGTCCCGCTGCCGGGTGTCGACCCGACCGCGCTCGGCCTGCTCTCGCAGCAGACGCAGGGCGGCGTGCTCGATTTCTTCAACACCTTCTCGGGTGGTTCGCTCAGCCGCATGTCGCTGATCGCGCTCGGCGTGATGCCCTACATCACCGCTTCGATCGTGGTGCAGCTCGCGACTTCGCTGTCGCCGACGCTCGCCGCCATCAAGAAGGACGGCGAATCGGGCCGCAAGCGCCTTAACCAGTACACGCGTTACGGCACCGTCGGCCTGACCGCGGTGCAGGGCTATTTCATCGCCGTCGGCCTTGAGACGCTTGGTGCAGCACAAGGCATCCAGGCGGTCATAGAGCCCGGCATGATGTTCCGCGTCGCCGCGGTCATCTCGCTGATCGGTGGTACGATGTTCCTGATGTGGCTCGGCGAGCAGATCACCAGCCGCGGTATCGGCAACGGCGTCTCGCTGATCATCATGGCCGGCATCGTCGCGCATCTGCCCGTCACGCTCGTCAACCTGCTCGAAGGCGGCCGCTCGGGCTCGCTCGATCCGATCAAGGTGATCGGCATCGTCGTCGCGGTAGTCGTGCTGATCCTCTTCATCTGCTTCATGGAGCGCGCGCAGCGCCGCATCCTGATCCAGTATCCCAAGCGCCAGACTCAGCGCGGTATGCAGGCCGATCGCAGCCATCTGCCGCTGAAGATCAACACCGCGGGCGTCATCCCGCCGATCTTCGCGTCGTCGCTGCTGCTGATGCCGCTGACGATCTCGCAGTTCGCCGGACAGCGCGTTGCAGGCGAGTCGAAGTGGGGTGACTTCATCATCACCCTCAACCAGTACCTGCAGCACGGCTCGCCCGTGTACATGCTGCTGTACGGCGCCGGCATCATCTTCTTCTCGTTCTTCTACACCGCGGTCGTCTTCAACCCCGAGGAAACCGCCGACAATCTGAAGCGCAATGGCGGGTTCATTCCCGGCATCCGCCCGGGCAAGAACACCGAGAATTACTTCGACTACGTGCTGACGCGCATCACCGTGATCGGTGCGGCGTATCTGACGATCATCTGCCTGTTGCCCGAATATCTGGTGACCGCGTTGCAGATCCCGTTCTACCTCGGTGGCACGAGCCTGCTGATCGTCGTCAACGTGACGATGGACACGGTGACGCAGATCCAGTCGCACCTGCTGGCGCACCAGTATGGCGACCTGATCAAGAAAGCGAAGCTCAAGGGCAATCGACTTCGTTAAGCTGCGGGCCTAACCAAAGGCTTGGGCGTGTAAGTATCCTGCACGAACGAGGGGAGTGCGTTTCGTGAATATTATCCTTCTTGGACCACCTGGCGCGGGTAAGGGCACCCAGGCCGCCACGCTCGTCAGCGAGCGCGGCATGGTGCAGCTTTCGACCGGCGACATGCTGCGCGCAGCGGTCGCCGCCGGAACGCCGGTCGGCCTCCAGGCGAAGTCCGTGATGGAGTCCGGCGGTCTCGTGTCTGATGAGATTGTGTCAGGCATAATCGGCGAACGTCTCGACCAGCCCGACACCGCGAACGGCGTCATCTTCGACGGCTATCCGCGGACAGCCGCGCAGGCAGAAGCGCTCGACGGTCTGCTCGCCGATCGTGGTCGCACGCTCGACTACGTGATCGAACTCGGCGTCGACGAAGCCGCGCTGATCGACCGGGTGGTCGGCCGCTACACCTGTGCCAAGTGCGGCACGGGCTATCACGATCGCTACAAGAAGCCGGTCGTGGCGGGCGTCTGCGACGTCTGCGGCTCGACAGAGTTCAAGCGTCGTCCCGACGACAACGCGGAGACGGTCCACAACCGCATGGCCGAATACCGCGCGAAGACCGCGCCGATCCTGCCGATCTACGATGCTCGGGGGCTGGTGCATCGCGTCGACGGCATGGCGGATATCGCGCATGTCGGATCGGCGATCGCCGCGATCCTCGACGGTAAGTAAGCGTGTTCCCCCGCGAAGGCGGGGGAACAGACTTGGCCCCGGCCTTCGCGGGGGGTACAAGATGGCGGGTACGACGACCTTACCCTTGGTTTCTTCCCACTTCATCGCACGCACTCCGATCGTCGGCTGCCCCCCTTTCCGTCATCCCGGCGAACGCCGGGACCCACGGATACGGTGGACCAGGCGATAGCGTACAACCACCACCCATTCCGCAACCATGGGTCCCGGCGTTCGCCGGATGACGGGGGTGTATTCGGAACGCATGCTTGATCTTTGCACCCCGGTTCACGGTGCGTGCGGCGTTGCGAGCGACTCCAACCACCAACATGACGAAATTGTCACCTCTCGGTCATCGCCCTGACCCCCACCCGATCCTAGAAGCAACCCGTGGTCCGCAACGGCTGCATGAGTTTCCAGAGATCGGTGCCCGTCACTCCCGGGGGTACCGTGGGGGCCGGCGGGAAGATTTCTTTCCGCCGGCCTTTCCGTTTATGAGGGCAGGAGATAGTGACCCAATTCGGTGGCAGGGAAGGTGATAGCGCGTTGAGCCGCAAGATTCTGATCGTCGAGGACGACGCCTCGACATCCGCCTATCTTGCCAAGGGCTTGGCCGAGGCCGGCCATGCCATCGAGGTCTGCGCCGATGGCCGTGACGGCCTGTTCCTCGCCAGCGAAGGCATCTTCGATCTCATCATCGCGGACCGGATGCTGCCCGGCCTGGACGGCCTTTCGATGGTCAGCGCGATTCGCGCGGCCGGCATTGCTACCCCCGTCCTGATCCTGTCCGCGCTCGCCGCCGTCGACGACCGGGTCGATGGTCTTAAGGCCGGCGCGGACGATTATCTCTGCAAGCCGTTTTCGTTCGCCGAGCTCTCCGCACGGATCGAGGCCATGCTTCGTCGCTCCGACCGTGCTGCCACCGAGCCGCAAAAGACCAAGCTCTCCGTCGGCGATCTCGAAATCGACCTTCTCGCCCGCGCTGTGTCGCGTGCCGGCCGCTCGATCCCGCTCGGCGCACGCGAGTTCAACCTGCTCGAATTCCTTGCCCGCCACGCAGGGCAGGTCGTCACCCGCACGATGATGCTCGAGAAGATCTGGAACTACCATTTTGATCCGGGTTCGAACGTGGTTGACGTCCATATCGGTCGCCTCCGCCGCAAGCTCGAGGATGGCTTCCCCACGCCGATCCTGCATACGGTGCGCGGGGCAGGATACCGGCTCGCCGTCGAAGGCTGATCCGAGGTGGTGATCCGCCTTTCGGTCACGGCGCGGATCGCACTGCTTTCGATCGCGCTGGCGTTGGTCTCCAACCTCGCGCTGGTCGGCTTCGTCTGGAAGACGACCAGCGCCGACGCGATCGACGCGATCCGGCGCGAAACGACCGAACAGTCCGAAGCCCTGCGCGCGGTATGGCGCAGCGGCGGACTGATCGCGGTTCGGCAGGCGATCGACAGCGCGGTCGTTCCCGGCGACGTATCGCTGGTGCTGGCCGTGATCGACCCAAAGGGCCGCGCGGTCGTCGGCATCTCGCCTGCGCGTCTGGCGGTCCCCCTCCGCGTGACGCAGTTCCGGATCGCGCGGCTCGGCTCCGACGAACTCTGGTCCGCACGGGAGACCGGCTATGCGCTCCACCCTCTCGGCGATTACTGGCTGCTCACCGGCCGCAATCTCGACCTGATCGCGGCCGAGGAACGCGCAATCGAGCGGGCGCTCGCCGTCGCCGTCTTCCTGTCGCTGGCGCTCGGCGTGATCGGCGGGCTGGTCCTGACGCGCTACGTCAGTCGTCGGCTCGACGGCATCGCCAAGGCGATCGAGGCGGCAGGCGAGGGCGATCTCTCGCGGCGCGTGGACATGATCGCTGGCGGTGGAGACGCGTTCGATCGCCTTGCCGCACGGCTCAACGTCATGCTCGGGAAACTGGAAGGCGTGATGGCCGAGCTGCGGATCGTCACCGACAGCCTCGCACACGACCTGCGCTCGCCGCTAGCCCGCCTGCGCACCAAGACCGAACAGGCGGTGCTGATCGCCGATCCCGATGCGCGCGAGGCTGCGCTCGGCGGGCTACTCGTCGAGACCGATCTCGTCATGCGGATGCTGACGATGGTGATCGAGATCAGCCGCTCGGGTTCGGTCTCGCGCGATCGTTTCATCGAGGTATCGCCCGCGAACTTGCTCGAAGAGATCGGCGAGCTTTACGCGCCCGTCGCGGAGGATGCCGGGCTGGTCTTCACGATCGCGGTCGACGATCGCCCGCCGCCGATGAAGCTGCACCGCGAACTGATCAGCCAGGCGATCACCAATTTGATCGACAACGCGCTCCGTCACGGCGCGGGGGGCGGCGAGGTCACGCTGCGGATCGTCCATCGCACCGATGGCGTGGCGATCCAGGTCGAGGATCGCGGCCCGGGCATCGCTGCCGCTGACCGAGCGCAGGCGTTGAAGCGCTTCGGGCGGTTGGACAGCGCGCGATCCACCCCCGGTGCGGGCCTCGGCATGGCGCTGATCGAGGCTGTCGCGCGGCTGCACGACGGCCATTTCGAACTCGCCGACAATGCGCCGGGGCTGATCGCCAGGATCGTCCTGCCTCTCTGATCCTCCCCCGCTAGGGGGAGGTGGCGCGAAGCGACGGAGGGGGAGGACACGGAACGAGCGTTACCTCTTTCCTCCCCCTCCGTCTGGCAAGCGCCAGCCACCTCCCCCTGGCGGGGCAGGATCGTCGAGCCTCGCAATCGGTTGACCGAACTCCCCTCTGCAGCGATGCCGTACTCATGACGACCTTAGCCTCAAACCGCCGCATCCTCGCCGCCAGCCTGGTCGGCACCGCGGTCGAGTTCTACGATTTCTACATCTACGCGACCGCCGCGGCGCTCGTGTTCGGTCCGCTGTTTTTCTCGGGCCAGTCCGACTCAGCGCAGTTGCTGCTCAGCTACGCGACGTTTGGGCTCGCCTTCGTCGCGCGGCCGGTGGGCGCGATCGTGTTCGGGCATTTCGGCGACCGCGTCGGGCGCAAGTCCACGCTCGTCGCCTCGCTGTTGCTGATGGGTGGATCGACCGTCGGGATCGCGTTCCTGCCAACCTATGCGCAGGTCGGCTGGATCGCGCCCGCGCTGCTCTGCCTGATGCGGCTGGGGCAAGGGCTAGGCCTTGGCGGCGAATGGGGCGGGGCGGCGCTGCTCGCTGTCGAGAACGCGCCGCCGCACCGCAAGAACACCTGGGGCATGTTCCCGCCGCTCGGCGCGCCGGTCGGGTTCCTCGCCGCCAACGGCCTGTTCCTGTTGATCGGCCTCGTCCTCGACGATGCGCAGTTCCTGGCCTGGGGCTGGCGGATTCCGTTCTTGCTGAGCGCGATCCTTGTCGGGCTCGGCCTGTGGGTGCGCCTGAAGCTGACCGAGACGCCCGCGTTCCTCGAAGCCGAGGCGACCGAGGCGCTCCCCAAGGTGCCGATCGCAACGCTGTTGACCCAGCACCTCCGCGCGACGCTCGAGGGCACGTTCGGTGTCATCGCGTGCTTCGCTTTGTTCTACCTCGCGACCGCCTTCGCGCTCGGCTACGGCACCAAGACGCTCGGCTATTCGCGCGAGGCGTTTCTCGCAGTCGAACTGGTCGCGATCTGGTTTCTCGCAGGCGGCGTGATCGTCGCGAGCGTGCTGGCGGACCGGCATTCCGCGGCACAGATGCTCGCGATCGGATTTGCTGGCTGCATCGGCGTCGGTGCGCTGATGGGGCCGATGCTGGGCTCGGGATCGCTATTCACGGTGTGGCTGTGGCTGTCGGGCGCGCTGTTCGTGATGGGGTTCGCCTACGGACCGCTCGGCGGGTGGCTGCCGAGCCTGTTCCCGGCGGGGGTGCGCTACACCGGCGTGTCGATGACGTTCAACCTGGGCGGCGTGCTCGGCGGGGCGCTCGCGCCGATCGTGGCGGAGGCTCTCGCGCCGCGCGGGTTGTGGCTGGTCGGCGGGTATCTGATGGCGGCAGGTGCTCTGAGCCTCGGTGGGCTGCTGATCCTCGGTCGTACTCCGCAGAACTAGTATGTTCTCCCGCGAAGGCGGGAGCCCAGTCTGGGTCCCCGCCGTCGCGGGGGGTGCATCTA
>NZ_JACONT010000037.1 GCF_014358075.1 Sphingomonas albertensis | reverse complement strand
CGTAACTGCCGCCCCGCCCGCCAAGCAGCCGACCCACCCCGGCCCCTCCCTTCCAGGGAGGGGTGAAAATCACGCCCGCGGCTTCTTCCCCGCGAGCGACGACAGCACGCCGCGCATCGTCCGGACTTCCTGGCTCGACCAGCCCGGTTTCGTCAGCAACGTCCGCAGCGTCCGCCGCGTCGACTGCATCTTGTCGGGCAGGTGGAAGAACCCAGCCCCCATCAGCATCGCATCGAGCTGTCCGATCATCCCGTCGAGCTCCTCCTGCGGCGCAGGCGGCATGATCGGGTTGATCGACGGCTGCGACAGCTCGCGATCGGCAGTCAAGCCCTTCGACCATTCATACGCGACCAGGATCACGGCCTGAGCGAGGTTTAGCGAGCCGAACTCCGGATTGATCGGCACCGTGATGATCGTCCGTGCGACCGCGACGTCGTCGGTTTCGAGGCCCGAGCGCTCGGGCCCGAACAGGATCGCGGAGCGGCCGGGCGCGGCGTGGATCTCGGTCGCGGCCTGTTCGGGGGTCACGACCGGCTTTGTGACGCCGCGCTTGCGGACCGTTGTCGCGTACACCTGCGCGCAGTCGGCGGTGGCGGCGGCGACGCTGTCGTAGACCTGCGCGTTTTGCAGGACGATGTCGGCGCCGCTGGCGGCCGGGCCGGCGGAGGGGTTGGGCCAGCCGTCTCTGGGGGAGACGAGGCGCATTTCGGTGAGGCCGAAGTTTAGCATGGCGCGCGCGGCCTTGCCGATGTTCTCGCCGAGTTGGGGGCGGACGAGGACAATGACGGGGGGTGGGGTAGAGGCGCTGGCCATCCCTGCCCCATCCATAGCAGCCTGCTCGCCCCCCCCTTCCCGTTCGTCCCGAGTAGAGGTCGAGCTTGTCGAGACCTCGTATCGAGGGGCAGGTTCCGAATGCGTCGGCTTCCGCGCCGCCGCCGACACCGCCGCCCAGTCGTCGCGGAACAGCGCCTCCTTCTTCTTCCGCGACCAGTCCTTAACCTGAAACTCCGCCGCGAGCGCTTCTTGCCGCGAAGGGAATTCCTGGCTCCACATGAGCGTCACCGGACGCCGGGTCTGCGTGTAGCCCGGAATCTCGCCGAGGTTGTGCTGGCCGATCCTTCTCTCCAGATCGTCAGTGTGTCCGGTGTAATAACTGTCGTCGGCGCAGCGCACCACATAGGCCCAGAATGTCATGATTGCGGCTTATCCCTCGATACGCCGTCTCGACAAGCTCGACGTCTACTCGGGACGAACGGGAGTAGGGGTGGCGGGCGCGATGACGTAGCGGGGTGTGGCTGCGGACTCGTCGATCGGGGGGCGGGCCTCACCCCAATCTACCGCCCCCCAGCTGTTCACTTCAATCCGTTCGTCTCGAGTAGCGATCGAGCGAAGTCGAGAGCGTGTATCGAAGGACAACCCCAGATCACTCCGCCCGCCCAACCTCCTCAACACTCCCGGCAAAAGCCTCGAAGTCCTTCGCCTCGCTGAAATCCCGGTACACACTCGCAAACCGGATATACGCCACCGAATCGAGCCCCTTGAGCCCGTCCATCACCATCTCGCCAATCCGCTTCGACGTGACATCGTTCTCCCCGAGCGTCTCCAGCCGCCGCTGGATCCCGCTCACCAGCTTCTCGATCCGCCCCGCCTCGATCGCCCGCTTCCTGGTCGCGATCGACAAGGACCGGAGTAGCTTTTCCCGGTCAAACGGCTCCCGCCGCCCCTCGCTCTTCAACACGAACAGCTCGCGCAATTGGATGCGCTCGAACGTCGTGAAACGCGCCGCGCACCCCTCGCATTGGCGCCGACGCCGGATCGCCGCCCCGTCTTCGGTGGGGCGGCTGTCCTTTACCTGGCTGTCTTCATGTCCGCAAAAGGGGCAGCGCATTCAGACCTTCTTCTTGCCCTTGTAATAGGCGTAGCCCGCGCCCGCGAGTGCGCCGAAGATCGGGCCGACCACCGGCACCGGGATCGCGACGACTGCGCCGAGTGCGCTCCACTTGGCCATGCTCTTGCCAAGGCCGGGCGTGCTCTTCACGTCGTTCTGGAGGTCATCGAACTTCGACATGGCGTTATCCTTGATAGATCGGGAAGCGCGCGCACAGGGCCCGCACCCGGGTCCGAACGTCCGCTTCGACGTCAGGGTCCCCATGCTCGCCCTTTTTCGCGAGGCCGTCCAGCACGTCGGCGACCATGTTGCCGATCTCGCGGAACTCGGCCGGGCCGAAGCCGCGCGTCGTACCCGCGGGCGAGCCGACGCGGATGCCGCTGGTCTTGACCGGCGGCAGCGGATCGTTGGGGATGCCGTTCTTGTTGCAGGTGATCCCCGCGCGCTCCAGCGCCTCGTCCGCATCGCGCCCGGTGATGCCGAGCGGCGTGAGGTCGATCAGTGCCAGATGCGTGTCGGTGCCGCCCGAGACGACGTCCGAGCCGCGCTCCTTGAGCGTCGCCGCGAGTACCTTCGCGTTCTCGACGACCGCCGCGATGTAGCTCTTGAAGTCGGGCTGCAACGCCTCGCCGAACGCGACCGCCTTCGCCGCGATCACATGCATCAGCGGCCCGCCCTGGAGGCCTGGGAACACCGCCGAGTTGAACTTCTTCGCCAGCGCCTCGTCGTTGGTCATGATCATGCCGCCACGCGGGCCCCGCAGCGTCTTGTGCGTGGTGGTCGTCACGACATGCGCGTGGCCGAACGGCGTCGGGTGCAGGCCGGCGGCGACGATGCCGGCGAAATGCGCCATGTCGACCATGAAATACGCGCCGACCTTGTCCGCGATCGCCCGGAAGCGCGCGAAGTCAATCGTTCGCGGATAGGCCGAGCCGCCCGCGATGATCAGTTTGGGCTGATGCTCGACGGCCAGCGCCTCGACCTGGTCATAGTCGATCAGGTGCGTGGTCGCATCGACGCCGTATTGAATGGCGTTGAACCACTTGCCCGACATCGCCGGCTTCGCACCATGCGTCAGGTGACCACCCGCATCGAGGCTCATGCCGAGGATCGTATCGCCCGGCTTGACCAGCGCCAGCATCACCGCGCCGTTCGCCTGCGCGCCCGAATGCGGCTGCACGTTGACGAACCCGCAGCCGAAGATCTGCTTGGCGCGCTCGATCGCGAGCGTCTCGACCACGTCGGACGGCGCGCAGCCCTGGTAATAGCGCTTGCCCGGATAGCCTTCGGCGTATTTGTTCGTGAACACCGAGCCCTGCGCCTCGAGCACTGCCTTCGAGACGATGTTCTCGCTCGCGATCAGCTCGATCTGCGTCTGCTCGCGTTCGAGTTCGGCCTCGACGCCGGCGAACACGGCAGCGTCCGCATCGGCCAGAGTGCGCGTAAAGAAGCCGTCCGGCTGGACGTCGTGGAGTTCGCGCTGGAGGGTTTCGGGCTGGGTGCTCATGCGGGGACCTTTAACTTGTCGACACGGAGTTGATGACGGCCGCCGGCGAAATCGGCGGTGAGAAACGCTTCGACGCACGCCTTGGCCATTTCCTCGCCGATCAGGCGCGCGCCCATCGCGATGGCGTTGGCGTCGTTATGCACACGGGCGAGGCTCGCCGACAGCGGTTCGGAAACGAGTGCGCAGCGGCAGGCGGGGTTGCGGTTAGCGGCGATCGAGATGCCGATCCCGGAGCCGCACAGCGCGATGCCGCGTTCCGCGCTGCCATCGGCGATCGCCGACGCGAGTTTGTAACCATAATCGGGGTAGTCGACGCTGGCGGAGCCTTCGGGACCGAGATCGAGCACGTCATGCCCCGCCTCGCGCAGCCAGGCGGCAAGCACCGCTTTCAACGAAACGGCGGCGTGATCGGACGCGATGGCGATGCGCACCTGGCGTATTCCTGTGACGGGAGATCGGGTGCCCAGCCCCATACCGGCGTGAGCCGGGATTTGCCACACCTGTTCGCAGCGGCTTCGTCATCCTGACGAATGTCAGGACGCAGAGTAACATAGCGCATCACCCGTGGCTCTGGGTCCTGACTTTCGTCAGGATGACGCGCTAAGGTCGGCATCCACGCTGAACGCCGACCGTGAAGGAGACGTCCATGAAAGCCCTTACCCTGCTCGCAACCGTAGCGCTCGCCGCCTGCTCGGGCCCCGCCCCCGACACCAGCGGCGACGGCAACATGACGTCGGCAGGCTCGATCGAGCGCAAGACGACCACATCGGCGCCGCGCGACTATACCGGCCGCTGGATCGGAGTGGAGGGCATGGTCCTCGATATCGCGCATGCCGGCGCGCCCGGTCACTACGACCTCACGATGCAATGGGACCTCGATCACAAGGGCACATTCGACGGCACCGCGAACGGCAGAACCATCACGTTCATCCGCAACGACATTCCCGAAACCCTGCGCCCGACCGACGGCGATGCGACCGAGCTGAAATATCTGTCGGGCAAAACCGACTGCCTCACGGTAAAGCCCGGCGAAGGCTATTGCCGCGACGGACTTAGCCGCTAGGTTCGCTGTCGTGACCCGAGCCTATCCAGACGCAGACGCCGCCCGCGCGCATCTCTCCGAGGTGCTGCTGCGTACCGGTCAGGAAGATCGCGACGCGTTTCGCGAACTCTATACGCTGACCAGCGCGAAGCTTTTCGGCATCACCCACCGTATCTGCGGCAACGCCCAAGCCGCGGAGGATGTGCTGCACGAGGTCTATCTCACGATCTGGAAACGCGCCGGTGCCTGGGAACCCGGTCGCGCGAGCCCGATAACCTGGTTGGCGACGATCGCGCGCAACCGCGCCATCGACTGGCAGCGCGCGCAGGGCGTCCGCCGTACCAGCCCGCTCGACGACGCGCCCGACATCGCCGATCCCGGCGAGGGTGCCGAAGCGACGTTGCTGGCGAGTGAGTCGTCGCGCGAACTGATCGAGTGCCTGAACGGTCTCGAACCGCAGCAGCGCGACGCGATCCGCACCGCGTTCTTCGACGGCATCACCTATGCCGAACTCGCGATCAAGCGCGCCGTGCCGCTGGGCACGATGAAGAGCTGGGTCCGCCGCGGCCTCGCTCGCCTGAAGGATTGTCTCGATGGCTGATCCGACCATCGATACTGGCGTGCCCCAAGATGTGGCGGCCGCCGAACTCGCGCTCGGGCTACTCGAAGGCGAGGAGCGGAGCGTGGCTCTGCGTCGCGTACTCGCCGAACCCGGTTTTGCTGCACAGGTCGAATGGTGGCGGTCGCGGCTGGCCGTATTGTTCGACCTGTGGCCCGAACGCGCCGCGCCGTCTCACGTCGCCGCGCGAATCGAAGCCAGCCTCGACGGCGTGGCGACCGGTACGACGACGAACGGCACGACGGCTATCGGTACGGCGGGGCCTGCCAAGATCAGCCGCTTCCCGTGGCCGGCGCTTGCAGCCTTCACCAGCGCGATCGCGGCGTGCCTGCTCCTGTTCGTCATGCTCCGCCCCGAGCCGACCGTACCGGTGTCGCAACCGACCCCGGTTCCTCGGCCGTCCAGCGTGCTCGTCGCGATGCTCGGCGATGCGAAGTCGCCCATCGCCGCGGTCTATGATCCCGCCAACGGCGCGCTTCGGGTTGCGGCAGGCCCCGGCGTCCCGCGCGCGCACGTCGCGGAGCTTTGGGTGATCGGCGGCGATGGCGTACCGCATTCGCTCGGCCTGCTCTCTGCCCAGCCGACCTCGCTCGCGCCGAAGGGCGTCAACCGCGGTCGCATCGCTCCGGGCGCCACGCTTGCTATCTCGGTCGAACCCCGCGGCGGCTCGCCGACCGGCTTGCCGACCGGACCGGTCGTCGCCACCGGTGTCGTCGCGCGCGTCTGATGACCGCGCGACCGCCGTATCGTGAGCCCGCGACCGGCGGCATCCCGCCGATCGCGCGCCTGCTGGGGCTGAGCGGCCTTCTCCCGCAGCTGGCTGCAGTCGCGCTGTTGCTGAGCGGCGATCCGCAAAGCCGCTACTCCGCGCTGGCGATCGCATACGCCTATGCCGCGCTGATCCTGAGCTTCCTCGGCGGCCTGTGGTGGGGCCTCGCCGCGCGCACCGACTCACCGCCCCGCTGGCTCTGGTTCGCCAGCGTCGCCCCCTCCCTGATCGCGCTGGCGACCGCCTGGCCCTGGATGGTCGGCCTGCGCTGGCCCGGCCCTTCGCTGGTCGTGCTCGGCATCAGCCTGGTCGGTGCATTGCTTGTCGACCGCGCCCTCGTTCGTTCCGGTATCGCTCCACCCGGCTGGATGACGTTGCGCGTGCCCTTGTCGCTCGGCCTCGGCGTCCTGACGATGCTCGCCGCCGCGCTTTAATCCCGCTCGCGAGTCGTAGGGACACCTGGTTCGTGGTATGAATCGGGCATGATGACATTTGCCGTGAGTCCCCGCACCGACCGGCAGGCGAAGGCGCGTTTCACGATCGCCGAGTTTGTCCGCATGGGTGAGTCCGGCGCGTTCGACGACATGAAGATCGAGCTGGTCGATAGGGAACTCGAACGGATGGACCTACCTTTGGCAAGCCATGCCGCGCGCCAAGCCAAGATCGGCATCCGCCTTTCGGATCTGCTTCCGGAAGCGCGGATTATAGGTGGGGTCGCCGTCGATCTCGGCAACGATACCGTACTCGGCTTCGACGTGGCCGTGTTGCGTGAGCCGGTCGAAGGTAACCGCCTACCGGTCGCCAACGCATTCCTGCTCGTCATCGAAGTCGCGGAAACGTCGGTCGCACGCGATACCACGGTGAAGCGCTTCGCCTATGGGCGCTGCGGGATCCCGCATTACTGGGTCGTCGACGGCGCCCGGTCTGTCGTCCACATCTACGCCAGCCCCGTCGAGGGCGATTACACGCGGTTCCACTCGGTAGGGTTCGGCGAACCTGTCGCCGTTCCTGATACAGACGGCACCATCACCATCGACTAAAAGCCCGCCAGCGCAGGCAAGTTCGGCCTCAGGCAGCCTTGCGCAGATCCAACCGGCTCCAAATCTCCACCAGCGCATCGGTCAGTTCGCGCATCATCGCCTCGGTATGCGCAGGCCCAGGCGTGAACCGCAGCCGCTCCGTGCCGCGCGGCACCGTCGGATAGTTGATCGGCTGCACGTACACGCCGTATTCGGCAAGCAACACGTCGCTGATCTTCTTCGCCTTGACCGGATCGCCAACCATCAGCGGCACGATGTGCGTATCGCCGATCATCACCGGCAGCCCGGCGTCCTTGAGCATCGCCTTCAGCATTGCAGCAGACGCCTGCTGCCCCTCGCGCTCGACGCTCGAGCTTTTCAGATGCCGCACGCTCGCGAGCACGCCGGCAACCAGCACCGGCGACAGCGACGTCGTGAAGATGAACCCAGGCGCATACGACCGGATCACGTCGACGATCGTGCGATCGGCGGCAATGTAGCCCCCCATCACGCCGAACGCCTTGCCCAGCGTACCCTCGAGAATCGTGATCCGGTGCGCGACCTCGTCCCGCTCCGAAATCCCGCCGCCCCGTGCGCCGTACATCCCGACCGCATGGACTTCGTCGCAATAGGTCAGCGCGTTGTATCGGTCGGCGAGATCGCACACCGCCGAGATCGGCGCGATGTCGCCCTCCATCGAATACACGCTCTCGAACGCGATCAACTTCGGCACGGCAGGATCTTCCGCGGCCAGCAATTCTTCGAGATGCACGAGGTCGTTGTGGCGGAACACGCGCTTCTCGCATCCCGAGTTACGGATGCCCGCGATCATCGACGCGTGGTTCAACTCGTCTGAAAAGATGATGCAGCCCGGCAGCACCTTCGCCAAGGTCGCCAGCGTCGCCTCGTTCGAGACATAGCCGCTGGTGAACAGCAACGCCGCTTCCTTGCCGTGCAGATCGGCGAGTTCGCCCTCCAGGTCGACATGGTAATGCGTGTTGCCGCCGATGTTGCGCGTGCCGCCCGAGCCCGCACCGACGTCGTGCAGCGCTTCTTCCATCGCTGCGATAACCTTGGGATGCTGGCCCATCGCGAGGTAATCGTTCGAGCACCACACCGTGATCGGCTTCGGCCCGTTATGCCCCGCGAAACAGCGCGCGTTCGGAAACGCGCCCTTGTTGCGGAGGATGTCGATGAACACGCGGTAGCGCCCTTCGGCATGCAACCGGTCGATCGCCTGCGTGAACACGCGCGAATAATCGACTCGCGGACCGCTGACGCCGTCCGTTGCCGTTTTGCCGTCGATACTCATGGCCTTGGGCACTACGCCTCACTTTCACTCAGTTCCAGCGTAATACCGCTCTTACGGTGATCGCTTTCCTCGTCCTGGCAGCACATTGCCACGATGCTCCCGCGAAGCAAGGTGCCAGATTGTCCCAGGTTAACGCTTAAAGCTGCTCGATCCGCGCAAATCCCCGCACCGCCAAGGCGGGTCCGAGCGCGCATTCGTCGTCGCCCAACCGAGTGAAGACGGCGATCCCCCCCCCCGCTCCCGACCATGATTCGCCCTGCATCAGGTGCACGATCCGCCGCGCGATCCCGGGACCACCGTCGACGAACCGCACACCGGGCGCCGCCGCGGCCAACTCCGCCTCGACCAGCGGAAAATGCGTGCACGCATTGACGATCACGTCGATCCGCTCGCCCCCCGGCTGCGAGAACAACCCGTCGAGCACCGCCGCATAGCGTTCCGGCGCGACCGGCCGGCCGTGCAGCTTGGCCTCCGCCATCTCGACCAAAGCCGCCGAGCCGTAGCGCAGCACCGTGCAATCGCCCGCGAATTTCGCTGCGAGATCATCGACATACGCCTGCCGCACGGTCGCCTCGGTCCCCAGCACGCCGATCGTCCGCGTCTTCGACAGCAGCGCGGCGGGCTTGATCGCCGGCACCGTCCCCACCACCGGCAGGTCGAGCGCCGCGCGCACTACCGGGAGCGCGATCGTCGACGCGGTGTTGCAGGCGATCACGATCAACCGCGGCCGATACCGCTCCGCCAGCCGCCCGAGCAGCACCGGCACCCGCGCCGCGATCTCCGCCTCGCTCTTTGTCCCGTAGGGGAAGCCGGCCGAATCGGCGGCGTAGACGAACGGCGCATCGGGCAGCGCCGCGCGCGCCGGGCCGACGATCGACAGCCCGCCGACGCCGGAATCGAAGAACAGGATGGGGCGCGTGTCCATGTCCGGCCTTTAGGACGAACTGCCCCCCGTAAACCAGAGCAACAGATCCCCCTCCCTGGAAGGGAGGGGTTAGGGGTGGGTCGGCTTCCGCATGTTCAGACGGTCGCGGCACGAGCGGGCCTACCCACCCCCAGCCCCTCCCTTCCAGGGAGGGGAGCGCGTCGACCTTGGTTCCAAGCGCGCGCTTCCTCTCAAACTCACGCCATTTGCCGTCCGCCCCGCGTCGTTTATAAGCACCGCCAGAACGGGGGACATACTTGCAGACGGAAATTCTCTGGGTCGCGCCCACGCTATCGCTCGTGCTCAGCTATCTGCTCGGCTCGATCCCGTTCGGCGTCATCCTCACGCGGCTCGGCGGTGCGGGCGATCTGCGCACGATCGGCTCGGGCAACATCGGCGCGACCAACGTCCTGCGCACCGGTCGGAAAGGCCTCGCCGCCGCGACCCTGCTGCTCGACATGGCCAAGGGCGCGGTCGCCGTCCTGCTGGTCGCACACCTGTTCCCCGGTAACGCCCTGCTCGCGGCCGCCGGTGCGTTCATCGGCCATTGCTACCCGGTCTGGCTGAAGTTCAAGGGCGGCAAGGGCGTCGCCACGCTCATGGGCATCGTCGTCGCGCTCCATTGGCCGCTCGGGCTGGTCTATGCGGTCGTCTGGCTCGGCCTGCTCGCGGGCCTGCGCATATCCTCGGTCGCAGGCATGGCCGCCGCACTCAGCGCGCCGTTTGCCGCCGCCTTGTTCGGCCGGTTCGACCTCGTCCTGCTGCTGCTCGCGCTAGCGCTGATCGTCTTCTGGAAGCACCGCGAGAACGTCGAGCGCCTGTTCTCGGGCACCGAGCCGCGCATCGGCCGCTCAAAACGATCACCGGGTGACTGACCCGACGGTCTCACGTCTTCGGCTCATCCGCACGACCGGGATCGGACCGGTCACCTATCGCCAGCTCATCGCCCGCTTCGGCAGCGCGGACGCCGCGATCGAGGCGCTCCCCATGCTCGCCCAACGCGGTGGCGGTGGCGGCCGCAGCCCCCGTATCGCCGACGTCGCGATGGCCGAACGCGAGATCGCCACCACCACGAAACTCGGCGCGCGCTACCTCTTTCTCGACGACGCCGAGTATCCCCGCCTGCTCGCCGAGATCGAGACGGCCCCGCCAGCCCTCATCTTCCGCGGCGACATCACCCACGCCAGCCGCCCCTGCATCGCAATGGTCGGCGCACGCAACGCCTCCGCCGCCGCCTGCCGCTTCGCCCGCCAACTCGCGCTGCAACTCGCCGAGGAAGGCACGACGGTCGTCTCAGGCCTTGCCCGCGGGATCGACACGGCCGCCCATATCGGCGCGTTGGGCGGCGGTTCCAGCGGCGGCACGATCGGCGTGATCGCCAGCGGCATCGACATCGCCTACCCGCCCGACAACACCGCGTTGCAGGAGCGAGTCGCCACCGAAGGCGTACTACTCGCCGAACAGCCCCCCGGCACCGAGCCGAAAGCGCGCAACTTCCCCTCGCGCAACCGCATCATCGCCGGCCTCGCGATCGGCACGGTGGTGGTCGAGGCCGTCCCCAAATCCGGCTCGCTGATCACCGCGCGCCTCGCCAACGAATCCGGCCGCGAAGTCATGGCCGTCCCCGGCAGCCCGCTCGATCCCCGCGCGCAGGGCTGCAACCTGCTGATCCGCGAGGGCGCCACGCTGGTACAATCGGCGGCCGACATCCTCGAACAGATTCGTCCGTTCGATCCACGCTCCGTGCGCTCCCCGATCGACGCCTACGCCGCCTCGCCGCCCGAAGACGCGAGCGACACCGACCGCCAGCGGATCGCCGACCTGCTCGGTCCGGTCCCTGTCGCGATCGACGAACTCATCCGCCAGTCGCATCTGAGCCCGTCGGTCGTCCACACGGTGTTACTTGAGCTCGAACTCGGCGGCCGGCTGGAGCGCCACGCCGGAGGCCGCGCGAGCATGCTCTAGTCCGGCAAAAACCGGCTCGGGTTGGCATCACCCGACAGGGTCCTGCCCCGATCCTAGCGGACCGCCACGAGGCTGCTGGTCGTCCGTCTGCGTATCAGCACCTGCCCAGCCGGCCGCCCAATCCTTGGCATCATGCGACGTTGCGATAGCCGCAAGCAACTGGTCCAGTTCGCTCTGATGCAGGGCTATCAAACCGAGGATATGCGGCTCTGCGGCCGACTGGCGGAGAACGACGATCTTCTTGGCGAGGAACGAACACTTCCATTTCGCGACGGCGAGGTCATGTCGGGTCACGCTAGATCATCCTTGCCAGACGCGACGCCGTCACTTCCGAGTTCAGGCAGCAAACCGTGACGATCCGCCCGCACGGCAAGCCCCTGCCGGAAAGACACATCGCGCTTTGGAAACCACGGAGCGGGACGGAAAACACGCGAATGATCCGAAGCATCGGCGGATGAACTGGATTCATGGACGACCGCAATTGTAACGATCTCCGCGCCTATTTCGATCGAAGACGATGAACGGGGATCTTTTACTGTCATCATGCCGACATCGATAGTGTGCGAGCAACGTATTCATAATCCGGGAAATACCCCGCCCTCCGATTACTCCTTCGCACGATGCCCCTCTGGAAAACCCGCACCGACGGTCGCATCCCGCGTCGGTCGATCTTGAGCCCTCTCCGGGTTGACGGCACTACCCCGACGCCGCCACCCTCGTACGCGTACACGTAAGGACCCCGGTTTCCCCATGCAGCTTGTCATCGTCGAATCGCCTGCCAAGGCCAAAACCATCGAGAAGTATCTGGGCAGCGATTACCGCGTCCTGGCCAGCTACGGCCATGTCCGCGACCTGCCGCCCAAGGACGGCTCGGTCGATCCCGACGATGCGTTCGCGATGACGTGGGAGAATTACGCGGACAAGTCGAAGCAGCTGAAAGCGATCACCGATCTGGCGAAGCTCGCCGACCGCCTGATCCTCGCGACCGATCCCGATCGCGAGGGCGAGGCGATCTCGTGGCACGTTCGTGAAGTGCTGCGGGCACGGAAGGCGCTGCCCAAGGAGGTCGAGCGCGTCACCTTCAACGCGATCACCAAGGCCACCGTCACCGAGGCGATGAAGAACCCGCGCGAGCTCGACGACGATCTGATCGACGCCTACCGCGCCCGCCGTGCGCTCGATTATCTGGTCGGCTTCACGCTCTCGCCCGTGCTGTGGCGCAAGCTGCCCGGCGCCAAGTCGGCCGGCCGGGTGCAATCGGTGTCGCTCCGCCTGATCGTCCAGCGCGAGCGCGAGATCGACGTCTTTAAGCCGCAGGAATATTGGTCGGTGACGGCCGACATGGAGCATGACGGCACCGCGTTCACGTCGCGCCTGACGCAGTTCGAGGGCAACAAGCTCGACCGCTTGTCGATCGGCAACGAAGGCGATGCCCTGCGCGCCAAGCAGGCGGTGCTCGACGGCAATTTCTCGGTCCAGTCGGTCGAGACCAAGCCCGCCGGTCGCAACCCGCCGCCGCCGTTCACGACCTCGACCTTGCAGCAGGAAGCCTCGCGGAAACTCGGCTTCTCGGCCGATCACACGATGCGGATCGCGCAGGGCCTCTATGAAGACGGTGCGATCACCTATATGCGTACCGACGGCGTGCAGATGGACGGCAGCGCGATTTCGGCCGCGCGCCTCGCCGTCGCGAACCGCTTCGACGCGAGCTATGTCCCCGACAAGCCGCGCCAGTACCAGTCGAAGGCGAAGAACGCGCAGGAAGCGCATGAGGCGATCCGCCCGACCGACTTCTCGAAGGACAAGGCCGGCGGCGGCGATCACGCGCGGCTCTACGACCTGATCTTCAAGCGCGCGCTCGCCAGCCAGATGGCGTCCGCCCGCATGGAGCGCACCACGGTCGAGATGGCCGACGGCACCGGCCGCAACATCCTGCGCGCCACCGGCCAGGTCGTGCTCTTCCCCGGCTACCTCGCGCTGTACGAGGAGGGATCGGATGACTCCGCCGACGAGGACGCGCGTCGCCTGCCACGGATGCGCGAAGGCGATGCGCCGGCCAAGAAGAAGGTCGACGCCGAGCAGCACTTCACCCAGCCGCCGCCCCGCTTCTCCGAAGCCTCGCTGGTCAAGCGGATGGAGGAACTCGGCATCGGCCGGCCGTCCACCTACGCGTCGATCATCAAGACGCTGAAGGACCGCGCGTACGTCCGGATCGAGAAGAACCGCTTCTTCGCCGAGGAATCCGGCCGGCTGGTGACGGCGTTCCTCGAACGCTTCTTCGAAAAGTACGTCGGCTACGACTACACCGCCGAGCTGGAGGAGGAACTCGACGACGTCTCCGGTGGCCGCGCGCAGTGGCAGTCGGTGCTCGACGCGTTTTGGCGCGATTTCAAGCCGCGCACCAACGAGGTGATGGAGCAGCAGCCGTCGGCGATCACCGCCGAGCTCGACACCTTCCTCGCGCCCTACCTCTTCCCCGCCAAGGCGGACGGCGGCGATCCGCGTCTCTGCCCGAACTGCGGCGAGGGCCAGCTGGCGCTGCGCGGCGGCAAGTTCGGTGCCTTCATCGCCTGCTCGAACTATCCCGAGTGCAAATACACGCGCCGTTTCGCGCAACCCGGCGGCGACGCCGAAGCGGATGCCGGCCCGTCGACGCTCGGCACGCACCCCGACACGGGCCAGCCGATCGAGCGCAAGTCGGGACGCTTCGGCCCGTATCTGCAAATCGGCGAAGGCGAAGACCGCAAGATGGCGTCGATCCCGAAGGATATCGGCGAGCTGAATCTGGAATGGGCGGTCAAGCTGCTGTCGCTCCCGCGGACGGTGGGCAACCACCCCGAGACCGGCGAACCGATCATCTCGACGATTGGCAAGTTCGGCCCGTACCTGAAGCACGCGGGCAAATACGCGCGGCTCCAGACGACAGCGGACGTGTTCGAGACGGGCATGAACGCGGCAGTCGTAAAGCTCGCCGAAGCCGCAGCCGGCGGCGGACGCACCGCGCGGGGGGCTCAGGCACCGCTCAAGGTGCTCGGCAACCATCCGCGCACCGAGGCCGAGATCAAGCTGATGGAAGGCCGTTACGGCGCCTACGTCACCGACGGCACGACCAACGCGACGTTGCCTAAGTCGATCGAGAAGGACCAGCTGACGCTCGAGGAAGCGGCGTCGCTGATTGACGCGCGGGCTGCGGCGGCCCCGGCGACGAAGAAGAAGAAGGCGCCCGCCAAGAAGCCGGCGGCGAAGAAGGCCCCGGCCAAGGACGCGGCTGAGGCAAAGACGCCAGCGAAGAAGGCTCCGGCCAAAAAGGCCCCCGCCAAGAAAGCCGCCCCAAAGAAGAAAGCCGAAGCCTAAACGCTCGATCCTCCCCCGCCAGAGGGAGGTGGCTGGCACTTGCCAGACGGAGGGGGAGGGAAGCGAAACCTCTGCTCCGTATCCTCCCCCTCCGTCACCTTCGGTGCCACCTCCCCCTGGCGGGGGAGGATCGAGAGGCTAGCTCAAGCAGCCCGCCGTTGCGTCAACTGCATCCAATCCCGCGCAGCACGCTGTGCCACCGAAATCTCCCGCGCGGTCATGTCCTCAGCGATCTCAGCCCGACATTCCTGCGCCGCGATGTTCCCCGACACCGCCGCCAGGTTGAACCACTTATGCGCCTCGATCAGGTCGAGGACGACGCCCGACGTCCCCGTCGAATACACCATCCCCAACTCATAACACGCCCGGTCGTCGCCGCGTGCGGCATCCGCCAGACGGCGTTCGATCATGAAATTCGCACTCTTGAGATTGCTACGCATGGTTTGCCCCCAATGTTCGTGAGGACAGACTGCGGCGATTCCCGCTACGAAATGGTTAATGGGTTAACGATCGTTTTTTACAACTCTATCGCGATGTTATCGATGAGCCGCGTCGCGCCCATCCGCGCCGCCGCCAGCAACCGCCGCGGGCGATCCACCGCCGGGTTCTCCGCCAGCGTCTCGGCATCGGCCAAAGCAACGTAATCGATCGTGAACCCCGCCCCGACCAACGTCGTCCGCGCATCGTCCAGCACCGACTCCACGTCCTCACCCTTCGCGATCGCCCGCGCGGCGACACCCAGCGCGCGGGGCAGGGCCACCGCCTGCTTACGCTGCTCGTCGTCAAGGTAGATGTTGCGCGACGACATCGCGAGACCATCGTCATCGCGCTGAGTCGGCACCCCGACGATATCGATCGCGAAATCGAGATCCGCCACGAACCGCCGGATCACCGCCAACTGCTGATAATCCTTCTCGCCGAAATACGCCGCAACGGGCTCGACCTGGTTGAACAGCTTCGACACGACCGTCGCGACGCCGTCGAAATGGCCGGGCCGCGAGGCACCGTCGAACCCGTCGCTGACGCCCGAGACGTGCACTGTGGTCGCAAAGCCATCCGGATACATCGTCTCAACCGACGGCAGCCAGAGCAGGTCGCACCCCGCCTCGTTGAGCATCCGGATATCGGCCATCTCGCGCCGCGGATAGCGCGACAGATCCTCGTTCGGCCCGAACTGAGTCGGGTTCACGAAGATTGAAGCGACCACCTTCGTGCCCGGCCGCTTCGCCGCCTCGATCAGTGCGACATGGCCGGCGTGGAGCGCGCCCATCGTCGGGACGAGCGCGACGCGCTGCCCCGCCGCACGGAAGGCGGCGACGCTTTCGCGCAACGCATTAAGGTCCCGGACGGTGTCCACGTGAAACTCCTACTCGATAAGTGCGGTCGCGGCTTCTATGAAGGGTGACAGTCTCGATCAATAAGGAAACGCGCGTTGGCCATGGGCCCTGACTCACCCCAAGCTTCGACGCACGTCATCGTGTTCGCCAACGAGAAGGGCGGCACCGGCAAGTCGACGACCGCGGTCCACGTCGCGATCGCGCTCGCAGCCAAGGGTGCGCGCGTCGCGTGTCTCGATCTGGACCACCGCCAGCGCACCGTCGGCCGCTATCTCGACAACCGCGCCGAGACGATGAAGCGCAACGGCTCGGTCCTGCCGATGCCGCGCCATGCCACCTTGTCGGACCAGAGTGAGGATCAGTTCGAGGACTTGTGGCATTCGCTGTGCGAAGGCTCGGACTTCCTGGTCGTCGACACGCCGGGTCGCGACGATCCGTTCGCGCGCACCGCCGCCGCACTCGCCAACACCTTGGTCACGCCGATGAACGACAGCTTCGTCGACTTCGATCTGATCGGCCAGGTCGATCCCGAGACGTACCAGGTGACGCGCCCGAGCTTCTATTCCGAATTGATCTGGGATGCGCGGAAGCAGCGCGCGCGCGCCGACGGCACGACGATCGACTGGGTCGTGCTGCGCAACCGCCTCCAGCACATCGAGGCGCGCAACATGCGCCGCGTGTCGGACGCGCTCGCGCAACTCGCCAAGCGCGTCGGCTTCCGGATCATTCCGGGGCTCGGCGAGCGCGTGATCTACCGCGAGATGTTCCCCGCCGGCCTGACGATGATCGATTCGAAGGCGTTCGGCAGCATGGGCCTGGCGCATGTCGCCGCGCGCCAGGAACTGCGCGAGATGATGGCGGCGCTGCAGCTGCCCGAGGTCGTTGCCGAGCGCGCACCGGACGTGGCTGCGTGAAGTGGATCGTCGCCGCCGTCTTCATTTGGCTGGCGTGGCACTATCTCCGCCCGAAGCCGAAACAGCGTGTCGTAACCGATGAAGCCGAGGCCCTCTCGATTTTGGGTATCGACCGCAGCGCAGACGCCGACGCGATCCGCAGCGCGCACCGCCGCCTGATCGCCTCGGTTCACCCCGATCGTGGCGGCTCGACCGACCTGACGCGGCGCGTGAACGCGGCGCGCGACCTGTTGCTGAAGCGCGCGCGCTAGCCCCCGTCATGCCGGGCTCGTTCCGGCATCCACTGTTCCGCACACTCGATAGTCGTGAGTTCGCGGCACCGTGGCCCCCGGAACAAGTCCGGGGTGACGGTGGTAGGGCGCTATTCCCGCACCACTACGACTAGCGAGAGGCCCATGACCCACCAGTTCGACCCGACCTCGCTCCGAGAATACGACATCCGCGGGATCGTCGGCAACGCGCTCGGCCCCGCCGATGCCGTCGCGATCGGTCGCGGATTCGCCACCCGCATCCGCGCGGCCGGCGGAACGCGCGTGGCCGTTGGGTATGACGGCCGCAACTCCTCGCCGGAACTCGAAGCCGCGCTCGTGTCAGGCCTCGTCGCCGGCGGCGTCGACGTCGTGCGGATAGGCCTCAGCACCTCGCCGATGCTCTATTACGCCGAGGCGACGCTAGAAGTGGATGGCGGCATCCAGGTAACCGGCAGCCACAATCCCCCCGAGTATAACGGCTTCAAGATGGTGCACGCCCACGCGCCATTTTTCGGCGACGACATCCAGGACCTGGCCACGCTCGCCGCGTCGGGCGCCTGGAGCGAAGGCGCGGGCGAGGTCACGACCGTCGACGTGCTCGACGCCTATGTCGGGCGGTTGATGGCGGGCTATGCGGGCGGCGCGTACCGGATCGGCTGGGACACCGGCAACGGCGCCGCGGGCCCGGCGATCGAGAAGCTCGTGCAACTCCTGCCGGGTGAGCATCACGTGATCTTCGCCGAAGTCGACGGCAATTTTTCCAACCATCATCCAGATCCTACCGAAGAATCGAACCTCGCCGATCTGAAGTGCCTGGTCGCAGACAAGAACCTCGATTTCGGACTGGCCTTCGATGGCGACGGCGACCGGATCGGGGCGATCGACGGCTCGGGCCGGGTGATCTGGGGGGATCAGATTCTCTCCATATTGGTCGAACCTGCGCTACGCGAGCACCCCGGCGCGCCGATCGTCGCCGACGTGAAGTCCTCGCAGGCGCTATTCGACCGAATCACGGAATTGGGCGGCGAAGCGGTGATGGCCCCGACCGGTCACAGCCTGATGAAACAGGCGATGACCCGCACCGGCGCGCCGCTGGGCGGCGAACTCAGCGGGCATCTGTTCTTCGCGGGCGAATATTACGGCTTCGACGACGCGCAATATGCGGCGGTGCGGCTGATCCGCGCGGTGCATCTTTCGGGGCGTTCGTTGACCGAGCTGCGTGACGCGATGCCGGCGCTGGTAGCGACTCCGGACCTGCGGTTTCCGGTCGAAGACACGCGAAAGTTCGCGGTGGTGGACGAGGTGATCGCGCGGCTTCGGTCCGAGGGTGAGGAAATGACCCTCACCGACGGCGCGCGGGTCACGACCGCCGACGGCTGGTGGCTCCTCCGCGCGTCGAACACGCAGGCGATGCTGACGGTGCGCGCCGAGGCGAAGAGCGAAGCGGCGCTCGCGGTCCTGCTGGCCGAGGTCGATGCACAGCTCGCGGCGAGCGGCGTCACGCGCGCGGCACCTTAACCAACCGCACCACCCCGGCGAAGGCCGGGGCCCAGTTCGAAAGGTGGCAATAACGGCGTGCTGGCTTCCGTCAGCGACGTTCCCCAACTGGCCCCCGGCCTCCGCCGGGGAGGTGGAGGAGGGTAGGTTCGTTAGGATATCGGCACCACCGACCGAACCGATTGACACGCCAAGCACCTCGCCTACCGTTCCAACCACCATCCCAAGGAGCACCCCGTGGAGCGCCCAGTCGACGAATTTCGCTCCAGCACGCGCCGCTGGCTGCTTGGCAGCTTTGCCGGTTGGGGAACGCTGCTGACCTGTCTCGCCGGCGTCGGCTTCGTCATCATCGGCGTCCGCTGGCTCAAGAATCGCAGCGCCAGCTACGAGATCACCGACCAGCGATTGATCGTTCGCCGTGGCATCCTGTTCAAGACGATCGACGAGATCGAGCTCTACCGGATCAAGGACGTCCGCCTCGGCTATTCGCTGCTCAACCAGATGACCGACATCGGCACGATCATCCTCACCTCCAGCGACCGCACGACGGCGGGCGGCGAGTTCATCCTCCGCGATATCCCGATGGCGCGCGATCGTCGCGAAGGCCTGCGCAAGCTGGTCGACCGCGCGCGCCAGCGCCGCGGCGTCCGCGAACTCGATATCGACCACGAGGACGCATACGCGCTGGATTAAGCGCGCTTTTGTCCCCACATGGCGGGCATGGCGCCCCCCTACCCCAAGCCCAAACCACAACCGCAGATGATCCGGGTCGTCGACCTGGAGACCACCGGCTCGGCCCCGCCCGCGCACGGTGTCTGCGAGATCGGCTGGCAAGACGTCGCGCTCGGCGAAGACGGCCGCTGGGAGATCTACGGCGAAGGCGGCAGCCTGCTCGTCAATCCCGGCCGGCTGATCCCGCCGATCACCCAGGCGATCCACCATATCCTCGACGAGCATGTCGCCAACGCACCGTATTGGCATGACTGCGCGCGGCAAGTGCTCGATCCCTGGCCGCGCCGGCTGGCGCTGGCCGCGCACCGGGCGGATTTCGAGCAGAAATTCTGCACCCCCGCACTGACTCGCGACGCCGAATGGATCTGCACCTGGAAGTGCGCGCTCCGGCTCTGGCCCGACTCGCCGAGCTTTTCGAACCAGGTGCTGCGCTACTGGCGCAAGCCGCACGGCATGGAGCATGACCGCGGCCTGCCCGCGCACCGTGCGTTTCCCGACGCGTACGTCACCGCGTTTCACCTGCGCGACATGCTCAACGAGGCGAGCTTCGCGCAACTCGTCGAATGGTCGCGCGATCCGGGGCTGATCCCCCGCGTCCGCTACGGCCCCGATCGCGGCAAGGAATGGTCCGAGCTCGACCACGAGACGCTGATGGCGTTCATGACCGACCGCGACCCCGACATCCGCTTCACCGCCAACCACGAGATGGACCGGCGCAGTGGCGGCGGTCGCGTCGGCAAGGCCAGCGCGCAGGATTTGCTGCTGTAGCGGCCGTTTCAATCCTCCCCCAATTGCTCTGCGGCAATCCAGTATCGCTGGTGTAACGATCGGCACTCCCTTACAGCGCGATCCATGGTCCGCGTACGCTTGAATTTGCCCTCGTCCGAAGGTCGGGTCGCGCGGTGGCTGGTCGCCTTCATGACGCTCGGCTTCGTCGCGCTGGCGGCTGCAGCGATCGCGATCGGCTGGATCACGGTCCGCAACCGCACCTATACCGCCGAGATCCTCCACACCCAGGATGTCCGCCAAGCGGTCGCCACGCTCCATAGCCAGATGGAGCAGTCGGAGACGGCGCGGCGCGGCTATCTCCTGACCGGGATGCCGCTGTTCTCCGCCGCTTACGCCCGGAGCGCAGGCAATCTCGCACCGTCGATCGCCACGCTTCGTCGCCTCACCGCAGACAATCCGGCGCAGATCGCACGGCTCGACCTGATCGAGCCGCGCTTCGTCCAGTTGCGCGCGCTCAGGGCGCAGTCGATGGCGCTAGTCGCAAGCGGCCGGATCGCCGAGGCACAGCGCCGGTTCGCGGTCGATGCCAGCGTGCCGCTGATGCGCGGTATCCGCTACCGCCTCCAGGCGATGGCCGCCGACGAGGTCCGCCTGCTCGCGATCCGCAGCGGGCGCCAGCAACAGACCAGTGCGCTGTTCCTCTCGGTCGCAGGGCTCGCCGCGATCCTGCTGCTGATCGTCGCGATCCTCGCGATCCTGGTGATCCGCCGCTACACCGCCGATCTCGCCACCTCGCGCGACAGCCTGCGCGATCTCAACGAAACGCTCGAGGAGCAGGTCACGGAGCGCACCGCTGATCTCAGCCGCGCGAACGAGGAAATCCAGCGCTTCGCCTATATCGTCAGTCATGACCTCCGCTCGCCGCTCGTCAACGTGATGGGCTTCACCGCCGAGCTCGCCACCGCCGCCGGTCCGCTCGCCGAGCTGGTCGACCGTGCCGAGGCCGAGGCGCCGCATATCCTGACCGAGGACGCCCGCCTGGCGGCGCGCGAGGACCTGCCCGAGGCGATCGGTTTCATCCGCACCTCGACGCAGAAGATGGACCGGCTGATCAACGCCATCCTGAAGCTGTCGCGCGAAGGCCGCCGGACGATCGCGCCCGAGCCTGTCGATCCCGCGCAACTGGTCGACATGATCATCGGATCGATCCAGCACGTGATCGACGATCGCGGCGCGGTCGTGCGGGTCGAGCGGCCGATCCCGGCGGTCGTCACCGATCGGCTCGCGCTCGAACAGATCCTGTCGAACCTGATCGAGAACGCGACCAAGTATCTGAAACCCGGCCGCCCCGGCGAGATCGTCGTGACGGGGCACAAGGAGCGCAACCGTGTGATCCTGTCGGTGATCGACAATGGCCGCGGCATCGATCCGCGCGATCACCAGCGCGTGTTCGACCTGTTCCGCCGGTCGGGCGCGCAGGACCAGCCCGGCGAAGGCATCGGACTCGCGCATGTCCGCGCACTCGCCTATCGTCTCGGCGGTACGATCGACGTGCAGTCGACGCTCGGCGACGGCGCCACCTTCCGCCTCAATCTTCCCACCGAATTGTCGATTCAGGATATCAAGGCATGAACCAGCACCAGACCGTCGGGATCGTCATGATCGAGGACGACGAGGGCCATGCCCGGCTTATCGAGAAGAACATCCGTCGCGCCGGTATCCTAAACGATATCAAGCACTTCACCGATGGCACCACCGCGCTGGATTTCCTGTTCAACGCGGTCGACGGCCCGGCCAAGAGCGGCCCGGCGATGATTCTGCTCGATCTCAACCTTCCGGACATGAGCGGGACGGACATTCTGGCGCGGATCAAGGCGGAGGGCAGCCCGCTCAAGCGGACGCCGGTCGTCGTGCTGACGACCACCGATGACAAGGTCGAGATCGAGCGCTGCTACGATCTCGGCTGCAACGTCTACATCACCAAGCCGGTGAACTACGAGAGCTTCGCACAGGCGATCCGCCAGCTCGGGCTGTTCCTGTCGGTGATCCAGGTTCCCGAAACAGAGTGAGCGGGCCAAGCGTCCTCTACATCGACGACGACGCCGGTATCCGGCGGCTGGCGGCACGTGCGCTCGAACGCCGCGGCTACCGGATGACCGTCGCCGAGACCGGTGCGGAGGGCGTGGTCAAGGCCGCTGCCGAGCGCTTCGACCTGATCGCGGTCGATCACTACATGCCCGGCATGGACGGCCTGGAGACGCTCGAAGCACTCCGCCGCCTGCCCGATCAACCGCCGATCGTGTACGTGACCGGCTCCGAGGAAGGCCGCATCGCTGTAGCCGCGCTGAAGGCCGGCGCCGCCGACTACGTGGTGAAGACTGTCGGCGAGGATTTTTTCGACCTGCTCGCCGCCTCGTTCGAACAGGTCCGCGCGCGCTCGGTGCTGGAACAGCAAAAGGCGTCCGCCGAAGCCGATCTCCGCGCCAGCAACGCGCGGCTCGAGGCGTTGCTCGGTGAGGTGAACCACCGCGTCGCCAACTCGCTGCAACTCGTCTCGGCGATGGTCCGCCTCCAGGCTACCGCGCTGACCGATCCTTCCGCACGCGAGGCACTGGAGGATACGCAGCGCCGCATCCAGGCAATCGCGCAGGTCCACCGCCGGCTCTACACCAGCAACGACGTCGAGAGCGTCGACATGCAGGAATATCTCGGCGCGCTGGTCGACGAACTCGCCGAGACTTGGTCGACCGACGCCCTCCCGCGCGCGCTCAGCCTTGCCGCCGAGCCGATCCGCCTGCCGACCGACCGCGCGGTGTCGCTCGGCGTGATCGTCACCGAACTCGTCACCAACGCATGCAAATACGCCTATCCCAGCGGCGGCGGCGAAGTCCGGGTCGCGCTGCGCCGGATCGACGACGACATCTTCCTGCTGGCGGTCGAGGACGATGGCTGCGGCATCCCCGAAGACGCGACGCCGCGCGGCACCGGCCTCGGCACGAAGCTGATCAAGGCGATGGCGCAAAGCCTCCAGACGATAGTCGAATACGACCCGGCCCACACCGGCGTCCGCGCCACCCTGCGCGCGGCAGTACGATAAACGCGCAAGCTACAACGACGGACTGATCCGCCTTTCGTGCCCTTTACCGTTCGTCCTGAGTAGCCATCGAGTAGCGGCATAGCCGCGTATCGAGATGGCGTATCGAAGGACAGGTTAGCGCGCAGAACCGATGCTTCGATACGCGCCCTCGATACGCTTCTGCGAAGCTACTCGGTCGCTACTCAGCACGAACGGCCTTATCCTAGAGCGCGCGAACCGCGGCCAAAATCATCCGCCCGGTCAACCGCGCCGTCTCATCCTCAGACAAACGGGGCCGCGACAAGGTGCGGTGGCCAAGCCCGAACATGAAGGCAAGGATCAGTTCCTCCGCGCCTTCCAAGTCGTTGTCGGACAGGTCGGGGTTGGCGACACAGGCCAGGTCGCGGATCATGCTGCGGAACCCGCTGCACAGATCGGCGATGGTATCGGCGACATCCGTGTTACGGTGCGCCTCCGCCATGATCTCGAATGTGAGCGCCTCGTCGCCCTTTGACAGGGCCCGCCGCGACAGCTCGACGAAACCCTCCTCGATCGACATCCCGCACGACTTCACCGAGTCGTTCATGGTCTGCATTTCGGCCATCTTGCCGGTCGCATCCTCCATGACGATCGCCTGGATCACCGCATTCTTTCCGGTGAACAAACGATAGATCTGACCGACCGATACCTCGGCAGCCTGCGCCAGTTCGGACATCGGCGTCTGGTGAAAGCCTTGAGTCGCAAACAGATGCCGGGCCGCGGCGATAATACGCTCCCGGCTGCACTTCTCATGTTGCACTGCACTCAAAACAGAATTCCCGATGCGTTTTTTGATTGACCGGCCGCTCGCACAATCCTAGCGGGCAAGCAAGCGGAATGAACGTTCATTCCGGTGAACCTAATCTGCACGGACGTCGGGATGCTTAACATGCAGCAATTGAACCTTAAGGGATCGGTGGCGCTCTTCGCGCTCGCCCTGCTGTCGGCTTGTGGCAAGGAGCAGGCGCCGCCGCCTCCGCCCACGCCCACGGTCGGCGTCGTCACCGTCGGCGAAGAGTCGGTGGTGCTTACCTCCGAGCTTCCCGGCCGTATCGCCGCGGTGGAGACCTCGGAAGTGCGTCCGCAGGTCAGCGGCGTCGTCCGCGATCGCCTGTTCACCGAGGGCGCGATGGTCAGCAAGGGCCAGGTTCTCTACGCGATCGAGGACGCGCCTTACCGCGCGGCTCTCGCCAGTGCGCAGGGCCAGCTCGGCGCCGCCCAGTCGCAGATCAACGCGACCCGCCTCCAGGCCCAGCGCTACGGCCAGCTCGTCGCGCTCAACGCGGTCAGCAAGCAGGAGGCGGACAACGCCACGGCATCCGCCCAGCAGGCGCGCGCCAATGTTGCAGCGCAGCAGGCGGCGGTCCAGTCGGCCCGCGTCAATCTCGGCTTCACGCGCATCAAGGCGCCGATCTCGGGCCGCATCGGGCGTTCGCTCGTGACCGTCGGCGCGCTCGTCCAGACCGGCCAGACCGATCCGCTCGCGACGATCCAGCGCACCAACACCGTCTATGTCGACGTCGTCCAGTCTGCGGCGCAGCTGCTCGACCTCAAGCAGGCGATGGCGAGCGGCGGCGTGACTCGCGGCGACGGCAGCGCGCGCGTCCAGCTGATCCTGCCGAACGGCACGACCTATCCGATCGAGGGGCGCCTGCAGTTCGCCGAAGTCACGGTCGACCAGACCACTGGCGCTGTAACGCTGCGTGCAAGCTTCCCGAATCCCAACGGCCTGTTGTTGCCGGGCATGTACGTCCGCGCCAAACTGGTCGAGGGCACGCGTCGCCAGGCGATCATGGCGCCCACCGCGGGCATCACGCGCGATCCGCGCGGCGGTGCGACCGCGCTGGTCGTCAACGCGCAGAACAAGGTCGAGCAGCGCACCGTCACCACCGATCGCGTGATCGGCGACAAGTGGATCGTCACCAGCGGCCTGAAGCCCGGCGACAAGCTGATCGTCGAGGGACTGCTCAACCTGCGCCCCGGCTCGACTGTCAAGCCCGCCGCCCCGCAGCAGGTCGCCAAGCCCGCCGGCGCGGCACCCGGAGGCGGCGACGCGTCCGGTGCGACCAGCAACAGTTCCGCGCAGGCCGGGAAGTAACCGCCCATGTCACGCTATTTCATCGATCGACCCATCTTCGCGTGGGTCATCGCCATCATCCTGATGCTGGCCGGCATCCTCGCGATCCGGTCACTGCCGATCGCGCAGTTCCCTGAGATCGCCGCCCCCAAGGTGACGGTCGCGACGTCCTATCCGGGTGCCGACGCGCAGACGCTCGAGAACACGACGACGCAGATCATCGAGCAGCAGATGAAGGGCATCGACAACCTTCGCTACTTCGCCTCGACTTCGGACGGCTCGGGCAACCTCGCGATCACGCTCACCTTCGAGCAGGGGACCGATCCCGACATCGCGCAGGTCCAGGTGCAGAACAAGCTGCAACAGGCGACGCCGCTCCTGCCGCAGGAAGTGCAGCAGGCCGGTCTGCGCGTGACCAAGGCGACCGCCAACTTCCTGCTCATCATCGCCGCCTATTCGGAAAACGGCGACCACGATCAGGTCGATCTCGGCGACATGATCGCCTCGAAGCTTCAGGATCCACTCAGCCGCATCAAGGGCGTCGGCGACACGCAGGTGTTCGGCGCGCAATATTCGATGCGGATCTGGGTCGACCCCTTCAAGATGTCCAACCTCGGCGTCACCGTCACCGACATCACATCTGCGCTGACGGCGCAGAACGCACAGGTTTCAGCCGGTCAGGTCGGCAGTCTGCCTGCGGTGAAGGGCCAGTCGCTCAACGCGACCGTGACCGCGCAGTCGCGCCTCCAGACGCCGGAGCAGTTCCGCGCGATCATCGTCCGCTCGGCGACCAGCGGCGCGACCGTGCGCCTGTCGGACGTCGCCCGCGTCGAGATGGGCTCGGAGAACTACAGCTTCCAGGCACGCTATAACGGCAAGCAGGCGGCAGGCTTCGGCGTGAAGCTGGCACCGGGTGCCAACGCGCTCGACACCGTCAAGCTGGTCAAGGCCGAGGTCAACCGGATCGCCAAGCAGTTCCCGCCCGACGTCAAGGTCGCGTTCCCGATCGACAACTCGACGTTCGTGCGGCTGTCGGTCGAGCAGGTCATCCACACGCTGATCGAGGCGATCGTCCTCGTCTTCCTCGTGATGTTCCTGTTCCTACAGAACTTCCGCGCCACGCTGATCCCGACGATCGCGGTCCCGGTCGTGTTGCTCGGCTCGCTCGCCGTGCTCCAGGTCGCGGGGTTCACGATCAACACGCTGACACTGTTCGGCATGGTGCTGGCGATCGGCCTGCTCGTCGATGACGCGATCGTCGTCGTCGAGAACGTCGAGCGCCTGATCCAGGAGGAAGGGCTTTCCCCGAAGGAAGCCGCCAAAAAGTCGATGGACGAGATCAGCGGCGCGCTGGTCGGCATCGGCCTGGTGCTGTCGGCGGTGTTCCTGCCGATGGCGTTCTTCAGCGGCTCGACCGGCGTGATCTTCCGGCAGTTCTCGATCACCATCGTCTCGTCGATGGCGCTTTCGGTGCTGGTCGCGTTGATCCTGACGCCCGCGCTCTGCGCGACGATCCTGAAGCCCGCCAAGGAAGGGCATGGCGAGAAGAAGGGCTTCTTCGGCTGGTTCAACCGCACCTTCGACAAGGGCGTCGGCAAGTACGGCAACGGCTTGCGCCGCGTCGAGAAGGGCTGGGTCCGCACGATGCTGGTCTATGCCGTGATCGTCGTCGCGATGGCCTTCATCTTCGTCCGGCTGCCCTCGGGCTTCCTCCCCGAGGAAGACCAGGGCGTGATGTTCGCACAGGTCTCGATGCCGTCGGGCACGCCGATGGAGGAGACCGCCCGGACGATGGACAAGGTCCGCGATCACTTCATGATCGACGAGAAGGCGAACACCGCGGGCATCTTCACGATCAGCGGCTTCGGCTTCGTCGGCCAGGGCCAGAATGTCGGCATCGCCTTCATCCAGCTGAAGCCCTGGGAAGACCGTAGCGGCGCGGAGAACAGCGTCGCCGCGGTCGCCGCGCGTGCCAACCAGGCGCTGGCCGGAATCCGTGCCGGCATGGTGATCGGCTTCGTGCCGCCTGCCGTGCAGGAACTCGGCAACGCCAACGGCTTCGACTTCATGCTGAAGGACAATGCCGGCGTCGGTCACGAGAAACTGCTCGAAGCGCGCAACATGCTGCTCGGCATGGCCAGCCAGGACAAGCGCCTGATGCAGGTCCGTCCGAACGGCCTGGAGGATGCGCCTCAGCTGAAACTGAACGTCGACCAGGCGCAGGCGGGGGCACTCGGCCTCAGCCAGCAGGACATCAACACCACCGTCAGCACCGCGTTCGGTGGCGCCTACATCAACGACTTCATCGACCGCGGTCGCGTGAAGAAGGTGTTCGTGCAGGCCGACGCACCGTTCCGCACGACGCCCGCCGATCTCGGCAACTTCTACGTCCGCGGCACGACCAGCAACGCTATGGCGCCGTTCTCGTCCTTCTCGACGACGAGCTGGAACTACGGCCCGTCACGCCTCGAACGGTACAACGGCGTAGCCTCGTTCGAGATCATGGGTTCGCCGGCGCCGGGCGTCAGCAGCGGCACCGCGATCAAGGCGATGGAGGAGATGGCGGCCAAGCTGCCCCCCGGCATCGGCTATGAGTGGACCGGGCTCAGCTACGAGGAAAACCTGTCGGGCGGCCAGTCGACCACGGTCTATGCGCTGTCGCTGCTGATCGTGTTCCTCTGCCTCGCGGCATTGTACGAGAGCTGGTCGATCCCGATCGCCGTCCTGCTGGTGGTGCCGCTCGGCGTCCTCGGCGCGGTCGGTGCGGCGATGATCTTCGGGCTGAACAACGACATCTACCTCCAGGTCGGGCTGATCACGACGATCGGCGTGGCGGCGAAGAACGCGATCCTGATCGTGGAGTTCGCCGAGGAGAAGATGGGCGACGGGATGAACGCGGCCGATGCCGCGGTCGAGGCGGCCAAACTCCGCCTTCGCCCGATCCTGATGACGTCGTTCGCGTTCATCTTCGGCGTGTTGCCGCTCGCCTTGTCGAGCGGTGCAGGCGCCGGCGGCCAGAACGCGATCGGCTGGGCGGTGGTCGGCGGCATGCTGTCCGCGACCGTCCTCGCGATCTTCTTCGTGCCGCTGTTCTTCCTGCTGGTGAAGCGCGTCTTCAAGCAGGACAAGGCCGGCTCCGGGCAAGACCGCGATCAGGTCCGCAATGATGACGATAACCGTGACGGCGGCCATGACGATAACCGTCGTCCGCCCCACGACCAGCGGCCGCAGGAGGCCTGATCCGATGTTAGCTCCTATGCTCACGCGCAAGACCGCGCTCACGTTCGCCGCCGGGCTCACGCTCGCCGGATGTAACCTTGCCCCGAAATACGTCCGGCCCGAATTGTCGGTGCCGGCGGCAACGCCCGCCGGTCCTGCATATGCAGCGACCGATGCGGCCGGCGCGATCATGCCGGCGGATACCGCGTGGGAGGCGTTCTTTACCGACGATCGCCTGCGTCGCGTGATCCGTACCGCGCTGGAGAACAACCGCGACCTGCGCGTCTCGGTCGCCAACGTCGCGCAGGCCCGCGCACAATACCGCGTCCAGCGCGCAGACCTGTTCCCGACACTCGCCGCCAACGGCGGTGCGACCTATCAGAAGTCGCCTTTCGGCGTGGTCGGTGGCGGTACCGGCGGTGGAACGGGCGGTACTGGTGGCACTGGCGGCGGCACTGGTGGCGGTGCGGGCGGCGCGGTGTCCAGCGGCCGCGCCGATATCTATTCGGCCAATGTCGGCGTTTCGGCTTGGGAAATCGACCTGTTCGGCCGCGTCCGCAACCTGACCCAGGCGCAGCAGGAACAGTATTTCGCCGCGGAGGAAAACCGCAACGCCGCCCAGGTCTCGCTGATCGCCGAGATCGCGACGCAGTGGCTGACGATGGCCGCTGACCAGGATCGCCTCAAGATCGCGCGGGATACGGAGCGGGCGTTCGGCCAGACCGTCAAGCTGACGCAGGACCGCTTCCGGATCGGCATCGCGTCGGAGCTCGAGGTGCGGCAGGCGAGCACCAGCTACGATCAGGCGCGCTCGGATATCGCCGAAGCGACGACGCTGATCGCGCAGGACCAGAATGCGCTGAACCTGCTCGCCGGCACCACGCTGACCGCAGATTTGCTTCCCGCGCGGCTGGAGGAAACCAGCCCGACGCTGGAGAACCTGCCGGCCAACCTGCCGTCGGAGGTATTGCTGCGCCGTCCCGACATCGCCTCGGCCGAGCATCAGCTGATCGCGGCCAACGCCAATATCGGGGCGGCGCGCGCGGCGTTCTTCCCGAACATCTCGCTGACCGCGGCGTTCGGGACGATCAGTCTCGGCCTGTCGAACCTGTTCGGCAGCGGCACGCAGAACTGGTCGGTCGCGCCATCGGTCAGCCAGACGCTGTTCGATTTCGGCCGCAACAAGGGCAATCTGCGTTACGCCCAGGCCACGCGCGACGCGGCAGTCGCCACCTATGAGAAGAGCATCCAGACCGGCTTCCGCGAAGTCGCCGATGCCCTCGCCCGCCGCGGCACGATCGGCGCGCAGTTACAGGCGCAGACCTCGTTGCGCGACAACGCGGCAGGCGCGTTCAAGCTGTCGGAACTGCGCTTCCGTGCAGGCATCGACACGTTCCTCAACACGCTCGACTCGCAGCGCTCGCTCTACACCGCGCAGCAGAGCTTGCTGGCGGCCCGCCTGACCCGCGACAGCAACTCGGTGGAACTCTACCGCGCGCTGGGTGGCGGGGTCACGACGACCCAGTCCACCGACACCCGCCGGCCAAACTAGCGCACCGAAAAATCCTCCCCCGCCAGGGGGAGGTGGCGCCGAAGGCGTCGGAGGGGGAGGACACGGAACATGGGTGATCGCTTACTTCCCCCTCCGTCTGGCAAGCGCCAGCTACCTCCCCCTGGCGGGGGAGGATACAACGTCGAGAAGCCCTAGTTCGCCGGCTCCGACAAAGGCGCGAACCGCGCGACCTGCCGCCCGACCAGGCGCAACTGCTCGACCACCGCAGGATCGCTCGCGCCACCCTCGTCGTCGAACTTGGTCACCTGCGTATTGATCGCCGCGGCAAACGGCGTCGGCCACCCGCGCAGCGCATGGACGATCGAGCGCAGCGCGGCGATCGTGCTTCCCGTCGCCTGCCAGCCATAGGCCGTGGCGATCAGCCCGACCGGCATGTCCGCCAGATACGGCCGCTCGTCGCGCGCGGTTTCCTCCAGCAGATCGAGCGCATTCTTCACCACGCCGGAAATGCTCCCGTGATAGCCTGGGCTGGCGATGATCACCGCCGACGCGCCGCGCACCGCCTCGACGAATGCCTGCTCGTCCGCAGTGCGTGTCGTTGCTTTCGGATCATAGAGTGGCAGCCGCGCCATGTCGGCCCCGCCGAACATCTGCGTGCGATAGCCCTGCTTCTCGACCGCATCGAGCGCGATCCGCAGTGCGCGTTCAGTCGACGAGACGCCGCCGATCGTGCCGCCGATACCGACGACCAGCGGCAGAACGGCGGGAAGAGTGTCGGGAGCAGCCACGGTTTTATCCTGTTCGAAGGTCATGGGATGCTCTTCCCCGTTTCGCCGCACGATGACAACAGCGCTTCGGTCCGTTCTCGCTCCCCGGCTAACGCACCACCGCAAGCGCTGTCGCTAAGCCCCCGTACACGTTAAGCATGCGCATACGCCGTGCACGCTCAGGCTTGCCCGAGCTGTTGTATAACGATAACACACTCGATGTCCGCCGCTTGGCCGACCCGCTGGAACGACCGATGCGCCCCGATCCCTTCGACACCTCCCGTTCCAGCGCCGACTCGCAGGGTGACCGCGAGCCCTATGCCTATGAGCGCGAGCGGCTGATCACCGAACGCGAACGCCTGCGTCAGAAATACGAGGCGGAGCGGGGCGGCGAAGATCCGTACCCCTATGATCGCGAGCCGGCAGCGAGCTATGTCCCGCCCCGCACGCCGCGCCCGCGTCGTCCGATCGGTCGCTGGATTCTGCGCGGCTTCGGCATCGGCATCGTCCTGCTGGTGATCGCGATCATCTGGCTGGCGATCACCGCGCCCTTGTCGAAGTCTTTGCAGCCGCCCACCCCGCCCTCGATCACGCTCACCGCGGACGACGGCACGCCGATCGCACGGCGCGGGGCGATCATCGGCAAACCGGTCGACGCCGCCAAGCTGCCGCCGCACGTGACGCAAGCCTTCTTGGCAATCGAGGACCGGCGCTTTTATTCGCACTGGGGCGTCGACCCGCGCGGCATCGCGCGCGCGGCATGGGCGAACATGGGCTCGGGCGGCGTCCGCCAGGGCGGCTCGACGATTACGCAGCAGCTCGCGAAGAACGCCTTCCTCGATTCGGACCGCACCGCGACGCGAAAGATCCGCGAGGCGATGATCGCCTTCTGGCTGGAGGCGTGGCTGTCGAAGGACGAGATCCTCTCGCGCTATCTCTCGAACGTCTATTTCGGCGACAACACCTATGGGATCAGCGCCGCGGCCAAGCATTATTTCGGCCGCACTCCCGACAAGCTGAACGTCGGCCAGGCGGCGATGCTCGCGGGCTTGGTGAAGGCGCCGTCACGCCTCGCCCCCACCTCCAACCTCGAAGGCGCGCGCAAGCGGGAAGCCGTCGTGGTCGGTGCGATGGTCGATGCCGGTTTCCTCACCAAGGCCGAGGGCGATGCGGTCCGGCCACAGCGCGTCCTCGGCAGCCGCCCTTCGCAACTTCCCAACGGCACCTATTTCGCCGACTGGATCCTCCCTGAAGCACGCGACCAGGCGGGCGAGGTGAAGACCGAGACGACCGTCCAGACGACGCTTGATCCCCGGCTGCAACGCGCCGCGGAGCGGACCGTCGCGCGCGCGGGCCTGCGGCAAGCGCAGGTCGCGCTGGTGGCGATGCGTCCCGATGGTCGCGTCGTTGCGATGGTCGGCGGCAAGAATTACCGCAAGAGCCCATTCAACCGCGCGACCCAGGCGCGGCGCCAGCCCGGCTCGACCTTCAAGCTGTTCGTTTACCTTGCCGCAATGCGCCAGGGGATGACCCCCGATTCGACCATCGAGGACAGCCCGGTGACGATCGGCGACTGGTCGCCCAAGAACAGCGACGGTCGCTATCAAGGGACGATCACGCTCCGTCAGGCGTTCGCGCGCTCGTCCAACGTCGCCGCCGCACGGCTCACGCAACAGGTCGGCGTGACGGCGGTGATCAAGGCGGCGCGCGATCTCGGCATCTCGACGCCGATCCCGAACGAGGCGACGATCGGGCTCGGCACCTCGACCGTGTCGCTGCTCGAACTGACCGCCGCCTATGCCGCGATCGCGCGCGAGCAATATCCGGTGCAGCCGCGTGGGCTCGCCGACGTGCGCGAGAAGGGCTGGTACCAGTCGCTGACCGGCGGCGCGACCGAGATGCCGAGCAAGATCCACGACGAGATGCTTGACCTGCTGGCGGCCTCGATCCGTAACGGCACCGGGCGGCAGGCGAACCTGACCGTCGACGCGTTCGGCAAGACCGGCACGACGTCGGACAACAAGGACGCGCTGTTCGTCGGTTTCGCGCGCGACCTGGTGGTCGGCGTGTGGGTCGGTAACGACGACAATTCCTCCAACCCCGGCCTGTCGGGCGGCGGCATCCCGGCGCGGATCTGGCGCGACTTCATGCAGTCCGCGCTTGGGATCGCGCCGGTTGCCGCGCCGCCACCGCCGGTCGAGGAGGTCGATCCGGATGCGTTGCCGTCAGGGGATGAGGACAATGCGGTATTGCCGCTGGGCGGCGAGATCGAGGGTCTCGGCTTCAACCTGAAGATGGGCGAGGACGGCACCATCTCGGTCGGCCCCTCCCGCCGCGACCGGGAGGAGGGCCCGCCCCCACGCGACGATCGGCGACCGCCGGAGGAAGAACCGGGGCCTTACGAGGGACAGTAATTTCGCAAACACCACCACCCCGGCGGAGGCCGGGGCCCAAGTGGAAAGGTCGCTGTAACGATGCGCAGTCCTTCGCCATCTACCGCCCCCAATTGGGCCCCGGCCTTCGCCGGGGTGGAAGAGTAGAAGCGTGGAGACGTAACCTCAGCAAGCCCCACCACCCGTTGACGCCATCACCGCATCGCAGCATGTCTGCCGCATGCGCTTCTTCTCCGACAACGCCGCCACGATCCACCCGCAGGTCATGGCCGCGATCGCCGCCGCCGACACGCTCGACACCGCCTATGCCGGCGACGCGTGGAGCCAGCAGCTCGACGGCCGCCTGTCCGAACTTTTCGAGACCGACGTCGCAGTGCTCTGGGTCCCGACCGGCACCGCCGCCAACTGCCTCGCGCTCGCCGCGCTCTGCCCCCCGCACGGCGGCATCGTCTGCCACCGCGACGCGCACATCCAGAACGACGAGGGCGGCGCGCCCGAATTCTACACCCACGGCGCCAAGCTGTTCCTCGCCGACGGCGAGGGCGCAAAGCTGACCCCCGACACGATCCGCACCGTGATCGACGCGATCGCCGACGACGTCCACCGCGTCCAGCCGCACGCAATCTCGATCACCAACGCTACTGAATATGGCCGCGTCTACCTGCCCCACGAGGTCGCCGCGATCGGCGCGCTGGCAAAGGAGCGCGGGCTCGGCTTCCACATGGACGGCGCGCGCTTCGCCAACGCGATGGCGCGCGTCGGCTGCTCGCCCGCGGACATGACATGGCGCGCCGGCGTCGACGCGCTGAGCTTCGGCTTCGTCAAGAACGGCGCGATGAGCGCGGAGGCGCTGGTCTTCTTCAAGCCCGACCTCGCCGCCGTCACGCAATACCGCCGCAAACGCGCAGGGCTGTTGTTGTCGAAGGGGCGGTATCTCTCCGCGCAGATCCTCGCCATGCTCGACGACGACCTCTGGCTCGCCAACGCCAATGCCGCCAACGACGCCGCCGCCAGACTCGCCGCCGCTGCCGGCGACCGCCTCGTCCACCCGGTCGAAGCGAACGAAGTCTTCCTCCGCGCCACCCCCGAAGAAGCCGCAGCCCTCCGCGCGAAAGGCTTCGACTTCTACGACTGGGCCGCCGGCGAGATCCGCCTCGTCACCGCATGGGACAGCCCCGCGGACGCAGTCGGCCTGCTCGCCGATGCGATCCGGGAGTTATGACCCCCGGCCCGACCGACCCACCACAGTCGACCCGCGCGGCCGTACTGATCCCGTTCGGCATCGTCACGCTGATCTGGGGCTCGACCTGGCTCGTCATCCGCGACCAGATCGCAGTGGTGCCGCCGAGCTGGTCGATCAGCTACCGCTTCCTCGTCGCCGGCATCGCAATGGCGATCTACGCAGGGATCAAGCGCGAAAGCTTCAAATTCGACGCCCGCGGCTACGCGTTCGCGGCGGTGATCGGCGTCGCGCTGTTCACGTTCAACTTCAACTTCGTCTACCGCGCCGAGCATTACGTCACCTCGGGGCTGGTGGCGGTGGTGTTCGCCCTCCTGCTCGTCCCCAACGCGATCTTCGGCCGAATCTTCCTCAAGCAGCGCCTCGGGCGGCAGCTGATGGTCGGATGCGCCGTGGCGATGGCGGGCGTCGCGTTGCTGTTCGTCAACGAAGCGCGCGTCGATCCGCACGGCCCGCGCTCGGCGACGATCGGCATCGTGCTGACTTTGTGCGGCGTTATGGCCGCGTCGGTCGCCAACGTCATCCAGGGCAGCGCGTTCGCCAAACGCTATCCGATGGCACCGACGCTCGCGATGGCGATGCTGATCGGCGCGAGCCTCGATGCGGCATTCGCGTGGGCAACAACCGGGCCACCCGTATTCGAGCCGCGGTTCGGCTATGTCGCGGGCATCCTCTATCTCGGCGTGTTCGCGTCGGCGCTCGCCTTCCCGCTCTATTTCAACGTCATCCGCGCGATCGGTCCGGCCAAGGCGGCCTATTCGGGCGTGATCGTACCGGTGATCGCGATGCTGCTATCGACGATCTTCGAGCGCTATCACTGGTCGACGCTGGCCGTCGCCGGCGCGATCCTGTCGGGCATCGGCCTCGTCATCGCACTCAGCGCCCGCAGACCGGCGCGGTAGTCGGGCCAGGCGGGCGTCCAGCCGAGCACCCGCTTCGCCTTCCCGTTCGCCACCCGCCGGTTCTCGTTATAGAATCCGCGCCCCATCGCCGAAAGCTCCTCGAGCGTCACGAACGGCGGCGCGGGCATCCCGAGCAGCATCGCCGCGAACGCCACCACGTCGTTCTGCGACGCGGGCACGTCGTCCGCGAGATTATACGCCCCCGCCGGCGCATCGAACCCGGCGATCACGCCCGAGACGATATCGTCGACATGCGCGCGGCTGAACACCTGGCCGGGTTGCTCGATCCGGTGCGCCTTGCCCTGCCGCACCCGGTCGAGCGGCGAGCGGCCCGGACCATAGATCCCCGGCAACCGGAACGTCCGCGCGCCAATGGCCAGCCAGTCCGCATCCGCCGCCGCCCGCGCACTCCGACGACCACCACCGATCGGCGCAGTCTCATCCACCCACGCGCCTTGCGCATCGCCATACACCCCGGTCGACGACAGATAGCCGAGCCACGCGCGCGTCCGCAGCAACAGCGAACCGTAGCGCCCGAGCACAGGGTCCGCCTCATGCTCGGGCGGCACCGACGACAGGATGTGCGTTGCCGCCGCGATCTCCGCCGTCACCGCGTCTACATCGTCGAACCGGAGCGTATCATTGCGCCCATCGCGTGTCGTACCGACGACATGCCAGCCATCCGCTGCCAGCCGCTCCGCGATCCGCGACGCGGTGTACCCCAGACCGAAGATCAGCAGCCGGCTCATACGATCAGTTCCCCGTCCTGGTGGGCGCCATCGGCCCCTTGTAGAGCGTCCCGAAATAATCGCCCGCATTCCACACCGGACGCTGCGCACCATCCGCGATCTCGCGCGCGATCCGGTAGTTCGCATCGACGAACCGCACGCCCTGGTCCCACAGAATCGGCTGCGTCAGGTCGTCCGACGGCTTGTGATAATTGTTCGCCATGAAATACGCGACCGCCGCCTTCCCCGGCCCCTTCTGACCCGGCCACAAAAACACCGAAGGAATACCCTTCTGCACGAAGCGGAAGTGATCCGAACGGACGAAGATCCCCTCCTCCGGCATCGGATCGGGCGACAGGCCGACGCCGATCGCCGCGACCGCCTTCTGCACGATCGGGCCGATCGTCGAACGCTCGGCGCCGAACACCACCATGTCCTCGAATTTGTAGGTCAGGATCGGCATGTCGAGATTCACGTCCGCGACGATCGAGGTCAGCGGCACGGTCGGGTGGTTGGTGAAGTAATCGCTGCCGACCAACCCCTTCTCCTCGCCGGTGACGGCCAGGAACATGATCGTGCGCTTGGGAGCCTGCCCGCTGGCGGTGAAGCGCCTGGCCTCCTCGATCAGGCTGGCGATACCGATCGCGTTGTCGAGTGCACCGTTGTTGAGCGCGTCGCCCTTCACGGGTTTCGTGATGCCGATGTGATCGAGATGGGCGGAGAGCACGACGACCTCCTTGCCGACCACCGGATCGCTGCCCGGGATCACGCCGACGACGTTGCTGCTGGCAGCGGGCACGAAGTTCGTTTTGGTCGCTACCGTCAGCGTACCGACCAGCGGCACCGCCTTGAACTTCGCGTTGTCGCGGTCCGCCTGCCTCACGATCCGGCTCCACGGCGTCTTCACACCGGCGAACAGCTTGGCCGCGCCAACCATGCTGACCGTCCCGAGCGACGGTGCGCCGGGCGCATCGACCTTGCCGGTGCCGTCGGAGTTCGCCCACGTCATCCGCGGCGTCGCGTAGGTGTCCGCCAGCTTGCCGAACGTCCGTACCTTGGCCGAGCGCGGGCTTTCCAGCGTGATCACGCCGACCGCGCCCTTGGCCTGCGCGATCGCCGCCTTGGTCCCGCCCGAGCCGAAGAACGCGCGCTCCTCGCCGCCGAACCGCGCGGGCGAGCCGCCGAAATACGCGACGATCTTGCCGCGCACGTCGACGCCCTTGTAGTCGTCCTGGCCATATTGCGGCGCGTCGATCCCGTAGCCGACGAACACGACGGGCGCCGAAACGCTGGTCTCCGCCTTCGCGCCGTTCGCGGCGGGCACGTAATCCTCACCGAACACCAGCGGCTGCGCGGCCCCGCGACCGGTCCAGACGAAATCGCCCTTGCTCGCCGCCTTGTACGATACCAGCGGCACCGCCTGAAGATACCCCCCCGCATCGCCACCCGGACGAAGCCCCGCGGCATAGAATTGCGCGGCGACATATTGCGCGGCGATGTCGAACTCCGGGCTCCCCGCCTCGCGCCCCTTCATCGCATCCGACGCGAGGAACAGCACATGCGCCTTCATCGCCGCCTGATCCGCGGGCAGCGATGCCGCAAGTTTCGCGTTCAGTTCGGCAGCGTTCGGAGCGGTCGCCGGTACGGCCTGAGTTGCAGGCGCGGGGGCAGCTTGGGGCGCAGTCTGTGCAAGGGCAGAGGTAGAAAGCGCGAGCACCGCGAGCGCGCCGATAGGACGATACATCCGAAAATCCTTGCAAAGGGAACGTGTTGCAGCGGCGTAGCATCCACCGTCACCCGCGCAAGCTTTGGCTGGCGATAGGCGGCCGCCGCCCTATATTCGCCAGCATATGCTCGACATCCAGAACAGTCTCGCCCACCCGCTCGTCATTCGCCGCGAGGACTATACCCCGCCCGAATGGCTGGTCCCCGAGACGAAACTGGATTTCGACCTCGATCCAGCGACCACGCGGGTCACTGCAATCTTGTCTGTCACGCGCAACGGCGATCACGCCTCACCGCTGCGGCTCGACGGCGCAGGACAAAAGCCGCTCTCGGTCACGGTCGACGGCGTGGCGATCAACGACTGGCGGATCGATGGCGAACAGCTCGTCATCCCGCTCACCGGCGCCGCGCATGTCGTGGAGACTCAGGTCGAGATCGCCCCCGATCGCAACACGCAATTGATGGGGCTCTACGCCTCGGGCGGCAATCTCTGCACCCAGTGCGAGGCCGAGGGCTTCCGCCGCATCACCTACTTCCCCGACCGCCCCGACGTGCTCAGCGTCTATTCGGTCCGGATGACTGCGGACCAGAAGCACTTCCCCGTGCTGCTCGCGAACGGCGATCCGGTCGAACAGGGCGATCTCGAAGACGGCCGCCATTGGGCGACCTGGCACGACCCGTTCCCCAAGCCGTCGTACCTGTTTGCGCTGGTGGCGGGCGATCTCACCGTGAACCGCAGCAGCTTCACGACGATGTCGGGCCGCGAGGTGTCGCTTGGGATCTGGGTACGCGAGGCCGATCTGCCCAAGACCGACCACGCGTTGAAGGCGCTCGAACTCGCGATGGCGTGGGACGAGACGACCTATGGCCGCGAATACGACCTCGACGTGTTCAACATCGTCGCGGTCGACGATTTCAATTTCGGCGCGATGGAGAACAAGGGCCTCAACATCTTCAACTCGCGCTACATCCTGGCCGATCCGGATACCGCGACCGATTACGACTACGACGCGATCGCCGCAGTCGTCGCGCACGAATATTTCCACAATTGGTCGGGCAACCGGATCACCTGCCGCGACTGGTTCCAGCTTTCGTTGAAGGAAGGCTTCACGGTCTACCGCGACCAGGGCTTCTCCGCCGACCAGGGTTCGCGCGCGGTCAGGCGCATCGAAGACGTCCGCGGCCTGCGCGCGTCGCAGTTCCCCGAGGATTCCGGCCCGCTCGCGCATCCGGTACGCCCGGAATCCTACCAGGAAATCTCCAACTTCTACACCGCGACGATCTATAACAAGGGCGCCGAGCTGATCCGGATGATGGCCGCGATCCTCGGACCGGAGGGATTCCGCGCGGGCACCGACCTGTATTTCGATCGCTACGACGGAACGGCGGCGACCTGCGAGGATTTCGTCACCTCGATGGAGGAAGGCGGCAAGGTCGACCTCACCCAGTTCCGCCTCTGGTACTCGCAGGCGGGCACCCCGCGCGTGTCGGCCAGCCTGTCGCAGGACGGCGACCGTGCTACGCTACGTCTCGCCCAGCAGGTGCCCGCGACGCCGGGCCAGCCGGTGAAGTCGCCGATGGTGCTGCCGTTGCGCGTGAAGCTCTTCGGCGCGGAGTCCGGCGCGGCGCTGACCGACGAGCGCCTCGTCCTGTTCGAAGACACGCTCGATACGATCGTGTTCGAAGGCCTCGCCGAACGCGCAGTCCTGTCGATCAACCGCGGTTTCTCGGCCCCCGTGGTGGTCGAGACCGACCGCACCGCCGCCGATCTCGCTTTCCTCAGCGCACACGACGACGATCCGTTCGCGCGCTACGAGGCGATGCAGCAATTGATGCTCGATACGCTGGTCGCCTCGGTGGAAGGCCGCACGGATCACGAAGGCGTGATCGCCGCGGTGGCGAACACGCTCGCCGACGCCGCGCTCGATCTGGCGTTCGTCGCGGAGGCGGTGTTGCTGCCGTCGGAGAGCTTTATTGGCGACCAGATGGCCGTCGTCGACCCCGAGGCGATCTTCCGCGCGCGGGAGACGCTGCGTCGCGATCTCGGCACGCGGCTCGAAGCGCAATGGCGGCAGGCTTACGCACGCGGCGAGGGCCAGCCCTATGCCTACACGCCCGAGGGCAAGGGCCTGCGTCGCCTGCGGTCGGTCGCGCTCGGCTATATAGCGGCGAGCGGCGCAGCGGATGCGGCTGACCTAGCGTTTGCGCAGTTCGATTCGGCGGACAACATGACCGACCGGATGGGCGCGCTGACGACGCTGGTCAGCAGCACATCCGACATCCGGACCACTGCGCTCGATATCTTCTACAGCCAATATTGCGACAATCCGCTGGTGCTGGACAAGTGGTTCCAGGCGCAGGCGCAGTCGTCGCGCGACGATACCGGTGCGGTCGTCGCCGGGCTGGCGGAGCATGCCGACTTCACCCTGACCAACCCCAACCGCGCCCGCTCGCTGATCGGCGCGTTCGGCGCGAACCAGCGTGCGTTCAACACCGCGGACGGCAGCGGCTATCGCTTCCTCGCGGACCAGTTGATTGCGCTCGACCGCCTGAACCCGCAGACCGCGGCGAAACTCCTGCCACCGCTGGGTCGGTGGCGGCGGTTCGATGCGGGTCGGGCGGAGCTGATGCGCGCGGAACTGGAGCGGATCGTGCGGACGCCAGGGTTGTCGAAGGACCTGTTCGAACAGGCGTCGAAGAGCCTGGAGGGCTGAACCTGATCCTCCCCCGCCAGGGGGAGGTGGCTGGCCCTTGCCAGACGGAGGGGGAGGTAAGCGATCACCGTTGTTGCTGAGTCCTCCCCCTCCGTCGCCTTCGGCGCCACCTCCCCCTTGCGGGGGAGGATCGCAAAGTCACCTCGCCTACCGACGGTCCACGAAAAACTGCCGCAAGATCGCCGCCGCCTCGGTCTCGGCAATCCCGGCATAAACTTCAGGCCGGTGATGGCACGTCGGTTGAGCAAAGAACCGCGGCCCATGCTCGACCGCACCGCCCTTCGCATCCGCCGCCCCATAATAGAGCCGCGCGATCCGGGCATGCGCGATCGCCCCGGCGCACATCGCGCAAGGCTCCAACGTCACCCAAAGATCGCAGCCCTCGAGCCGATCGCTCCCCAACGCCACAGCAGCCGCGCGAATCGCCTGGATTTCGGCATGCGCAGTCGGATCGCACAACGCACGCGGCGCATTGGCGCCCACGGCGATAACCACCCCGTCCTTAACGACGACGGCGCCAACCGGGACTTCCCCGGCCAGCGCCGCATTACGGGCCGCATCAAGCGCGCGGCGCATGGGTTCGGGGACGGGGAACATGACCTCAGGCCCTGCCCCGCCGCCCGCGTGCCGTAAAGCTCAGTTCGGCGCCTGGCTGTTGGCGGGCTTCTCGACGTTGATCGTCGGCACGGCCACGGTCTTGTTCTCGGTGCCGAGCGTGACCTTGGCGACGTCGGCCTGGAACTTCGGCGCCTGGACGACGCCCTGGCGGGTCTGGTCGATGTTGATGATCCCGAAATACATCAGGCCGACCACGACCAGCACGACGATCGCGACGAGTGACAAGAGCGTACGCATGAGACATCCCCTTTTTGAACGGCTCGCATTGAACAGTTCGATAGCGTAACAACGTCCTCGATCGCGGCAGGTTGCACAACCGCCTTGACGTGAATCGGTTGACGAAAGCCGGCGTGCCAGCTATCCGCGCGCCTTTCCGGGGTTCCTCCCGACACTTGAATAGGTAATCACATGTCGCGCATTTGCGAACTGACCGGCAAGGGCCGGATGGTCGGGAACAACGTCTCCCACGCCAACAACAAGACCAAGCGCACGTTCCTGCCGAACCTGCAGAACGTCACGCTGCTCTCCGATTCGCTCGAGAAGGGCGTCAAGCTGCGCGTCTCGACGCACGGCCTGCGCACCGTCGAGCACAATGGTGGCCTCGACAACTGGCTGGTGAAGACCTCGGACGACAAGCTGTCGCTCCGCGTTCGCCGCCTGAAGCGCGAAGTCGTCAAGAAGATCGCAGCCTCGGCAGTCGCCGCCTAACAGCGACGATTGAAGGTCGCCGCTTCATAGCGGCGGGCAAGACGATCACCGCGGCCCGCCCTGCACACCGCGGGGCGGGCCGTCGGCGTTTGTGGTTGCGCCAAGTCTGCCTAGGCCCGTTACTTCTATAGACCCCTCTCCAGGTCGCTCCTCCCACCTCACCCGTCACCCCAGCGAAAGCTGGGATATTTCACGTGACAGATGACGCCCGCCTCACGGGGAGATCCCAGCTTTCGCTGGGATGACGAGAATTGGCGGGGAAACTCCGCTACCGATCCAACCGGAACTTCAGCAGCAGCGTCCGCTGGAGAAACATCTGGTTGTCGTCCGACACGATCCACACGATCGTCGCGCCGTTCTCCTCCGTGGTGTCGATCCCCTCGAAATTGTCGTGGATCAGCGGCGCATCGATCGTCGCGATCAGGCGCCCGCGCGCGATTCGCCCCGCAGCCACGTCCCGCGCGGCCACCCGCGATATCCGCGCCGAGAACGTGAACGGCAGGCGAAACCCACGATCGAGCGACAGCAGATCGCCATTCGGCAACGCGGTCACGTCCGAGGGATCATACCGACCATAAGGCTCGTAGGCGAAACGCGAAGGCGGCGCGGCACCGGTTGGATCCCCCGCGAAGATCAACGCCTGCCGCGTCCGCAGTCGCGCCTTCTCCGACCCGGTCCAGTCCGATCGACGCACATGCGCCTCCTCGCTGATCACGACGAATCGGCCATCCGGCAGCCGAGCCATCGATTCCGGCCCCCCGTTCGCCGGCCATTTGCGCATCGCGCCCGGCGCCACCCGCGCCTCGTACCGCGCGAACCCCGGCGCATAACGCCAGATCGTATTGCCATCCTCGAACCCGACCCAGATCCTGCCCGTCGCCGGATCGATCGCCATCGATTCGCTGTCGCGGTCGCGCTTTTCCCAGCCGATGCCGGGCCCGGCGGGCAGGTTGGTGAAGGCGATACGGTGCGGGCGCCAGTCCGGCCCCATGTCGAACTGCACGACATTGCCGCCGTCGCTGAGCAGCGTGAAGCGATTCCCGGTGACCGCGGCGGCGACGTCGAGCGACGAGAACCCGCCGAACGCCCGGTCGCGGCTGGCGAGCGCCACGCCGCCAAGATACGTCAGCCCTCCGACCCGGACATGCCGTGGGTTGGTCCGATCGAGCATCACGCGAGTCGCGGTGAGCTGCGCGCGATCGCCGAGCAGGTCGAGCCGCGCTTCGCCCGACCAGGTCGGCACGACGGCGCAGACGCTTACACACACGAACAACAAGGTGAGCAGGCGCCGCATCGCGTCCTCATAGGGGCTCGGGGCGCGCACGGAAGCATGAACCGCGGATAACGGAGGCATTCAGGCTCGGCTCAATGCGAATCACCCATAAGCGTTTCATCGAGGATGGAAGCACGGCAGACGCCGCCGCCGAAATCCCCAACGGGAGACGCACGATGTTCAAGACTTTTACCCTCGCCGCCAGTGCCCTCGCATTGGGTGCGACCGCCCTCGTTCCCGCCGCCGCCGATGCGCAGCGTTATGGCTCGCGCTACGAGCGTGGCTACGATGGCTATCAGGGCGGCTATCGCGACGGTGGCTACGATCGTGGCTATCGCCAGTATCGCGGCAACGATCGCCGCTACAACTACAACGCGCGCAACCGTCGCGGGTGCGACAACAGCGGTGGCACCATCGTCGGCGCACTCGCCGGCGGCCTGCTCGGCCACACGATCGCAGGTCGCGGTGACCGGACGCTCGGCGCAGTGCTAGGCGCCGCGGGCGGTGGTCTCGCCGGCAACGCGATCGATAAGTCGGATAACCCGCGGTATTGCCGGCGCTAAGTCCGGCAACGCCCGGGCCGATGCGAGCGAAAGCGAGCAAGCGCCAGCACGGACGGCGGGCAGGCAGCGCCTGACCCGACCGACGACGGCTTCGCCGACGTCGCGCCCCGCTTAGGCCACCACACCAGTTCCCCAGTTCCCTCGCGTAGCGTATCGAGGGCGAGGGCCGGCTTCCCGTTCGGAAGCCGGCCCTTTGTTCGTTTATTGCTCCCCTCCCTGGAAGGGAGGGGTTGGGGGTGGGTCGGTTTCCGTATCACGGCACGGTTGCGACCAAAGCTGGCCAA
>NZ_JACONT010000036.1 GCF_014358075.1 Sphingomonas albertensis | reverse complement strand
CCGGCCCGCTCAAGTCACTCCAGTTCGGGTAACGCGGAAACCGACCCACCCCCTGCCCCTCCCTTTCAGGGAGGGGTGAAGGCTCTAGTCCAGCACCCAATGCTGCTTCGCGATACCCTGCGCATAGAGGAGCGCAGTCAGGTCGCCGTGATCCACCCGCGCAGCCGCAGCGGCCGCAACGACGGGCTTGGCATGATACGCCACCCCAAGTCCCGCCGCCTCGATCATCGCCAGATCGTTCGCGCCGTCACCGACCGCGAGCGACTCCTCGACGGTGATCCCTCGCTCGGCGATTGCCGCCCGCAGCGTCGTCAGCTTCGTGTTCGACCCGACGATCGGCTTGGTCACAGTCCCCGTCAGCACGCCGCCCTCGATCTCCAGCACGTTGGCGATCGCGCGGTCGAAGCCGATCGCTTTCGCCACCGGCTCGGCGAACCGGGTGAACCCGCCCGACACCAGCACCGCCACCGCACCCCGCGCGCGCATCGTCCGGACCAGAGCTTTCGCCCCCGGCATGATCGTCACGCGCTCGGCTAAGCAGCGTTCGATGTCGCTTTCGGCCAGGCCTTCGAGGAGCGCCACGCGAGCGTCGAGCGCCGCTTCGAAATCGAGTTCACCTCGCATCGCGCGCTCGGTGATCTCCGCGATCTGCGGCTTGATGCCGGCGTAGTCGGCGAGTTCGTCGATGCACTCGACGGTGATCATGGTGGAATCCATGTCGGCGACGATTAACGCCTTGGTGCGCGTCAGGCTTGACTGCACGACGACGTCAGTTGCCGCGAATGCCCCCTCGAGCGCGACCCGAGCCGCGTTCGGCGCCATCCCGAAGATCAGGTCGGCGGCGTCGCCCTCGTCGATCCAGCCGCTGACGCCCGGCGCGCAGCCGGCGTCGCGCAGGCGGTCCATCGCGGTCGAAATATCGCCTGCGGTCAGCGTGCCCGAGGCTATAAGCGTTGCCGTGAACATAGAAACTCTCCCGAAGGTCGCGCTCATCGCAGGGCCGACCGCGAGCGGCAAGTCCGCGCTCGCGCTCGCCATCGCCGCGCGCCACGACGGCGTCGTCATCAACGCCGACTCCGCGCAGGTCTATGCCGACCTCCGCATCCTCACCGCCCGCCCGTCGGTAGAAGAAGAAGCGAGCGCCCCGCACCGGCTGTTCGGCCATGTCGATGCCGCCGACGCGAGCTACTCCGCGGCGCGCTGGGCTACCGAGGCGACGCTGGCGATCCGCGACACGCTCGCGGAGGGGAAGCTGCCGATCCTGGTTGGCGGGACCGGACTCTATACCCGCACCTTGCTCGACGGCATCGCGCCCGTCCCCGCGATCGACCCAGACCTTCGCGAGCAAGTCCGTGCCCTCCCCGTCGCCGAAGCACACGCCGCGCTCGCGCAACTCGACCCGCAGGCTGCCCAGAAACTCAACGCAGCCGACACCACCCGCGTCGCCCGCGCGCTCGAAGTCGTTCGCGGCACCGGCCGCACGCTTGCCGACTGGCAGACCGAGAAGATCGGCGGGATCGGCGACACGATCGACGTCCGCACGCTGATCCTGATCCCCGACCGCGACTGGCTCAACGCGCGCATCGACCAGCGCTTCGCCAAGATGGCCGACACCAGCCGCGAGGAAATCGCCACGCTGCTCGCGCGCACCGACATCCCACAGGACGCCCCGATCCGCCGCGCGATCGGTGTGCCCGAGATCGCCGCGCTCGTTCGCGGCGAGACCTCGAAACCCGACGCCATCGCCGCCGGATCGCTCGCCACGCGGCGCTATGCCAAGCGCCAATACACCTGGCTCCGACACCAGCCGCCCGCCGCCTGGACCCGCACCGAAGCCCTCAATGTCCCAACGCGCCTGCAGCAATTTGAAACTATATTGCTCAAATGATGTTTGACACGCATCTTTTATATCGGTAGCCGGCCCCTCCACGAGACGCTAAAGGCAGCGTTCTCGCAAAGGATGATATGAAATGACCGAGAAGAGTGGAGCCGATATCCTGATCGAGGCGCTGTGCGATCTCGGCGTGGAGGTCGTCTTCGGCTATCCGGGTGGTGCCGTGCTGCCGATCTACGATGCGCTGTTTCGCAGCGGCCGGATCAAGCACATTCTGGTGCGCCACGAACAGGCTGCGACGCATGCCGCCGAAGGCTATGCGCGCTCGACCGGCAAGCCCGGCGTGGTGCTCGTCACCTCCGGTCCGGGCGCGACCAACGCGGTGACCGGCATCACCGACGCGCTGATGGATTCGATCCCGATGGTCGTGATCACCGGCCAGGTGCCGACCGCGCTGATCGGCACCGACGCGTTCCAGGAGGCCGATACCGTCGGCATCACACGCCATTGCTCGAAGCACAACTACCTCGTGAAGGATCCCGCCAAGCTTGGCGACGTGATCCACGAGGCGTTCCATATCGCCACCTCGGGGCGTCCGGGGCCGGTGGTCGTCGACATCCCGAAGGACGTGCAGGTCGCGACCGCCCGGTACAAGAAGCCGGGACCGATCCAGCACAAGACCTATCGCCCGCAGGTGAAGGCCGACCAGTCGCAGATCGAGCAACTCGTCGACATGCTCGCCGCGGCCGAACGTCCGATCCTGTATACCGGCGGCGGCATCATCAATTCGGGCCCGGCCGCAAGCCAGTTGCTGTGCGAACTCGTCCGCATCACCGGCGCACCGGTGACGTCGACGCTGATGGGCCTCGGCGCCTATCCCGCGTCTGGCCCGCAGTGGCTCGGCATGCTCGGGATGCACGGCACGTACGAGGCGAACATGGCGATGAACCAGGCCGACCTCGTGGTCGCGCTGGGTAGCCGCTTCGACGACCGCGTGACCGGGCGGCTGGATGCGTTCAGCCCGAACTCGCGGAAGGTGCATATCGACATCGATCGCTCGTCGGTGAACAAGACCGTGCGCGTCGATCTAGGGATCATCGCGGATGTCGGCCATGCGCTGGAGGACATGGTGCGGATCTGGAAGAGCCGCCAGCATCCCAAGCCCGACACGACCGACTGGCAGCGTCGGATCGCCGGCTGGCGTGCGGTGAAGTGCCTCGATTTTCCCGAGAACGACCCGAACGAGATCATGCCGCAGCGCGCGATCCGGGCGCTGTTCGACGCGACGCAGGCACAGTCGCCGATCATCACGACCGAGGTCGGCCAGCACCAGATGTGGGCCGCCCAGCATTTCGGGTTCGAGAAGCCGAACAAGTGGCTGACCAGCGGTGGTCTCGGCACGATGGGGTACGGCCTGCCCGCCGCGATCGGTGCGCAGCTCGGCAATCCGAACGCGCTGGTGATCGACATCGCCGGCGAGGCGTCGATCCAGATGAATATCCAAGAGTTGGCGACGGCGTCGCAATACCGGTTGCCGGTGAAGATCTTCATCCTCAACAACCAGTATATGGGCATGGTCCGCCAGTGGCAGGAGCTCACCTATGAGAGCCGCTATGCCGAGAGCTATTCGGATTCGCTGCCCGATTTCGTCAAGCTGGGCGAGGCGTATGGCTGGAAGGGCATCCTGATCGAGACGCGCGACCAGCTCGACAGCGGGATCGCCGAGATGCTCGCCTATGACGGCCCGGTGATCGTCGATTGCCGCGTGTCGCAGCTGACCAACTGCTTCCCGATGATCCCGTCGGGCGCGGCGCATACCGACATGATCCTGCAGGCGAACGAAGTGTCCGGCACGATGGACGACGAAGCGAAGGCGCTGGTGTGATGGTCGCGTTTCTTCTTCCCCCCTCCCGCATGCGGGAGGGGCCGGGGGTGGGCTCGCGCTCAATCCCGACCGGCATCGCCTGCGGCCATCCGCGCGCCCACCCCCTACCCCCTCCCGCAAGCGGGCGGGGGGGAGACTGAACCATGCACATTTCCCAGGAAAAGGCCGAGCGGCACACGCTCGCCGTCATCGTCGACAACGAACCGGGCATCCTCGCCCGGATCGCAGGCCTGTTCACCGCGCGCGGCTATAATATCGAGAGCCTGACGGTGTCGGAGATCACTGCAGACAAGTCGGTCAGCCGGATCACGATCGTCACCAGCGCGTCGCCCGCGACGATGGAGCAGATCATCGCGCAGCTCGACCGGCTGGTGCCGGTGCACAAGGTCACCGACCTCACCGCACAGGGCGCGCACGTCGAACGCGAGCTCGCGCTGGTGAAGGTCCGCGGCACCGGCGACCACCGGATCGAGGCTTTGCGCCTCGCCGACGTCTACCGCGCCCGCGTGGTCGATGCGACGACGTCGAGCTTCGTGTTCGAGGTCACCGGCGGCATCGACAAGATCGACAAGTTCGTCGAACTTATGGGCGAAGTCGGTCTGATCGAAGTCGCCCGAACCGGCATCGTCGCGATCGCCCGCGGCAAAGAGCCGGCCTGAATTACTGCGTCATCCTGACGAACGTCAGGATCCAGAGCCACAATCGGCGCCGCCTGGAACCCTGGGTTCCGGCGTCCGCCGGAATGACGAAAGAAGGAAGAATCCTATGCGTGTGTATTACGATCGCGACGCCGACCTGAACCTCATCACCGACAAGAAGATCGCGATCGTCGGCTACGGTTCGCAGGGCCATGCGCACGCACAGAACCTCCGCGATTCGGGCGTCAAGGACGTCGCGATCGCGCTGCGCGAAGGCTCGGCCACCGCCAAGAAGGCGATCGAGGCGGGCTTTGCGGTCAAGTCGAACAAGGAAGCTGCCGCCTGGGCCGACATCGTCATGATCCTCGCGCCCGACGAGCATCAGGCGGCGATCTACGCTGCCGACCTGCACGACAACCTCAAGCAGGGTGCGACGATTGCGTTCGCCCACGGCCTCAACGTGCATTTCGGCCTGATCGAGCCGCGCGCCGATCTCGACGTCATCATGATCGCGCCCAAGGGCCCCGGCCACACCGTGCGCAGCGAATATGTCCGCGGCGGCGGCGTCCCCTGCCTGATCGCGATCGACCAGGACAAGTCGGGTAACGCGCATGACATCGCGCTCGCCTATGCCAGCGGCGTCGGCGGCGGGCGCTCGGGCATCATCGAGACCAACTTCCGCGAGGAATGCGAGACCGACCTGTTCGGCGAGCAGGCTGTGCTGTGCGGCGGCATCACCCACCTGATCCAGGCCGGGTTCGAAACGCTGGTCGAGGCCGGCTACGCGCCCGAAATGGCGTATTTCGAATGCCTCCACGAGACCAAGCTGATCGTCGACCTGCTGTATGAGGGCGGCATCGCCAACATGCGCTACTCGATCTCGAACACCGCGGAGTATGGCGACATCACGACCGGGCCGCGGATCATCACGTCGGAGACCAAGGCCGAGATGAAGCGCGTGCTGGCCGATATCCAGTCGGGCCGGTTCGTGAAGAACTTCATCCTCGATAATCGTGCGGGGCAGCCGGAACTGAAGGCAGCGCGGAAGCAGGCGCTGGCGCATCCGATCGAGAAGATCGGGTCGGAACTGCGCGGGATGATGCCGTGGATCGGGAAGAATGCTTTGGTCGACAAAGCCAAAAACTGACTTCGTCAGTTTTCGCTTTATCGACCGGCCGGCACGACGGAGCCTGCCCATAGGGCACGGCTTCGCCGGGTCCGACGGGCTGGCGCGGGGTGCGCGTTTCGGTTGCCCCCACACCCCCACTCCACCCCGGCGAAGGCCGGGGCCCAATTGGGGGACGTCGCCAACTGAGGACGGCGCCCCGTTACTAAAGCCTTTCCAATTGGGCCCCGGCCTTCGCCGGGGTGGTATTGTGAGGTGGGGGCCGGTCTCCCCTCCCTTGTCCCCCGCGAACGCGGGGGTCCAGGGTCTCGGGCGGTGATCGGGATTTAGCTGGGCCCCCGCGTCCGCCGGGGAACAAGAGTGGCGGTGCCGTTCACCCCGTGTGCCCGCCCCCCACCGACCCAAATCCGAAACACAGCGTTGGCATAACGCCGTTTGACGCGCCCCCTCCCCTCGGCCAGCATCGCGCGATCAACAGGAGACCCCGCATGCGCCTAGTCCTAGCCACCATCCTCGTCCTCACCGCAGCCCCCATCATGGCGCAGACCGCGGCAATCCCCGGCGCGCCCGTCAAGGCGCGCGTGACCGCCGGCACCTACGCCGTCGATCCCAACCACACGCAGGTCACGTGGCAGGTCAACCACATGGGCTTCTCGATGCTCGAAGGGCAGCTCGGCGCGTCGGGGGGCAGCATCACGATCGATCCCGCCAAGCCGAACGCCACCAAGGTCGAGGTCAATTTCGCGATCGACCAGCTCTCGGTCACCGCCGCGCCGTTCGCCGGCCACCTGAAGTCGAAGGACTTCTTCGACGCGGCGACCTACCCGACCGCCAAGTTCGTCTCGACCAAGGTCGTCGCGACCGGCGACAAGGCGACGATCACCGGCGACCTCACGCTCAAGGGCGTCACCAAGCCGGTCGTGCTCCAGGCGACCTTCATCGGCGCGGGCGCGAACCCGATGAACAAGAAACTCAACTTCGGTTTCCGCGCGACGACCTCGATCAAGCGCAGCGACTTCAACCTGGGCGCCTATGCCCCGGTGGTGTCGGACAAGGTCGATCTGACGATCAACGCGGCCTTCTCGGCGCAATAATCTGTCGAAATTCCTATCGCGCTGGACACGGCACGTGTCCGCGCGATAGGACGGCATCAATGACGCATGGTCGCCTCCTGCTGCTTCGACTTACGCGCCCTTAGGCGCGCCGATCGTTTGCGCGGTAGCCATGCCCCGCGCCTCGCGCCTAAGGGCTGACCCGAACGCTCCCGACGACACGAGAGACTGGCCATGCTGCGCGACCCATCGACCAAATACCGTCCCTTCCCCCAAGTCGACCTGCCCGACCGCCAATGGCCGTCGAAGACCATCGTCAAACCGCCGCGCTGGCTCTCGACCGATCTGCGCGACGGCAACCAGGCGCTGATCGACCCGATGGATGCCGAGAAGAAGACGCGCTTCTTTGACCTGCTCTGCAAGGTCGGGCTGAAGGAGATCGAGGTCGGATTCCCGAGTGCGGGTGCAACCGAGTTCGACTTCATCTCCGGCCTCGTGAAGACCGGGCGGATCCCCGACGACGTTTCGATCCAGGTGTTGACCCAGTCGCGCCGCGACCTGATCGAGACGAGCTTTGCCAGCCTCGTCGGTGCGAAGACCGCGATCGTGCACCTTTACAACGCGGTGTCGCCGGCGTGGCGGAAGATCGTGTTCGGGATGGACCGCGCGCAGGTGAAGCAGATCGCCATCGATGGCGCCAAGGTATTGCGCGACGAGGCCGCCAAGCAGCCCAACGTCCGCTGGCAGTTCGAATACAGCCCCGAGACCTTTTCGACCGCCGAACTCGATTTCAGCCTCGAGGTTTGCGAGGCGGTGATGGACGTCCTCATGCCGACGCCCGAGAATCCGATCATCTTCAACCTGCCCGCGACGGTCGAGTGCGCGACGCCGAACATCTATGCCGACCAGATCGAATGGTTCGGTCGCCACATCCGCAACCGCGACGCGGTGGCGATTTCGCTGCACACGCATAACGACCGCGGCACCGGCGTCGCCGCAGCCGAGCTCGGCATGATGGCGGGCGCGGACCGCGTCGAGGGCTGTCTGCTCGGCAATGGCGAGCGCACCGGCAATTGCGATCTCGTGACCGTCGCGCTCAACATGTACACGCAAGGCGTCGATCCGAAGCTCGACCTGTCGGACATCGACGGGGTCGTGAACACGGTCAATTACTGCACCAACATTCCCGTCCACCCGCGCACGCCCTATGCCGGCGACCTGGTCTTCACCGCGTTTTCCGGATCGCATCAGGACGCGATCAAGAAGGGCTTCGCGGCGCAGGAGGCGAAGAACGAGACGCTGTGGGAGGTGCCGTATCTGCCGATCGACCCCGCCGATCTGGGCCGCAGCTACGAAGCGGTGATCCGCGTCAACTCGCAGTCGGGCAAGGGCGGCGTCGCCTGGGTGATCGAGCAGGACAAGGGGCTGAAGCTGCCCAAGCGATTGCAGGCGGACTTCAGCCGTCACGTCCAGGCCTATGCCGACGAGACCAGCCGCGAGCTGAATGCGGCGGACATCTGGGGCCTGTTCGAACGGACCTACATGCCGCAGGCAGACGACCGCGTGGAGTTGCGCGATTACGAGGAGAGCGGTGCCTCGGGGCAGCGCGTCTTCATCGGCCGCGTCGCGATTGACGGCGAGGAGCGGTCGATCTCCGGGCGCGGCAACGGGCTGATCTCGGGCGTGATCGCGGCGATCGCGGAGTCGACCGGGCCGACGCTCGACGTGGTGGACTATAACGAACATGCGATCGGCCACGGTGCGGACGCGCAGGCGGCGGCGTATGTCGAATGTCGGACCGCCGGGGGCAAGACGGTGTTCGGCGTCGGCATGGACACCGACATCGCCACCGCCTCGGTGCGCGCAGTGTTGTCGGCCGCCAACCGGGCCTAGCTGACCTTTTTCCTCTCCCCTCCGGGGAGAGGGTCGGGGTGAGGGGCCCGCCAAGCAGGGCACCGCCCGGAACAGCCCCTCACCCCAGCCCTCTCCCCGGAGGGGAGAGGGAGCAGTGCATCACTTGCGGCGCCTTCGTAACCAAAGTTGAAGGGTGGCCATACGTAATCCTCCCCGGCACGGGGAGGGGGACCGCCACGCGCTTGCGTGGGGGTGGAGGGGGGCTTCCCCACGCGTACCGTGCGCGGCACGCCCCACCACCAGCTACGCTGGTCCCCCTCCCCGCATGCGGGGAGCATTAATGAGAGCGGACGATCTCGCAGCCGACGCGGGCGTCGGGGTAGACATCGGCCTTCACCGTTCGGACCTTGACCCGCCTCACTCGCGCATCCGCCAAGCACAGCCCGGCAATCGCCTCGCAGAGCGTTTCCTGCAACGCGAACGGGCGCTCCGCCGTCAGCGCGCGGATCCCCGTGCGGACGAAATCATAGTCGAGCACTTCGCCGATCGCATCCTCGCCGAGCGGGCCTGGATACACGACCGTCATCTCGACCGAAACGACCACGCGTTGCGGCGCCACCTCATGCGGATGGATGCCGAGCCGCATCATGACCTCGAAACCGTCGAGGATCGTCGTGAACTCAGCCATTGCGTCCCTCGAACATCACATCGCCATCGCGTGTCAGAAACCGTTGTCCGCAATCAACGAATACATTCTGCCCCGTCACACCCTTCGCGGTCAGCAGCCACGCGACCGCATCCGCGACCGCCTCCGCCCCGACCGGTCGCCGCAGCAGATTGTCGCTGGCCACCGCCGCGAACTCCGCTTCGGTCTGGTCGCCGCTCGGCAAGGTCAGACCCGGCGACACCGCGTTCACCGCGATCCGCGGGCCGAGCGCCTGTGCCAGCATCGTCGTCGCGCCCTCCAGGGCGATCTTCCCGCAACTGTACGAGAAGAAGTCGGGGTTCAGGTTGGCCACTTTTTGATCGAGCACATTGACCACCGCGCCGTCCGCCACGTCGTCCTGCGACGCCAGCGCCGAAGAGAGCAACACCGGCGCGCCGCAATTGATCGCGCTCAGTTCGGCGAACAGCACCGGATCCACCGTCGGTGGCCGGTCGAACTCGAACCGCGAAGCGCAGTTGACCAGGCCGTCGATCGGTCCGCCGATCGCAGCCCGCGCCGCCGCGAACAGGTCGCCGATCGCGCCGAGATCACTCAGGTCGCCTGCCACCGCCGCGGCACTACCGCCGCCGCCAATGATCTCCGCCACCAGCGCCTCGGCCTCGTCCCGCGAATGCCCCTGATGCACGATCACCGCGTAGCCATCCGCCGCCAGTCGCCGCACGATCGCCGCGCCCAACCGCTTCGCGCCGCCCGTGACCAGCACGGTCCGCATCAGGCGCGCTGTCCCATCAACGCCAGCACTTCCTTGCGGCTGCGTTCGTCGTCGCGGAACACGCCCATCATCCGGCTCGTCACCATCGTCACGCCCGGCGTCCGCACGCCGCGCGCGGTCATGCACGCATGGCTTGCCTCGATCACCACCGCGACGCCCTGCGGCTTGAGATTGTCCCAGATGCAATCGGCCACTTCCGCGGTCAGCCGCTCCTGCACCTGCAACCGCCGCGCGAACCCGTGCAGCACGCGTGCGAGCTTCGAAATGCCGACGACATGGTTGCGCGGCAGATACGCGATGTGCGCCTTGCCGATGATCGGTGCCATGTGATGCTCGCAATGCGACTGGAACGGGATGTCCTTCAGTAGCACGATCTCGTCATAACCGCCGACTTCCTCGAACACCCGGTCGAGGTGTTTCGCCGGATCGTCGCCATAGCCCGCGCAATATTCCTTCCACGCACGTGCAACACGCCGCGGCGTATCGAGCAGCCCCTCACGCGTCGGATCGTCGCCCGCCCAACGGATCAGCGTACGGATCGCCGACGCTACGTCTTCGGGGACAATCAGCTTGCCGTCGGGACCCAGCACATCGTCAGTAACCGCCTGCCTTGCGGCCCCGTCCAGTTCATCCCGCATCGCAACACCCTTTATCAGCATACCCAAACATCAGAACATGGGTCCTCTTTTGCAACTGTTTCATTTCGGCCACTTGCCATAAATCCCGGTTTTCCGGGCAAGAAAAAGCGTTGACGATTGATTTTTTTAATCGTTACTTCGCCATACCTGAAAAACTAAATCGTGAATCGGCAAAGACCGGCACGATCGGGGAGAGGACTGCCATGGCTAAGTTCGAATTGCTCGCCGCTTCGGCGATGATACTCCTGTCGATTGCGCCGGCAATGGCGCAGACGGCCACCACGACATCGGCTGAAAACACCGCACCCACCAATGGGCCCGGTCAGGAGGCCCCCTCAACGCCAACGACGTCGACGCAGACGACCCAAGACGCCTCCATCGCGCCGCCGACCGATCCATACGGCGCGCAGGATATCGTGATTACCGCACAACGCCAATCGCAGCGTTTGCAGGTTGTTCCGATTGCTGTGAGCGCTTTTACCGCTGACAACATCGCCAAGCAGCAGATCGTCAACCCGAGCGCGCTCCAACAGACGCTGCCCAACATCACTTTCACCAAGACCAACTTCACCACGTCGAGCTTTACGATCCGCGGGATCGGCGATCTGTGCACCGGCGCGACCTGCGACACCGCGACCGGCATCCACGTCAACGACATGCCGCTGGTCACAACCCGCCTGTTCGAGAGCGAGTTCTTCGATCTGGAGCGGATCGAGGTTCTCCGCGGTCCACAGGGCACGTTGTTCGGCCGCAACGCGACCTCGGGCGTGGTCAACTTCATCTCCGCCAAGCCCGATCTCACCGGCGTGCATTCCGCCGCCGAGTTCGAATATGGCAATTACGATTCGAAGCGCGTGCGGGCGATGATCAATCTGCCCTTCACCGAAACGCTCGGCATCCGCGTCGCCGGCACCTATCTCAATCGCGACGGCTATACCAAGAACCTGTACGACGGTCGCGACATCGACGGACGGGATCTGTATTCGGTGCGCGGCACGCTGTCGTGGGCGCCGACCAGCAACACCCGGATCGACCTGATCGGATCGTATTTTCGCGAGAAGGACGATCGCTCGCGCTTGCAGAAGCAGCTCTGCCACCGCGATCCGACCGGCATCCTCGGCTGCCTTCCCGACCGCCTCGCCAACGAGACCGCGAACGGCAATTCGACGCTGGCGGCGGTGCTCAGTTCGAGCGAGTTCTTCGCGGTCAACAACCCCGCGCTGGGACGCTTCGGGCTGCAGAGCCTCTACGGCCAGGATACCTACGCCGGCGTGGTCAACCCATCGGACGTACGGACCGTATCGCTCGACTACAGCCCGACCTATTTCGCCGAAGAGGAGCAATATACCGCGAAGATCTTCCACGATTTCGGCCCGGTCAGCCTGAACTTCACCGGTGGCTACACGCGCAACGTCGTCGACAGCACCGCCGACTACAACCTCGCGGTCGAGAACCCGCTGACCAACAATGTCGGGCTCGCCACGCTCAATGCACTCGCGCGCACCGGATCGCCGTTCGCGTTCCTCAGCGGCGTACGGCAGGCGCTGATCCCCAACGGCCCCGCCGGCGGCGTGTGCCAGTCCGCCGCCGATCCGAACAATGTCGGCATCTATGGCGGCAACTCGATCGGGTGCTATGCGCAGAGTCTGGACTTCGATCGCTCGCGCCAGAAGAGCCGCCAGTTTTCCGCCGAAGCGCATCTCGACAGCAATTTCGACGGGATGTTCAACTTCCTGCTTGGCGGCATCTATGTCGACAGCAAATCGACCAACACGGACTATTTCGTCAACGCGTTCGGGCTAGACTATGCCTCGGGCATCCTCGGCTCGGCGAACGCGGCGGGAGCGGGGCTGCCCGCCGGCAACGGCTATTTCCTGTCCACGCCGTTCTATCGCAACAGCGACGTCGAGTTCCGCCTGAAATCCTACGGCATCTTCGGCGAAACGTATTTCAAGTTTACCGACAAGCTGAAGCTGACCGTCGGCCTGCGCTACAACCATGACGAGAAGACCGACCAGGCGCGCAACCTCGCGCTCAACGTGCTGACGCCGATCGGCGCCACCGGCATCGAACAGGGGCTGAACTACGGCACGGTCGATTTCGACCCGAACCTGCCCGGGCGCCAGGAATTCGCCAATGCGCAGGTCAGCTTCTCGCGGCTGACCGGCCGGGCGGTGGTCGATTACCGGATCACCGAGAACAACCTGCTCTACGCGTCCTACTCGCGCGGGTATAAGTCGGGCGGGATCAACCCACCGCTGCTGCCGATGTTCAACGTCAGCAGCACGTTCCTGCCCGAACAGGTCAACGCGTACGAGATCGGCTCGAAGAACACCTTCGGCGGCGGCCAGTTCAGGCTGAACCTCACCGGATTCTATTACCAGTACAAGAATTTGCAGCTGAGCAGGATCGTCGCGCGGACCTCGGTCAACGACAATGTCGACGCCGATATCTACGGCGTCGAGGCGGAGGCGATCATGAGCCCGGTGCCGGCGTTCGTGGTCAACATGAACGCGAGCTACCTCCATTCGAAGGTGTCGAGCGACAAGTTCCTGGTGAACCCGCGCGACGTGTCGGGCGGCCGGGCCGACGCGGTGATCATCAAGGACATCACCAACGCGTCGAACTGCGTCGTCGTCCCGAACGTCGCAGGCAATGCGGCATTGTCGAACGGCTATGTCGCGCTGGTCAATCGCGCGATCGGCCTGCGCGCGCCGACCGCGATCCCGACGATCGCGGCAACCGGTGCGTTCGGGATCTGCTCCGCGCTGGGGGCCAACGCCGCGGCGAGCGGCGTGTCGGTGCTCGACGGCGTGACCACCAACATCCGCGGCAACCGCCTGCCCCAGGCGCCGACCTACAAATGGTCGGTCGGCGCGCAGTACACGATCGACTTCGCCAACGGCATGAGCCTCGTGCCGCGTGCCGACCTCAACTACACCGGCGGGCTGTCGGGCAGCATCTTCAACACCCAGATCGACCGGATCCAGGGGTATGAAGTCGTCAACATGCAGGTCCAGCTCAACGCGCGCGAAGACCGCTTCTACGTCCGCGCGTACGTGCAGAATCTGACCAACAACGATGCCACGACCGGGCAGTACGTGACCGACCAGTCCGCCGGGCTGTTCACCAACATCTTCACGATCGAACCACGCCGGTACGGCGTCGCGGCCGGGTTCAAGTTCTGAGGGGGCACAGCATCCGCAGAGCTTCGGCTGCTCTAACGATCCTCCCCCGCCAGGGGGAGGTGGCGCGAAGCGACGGAGGGGGAGGACACGCAACGGCGGTTACACCTTACCTCCCCCTCCGTCTGGCAAGAGCCAGCCACCTCCCCCTCGCGGGGGAGGATTGGTAGATCGGACGTCGATACGACTGACCTATGCCGCAGCCGTCATCCTGACGAAAGTCAGAACCCAGAGCCAATCGGTGCGGCGTACGTAACCCTGGGTCCTGACTTTCGTCAGGATGACGATCTTTGGGACGGCGTTGGCCCAAACCACACCGTGACGACCGATACTCCCTTGCCTCACCCTTCCCAAGGCGAAGCCGCCGCGGGCTCCTTCCCTCTCCCATCGGGAGAGGGAGAGACGCCGAAGGCGGCAATGGTGAGGGCACGGCCCGCACACCGACAGCCTTGAACCACCAAAACCGCGGTTAGCGCCCCAACCGCTCCGCATGCCACGCGACATGGTCCGCCATGAACGTCGAGATGAAATTGTAGCTGTGGTCGTATCCCGGTTGCATCCGCAGCGTGAGGTCTATCCCCGCCGCCTCGCACGCCGCCACCAGCAACTCCGGCTTCAACTGCTCGACCAGGAAACCATCCGCATCTCCCTGATCGACCAGGATCTCGGCCACCCGCGCGCCATCCTCGATCAGCGCACACGCGTCATATGCGCGCCACGCCATACGGTCCGACCCGAGATACCCGCCAAGCGCCTTCTCCCCCCACGCACAGTGTAGCGGTGACACGATCGGCGCGAACGCCGACACGCTCCTGAACCGATCCGGGTTGCGCAACGCGATCGTCAGCGCGCCATGGCCCCCCATCGAGTGTCCGAAGATCCCCTGCCGCGCCATGTCCGCCATCGGAAACTGCGCTGCGATCAGTGCGGGCAGTTCGTCCTCGACATAGGACCGCATCCGGAAGTTCTTCGCCCAGGGCTCCTGGGTCGCGTCCACATAAAAGCCAGCGCCCTTGCCGAAGTCATACGCGTCGTCGTCCGGCACGTCGTCGCCCCGCGGCGAGGTATCCGGCGCAACCAGGATCACGCCGAGCTCTGCACACGTGCGCCGATACTCGCCCTTGTCCATGACGTTCGCGTGCGTGCAGGTCAGCCCCGACAGGAACCACAGCACCGGCAACCGCGCGCCTTCGTCATGTGGCGGCACATAGACCGCGAAGGTCATGTCGGTGCCGGTCGCGGTCGAGGCGTGACGGTACACGCCCTGAATGCCGCCATACGCCTTGCTGGTGGAAACGGTCTCCATCACGCGACCCGGTGCAGCGCGCAGATCTTGTTCCCCGACGGATCGCGCAGATATGCGAGGTACAGCTTCCGCCCGCCGGTCGCTTCCCGGACGCCCGGCGGATCCTCACAGGCCGTCCCGCCGTTCGCGAGGCCCGCAGCGTGCCAGGCATCGGCGGCCTCCGTAGAGGCAGCCGCAAACCCCATCGTGCTCCCGTTGCCGTGGCTCGCCAGCTGCCCGTCGATCGGCTTGGTCAGCAGAAAGCGCCCGCCGTCATGCGCGTAGACCACCCGCCCCCATTCATCGATGACGCCCTCGGGAACGCCAAGCGCACCCAGCGCCGCGTCGTAGAACGTCTTCGAGGCAGCGATGTCATCGGCGCCGAGCATGATATGCGTAAACATGGCCCCGCCCCTCAGTAGATCACGACGGAGCGGATGCTCTCGCCGGCGTGCATCAGGTCGAAGCCCTTGTTGATCTCGTCGAGCGTCAGACGGTGCGTGATCATCGGGTCGATCTCGATCATCCCGTTCATGTACCAGTCGACGATCTTCGGCGTATCGGTCCGCCCCCGCGCGCCGCCGAACGCGGTCCCGCGCCAGTTACGTCCGGTGACGAGCTGGAACGGTCGCGTCGAAATCTCCTTGCCCGCCTCGGCCACGCCGATCACGATCGAGGTCCCCCAACCGCGATGGCACGCCTCCAGCGCCTGCCGCATAACGGTCGTGTTGCCGGTCGCGTCGAACGTATAGTCCGCACCGCCATCGGTCAGGGCGACGATGTGCTGGACGATGTCACCCACATCCTTGGGATTGGCGAAGTGCGTCATGCCGAAGCGACGTCCCCATTCCTCCCGGTCCGGATTGATGTCGACGCCGACGATCATCCCCGCGCCGGCCAGCCGTGCGCCCTGGATCACGTTCAACCCAATCCCGCCGAGCCCGAACACGACGACGGTATCGCCCGGCTGGACCTTCGCCGTGTGCACCACCGCGCCGACGCCGGTCGTCACGCCGCAGCCGACATAGCACGACGTATCGAACGGCGCGTCCTCGCGGATCTTCGCAACCGCGATCTCCGGCAGCACCGTGAAGTTCGAGAAGGTCGAGCAGCCCATGTAATGGAAGATCGGCTGCCCCTTGTAGCTGAACCGCGTCGTGCCGTCGGGCATCAGACCTTTCCCTTGCGTCGCGCGGATCGCGGTGCACAGGTTGGTCTTCTGGCTGAGGCACGACTTACACTGGCGGCATTCGGGGGTGTAGAGCGGGATGACGTGATCGCCGACCGCGACGCTGGTCACGCCCGCACCGATCTCGCGCACGATCCCGGCGCCCTCATGGCCCAGTACGCTCGGAAACAAGCCTTCCGAATCAAGCCCGTCGAGCGTGTACGCGTCGGTATGACAGATGCCCGTCGCCATGATTTCGACGAGCACTTCGCCGAATTTCGGCCCTTCGAGGTCGAGTTCGACGATCTCGAGCGGTTTTTTTGCCTCGAATGCGACAGCGGCGCGGGTCTTCATCGGTCGGTCTCCTTGATTGCCGCCCTGATGCCCCCCGCGCCTCGCCTCCGCAACCCGCCGCCGATGCAACCAATGCCGCTTTCCCGCGCTTGATCCTTTCAATTCAAGGAGATGGCGCGATGAAAGATCCGAAGAAGGGCGACGAGGTCACCTGGAAATCGCACGGCGGCGAGGCGCACGGCACGGTCGAGAAGAAGCAGACGACCGACACGAAGATCAAGGGCCACACCGTCAAGGCCTCCAAGGAGGAGCCGCAGTTCATCGTAAGGAGTGACAAGGGCGGCAAGGCAGCGCACAAGGCGGACGCGCTCACCAAGGCGTGACCACGCGCGCAGTGCCTAACGCACGCGCGCAACAGGAAGGAATGCTTATGGCTACAGCTCCCAAGACCGGCGGCATCCACGCCCCCGTCCAGCCCTCTCCCGAGCTCGGCGAGATCGTCGGCAACGACAAGCTGCCGCGCAGCGAAGTGATCAGCAAGGTGTGGGTCTACATCAAGGCCAACAACCTCCAGAACCCCGAGAACAAGCGCGAGATTCTGGCTGACGAGAAGCTGAAGAAGGTCTTCGGGCGTGACAAGTGCACGATGTTCGAGATGAACAAGTACATCTCGCAGCACGTCAAGGCCTAACCGCCTGCACTGCACGGCAAGCGGCGACGGGGCATCGACAGCGATACCCGTCGCCCTTGATCGCATTCCGACCGCGAATCTGATGGCGACACGACCGCGAGTTTGATCGCATCTCGATCGCGATCCTGATTGCGCGTAGATCGCGGTCAGCCGTTCGACGGCACGAAGTTTATACCAAGGGTCCGGCGCCATGCCGACCGACCGGACACAAGCCCCGAGCTTTCCACACTCACCCGAGCTTGATCGTCCCCCCCGACCGGCGTAATGCGCCGACGATGCCCCCGTAGCTCAGCCGGATAGAGCGACGGTTTCCTAAACCGTAGGCCGCGTGTTCAAATCTCGCCGGGGGCACCAGCCTTTCCGCCATTGTTCGGCGGCCTTCGCACAGCCGCGAACATGCCAAAGCGCAAGCTCGCAAAGACCTCTCCTATGTCGGCTAACGCCCAATCCTTGCCGTTCCCGGGTACCGTTACGCTTCCCGTTTGCGGACATCCGTTAATTCGGTAAGTGGTTGCGGCCCTGACGCTGTCGGAGCGTGCGCAGCGAGCGATCGTGGCGTTTGGCGGGTTCGAGTCCCGCTCATGGGTCCGGTGTCGCCCAATTGCGGACGCACGGGTTGCGAACTACGGCTCCCGAAAGCGGCCATTCGTCCAGCGCGATTTTTTCGGTCCCGTCACCCCTGATGCAAATATCAAAAGTTTTGCATCAAGAACGCAGATGGCAATCGGTAGGTCGGTTCCACATCGTTAATGCGGGCTTTTCGAGTAAAATCCACTTACCTGACGGCAATGCGCGGTCCAATTCTGATACCGGCCGGATGGCACAAGTCGCTCAGTGAAATTGATTTCGATCAAAGCTATCTTAGCGTCAAGGTTCTGCATTGTAGTGGTGGCAGAAAAGATTCCTCCATTAAATTTGAAAAGAGACTGTAGATTGCTATCGGTCGCGGCCTCACCTGTCGAGGGAACAATTTGCGTTACTTCAATTGGAGCAGTTCCACTAAATGCAAATGTTGCGTTACCATACAATACGAGACCGCTCGGGCTCAAGGGGACGACTCCCCTAGCCATTGGCCCGAATGTAATCTTGAGTGGTAAATTAACACGTTTCCCCAAAAGGTTGGTGTAGTTCGTATCGCATTGCAGGCGAGGTAGACCATCGTCGGTTGTAGGCGTCCTCTGCAGTGCCGAGTTTGGTGACGCATTCCCAAGGACAGGAGCGATAGCGAGCAGGAACAGTTCGATCATCGCTTGATGATGCGAGACCCAAGCGCTCTATGCAATGGTCTGACCCGGTATGACTGCTGATGCAAAAATCACGAATTTCGCCTCAGCGCAAAGAGAGCAGGAAACCGAGGGCGCCAGCGATGCAAAATATTGATGCATTTGAGATACCCGTTCAGTGGTCGGTTTCTTGGGGTGTGGCCTCCAAAGCGGACGGTCCGCTTTCCTCCCATTCCGGCCATCCCGATTTCGTCTAATTGTTGCCGCTCGCAGCGCAGGTGGCGTTTCCCGAAAGCCGACGTTACGATTGGCCCAAAATTGAGATGGGGGTAGCATGAAAGCGGCGTTTTGGCGTTTTGCACACCAGCACTATCAAAGCAGGACGCCGCTGCTCCTTGTCGATGTCGCAGCATTCACATGGTTCGCGTTCTTCGCGCTGATCTATGGAGCGGCTCTGCTGGCTGGCTGGTCGCCGGATTTCATAGATGTGCTGGTCGGGCTTCTTCTAGTTGGCGGTCCGTTGTTGGTGGGGGTGCTGCATCGCCGTATCAGGATCGAAGCGGCCAAGGCCCCGGACGCGCTGTCTAGAAAGCGGCTGCTCACAAGTCGGTAATCCCCGACGTCCGCTTTCCAGCGCATTGCCCCGAAAGCCGCCCGTCCGCTTTCCTCACCAACCCTGACATTCCCGAAACTCGATCCCCGATCGGAAAACGCGCCCACACACGGATGCTCAGGTTGAGGAATCAGAACTCCCGATAACAATCGTTCAAGCGCTTAGGCCTTAGCCATCGCCCACTATGCGTCGGCATCGCGTCGACGCTGCTTTACCCTAGAATCGCCGCGGTTCGTGCCCGATCGTGTCGCATGTGCCGCGAAAACCATAGTTGCTCATACCCTCGACCGTGATGCGGCCGCTGCACCGGTCGATCGTCAGCTTCGGCTTGTTCAACCCGTTCAGGCGGTAACTGGCGCGGATCGTATCGGGGCTGACGGATACGTCGCGCAGGTCCCACCATCCCTGATCGCCACGAGAATTGATCGGCGGGATCAGCGATTTGGGTAGCCGGATACGTCCACCCCCCGCCCACGTCTGGATCGTGAGCGAGGCATCGAAGACCTCCCTTCTGGTTTCGGTGTAATTGCCGGACTCATACCGATCACGTTCACGGTTCCAATTCCATGTCGTACCACTGGCGAAACCGGTCTTCGACCCGTCCCCGAAACAGACGAGCCCCAGTTCCACGTTCCTTCCATCGACGACCGGCCCCCCCCCGACGGAGAGTTGGCCTGACCGCCACCGGACCCCGCTGGCGCGCGTCCATATGCCGGATCGGGTTCATAGTCGGGGCGCGGCCGGGACGCAGGCGGTCCACCGTAGTTGGGGTTGGGGCGAAGGTTCGCGGGCTTCCTGCAATCGGGGGACGTGGTCGGTTGGATGGAATTGTAGCGGCCGTCCATCGTGGCGATGCTGACGCACTGGCGGCGATCGGCGTTCCACCAATAGGTATAGGCGCGATCATCACCCTGCTCACCGCGGATGTTGACGTAGCCGCGCCGCTGCAACTCCATCTCAGCTTGGCCGGCACGGGCGCCTACCATGTCCTCGAGCCCCGTAGATTGCGCATCGGCAACCGCCGGAAGTGCTGCTCCTAAAAGAACTGCGGTCGTGATCTTCGACACGTGTGCTCGATAACGCATGGCGACTCTCCCGTTCGTTCGAAACTACCTGTTCATCAATGCGACGAGTTTATGGAAGCGGGATGACGGCGTCCATCACTGTCGACGCTTCTCAATCACTTATTGCTGCCGCGGGTTCCGCCGTGGGCGAGCCTCGGAAACCCGACGATAACGAATAGCAAACCGTTGCGATCAAATTCTACATCGCACATCATGCGATATGGACTTTATGAAGTGGCTAAATTCGCTCGATGAACTCCTCTACGAGGTCATGAGCTGGGTGATCTTCTTCCCCCTTACGCTTTGGCAGGCGCTGTTGCGACCGGTCGGTACGATGAAGCAGATCGAGCGCGAAATGGCGCTCCCCGACGATGAACGATATGCGTCGGTGCTCAGTCCGCCCCTGTTTCTGGCTCTGACGCTGTTGTTGGCGCACACGGTCTCCACGGCGCTGGGCCAGACCGACGAAATTATCGCCAATCATCACGACCTCGCCGACCTGGTCAACGACAATGCGAGTGCCCTGGTCCTTCGCGTCGTCGTTTTCGCTGGTTTCCCACTCTTCCTGGCAGCGCGGATGGTGCGCAGGCGCAAGATCAAGCTCGATCGCACTTCTCTACAGCAGCCTTTCTACGAGCAATGTTATCCGGCAGCTGTTTTTGCACTCGGCCTGAGTGTCGGTAGCAGCTTTGGGTTCGACCAACACGAAGTGACGCGGATGGTGGGCCATTGGCTCGTCGGATCGAGCATCGTGAATTTCTGGATCGTAGAAACGCGGTGGTTCGCACAGGCGCTGAGCATCAATCTATTGCGCGCCGCCGGGAACGTATTTGTAGGGCTGCTGGAAGGTGCGACGTTCCTGTTCTGCGTGGGGTTCTTGTTCACGCGTTGATCCCCGTTTCTCGAGCCTTTTCGAGAAAGATGGCAGATCCGCGCATGCCGGCTAGCGCCGGGTGGCCGGACCAGTCGGGCGCAGCACGGCAGGACTTTGGCTGATCGAACCACTCGGATCGATCGTCCTTTCGGGTGTTCGGGGCCGTCGGGATCCGGTTTGATCCTAAACGGGACGAAATCCGCGCAATTTATACGGCACCTGAATATTGCACTGAAAACAGCAAGATCATGTCTTTCCCCAATAAAAAGACGAATGCCTGAATTATTGCGAGATCCGATAGTCGGCTACGCAACCTTGCCGCTTGCCTGAAGTCTTCGGGCGACCCATTTGGACCTCTAGGGGACATCGCGATCACACATGCATTGCACGGCATTACGGCACTGACGGCGCTTGCCACGATCGTTATACTGGGCGTTATATCGGGCGGCTGCACGCCGATGGCCGGAGCGACCTACCGGCTCTATCGCTCCTCGAACGACAGCGCGCCGAGGGTCCACTTCGCCAGCTTCAACTCCATACGATCCGGGGATTTCAACCGGCAGAATTGCGCCATGACGCTCGGATTGCTCACCACCAATCTGCATCGGGCAGACCCGTCGTCGACGGTACGGTTCTGGTGCGCCGTGGAATGACCGGGCGGCGCTGCGCGGAGGGACCCGGCCGCTGAGAACCGGCAAGGGCGCAATTCGCCTCGCGCCGCGCCGACCGGCTTTTCAGGCTCCGGCCCAATTCCGGCTTCTTCCAAAGATGTTTATCCGCCGCGCACATGCGTGCATGGAGGCGCGATGCTCGACATCTCGACCGTGACGCGATCCGACCCCGCCGACACCCTGCCCCCGGATTTCGTCGTGATCGACGTCGAGACCGCCTGTTCGCGGGTCAGCAGCATCTGCCAGATCGGCATCGTCGGGTTTCGCGACGGGCGCGAGATCTTCGAATACGAGACGCTGCTCGATCCGCGCGACGAATTCCACCTGTTCAACACCCGCATCCACGGCATCGCCGAGCACCACGTCGTCGGCCAGCCGAGCTTCGCCGACGTCCACGGCATCGTCCACGGCCATCTTTCCGGTCGAACGACGGTGGCGCATTCCTATTTCGACAAGGGCGCGCTGGCGGCTGCATGCAGGGTCCATGATCGCCCTGCGATCGAGACGGTCTGGCTCGACAGCGTACGCGTCGCCAAGCGCGCCTGGCCCGATCTGGAGAGCCACCGGCTCGGGCTGCTCGCCCGATATCTGGGGATCGCGCACAAGCATCACGACGCGCTGAGCGATGCGCGCGCGGCCGGCTGGGTGATCGTCAAGGCGATCGACCATACCGGTATCGCGCTCGACGAATGGCTCGCCCCGCCGCGCAAGCCCGGGCCCGCCCCGCGCCCTGCGCCGTCCGGACCGCTCAGCGGCGAGCGGATCGCGATCCTTGGCGAACCCCGGGATGGTGCCCTGGCCTGCCGGATCGCCGCGCTGGGTGGCCGGATCGTCTCGGCCGTCGGCAACACCACGACCGCGCTGGTGATAGCCGGACGCGCGCCGTACGCCTATTCCGTCCGCAACAGCGGCGCGTTCCGCCGAGCCGAGCAGTATCGCCGCCTCGGTGGTGCGATCCGGATCGTGTCCGAACACGAGCTGGACCTGCCGGGTCTGGCGGCAGGACCGATCACCGGCTGAACATGTCCTTCGCGATATGCGTGATCCGGCACGCCAGATCCGCCTCGCCGCTCGCGACGACGTAGAAGTCCCCGGCATCCGCGATGCCGGTCGTGAAGACGACGTTGTCGAGGTACATCCGGTCTTTCAGCGGCTCGGTCAGCGCGGGGTTCGGTTCCAGCAGCGCGGTGTGCTCGGTCGCGACCGTGATCGACGGGTCGTCCTTGTCGAGGATCGACCAATAGGTGCGGTAGATGCCGACCACGCCCGACGGCTCGACCCCGTGCCACAGCGTCAGCCAGCCGCGATCGGTCAGGATCGGCGGTGCGCCGCCACCCATCCGCGCGGTCGAGACGGTGGCGGCGTGCGGGCGGATACCGGGCTTGTCGTGCGGCTTCCAGTGCAGCGCATCAGGCGAACGCGACAGGTTGATTGACGGCCCGGCCCGCCATTCGCTGTTCGGCGGATAGGCAAAATACAGGTCGCCGAGCGGCCGCGTCTGCGCCCAATATTGCCCGTCGATCAGCCCTTCGAAGATCAGCATGTCCTTGTTCTGGTGATCGAGAACGATCCCCTCGAGCTGCCAGTCGAGCGCATCGGCGGACGTGTACAACGTGGTCGAATGCCGCTCCGGGCTGACCGAGCAGGTGGTCATCAGATAGCGGTCGCCGACCTTTGAGATGCGCGCATCCTCGACGCCGTAGCATTGGTACGACGTCCGCGGCGCGATCGCCTTGTCGTAATGCACCGCAACCACCGAGCGCCCCTCGGCATCCAGCTCGACCGGCAGCAACCACGACAACGACGTCAGCGCCATCACCTTCCACCCGCCCCCAGGGATCAGGAATTTGCGCGGGTCCTTGGTATCCACCATCTGCAACGGCCACGCGTCGAGCACATACGCGCCGTCCTCCCAGCGGATCGCGTGGACGTTGCCGTCCTTGATCGGCTTTTTCAGCGCCTCGGCGACGCGCACCATCAGCAGCAGATTGCCGTTCGCCAGCCGGGTCATCCCCGGATTGAATGCGCCGAGCACATAGGTCTCGGCGCCGACCTTCCCCGCCAGCGGCGAGCGCGACAGATCGATATCGGCGGGGGTGAAGACGAGCTGGTCGAACATGCTATTCTCCTTTGATGCGCAATCCATTGTGTTCCCCCGCGAAGGCGGGGGCCCAGGATCACAAACGCAATCCTGTGTAACCCTGGGCTCCCGCCTACGCGGGAGAACAACGAAGAGAAGCCTACTCCCCCTCCAGCGCCCGGGGCACGATGACGATCTGCTGGATCACCGTCCGGGTCGGCTGCGTCAGCACGAACTCCACACCGACCGCGATATCCTCTGCGCGCAGCATCTGCTCCGCCTCGATCATCTGGCGCTGCTTGTCGTCGGGAACGTCCGGATACTGCATGTTCGACCCGACCTTGCCTGGCTCGACCAGCGAGACCTTGATCCCCTTGGGCCCCAGTTCGCGTCGCAATGCCTCCGAGAAGCCGGCGATCCCGGACTTCACCCCGGCATACACCGTCGAGCTCGGCCCGAGGATATGCGCGCTGAGCGAGCCGATGATGACGATGTCGCTGATCGGCTTCATGCGGTGCGCAGCGTGATGCGCGCTGAGCAGATAGGCGGTGAAGTCGACCGCGATCGCGTAACGAAGCTCGTCCTCGCTCATCTGCGTCAGGCCGCCGGCCGCAACCGCCGCGTTGACGACGGTGATGTCGAAGCCGCCGAGATACGCCTCGCCCGCATCGAAGAACGCACGGACCTTGTCGGGATCGGCAAGCTCGGTGATCATCCCGTCGCCCTCGCCGACTTCGCGAATGCGCGCGAGCGCGTCCTGAAGATAGCGCTCGTCGCGGCCGCAGATGAAGACCTTCGCCCCTTCCGCAGCGAGCAGCACTGCGATCGCCCGGCCGATCCCCGTGGTGCCCCCGGTAATGATGGCCCGGCGGCCCTTCAGCGGGCGGACGGTCGTGTGGGCGTCGGAGAGTTCGGTCATCAAGTATCCCGGATTATCAGCAGATTATCGGCCAGCGGTATGCGGCCCCGCTCTCCCCTAAGCGCGGATCGCGGCCCCCTCAAGCGCGCGCGCCAGCAACCCGTCGATCGAATCGTGCAGCATCGGCTCGCTCAGCGTCGGCGCATGACCGACGCCCGGCACGGTCACGAGCTCGGCGCGATCGAGCGACGCCGCCATCCGTTCCGCCGTCGCCGCCGACAACAAGTCCGATCGCCCACCGCGCACGATCAAGGTCGGTACGTCGCGAAGCGAGCCCAGCGCCTGCCACATATCCGGCCCCGCCTCGTTGCCCGGCACGCGGAACGGCTCGGCGATCTTCAGGTCGTAATCGAGCACGATCCGCCCAGAACTGTTCAGGCGGTACAGCCGCTTCGCCATCGCCAGCCAATCCTCAATCTGCCAATCGGGATAGACGTCGGCGTTGTTCTCGGAGACGCACCGCGCGGCGTGCATCCAGGTCGGGAAGACGCTCGCCTTGCCGACATAGCCGCGAATCCGCGACAGCCCCTGCGCATCGATCTCCGGCCCTACATCGTTGAGCAGCGCCGCCATCATCCGGCCGCGCGAAGGCCCCGCCATCAGCATCGTCACGATCCCACCGAGCGACGTCCCGAACGCGATATACCGGTCGATACCCAGCTCGGTCAGCAACGCCTCGACGTCCTGCACATACGTCAAGGGCACGTACGACATCGGATCCTTCGCGTACGCGCTCTCGCCGCGCCCGCGGAAATCCACCGCGATCAGCCGCCACCGCCCCGCGAGCCGCGCCGCCAGCGCGTCGAAATCGCGCGCGTTTCGCGTCAGGCCGGGCATGCAGAGGATCGGCGGCTGACCTTCCTTGCCCCCTGGATAGTCCCTCGCGTGTAGTCTCAGCCCGTCGTTGGACCACCAATAGAGGTTTTCGTAAGCGGCCATGGTTGCGTCCTTCGGGTAGCGGCCACCATATCGCCGCATGCCCACCCGCCCGCAAGTGTATCGCCCCGAAGCCGAACTGCTAACGCTGGGGGACGGCTTCTTCGATCCCGTCGCCCCCGCCAACTTCCCCGAGACCCGGCTCCGCTTCCGCAACGACCGCGCCGCCGCGCAGATCGGCGTCGACACGCTGACCGATGACGAATGGACCCGCCATTTCGGCCGGTTCGAGCCTTTGCCCGGCACGCTCCCCCAGCCCTTCGCGCTACGCTATCACGGCCATCAGTTCCGCAACTACAATCCCGATCTCGGTGACGGCCGCGGCTTTACCTTCGCGCAGATGCGCGACGATCGTGGCCGCCTGATGGACCTCGGCACCAAGGGCTCGGGCCAGACCCCGTGGAGCCGCGCCGGCGACGGCCGCCTAACGCTGAAGGGCGGTGTCCGCGAAATCCTCGCCACCGAAATGCTCGAGGCGCTGAACGTCCCCACCTCGCGCACGCTGTCGCTGATCGAGACCGGCGAGGAACTCCAGCGCGGCGACGAGCCCAGTCCGACCCGTTCCGCCGTCCTGGTCCGGCTCAATCACAGCCATGTCCGCATCGGCAGCTTCCAGCGCCTCGCCTACGAGCGCAACGAGGCGGGCTTGCGCAAGCTCGTCGGCTATACGCTGCGCAACCTGTACGAAGAGGACAGCGACGACCCGGTCCGCCTGCTCGACCTCGTCGTCGGTCGCACCGCGCGGCTCGCGGCGCGCTACATGGCGGCAGGGTTCGTCCACGGCGTCCTCAATTCCGACAACATCAACGTCACCGGCGATAGCTTCGATTACGGCCCGTGGCGGTTCGCGCCGACCTGGGATCCGGCCTTCACCGCCGCCTATTTCGACCATCAGGGGCTGTATGCGTTCGGCCGCCAGCCCGAGGCGATCCACTGGGACGTGATGCAACTCGCGGTCGCGCTTCGCCAGATCGCCGACAGCGACCCGCTCGTCGCCGCGCTCGACCAGTTCGGCCCGCGCTATCAACCCGAAGTCACGCAGGCGATCCTCTGGCGGCTCGGCGTCCGTCCGCGCGACCCCGACGCCGACCGCGACCTCGTCCAGGCCACCGAACGCGCCCTGCGCACCTCGGGCGTCGGCATCGACCGGTTCTTCTTCGATGTGTTCGGCGGAAACCTGCCGGACACGTACGACGCGCAATGGGACCAGGTCCGCGCGGCACTCGCGTCGTACGAACCGCGAAAAGACCGCTCGCATCCCTATTGGTCGGGCGAACCGTGCAGCATGCTGATCGACGAAGTGGAAGCAATCTGGGCGGCGATCGCCGAGCACGACGAATGGTCGCTGCTCAACGCCAAGATCGCCACGATCCGCGAAATGGGCGAAGCGCTAGCCGAATAAATGCTCCCCTCCCTGGAAGGGAGGGGCTGGGGGTGGGTCGGCCGGTTTGAGCCGCAAACGTCTGAACCCATGGAACCCGCCCCACCCCCGCCCCCTCCCTTCCAGGGAAGGGGGGAAGCAGCGCGGCACATCCCCCAGTGGAAACCCGCCGCGAATCAAGGCAAGAGTGACGCATGTCCGACGAGATCATCTCCTACGAGCCCGCCACCGGTGCGGTCCTCTGGCGCCATCCGATCGGCGACGTCGATGCCGAAGTCGCCTGCGCCCGCGCCGGCTGGTCGAGCTGGGCATCGAAACCGCTCGCCTTCCGGATCGAGACGATGCGGCGCTTTGCCAACATCGTCCGCCAGCGCAACGACGCCTTCACCGACCTGATCGCGCGCGAGACCGGCAAGCCGATCTGGGAAGCGCGCGGCGAGGTCGAGACGGTCATCGCCAAGGTCGACATCTCGGTCAGCGCCTATGCCGATCGCACCGCGCAGCGCCGCCTGGAAGCGACGATGGGCTCGCGGATCGCCGTCCGCCACAAGCCGCACGGCGTGCTCGCGGTGCTCGGGCCGTATAATTTCCCGGCACACCTGCCCAACGGCCACATCGTCCCGGCGCTGATCGCCGGCAACGCCGTCGTCTTCAAGCCGTCGGAAAAGACCCCTGCCGTCGGCGCGTTCCTCGTCGAATGCTTCCGCGCCGCGGGCGTGCCGGCCGAGTGCATCCGCCTCGTCATCGGCGGCCCGAACGAAGGCAAGGCCCTCGCCGCGCATCCCGATATCGGCGGCCTGCTATTCACCGGCTCGGCCAGCACCGGCCTCGCGCTCAACCGGGCATTTGCCGAAAAACCCGAAAAGATCCTTGCGCTGGAGATGGGCGGCAACAACCCGATCGTCGTATGGGACGCGCCCGATCTGCACACCGCCGCCGTCCTGATCATCCAGTCCGCCTTCACCACCGCCGGCCAGCGCTGCACGGCCGCACGTCGGCTGATCGTCGACACCAAGCTCTACGACCCGCTGATCGCCACGCTCGACAAAATGGTCGGGCGGATCATCGTCGGCGAACCGCATGCCAACCCCGCGCCGTTCATGGGACCGGTGATCGACAACGAAGCCGCGGAACAACTGACCGAGAGCTTCCTCGAACTGCTCACGCGCGGCGGTCGCCCGATCCGTCATCTCGAACGTCCGGTCGCGGACCTGCCGTTCCTCAAGCCCGCGCTGATCGACGTCACCGATGTCGCCGACCGTCCCGATGTCGAACTGTTCGGCCCGATCCTCCAGGTCGTCCGCGTCGACGATTTCGACGCCGCGATCGCAGAGGCGAACGCCACGCGATACGGCCTGTCCGCGTCGTTGATCAGCCAGACGCCTGCGCTGTACGACCGCTTCTGGGCGAACATCCGGGCGGGCATCGTCAACTGGAACAAGCCGACAAATGGTGCTTCGTCGGGCGCACCGTTCGGCGGCATCGGCTGGTCGGGCAACCACCGGCCGAGTGCTTATTATGCCGCCGATTACTGCGCCTACCCGGTAGTCAGCAGTGAATCCGAGAGCGCGCGCGCGAGCATCGGGATCGGTCTGGCCGACGGCTGATCGCCTCCGATCTGATCCTCCCACGCCAGGGGGAGGTGGCTGGCACTTGCCAGACGGAGGGGGAGGTAAGCGACGACCTATGCTCCGTGTCCTCCCCCTCCGTCGCTGCGCGCCACCTCCCCCTGGCGGGGGAGGATCGTTGGGTTGGTCGGCTGACCTCGCGCACCGCAAAAGCAATCCTACCTGCTGCCAAAGCATCATTCGGTTGCAGCACGGCGCCCATCCGCCCATCTCCGGTCGCATGGCAAGTCTCCTAGACCCCACCGCCCGCGGGCGCGTCATCCTCGTCGGGGCGGGCCCGGGCGATCCCGGTCTCCTGACCGTCCGCGCGGTTGAGGCGCTGAAGACCGCTGACGTCGTCGTGCATGACGGGCTGATCGATCCGCGCGTGCTCGATATCGCGCCACCCTCCGCGCAGCGTATCTCGGTCGCCAAGCAGCGCGCGCGTCACACGCTGCCGCAGGAGGCAATCAACGCGCTGATCATTGCGCACGTGAAGACCGGCGCCATCGTCATCCGGCTCAAGGGTGGCGATCCGTTCGTGTTCGGCCGCGGCGGCGAGGAGGTCGAGGCGGTTCGCGCTGCGGGTCTCCCCGTCGAAGTGATCCCTGGCGTCTCGGCCGCACTCGGTTGCGCGGCGGAAGCGATGCTGCCGCTGACGCACCGCGATCATTCGAGCGCAGTCAGCTTCGTCGCGGGCCAGTGCAAGGGTTTGACCGAGCAGGACTGGTCGGGGCTCGCCGGCCAAGGCCGCACGCTTGTGATCTACATGGGCATCGCCACCGCGACCGACATTGCCGACAAGCTGATGGCCGACGGCGTCGCGCCCGACATGCCCGTCGCCGTGCTCGAACGCGGCACGTTGCAGGGCAGCCGAGCGATCCGGACGCTACTCGCCGATCTCGGCGCCATGGTGGCGCGTGAGGCGGTGAAAAGCCCCGCGATCATCGTCGTCGGCGAGGTCGTCGAACTGTCCGACGCCGAAGACAAACTCGCCCGCTGGGCCCGCGTAGCAGAGGACGCCGCCGCATGAAGCTGTTGACCGGAAACGACCTTCCCACCGGCGACGTCGTCTGGTGGACCGGCAACGGCTGGTCGCGCCATATCGAGGACGCGGTCGACGTCGGCGTTGCGGGTGAATCCATCCTCCAGGCTGAGGAAGGCGCACGCCGGGTCAACGTGCCCTATTTGATCGAGGCGACGCAAACCGACGAAGGCCCCCGTCCCGCCCACATCAAGGACCGCATCCGCGCGCTCGGCCCGACGATGCGGCCCGACCTGACTCTCAAACCCGCCGACCCGAACGCCGGCAGCTGGGTAATCTGATATGTATAAATATGACGAATATGACCAGGCGATCGTCGACCAGCGCGTCGACGAATTCCGCGATCAGGTCCGCCGCCGCCTCTCGGGCGAGCTGACCGAGGACCAGTTCAAACCGCTCCGGCTGATGAACGGCCTGTATCTCCAGCTGCATGCGTACATGCTACGCGTCGCGGTGCCGTACGGGACGCTCGACGGCCGGCAGATGCGGATGCTCGGGCATATCGCGCGCAAGTATGACCGCGGCTACGGGCACTTTACCACGCGGCAGAACATCCAGTTCAACTGGATCCAGCTCGACCAGACCCCGGACATCCTCCAGGAGTTGGCGACGGTCGAGATGCACGCCATCCAGACCAGCGGCAACTGCATCCGCAACATCAGCTCCGACCAGTTCGCCGGCGCCGCAGCGGACGAGGTCGCCGACCCGCGCCCCTGGGCCGAGCTGATTCGCCAATGGTCGACGTTCCACCCGGAATTCACGTACCTCCCGCGGAAATTCAAGATCTGCGTGATCGCGGCGGACGAGGATCGCGCGGCGATGCGGCTGCACGATATCGGCATCGAGCTGCACGTCCGCGACGGCGAACTTGGCGCGAAGATCTTCGTCGGCGGCGGCATGGGCCGCACGCCGATGATCAGCCACGAAATCCGCGATTTCGTCCCCGCCGACGACCTGATGAGCTACCTCGAGGCGTGCCTGCGCGTCTACAATCGCTACGGCCGGCGCGACAACATCTACAAGGCGCGGATCAAGATCCTGCTGCACGAGATCGGCCCCGACGAATATCGCCGCCAGGTCGAGGAGGAATTCGCCGCGGTGAAGGGCCTCGGCCTCGATCCTCCGCGGGCCGAACTGGAGCGTATTACGAGCCACTTCGGCGCGCCCGACTTCGATCCGAACGCCTCGACCGACATCGACCGCAGCGATCCCGACTTCGCGGTCTGGCTCGATCAGAACGTTAAAGCCCACAAGCAGCCGGGCTACGCGATCGTCAACATCAGCCTGAAGCCAATCGGCGGCATCCCGGGCGACGCGTCGGCGGACCAGATCGACGTGATGGCCGATCTCGGCACGCGCTACAGCTTCGACGAACTGCGCGTCACGCATGCGCAGAACATCGTCTTGCCGCATGTTCGCATTGCCGACCTGCAAGCGGTGTGGTTGGCGCTGAACGACGCCGGGCTCGCTGAGGCCAATCTCGACCTGATCAGCGATATCATTGCCTGCCCCGGCCTCGATTATTGCAGCCTCGCCAATGCGCGCTCGATCCCGCTCGCACAGAAGATCGCGACCCGCTTCGGCAGCCTCGATCGCCAGCGCGACCTGGGCGAACTGAAGCTCAAGATCAGCGGCTGCATCAACGCCTGCGGGCATCATCACGCGGGCCACATCGGCATTCTCGGCGTCGACAAGAAGGGCACCGAGAATTACCAGCTCTCGCTCGGCGGCTCGGGCGCTGAGGATGTGAGCCTCGCGAAGATCACCGGGCCCGGTTTCTCCGAGGACGGCGTGGTCGACGCGATCGAGCGCGTCACCGACCGGTATCTTCAGGTCCGCGATCCCGGCGAGCGCTTCCTCGACACCTACCGCCGCGTCGGCTTCGAGACGTTCAAGGAAGCGATCTATGGTTGAGTATCCAGACCAGACGCTACTCCGCTTCCGCGATGACGAGCCACATGACGAGCCCGCGGTGACGCTTGATTCGTTCATCGGCCAGAGCAACGCCGCGGCCGTGCGCCTGGAAGCGGGCGACGACGCACGCGCGCTGTTGCCGCAGATCGACCAGCTTGCGCTGATCGAGGTGAGCTTTCCCGGCTATCGCGACGGACGTGGCTATTCGTCCGCGCGGATCCTGCGCGAGGCGGGCTATACCGGCGAACTGCGCGCGCAGGGCGACGTGCTGGTCGATCAGATTCCGCTGATGCGGCGCTGCGGGTTCGACAGCTTCGCACCCCAGGCGCCGATCGACATCGACGTGCTGCGCGCGAGCCTGGAGCGCTACGACACGCCGTACCAGAAGGCGGCGGACGGCGCGGTGCCGGTGTGGAAGCTGCGCCATGGGTGAGCCCGCGCGCAAGCTCGACATGATCGACGTCACGCCGGCGTTCACGCGCGCCGATGCGATGGCGATGCAGGAGCGGTTCGAAGGCGTCTCCGCACAGGAGATGCTGTTCGAACTGCTGGTCGGCGAGTTGCGTGGGCGGATCGCGGCGGTGTCGTCGTTTGGCGCGGAGTCGGCAGTGCTGCTGCACATGGTCGCGCAGGTCGATGTCGACGTGCCGGTGGTGTTTACGAATACGCAGAAGATGTTCGGCGAGACCTTGGCGTATCGTGACGAACTGGCGGAGAGACTGGGCTTTACCGATCTCCGGGTGTTCCGTCCCGATCCGCGATTGCTAGCGATCAAGGACAAGACGGGCCTGCGTTGGTCCTACGATCCCGACGGCTGCTGCGATCTGCGCAAAGTCGAGCCGTTGCGGCGGGCGTTGGCGCCGTTCGATGCTTGGATTTCGGGGCGGAAGGGGTTCCAGTCGGGGACTCGTACCGCTCTCCCCCGGTTCGAGGAGGACGAGGGGCGGTTGAAGATCAACCCGCTGGCAGATTGGGACAAGTCGAAGCTCGACGCGTATTTCGCCGAGCACGAGTTGCCGCGGCATCCGTTGGAGGCTCAGGGCTATCTCTCGATCGGCTGTGCGCCGTGCACGACCAAAGTCGCCCCCGGCGAAGACCCGCGCGCTGGTCGGTGGCGCAGTTTCGACAAGGTCGAATGTGGCATCCACGCGCCGACTGACTACGACCCGATGATTTGACCCCTTTCCCTCGCCCCTACGGGGAGAGGGAGGGAGGAGCCACTTGGCGACGGAAGGGAGAGGGGAGTTGGGATGCGACGTCCCGAGCCTCACTCCCCTCTCCCTTCCCACGGCAAGCGCCGCGGGCCCCTTCCCTCTCCCCGGAGGGGAGAGGGACCTCGTAGGATCAATACTCCGCTAGATCCGAGAACTTCGTGATCGTCGGATCGAACTTCATCCGAACCTTGCCGGTCGCGCCGTGGCGCTGTTTGGCGATGATCAATTCCGCCAGACCGTACACCCGCTCCATCTCCGCCGCCCACGACGCGTGATCCTCGAAGATCTTCGCGCTGTCGCCTTCCGCCGGCCGCTTGGGCTCCTTCGACGCGACGTAATAGTCCTCGCGGTACACGAACCAGACCATGTCGGCGTCCTGCTCGATCGAGCCGGACTCGCGAAGATCCGACAGCATCGGCGTCTTGTCCTCGCGCGATTCCACTGCACGCGACAGCTGCGACAGCGCGAGTACGGGCACGTTGAGGTCCTTCGCCAAGGTCTTCAGCCCGCGCGAAATCTCGGAGATTTCCTGGACTCGGTTGCCGTCCTTGCTCTTGCCCGATCCCGACAGCAGCTGGAGGTAATCGACCACCACCAGCCCGATCTCGTTGTTGTGCCGACGCTGCAACCGGCGCACGCGCGTATGCAGCGCGCCGATCGACAGACCGCCGGTATCGTCGATGAACAACGGCAAATTCTCCAGCTCGGCCGCCGCGGCCGCGAGCTGCGCGAACTCTGTGCGGCTGATCTTACCCATGCGGAGCGATTCGGAGCTGATCTGCGACTGCTCGGCGAGAATACGCGTCGCGAGCTGATCCGCGGACATTTCCAGCGAGAAGAACGCGACCTTCGCACCGACCGAATCCTTGGGCGCGATGCCGTCGGCCATGTCGCGCATCCAGCGCCGCGCAGCGTTGAACGCGATGTTGGTCGCGAGCGAGGTCTTGCCCATGCCCGGACGCCCGGCGAGGATCATGAGATCGCTGTGATGCATGCCGCCGATCTTCGCGTTGATCGAATCGATGCCGGTGGTGACGCCCGACAGGTTGCCGCCCGAGTTCAGCGCGCGCTCGGCCATCTTGACCGCCGCGGTGGTCGCCTGCGCGAACGACTTCACCGTGTTCTCGGAGCCCCCATCCGCCGCGACCTTGAACAGCTCCTCCTCGGCGAGTTCGATCTGCGCGCGCGGATTGACCTCTTCCGAGGTATCCATCGCACGGTCAACCAGCGTCCGTCCGACAGATACGAGCGCGCGGAGCATGGCGAGGTCGTAGATTTGCTGCGCGAACTGGCGCGCGCCGATCAGGCCGGCGCCGCTGCCCGTGAGTCCGGCGAGATACGCGGGCCCGCCAAGTTCGCGCATGCCTTCGTCGGCATCGAACATCGGCCGCAGCGTCACTGGCGTCACCAGCATGTCGTTGCCGCGCAGCGTCTTGATCGCCGCGAAGATCCGGCCGTGGACGGGTTCGAAGAAGTGTCCCGGTTCGAGCTTGTCGACGAGATCGTCCGCGAGCCGGTTGTCGATCATCATCGCACCGAGCATCGCGGCTTCCGCCTCGACGTTGCGGGGAAGCTGCTGCGGCTCGGCCACAGCGGAGACGGGGAATGCGAGAGTTGCCATTGCCTGCACCTACGCGATGGACGCGCGCGCGTCCAAGCAGCGTGCGGTGGAATGATGGGGATAAGTCGTCCGTTCCTCTCCCCTCTGCTTCCCCCCTCCCTGAAAGGGAGGGGGTTGGGGGTGGGTCGGGTTCCGGATCGTGGAACGGTTGCGGCGAAAGCTGGCCTACCCACCCCCTGCCCCTCCCTTTCAGGGAGGGGAGCGCGTTGTGCTCTTGGCTTCTGCGACGCTCAGACCAAGTGACAGGCGATACGACCCCCGCTATCGAACCGGTATGGCCGACCCGCGGATCATCGATGTGCAACTCGACGAGACCAGTCTCGGCTGGCGCTCGCCCGACGTCGAGCAGGAGCGGCGGATCGCGATCTTCGACCTGATCGAGGGCAATCACTTCGCCCCGCAGCGTGCCTATGCCGATGGCTATGCCGGCCCCTACCGGATCAAGCTCCAGTCGGAGGAAGGACGCCTCGGCATCCATATCCACCGCGAGGACGACACGCATCTGGAGACGCTGGTGCTCGCGCTCGGGCGCTTTCGCCGGCCGATCCGCGATTATTTCGCGATTTGCGACAGCTATTACCAAGCGATCCGGCAATCTTCGCCAGCGCAGATCGAGACGGTGGACATGGCGCGCCGCGGCATCCACAACGAGGCGGCAGAGCTGCTGAAAGAACGCCTCGACGGCAAGATCGAGGTCGATTTCGACACCGCGCGGCGGCTGTTCACGCTGATCTGCGTCCTCCACATCCGCAACTAGAAGACACATGGCTTACGGACTTCTGAAATTCGCCGGCGCGCTGGCCGCGGCCGGCTTTGTCGGCATCTGCGGCTGGACCGCCGCGACCGGCTGGCATCCCGACGTGAAACGCTATCCGTTGCAGGGCATCGACCTGAGCGAAAATGCCGGCCCGGTCGAATGGGGCACCGTCCGCGCGAGCGGCGCCGACTTCGCCTATATCGTCGCCACGTCCGGCACCGACCGCCGCGATCCTGGGTTCGAGGCCAATTGGGCCGCGTTGCCCGAGGCCGGCCTGCGACGCGGCGCGGTCCATGTCTATTCGCTGTGCCAGCGTGCGGACGAGCAGGCGAATGCGTTCAACACGTTCGTGCCGCGCACGTCCGATGCGCTGCCGACCGCGCTCGATATCGCCTTTCACGACGACTGCACCGCGCGACCGGATCGCGCGACGCTGATCGCCGATGTCTCGCAGTTCGTGACGATGGTCGAGACGCACACTGCGCAACCCGTGATGTTGCGGATCAGCAAGGACGTCGACACGCAATACGCGCTGTCCGGTGCGGTGCCGCGACCGTTATGGGCGGTGTCGAACGTGATCAAACCCGACTATACCGCGCGGCCGTGGCGGATGTGGCGGGCAAGCGATTTTCGGCGCATCGACGGGATCGAGGGACCGGTGAACTGGGACGTGGTGACATCATGACTGAACACGCAATCGCACTCGTAGCCGCAGCCCGCGAGGCCGCACGCAATGCCCATGCGCCCTATTCGCGGTTCGCGGTCGGGGCGGCGGTCCTGCTCGACGACGGCAGCGTCATCACCGGCGCCAACTTCGAGAATGCGAGCTACGGCCTGTCGCTGTGCGCCGAGACGGTCGCGATCGCTGCCGCAAGTGCCGCGGGACGGCTGCGCGATATCGTCGCGATCGGCGTGATCGGCGGGGCGATGGACGCCGAGGGGCGCGCGACCGGCAGCTCGCCGGTGAGCCCGTGCGGGCGCTGCCGCCAGGTCATCAACGAAGCCGCGCAGATGGGGAAGCGCGATCTTCCAGTGCATTGTGGTGCGGCGGAGGGCGATGCGATCCGAACCTACGCGATATCGGAATTGCTCCCCGACGCGTTCGGCCCGGCGGACCTGGGGATCGGCTAGTCGACTTGGCCGTCCGTCAGCGCGGCGTTTCGTAGAAGCCGCGGAAGCGTTTGCTCGGCTCGAACAGGCGGGTCTGGCCGATGACGGTCTCGCCCGCGCCCATGACGAATACGCCGCCGGGGTTCAGCGCGGCGGCGATCTTGGGGAACACCTGCTCCTTGGTGGTCGCCGACAAATAGAGCAGCACGTTGCGACAGAGCACGACGTCGAACCGGCCGGCCGGCGCCGGGTCGGCCATCAGGTTCATGCGGCGAAAGACGACGCGCTTGAGCAGGTCGGGCTTGGCGATCCAGTCGCTGCCGGTCGTGTCGAACCAGCGCACCATCCGCCGCACCGGCAGGCCGCGCTGGATCTCGAATTGCGAGAAGCGGCCGGCGCGCGCGCGCGCGATCGCCGCGTCCGAGACGTCGGTGGCGACGATCTCCGGCACCGGCGCACCAGTCGTTTCGTGACGATCGGCGAACAGCATGGCGAGCGACAAGGGCTCCTGCCCGGTCGAGCAGCCGGCGCACCAGATACGGGCGCGACGCCCCCCAGCTTCGGCCGCTGCGACGGCCTCGGCGAGCATCTCGAAGACCTGCGCGTCGCGGAAGAACGAGGTTTCCTGGTTGACCAGCGCGTCGACGATCCGGTCGCCGATCAGCCGATCATTGCCTTCCAACAACTGCGTCACGAGTTGGTCGAGCGTGTCGAGATTGCGGTCGCGGAGCAAAGGCTTGAGTGCGGTGTCGAGCCGCCAGGAGCGATAGGCCGCGATCTGTTGCCCGGTGCGCGCCTCGAGCAGCGCGGTCAGCACGTTGATCGCGGTCTGCGAGGCGGGCGGGCATGCCGAAGAGCTGGGCGTCATGGTCGACGTCGCGATGCGATCAGCGTACCGATCGCAGACGGCGGGAGTACCGCGTCGGCGACTCCCGATGACGCGACCGCGCCGGGCATGCCCCAGACCACCGAGCTGTCACGGTCCTGCGCGACGACGCAACCGCCGGCGTCGTGCACCCGTTGCGCGCCCTCCGCGCCATCGCGGCCCATCCCGCTGAGCACGATCGCCAGCACGCGCGCGCCGTACACGTCCGCGATCGAGGCGAGCATCGGGTCGACCGACGGCATGCAGCCGCTACCGGCGGGCTCGTGCGTCAGACGGAAGGCGGCGCCGCCGTCCCGCAGCTTGACGCATTTGAGATGCGCATCGCCCGGCGCGACAATGATCCGGCCCGGACGAATCCGCAGCCGGTCGGTCGCGACTTCGCAGGGGCGGCCGGCGAGCAACGCGATCTGCGCCGCGAAATAGGGCATGAACGACGCCGGCAGATGCTGGGTGATGACGATCGGCAGGCGGAACCCGGCGGGAATCGCACGGAACATCTGGCTGATCGCGTGGATACCGCCGGTCGAGGCGCCGATCGCGACGATGTCGTAATCTTCGCTTGGCGAGACGGAGCGCGGTGCCGCTGGAGAGGCTGTGAAAGACCTTGTGGTGGTCGGGGTCGACCGGACGAGTGCGACCGGCGGCGCGTGTATCGAATCCTCGCACAGCCTTTCGAGCTTGGAGACCAGCGCGCCGCCGAACCGCCCGGAAAGCTCGCCGGCGGAGGGCTTGATCAACGTCTCCGCCGCACCGAGAGCGAGCGCCTGCATGGCCTTCGGGCCGCCCTCGTCCGCGCTCGACGAGACGATCAGAACCTTGGCCCCCTTCCCGGCCGCGACCAGCGCGGGCAAGGCTGTCAGCCCGTCGATCCCCGGCATCTCGATATCGAGCAGGATGAACTCGACCGTCGTGCGGCCGAGAAACTCCAGTGCGGCCGCCGCGCTGCCGACCGCACCGACCACGGAGAACCGATCGCTCGCATCGATCGTCCGCGCGATCACCGCGCGCGCGACGACCGAATCGTCGACGAGCAGCACGCGGGCCGTGTCCGCGCTGTCGCGGTCCGCCGGGCGCGGGACAGAGAGGGGTCGGTTCGCCACCGTCTTGCCCGGATCAGGCCATGCCGACGATCTGGAGCTTCGATTCCAGCGTTTCGCGGTCGAACGGCTTCATGACGTATTCGTCGGCCCCGGCCTCGATCGCCGCGCGGATATAGGCCATGCCGTTTTCGGTCGTGCAGAACACCACCTTGGGGCGGCGCGGTACGTCGGCCTCACGCAGCGCGCGCAGGAAATCCATGCCGCTCATGACCGGCATGTTCCAGTCGAGCAGGATCACGTCCGGGATCGACGCCATGCATGACGCCAGCGCTTCACGACCGTCACAGGCTTCGGTGACGGTGAAATCGAGCGTCTCCAGGATGTGGCGCGCGACCTTGCGGATCACCTTTGAATCATCGACGACGAGACAGGTCTTCATGGAAAGCCTTCCGGGAAAATCGTGAGACCGGTCTACGCGGGAAAGCGTAAGCGCCGGGTTAAGCAACGTAAAATTTCAGGCGGCGGGTATAGTCGCGGGAATAACTGCGGCGAGATCGAGGATCAGCAGTGGTTCGCCATCGCGCTCGACGATGCCGGTCCCGGCCGTCGCCCAGCCGCGGTGCAACGCCAGTCCCGACGACAGCGGCAACCGCGCGAACGGCGCGACGTCCTCGATCGAATCGACCAGGATCGCATAATGATGCCCCTCGACCACGGTGATGACGGCGCGACGGACGGCGTCGGGCGTCGGCTTCAGGCCGAGTGCCGTACCGGTGTCGATCACCGTCACCACGCGACTGCGCAGCGCCGCGAGACCGCGCACGAACGCATCTGCGCGAGGCACCGCGACGACCTCGCCGATATCAACCACTGAATCGACCTGAGCGGCGGCGATCGCGACGCCGCGTCCTGCGATATGCGCCACGAGGAACAGTTCGCTCACAGCGCCCTCCGTGCCGCCAGCGCAGCGATCAACGCCGGCCGGTCGTAACGATAGATGCTCGCGTCATCCTCACCCTCGGCAGTGCGCGTCCGGCGCAGCGTCACTACCGGCGCCAACGTCTCGCCGAGCGGCGTATCCTCCATCGCCAGCGCCACGGCTGCGGTCTCGCCGGCCGCCAGCGTGGTGACGCAACGATACCCCGAGGCTTCGAGCGCAGGCTTCAGGAACGTCTCCATCCAGCCCGACCCGTCGACCTGCAACAGGCACACCGGCAGCGATGCGAGCATGACCGGCTGGCCCGCAAACAGCGCATGCGGATCGACCAGTTCAATCTGCTCGCCGGAGATCGAGACCACGCCGGCGATCGGCCCGGTGCCGCGTGCAGGTGCCTTCTCGGCAGGCAGCGCGACGATCTCGATCGCCTCAGCGATCGCATAGGCCATCTCGCTTTCGCCGTCGGTCAGGCGCAGCACCGCGACCTCGGTGCGCGTGCCGAACGCAGCGACCGCGTGGAGCGGGATGATCGCATCGCCGATCGACAGCCGCATCGCCCCGCCCGACCAGCGGATCGCGTCCACCGGCACCGGCTCGACTCGGTCGATCACCGCCAGCGCGATCGCACGACGGCAACCGTCGAGATCGTCGAACAGCAGAGCGGGGACGCCCGGAACGACCGCTTCGGCTTCGGTCGACGCGGCGGCCACCGGCGTAAAGCGCAACCCCGCGACCGCGGCGATCCCCGACGCATCGAGCAGCAGCATCGGCAGGCCGTTGTCGGGCAAGGTCTTGCCCGCATAGACGCCGGTTGCCATCACCGCAGGCGAGGCGGGCTTCACCACCAGTTCCTCGGTATCCAGCACGGTATCGACGCCGAGCGCGTAATCCCCCTCGCGCGTCGACACGATCACCAGCGTCGGCGGCGCGTCGTCGTTCAGCTTGAACAGCTGGCCGAGCGATACCAGCGGCATCCGCCGGCCGCGCACCGTGACGGCGGCCGCGTCGCCGATCGTGTCGATTCGCACGGCGTCGCCGCGGACCATTACGATTTCCTCGATCGCCTGGCGTGGAAGCGCAAACCGCTGCGTGCCGACGCCGACGATGATCGTCGACAGAATCGACAGTGTCAGCGGCACGTGAATGACGATCCGAAGCCCGCGCCCCGGATCGTTGGTCAGCACGATCCGGCCGCCGATCTGCTCGATATTGGCGCGCACCACATCCATGCCGACGCCGCGCCCCGAGATCGCGGTCACCGCATCGCGGCTCGACAAGCCGGGAGCGAAGATCAGGTCGAGCTTGGCCGCCTCGCTCATCGCCGCGAGTTCGGGGAGGCTGAGGAGCCCCTTTTCCGCGGCCTTTGTGACGATCCGCGCGACGTCGATGCCCTTGCCGTCGTCGGTGACCTCGATCAGGATCTGATTGCCGGACTGGCGGGCGGAGACGACCAGCCGGCCGTTCTTGGGCTTGCCGAGCGCGCGGCGCTCTGCCGGTCCTTCGATGCCGTGATCGATCGAATTGCGGATGATGTGGACGAGCGGATCGCGCATTAGCTCGATCATCTCGCGGTCGAGCTCGACATCGGCGCCCTCGATCGCGAGATCGACGCTCTTGCCGAGTTCGGCACTGGTATCGCGCACCATCCGCGGCAGCGCCGAGAACAGCGCGTCGACCTTCTGCATGCGCGTCCGCGTGACGGTGTCGCGCATGTCGGCGACGGTCAGCGACAGGCGTTCGAGCGCCGCCTCGACCTTCGGGTCGACGTCGCAGTCGCGCAGTCGCCGAGCCAGCTCGTTGCGCGCGAGCACCATCTCGGACATGCCGCTCATCATGTGATCGAGCAGGTCGACGTTCAGGCGTACGCTGCGGCTGGCGGCGCGACTATGCGGGGTGGTCGGTGCCTGTGCGCGGGGCTGCGCGTCGGGCGCGAGCGCGGCGATCAGCAGATCCTCACCCGAATCGTCGAGCGGCGAGCCGCTGTCGATCGCCTCGACGATCTCGCCGATCCGGTCGACGATGCCGAGCACCGCGTTGACGAGCGCTGTATCGGGGGTGCGCTTGCCGTCGCGGACCGCCGCCAGGACGTCCTCAGCCGCGTGGCTCAGCCGGGCAAGGCGCGGCAGGTCGAGAAACCCGCAGCTTCCCTTGACGGTATGGACGAAGCGAAAGATCGCATCGAGGCGTCCGCTGTCCGCGGGTGCGGCTTCCCACGCGACGATCTCGCCGGAGATCGCCTCCAGCGTTTCGCGCGTCTCGGCAATGAATTCCTGTAACAGATCGTCCATGCGGGCCCCGCGTTCGAGGCCTGTCATGCATGGCGGAGGTTAAGGGCGCGTTAGCCCGTCTTCTCAGTCCTCCCCATAGCGGGGGAGGATCGAACTTGCTCCTTACCGCGCGTTGAAGACCGCGCCGAAGATCATGATCCCCTCGGTCGGCTCGGACACGATCACCGTGCCGCCCGCCTCCGCCACGACCGTGTTGATCAGGTACGCAGCGGCGGCGCGCGGCGTGACGGTATGCGCGCCCTCGCCTTCGACCAGCGTGCGACGGATTTCGGGGTCCAGCACGATCCGCGCGCCCTCGATTTTCACGACGATCTCCAGCTGCCCGTCATTCTCCTCGCCGCCGACCTCCATCGTGCCGCCGCGGACCAGCGATTCGGTCGCCACCAGCACAAGGTTGAGCAGCACTTTCACCGCGGACTTGGGCATCGCCGAGGCCTCGACCGCCCAGACGAAATTGATCCGCTTGTTCTCCGCGACCAGCCCCTCGATCGCGTTGCGGGCCTCATGCGTGTCGACCAGCTCGCCGAACCCGCCGGCCGCCCCGAAGGCCAGTCGGAAGAACTTCAGCTTGCTGGCGGACGCACGCGCGCTATCGGCGAGCAACTGCATGACCCGCTCGCGCATCGCCGGATCGGTCTCGTCGGCGAGCAGCTCCAGCCCGTTATTGAGCGCCCCCACCGGCGACAGCAGGTCGTGGCACAGGCGCGAACACAGCAGGCTCGCGAAATCGACCGGGCTGACCGTCATGAAATTCCCCTAATTCTGGAGCGTCTTGTGGCGGTGGTGCGGCGAGTGCGCAATGCCACATCTCTTTAGTTTGGCGCTTCTTATGGTTCGGGCGAGCGACTCTGACTTCTTCCCCTGCTCGGATGGGAAGGGTTGAGGATCCTTCTTCCCCCCTTCCTGGAAGGGAGGGGTTGGGGGTGGGTCGGTTTCCGCATGTTTACGGCGTCGTGGATAAAATCGGCCAACCCATCCCCAGCCCCCCCTTCCAGGGAGGGGGGAAGGCTCGGACGGCTATCCGATAGGATCGATCGCCTCCTCGACGAACTCCCCGACCTCGACCGATCGCCAAGCCCGTGCCAAACCCCCGCCAAGGATGACCCAGATCGCGCCATCCCCCAGCGCCTGCGCCGCATCGCGCGGAGACGGGATAGGCGAATTAGACGGGTGCGAATGATAGTGTCCGATCACCGCCATCGCCCCGCCTCGCCCGCGCCGATGCGCTGCGAACAACGCCTTCGGATCGATCTCGAACGCCCGCGCCGGGTTCGCCGCAACGTTCGCGCACGCCTCCGCCGCTTCGATCGACCCCGTAGCCCCGAACAACAGCCCGCAGATCTCGGCATCCGGCGATGCGTCCGCTGCGGCGATAAGTTGTGTCAGCACTTCGCTTGAAATCGTCACGCTCATCGCCACATCGCTACGACATGGACCGGGGGGTTTCCATCGTCGAAGCATCGATCACGCCGGCCACGGATGGCTGGAGGCTCGACCGTGCGCTCGCCGAAGTGCTGCCCGACATGTCGCGCGAGCGGCTGAAGGCGCTCATCGCCGCGGGGCAAGTGACGCTCAACGGCCGAGAATGGCGCGATTCGGCGAAGAAGACCGCGACCGGCCAGGTGTTCGCGGTCGCGATCCCACCGCCGACCCCGCTGCACAACGAAGCGCAGGATATCCCGCTTGTCGTCGCCTATGAGGACGACGACCTGATCGTGATCGACAAGCCGGCCGGCCTCGTCGTCCACCCCGCCGCGGGTAATTTCGACGGGACGCTGGTCAACGCGCTGCTTCACCACTGTGCTGGCAATCTGTCGGGCATCGGCGGCGTTGCACGGCCGGGAATCGTCCACCGCATCGACAAAGACACGTCGGGGCTGATGATCGCCGCCAAGACCGACCGCGCGCACGAAGGCTTGGCGAAGCAGTTCCACGACCACAGCATCGACCGCCGCTACAAGGCGATCGTCGGCGGCATCCCGCGCCCGCCTAGCGGCACCGTCAACGCACCGCTCGCGCGAAGCCCCCAGAACCGCAAGAAGATCGCGATCGTCGAGGGCGGCAAGCGCGCAGTAACGCATTTCTCTACGATCGAGACGCTCCGCGGCGCTGCGTTGATCGAATGCCGACTTGAGACCGGAAGGACGCATCAGGTGCGTGTGCACATGGCGTCGATCGGCCACGCCTTGTTGGGGGACCCGGTCTATGGTAGAACAAAGCAAGCTCAGAAGTCGCTGCTCGAAACGCTCGGTTTCCGCCGGCAAGCCTTGCACGCGGCGCATCTGGGGTTCATCCATCCGGTGAAAAGCGTCGCTTTGGCATTCGAAAGCGAAATGCCCGCAGACATGCAGGAACTGTTCACTCAGCTTCACGTATAGATAATCGACACTATGCCGCAACGCGGCAACCGGGGGCCGCAGTGCGGCAATCGGGGTCAGCAGAAAGGGATTACGACCATGGCAGCCCGCTCCAACGTTCCAGCGACGATTCCTGCGCTCGGCAGCGAGGCGGGCCTCAATCGCTATCTCGCCGAGATCAAAAAATTCCCGCTGCTGAAACCCGAGCAGGAATACATGCTGGCCAAGCGCTTCCAGGAGCATGGCGACACCGAGGCCGCGGCGCAGCTGGTGACCTCGCATCTCCGCCTCGTGGCGAAGATCGCGATGGGGTATCGCGGCTATGGCCTGCCGACGTCGGAGCTGATCTCCGAAGGCAATATCGGGCTTATGCAGGGCGTGAAGAAGTTCGAACCCGAGCGCGGCTTCCGGCTCGCCACCTATGCGATGTGGTGGATCCGCGCGTCGATCCAGGAATATATCCTGCGCTCGTGGAGCCTTGTGAAGATGGGCACCACCGCCGCGCAGAAGAAGCTGTTCTTCAACCTGCGCCGGATGAAGAGCCGTCTCGATGCGTTCGAGGACGGCGATCTGCGTCCCGAACACGTCACCAAGATCGCGACCGATCTGGGTGTCGCCGAAACCGACGTCGTCAGCATGAACCGCCGCATGGCTATGGGCGGCGATACGTCGCTCAACGTGCCGATGCGCGAGGACGGCGAGGGCCAGTGGCAGGATTGGCTGCAGGACGATGCGCCATTGCAGGACAAGATCGTCGCCGATGCGCAGGAGGCGGACGTTCGCCATTCGATGCTGGTATCGGCAATGGACGACCTGAACGAGCGTGAGCAGCATATCCTCACCGAGCGTCGTCTTACGGACGACCCCAAGACGCTCGAGGAATTGTCGCAGGTCTACGGCGTGTCACGCGAGCGCGTCCGACAGATCGAGGTCCGTGCGTTCGAGAAGCTGCAAAAGGCGATGATGCGGATCGCCGGCGAGAAGCGCCTGCTGGCGGCGTAAGTCGTGCGCACCGTCGTCATCGGCGGCGGTGCGGCCGGTATTGCCGCGGCGAGGACACTGCACGACGCTGGGCGTGACGTCCTTCTCGTCGAGGCCAGCGACCGGCTCGGCGGTCGAGCTAGGAGTCTCTCGCTCGCTTCTTTGTTCCCCCGCGAAGGCGGGGGTCCAGTCTGG
>NZ_JACONT010000035.1 GCF_014358075.1 Sphingomonas albertensis | reverse complement strand
CGGGTTCCATGTGTTCGAACGGTCGCGGCATAAGCGAGCCTACCCACCCCCAGCCCCTCCCTTTCAGGGAGGGGAGTTGGATGTCAGTTCAGCAGGAACCGCACCGATACGGTGACCGTCACGTCCTTCTCGCCCGGTGCGATCTGCGTGCTGTCCTTGGCCATCGACGCGCGTGCCATGAACATCGGCTGCGGTGAGCCGCCGGTATCCTGCCCCGATTCGGCGATCGAGACGATCCGCGACACCCGCAGCCCGGCTGCCTTCGCGTAGAGATCCGCGCGACGCTTGGCCTGCGCGATCGCGTCGGCGCGCGCTTCGTCGAGTGCCGCCTCGGGCTTGTCGATCGACAGGTTCGGCCCGTCGATCTGGTTCGCACCCTCCGCCACCAGCGCATCGAGGATCGCGCCGGACTTCGCCACGTCGCGGAAACGGATCGAGACTGTGTTGGTCGCCTGGTATCCGGTGATCACCGGCGGCTGGTTGTCGGCATAGCGATATTGCGGCGCGAGCTGGACCGACGACGTCGCGATGTCGCGCGGCGCAACGCCCGCCCGCTTCAGCGCCGCGAGCACCTTCGCCATACGCTGCGCATTGTCGGTGAGCGCGGCTGCCGCGGTCGTCGATTGCGAGACGACGCCGGCACGGATCGTCGCGAGATCAGGCACGCGGGTCGTGCGGCCCTCCGCCGTCACGTCGAGCACGGTGCCCGCCGCCGGGATCATCGGCTCGACCGTGGTCGGCGCGGTCTGCGCGATGGCGGCAGTTCCCGGCAACGCGACGGCGACGCCGGCCAGCGTGGTAAGGAACGTTGCGATCTTCATGACTATGTCTCCCGTGTAGCAATATGCCGGCGTGTGGCGCCGCGCACGTCAACGCAAGCTGAACGTCGCCAAACTCTTCGAACGTCCCAAACTCTTTGAACATCCCAAACTCTTTGAACATCATTGCGGATAGATCGGATTCGAAGCATGTCTTCGCGTTCGTGCTCGTCGAGGGGCTTGAGCACGGTGACTTATTCAGATAACACAGCGTGCGAATGGCGAAGCGGGTCGAGACAAGACCGGTCGGAATTGGGATTGTGACGCGCATGAATTACGAGACGAAGATGATCGGTGGCGAGAGCGAAGAGCCACTGGCGTTGCCGGACTACAGCGCGCCATCGCATCGCCGCCGCAACGTCATCATCGCCGTGATCCTCGTCCTGGCGATCGCGGTGGCGGTCTATGCCTTCAAGGCCGGCAAGAAGGACGTCGCGGCGGCGACGCCCGGCGCGCAATTGCCGACCGTGTCGGTGGTCGTGCCGGGCCGGCAGGCGGTCGACCGGACGATCTCCGCCACGGGCACGCTGGCGGCGCGACGCGAGATGCCGGTCGGCGTCGCGGGCGAGGGCGGGATGATCACGCGCGTGCTGGTCGAACCCGGCACCTGGGTTTCGGCGGGCCAGGTGCTCGCGACGGTCGATCGCTCGGTCCAGAACGAGACCGCGGCGTCGCTTGCCGCCTCGGTCAGCGTCGCGCGCTCGGACGAGACGATCGCGCAGGCCGAACTCGATCGCGCCAAGCAGCTCGTCGATCGCGGCTTCATCTCGAAGGCCGATCTCCAGCGCAAGGCGGCGACCCGCGACGCCGCGGCGGCGCGCGTGAAGGTGGCGCAGGCGACGCTCGGCGAGGCGCGTGCGCGCAACGGCCGGCTCGATATCCGCGCCCCTGCCGCCGGTCTGGTCCTGACCCGTGGCGTCGAGGCGGGCCAGATCGTCGGGCCATCGGCGGGCGTCCTGTTCCGCATGGCGATGGGCGGCCAGATGGAGATGCGCGCACAGTTGAGCGAAGCGGACCTGACCGGGCTGCATGTCGGCGCGCGTGCGACGGTCGTGCCGGTCGGCACCACGCAGGGCTATCCCGGCGAGGTATGGCAGGTCTCCCCCGTGATCGATCCGCAGACCCGCCAGGGCATCGCGCGCATCGCGGTCAAATACGATCCGGCGCTGCGCCCCGGCGGGTTCGCCGCGGCAACCATCGTCGGCGGCGTGACGCAGGCGCCGCTGCTTCCTGACTCTGCGTTGCAGAGCGACGAGAAGGGCAATTACGTCTATATCGTTGGCCCGGGGGACAAGATCGTCCGGCGCAACGTGAAGATCGGCCAGGTCTCCGACGCCGGCGTGACGATCATCGGCGGCCTCGACGGCTCGGAGCGCGTCGTCCAGTCCGCGGGCGGCTTCCTCGCCCCCGGGCAGACGGTCAAGCCGATCACCAAGAAGGCGAGCTGAGCCCATGAACTTCCGCAACATCTCGGCTTGGTCGATCCGCAACCCGGTTCCGCCGATCGTCCTGTTTCTGGCCCTGATGCTTGCGGGCGTCGTCAGCTTCATGCGGATGGACGTCAACCGCGATCCCGACATCGATTTCCCGATCGCGATCGTCGTCGTCAACCAGCCGGGCGCGGCGCCGACCGAGATGGAGACGCAGGTCACGCAGCGCGTCGAGGCGGCGGTGCGTTCGCTCCAGGGCATCGACGAGATCAACTCGACCGTCACCGAAGGCAATTCGGAAACGGTGATTCAGCTCACCATCGGCACCCCGATCGACCGCGCGGTGAACGACGTACGCGACGCGATCGCGCAGATCCGCAGCGACCTGCCCGACGGCATCCTCGAGCCGCAGGTCTACCGCGCGAACACCAGCGGCAACGACGTCGCGAGCTTCGCGGCGATCACCACCGACATGACCGTCGAACAGCTCTCTTGGTACATCGACGACACCGTCACCAAGGAATTGCTGTCGATCCCCGGCATGGCGACGATCAGCCGCAACGGTGGCGTCAGCCGCGAGATCCGCGTGATCCTCGATCCGCTGAAGCTCCAGAGCCAGGGCCTGACCGCAAGCCAGGTCAACTTGCAGTTGCGTCAGGTCAATCTGAACGCGGCGGGTGGTCGTGCCGAAATCGCCGGGTCCGAACAGTCGATCCGCGTGCTCGGCAACGCGCGCGACGCCAGCGACCTCGGCCAGACGCAGATCAACGTCGGCAATGGCCGCACCGTGCGCTTGGCGGACATCGCGCAGGTCCGCGATCTCTATGCCGAGCAGCGCAGCCGCGCGACCGTCGACGGGCGCCAGGCGATCACCTTCGATTTCCAGCGGGCCAAGGGCGCGTCCGACGTGACGGTCTATCATGCCGCGGTCGAGAAGCTGCGCGCGCTCGAAAAGCGTAATCCGTCGGTCAAGTTCGTCCAGCGCTACACCACCACCGACTATACCGAAGCGCAGTATGAAAGCGCGATCCATGCGATGATCGAGGGCGCGATCCTCGCCGTCATCGTCGTCTTCATCTTCCTGCGAGACTGGCGTGCGACTGCGATCTCCGCGCTGGCGATCCCGTTGTCGGCGATCCCCGCCTTCTGGTTCATGGACCTGCTCGGCTTCGACCTGAACGGCATGACTTTGCTCGCGCTCAGCCTGGTCGCGGGTGTGCTGGTCGATGACGCGATCGTCGAGATCGAGAACATCGTCCGGCATATGCGAATGGGCAAATCCGCCTATCAGGCATCGATCGACGCCGCCGACGAGATCGGTCTCGCCGTGCTGGCGACGACGATGGCGATCGTCGCGGTGTTCATGCCGGTGGCGCTGATGCCGGGTATCGCGGGGCAGTTCTTCAAGAATTTCGGCCTGACGGTGGTCGCAGCCGTGCTGATGAGCCTTGCGGTCGCGCGTCTTGTGACGCCGATGATCGCGGCGTATTTCCTCAAGTCGTTCGGCCATGCCAGCCACGGCGAGGGCAAGATCATGGACTGGTACGTCCGCACGCTCCATTGGACGCTTGACAGCCGTAAGGCCGCGGCGTGGCGCGCGCGCGGCGGCATTCGGAAGATGTTCAACCGCGTGATGGATCACCGGATGTGGGCGATCGGCGCGGGCGTGGTCGCCTTCGCGCTGACGCTGTTCATGTTCACCGTCATCCCCTCGCAGTTCCAGCCGACCCGCGACGAGGATGATTCGACCGCGCAGATCGAGATGGTGCCCGGTACCACGCTCGCACAGACCGATGCGGTGGTCGCGCGGGTCGGCGAGATCCTCAGCCAGCAACCCGAAGTCGCCACCGTCTATGCCCGCACGCGAGTCGGCAGCGGGATCGTGACCGCGAACCTGCGTCCTGATCGCAAGGAGAAGTCGGTCGATTTCGAGCGCCGGCTCGCGCCGCAGATGACTGCGATCCCCGATGCACGCGTGTCGTTCCGCTCGCAGTCCGGCTGGGGCGGCAGCGGGCGTGACGTGACGATCGTCCTCGGCGGCAGCGATCCCGCCAAGCTGCAACAGGCGGCGGACAAGATCGTCGCCGAGATGGGCTCGCTGAAATCGCTGACCGCGCCGCGCGTGTCGGGCGGCATGCAGCGCCCGGAAATCGTCATCCGCCCCCGCTTCGATCTCGCCGCCAATCTCGGTGTGACCACGCAGGCGCTGTCGTCGGCGATCCGGATCGCGACGCTCGGCGATATCGACCAGAACTCGGCGCGCTTCTCGCTCTCCGATCGCCAGATCCCGATCCGCGTCGCGCTCGATCAGTCGGCGCGGACCAGCCTGTCGACGATCCAGAACCTGCCCGTGTCGACCGCGTCGGGCGGCTCGGTGCCGCTCAACCTCGTCGCGGATATCGGCCTCGGCTCGGGCCCGACCAAGATCGATCGCGTCAACCAGCAGCGCCAGATCACGCTCGGCGCCGATCTCGCCCCCGGAGTCGTGATCTCCGACGCGATGAAGCAGGTCCACGCGCTGCCCGCGATGAAGAATCTTCCGGTCGGCGTCAGCGAACTCACGCTCGGCCAGAGCAAGTGGCAGGCCGAGATGATCACCAACTTCATCACCGCGGTGATCGCGGGCACCTTCCTCGTGTTCGCGGTGCTGGTGCTGCTCTACCGCCGCGTGCTGCCGCCGTTCGTCAACATGGGGTCGTTGCTGCTCGCGCCGCTCGGCGGACTGCTCGCGCTGTGGGCGACCGGACAGCCGCTGTCGCTGCCGGTGTATATCGGCCTGCTGATGCTGCTCGGCATCGTCGCCAAGAACTCGATCCTGCTGATCGACTTTGCGCTCGACGAGATGAGCAAGGGCGTCGACGCGTTCACCGCGATCATCGATGCCGGGCACAAGCGTGCGCAGCCGATCGTGATGACCACGGTCGCGATGGTCGCCGGCATGGTGCCGACCGCGATGTCGCTCAGCGGCGATTCGTCGTCTCGCGCGCCGATGGGCACGGTCGTGATCGGCGGCCTTGCGCTGTCGACGCTGCTGACCCTGCTGATCATCCCCGCGGCGTTCAGCCTGGCGGTCGGGATCGAGCGCTATGTCGGGCCGCGGCTGAGCCGTCGCCTGCTCACCTATCGTCCGGGCGACAATGGCGACGACGTGATCGAGATCGCCGGACCCAATCCGGGGCCGTTGCTCGGGCCGGCGACCGGCAAGCTCGGGCACGGCGGCGAACGGGGTGACGGCACGCAACCCGCCGAGTGATCGACCTACGAAACGCCCTTCTGCACCCGGGCACCCGAACCGCCGCAGCGGCGTGAACATTCGGGGCGCCCGGGGATTGTTACGGGCATGACGCTTTTACCCCGTATGCGCCCGGCCGGCGAAGCACCTCCCCCGGCGCTCGTCCGCATGCGGATCGTCGCCACCGGCCTGCTCGTGCTCATGGCCGCGACGTTCTTCGCCAGCCGCGCGCTCGTCCCCGTCCACCCGGCGTTCGGGTTCGTCCGCGCGTTTGCCGAGGCGGCGATGGTCGGCGGTCTGGCGGACTGGTTCGCGGTCACCGCGCTGTTCCGCCATCCGCTCGGGTTGCCGATCCCGCACACCGCGATCGTGCCGCGCAACAAGGATCGGATTGGCGACACGCTCGCGCAGTTCCTCCGCGCGAACTTCCTGATCCCCGTCGTCATCGCGCGGCGCACGCGACGGCTCGACGTGGCGGGGGCGATCGCCCGCTGGCTCACCGATCCGCCGGAGGGGGCAGGGGGCCGCTTCCGGCAGGGCGCGTCGAAGCTGGTCGCGCAAGTCCTGGAGGGGCTCGACCCGGCGCGGCTCGGCGGGATGGTCAAGGCCGGGATCGGCGCGCGCCTGCGGGAAACCGAAGTCTCGCCGATCCTGGGCCAGTTGCTCAAGGCCGCGATCGCCGAGCGCCGCCACGCGCCGCTGCTCGAAAGCGCGATCCGCTGGGCGGCCAAGACGCTGGCGGCGAATGACCACCTCGTCCGCGCGATGGTTCACGACAAGGCCGGCTCGATCCTGCGCTGGACCGGGCTCGATACGACCGTCGCGGACAAGCTGATCAGCGGATTCGACAAGCTGCTCGCCGAGATGGCCGAGGACCCCGAGCATCCGTTGCGCCTGAAGGCGGAGGAGGGGCTCGATCGCCTCGCCTGGGATCTCCAATACGACCGCCGCATGCGCGAGCGGGTCGAGACGATGAAGAACGACCTGCTCGACAATCCGGCGATGCAGCGCTGGCTCGACGGTCTGTGGGAACAAGCGCGCGGTGCGCTTCTCGCGATCGCCCGCGACCCCGAACGCGCGATGGCCGGCAAGCTCGGCGACATCCTCCGCCAGCTCGGCGAGACGTTGCAGCACGACCCCCGCATGTCGCGCACGATCAACCGCTTCGTGCGGCGCGCGGCAGTCGGCGCGGCGGCGGATTACGGCGACGGCATCGTCAAACTCGTGTCCGAAACGGTGCGCAGCTGGGACGCCGACACCATCACCAGCCGCCTGGAAAACGCGGTCGGGCGCGACTTGCAGTATATCCGGGTGAACGGCACGATCGTCGGCGGGCTGGTCGGACTGGTGATCCACAGCGTCGATGTGCTGTTGTGACGGGTAGATCACAGGATCTTTTAGATCGCACGCGGAGTGACAGTTTTACAGGTATCGTCCGGTCGTTTGTAGCTGCCTGGGTTAAGTAAGACCTGGAGGGGTTAGCTCTGAAAACAGATCGAGATGGGACGGCGCTTGCCGACATCGAATGTCTGGGTTGGGAGGAAAGCGGACAGGCGGCTTTCGGGAAGGCGGGTGGCGATAGCAGACATTGGGCGGCGGCCGGCTTTCCCAAAAAGAATCGACTTTCGGGAATCGCTGGCGACGGACCTCGTATGCTATCGAGGTGGTAAGCTGCCGCCGGTCCCATGGACACCAGGTTAGGCTACATGAGCCCGCCTCTCAAAATCTATGGGGTGCGAGAAGCATCCCCTAGGTACAAAGGCGGCAATGATTGAACATCAAATCCGAAATTTATTTTGAGTAGATTGTCTATGTAAGCCTTGCGGACCGCACCCAGGCTGACAGGACTCTTACCCCCGAGATAGTAGGAGTCTCCTCTGCCGCGGTGCACTGCGATCTCACGGAGGTATTGAAATTCGTCTTCAGAATCTACGCCGGTGGTTGGCGTAAATCCAATCTCGTCATGAAGACCACGCCCGTGGTAGCGCTCCATGTCCAGCATGACGTAAATATAGGTTGGTGGATCTTTCACTGCGTCAATTACGCGTGCAGCCCAATCGGCAATTTCGCTAGTATCGACTGTGCCAGTTATCAGAGCGGCGACTGCGAAGCCGAGGTCGATTGAGTCGTTGAATATCACGCGCACGATACTAATCCTTTGAGATGTGCGAAGGTCTTGATTACCGCATTATGAGCACACCAACTGTCTCGCAAACGATCAAGTTTCGGGAATGGCTGAGTTTGGTCGGCAGCAGCTTATAGCGAGCTGGGTTCGTCCTGCCCCCATCTTGGCAAGGCGATCTGGCGCAATGAGCGCAGTGACATGCGCGCTCTCCGCGATCAACCATCCACCGTTGGCCAGATAAAGCCTCCGCCCCAATCCAGCAGCTGGTCAGTAATCCTCAGTGCACCGTCTGCGGACTCGATCCGGTAAACGGTTTCGCCAAAATGCTTGCCGATAGCAATGTCGATGGCGCCGCCTTTGGGGTGCGGGACGGTGAAACAGATCGCCTTCGTGTCCGGGTCGTGGTCGGACGGCCAGCCGAGCGAGCTTGGTTCCCAATCGCTATCAGTGCGTGACCAATAGCGATGGTATATAGCCAGCTTGCGGTCGATAAGCTCGCGCAGGATGTCGTCTTCGCCTTCGCCGTCAAGTTCGTGGTGCTCGCGGTCGATCGGCAGCATTTCGGCATCATAGGCCGTCACCAGCACATGAGATGCGTCCAGCATGGCATCGTTGGCCGTCGCCGCGACGCGGGACTTGCGGGCGGGTTGGTCGAGGCGGAACGATATGAACACCGACGTCGAGCCGTTGACGATGCCGCGATAGACACCATCCGCGCCGCCCGCCCGGGCGGCCAGGGCGAGTAGCGGCTTCAGGTTATCGAAAACAATAGTCTGGGTTGGCGTGGTTAGGGCGGCGAGCCCGAGCCTTTCTCCTTCAGTCTGCGCGCGTTCGGAATCCTCGCACACTGCCGACAGAAAGGACGGATTGGCCCAAGCCCACATGAAACTGCGGTTGCGTGGATCGAAGCTGCCGAGGATCTGGCCGCGGGCGACGATCGTGCGGCTGCGCGCGAACTTCAAGGTGAGCAAACCGGTGTCCTGGTCAAAATCGTAATTGCGCTCAAGACCGAGGCCATGTTCACTGGCGAAACGGATGTTCTGCCCGATTAGCCAGTCGCTGGCTTCGCGGAGGCGGGGTGCCAGCCTGTCGTCCGAGACAAGTACGGGGTAGCTGGGGCTATTCGCGCTGCCCTTGGCAAGCGACAGCGTCTGCGTCACCCGGGAGATGCGCCCCCGCTCGTCGCGCTCCACCTTGCCATGGGGTGGTGCTGCGCTCTGGTCCCCAACCATAAGTTTCCGCAGCCATTCCAGCATGTCCCATCTCCATTGTCCGAGTGGTTACTGATCCACGGGCCGTCTGTTAAGCGCCCTAATCACAGTCGGTCGCCGGTGAATTCGTCGATCTCGGAAGCAGCCGCTCGTTCGGAACATCGGCAGCAATAAGAAAGGACCGAGGTTGGGCATTCCGGCCAACCAGCCTTTCCCATCAGGATCGAATTTTGGGAATGTCCGGGTTGGAAGGTTAGTTACTGTCCTCGCTCGCTCTGTCCCGCGCTAGCGTATTCGCGTCTTTCCAAGCATCTGTTCGAAGCGCGTTAAACCTCTCATTGTCTTCTGCCGGGGCAATTCCACCGGATTGCAGAACCACGTCGTTCAGTGATCCCATTCCACCGTAGAGACGCAAAAGTCGATCGACGCCGTGATAATCGGATTGTGCGATACTCGATCTACACCGCTCGACCTGCTCGGCCCATCCGTTGTCACCGTGCAGCTTTAGTAATGTCGCCATTACTTCGAGTGTTCCAGCGAGCCGAGCAACATCAGGATGCAGTGCCATTTTACTAGCGTAGCGGGTCTCTCGGAACGACTGCAAGTGGCTTTCTGCCGATACCGCCCTTCCCGAAAAGGAACCCATCGCGGGAAAGTCGCCGAGGCGATTGCGCAAAGAGCCGTCCCAGCCCCACCTTTTTCCCAGAATCTGTTCCCAATTGCTCTTTCCCAAAATGGCCTATTGGAGACGGAGAAACGGGAAAGACCGCACTCAACGAATGGCCGTTATCGGGAGCCCCGATCGCCAGCCTGAATGTCCGGGTGTGGGCGATAGCGGAATGGCTGGAATGGGAGGAAACCGGCCGGTCCGCTTTCGAGTAGCGATCACCGTAAACAGCAGTTCGTTCAGGTAGCGGGGCAGGAGCCAAAGGACCGCTTCGGGTTGATGGCGGCCGGCCCGCTTTCAAGCAGCAAGCGAGAAACAGATGTTCAAACTCAATGGCGCCACGCCGCCTAACCTTGGTTCACGCGGGCCGCAGCCTGCGATAGACCGTGTCGAATGCCGTTACGCGCGGTCAAGTGAACGGAAGGTAAGGCACCCCGCTCCAGATGCGGCGCACGGCGCCTCCCCGGCTCAGTAATTCCACTGCAATTGCGTACGGATCACGTCACCTTCGGCGCGCCCCGCCAACCGTTCGTCGCCTTCGCGCCGCTGCATATGGGCATAGGCAAGCGTCAGCTCGAGCTCGGGGTTCGGCTGGAACTCAATCCCCAATTCGATCTCGTCGGTCTCGAGCCGGGGCGCGTTGGTCAGTGCCTTCCAGCCGCCGCGGTAATGTTGCCAGCGCGCATAGGGCATGAACGGCCCGACCGGCGAGCGCCGCACGCGTGCCATCGTCTGGACATAGCCGCCGTTCAGCGGAAGAGAGCGGATCGCCTGGCGGGACACGTCAAATTCGGGACCACGCCCCCAGTTCCATTCCGCCTGGAAGCCCAACGGTTGCGGGTAGAGCACCGCATGGATTCCGCCGCGTTCCTCGCGGTAGACGGTGTCGCTCGTCCCGCCGCTGCGGATTTCAGGCTGTACGCCATTGCGCAACAGGGCACCGCCCAGTTCGAGCACCTGCCCGTCGAACGCCCCGCCCAGCCCGTCGAGCGCGAACGGCCAGGTCGCCATCGCGACCGTCATCACGCCGTCGTTGGTTTCGGTCCGGTTGATCCCTTGCCCGTTGAAGACGCCAACGCCGAACGCGCCGTAATTGCCGAACAGCTTCTGCCCGTCCTCCTCCAGCCTCTGCCAGATGCGTTCGACCTGGCGTGGGGTGTAATAGGCGATCACGCCGATATCGCGCTCCCCCGGCACCGCACTATTGATGCCGTCGCTGCGATCGAGCGTCAGGCGGTTGGACGAGGATTGCATGTTCTCCCACCCGAACGGCACCTTCGACTGACCGAAGCGCAGCCGGATCCGCTTGTCGCGGTCGAGGAAGGTATCGACGTACGCGTCGCGGAGCTGGACAAACCCTTCGCGGCGTTCACCGCCCGACTGATTGGCGACGCTGTTTGCGAAGTCAGGCTGGAAGTAGAAGGAGACGCGGTCGCTCAGATCGCCCTGCAGGATCAGGCGAATTCGGCGGAAGGTGAAGTTGGTATCGTCGCCGATCCCGCCGTCTCCGACCGAGCGCAACCGCGAGATTCCGTCCGGCGCGCGCCGGTCGCCGCTGATGATCTCGTTGAAGCGCAATTGCGTATAGCCGCGAATGGCGATGCGGTCGTACCATTGCTGTTTGGCGGGTTTCTCGACGGCAGCGATCGCGACCGTCGGTTGTTCCGCACGCGGCGCGGCCGGCGCTGCCGGCGCGGTCGTCGGCGCCGCTGCGACGGCCACACTCCCGGGCGGCGTCGGCGCGGGGCCGGGCGACGCCTTACCCTTTTGCGCGGCTTTCATCTCGGCGATCGTCGCCTTCAGTTCATCGATCTGCGCCTGCAATTCCTGCACCGTCTGCGCCTGCGCGCCTTCTACGGGGAGGACCGCGAAGATTGCGCCGAACGAGGCCGATAAAAGTCGTCGTTGCACGGATCATACTCACGGATCGTCGACGCTGTAGGCGATACGGCACCGCCCCTGATCGTCGCTGCAACCCCGAACAAGGGCCGCCGATCGGCCCGCCTATTGCCGCAGGATCAGGACCTCGGCAAGATCCCGTCGCAGTGCCGATACTGCTGCTGCCAACGTCCGCAAGTGGGCGAGAGTTACCGGCCAAGTTTGTTAATTGCGAACTCGTCTCGCGCAACGGAGCTACCGGTCCCAATCCGGCATCGGCCAGCCCTTCGCCTTTGCCAGCAACCGCAAAGGCCCATGCGCATTCACCGCGAAGGGCTCGTCGGCCCATTCGAAGGTCGGGGCGTCCGAGACATGATCGGAATAGAAGCGGACATGCGCGGTCTCTCGGGGGATGCCTTCACGGTCCATCCAGGCCTGGATCATCCGCAGTTTTGCCGGGCCGTAGCAATTCTCGCCTTCGATGCCGGCGAGCAGCACGCCGTCGCGGTCGCGCAGGCTCTCGGTGCCGATCACCGCGTCGAAGCCCAGTCGCCGCGCGATCGCCTCGACGTAGAATCGGTACGACGCGGTCGCCATCACCAGCCGGTATCCGGCAGCGCGATCCGCCTCGATCTGCGCGCGGGCGCTCGCGAACACGCCGTCGCGCATCACGCGGTCGGCGAAGGCTTCGGCCGCCCGGCGCTCTTCGGCGGGGGTCATGCGCTTTCCGAGCATCATCCGCTGCATCAGATATTTGAGCCGGCCGCGGCTGATCAGCTTGCCGACATAGCCGAGCGCGGCGACTCCGGCGAACGGGACGAGCGCCAGCCGCCACGGCGCGCCGCCTTTCTTCGCGGTGTGGAGCAGGAACGGCGTCCAGGTCGGCGCGTGCGTGATCGTCTTGTCCATATCGTAGATCGCGAGGCGGACGGACGAAGTGGCGTTCGTGGTGGAGGGGGCGGGGGAAGAAATAGTCATCGTCGCGACTTACGCCGCATTCATCTTGCCGATCCAGTCACTTTGCCGCAAAGGTGCCCCCGATGAGCGCGATGGCCGATTTTCAGCAGGACGGTGCCGATACCGGCACGCTTCGCTTTACCGGCGATCTGTCGCTCGCAAAGATCGGCAATCTGCCCGATCGGCTCGAGGCGATCGACGCGGCTTCGGTGAAGCATGTCGACCTGAGCGGGGTCGACCGGATCGACACGATCGGCGCCTGGGTCGTCCACCGCTTCGCCGCCCGCAACGACGCGACGATCGACGGGCTCGACGCCAACGACCAGGCTTTGTTCGACCAGGTCGTCGCCTCCGACCAGCCGCTCGCGGCCAAGCCCGCCAAGGTCAGCGCGGTCAGCCGCGTGCTCGGCGAGATCGGCGATGCGGTCGTGCTGTCGGGCAAGACCATGCTCGGGCTGCTCGGCTTTCTCGGCGCGACCACGGTCGCGTTCGGCAGCGTCATCCGTCATCCGCAGCGCTTCCGCTTCAACGCCGTCGTCCAGCGCTTCGAGGTGGTCGGCGTCGCCGCGCTCGGCATCGTCGGACTGATGAGCTTCCTGATCGGCATGGTAATCGCGCAACAGGGCGCGGTCCAGCTGCGCCAGTTCGGTGCCGAAGTCTTTACGATCAACCTCGTCGGCCGCCTAACGATCCGCGAGCTCGGCCTGCTGATGACCGCGATCATGGTCGCGGGGCGCTCGGGTTCGGCGTTTGCCGCCCAGCTCGGCACGATGAAGCTTACCGAAGAGATCGACGCGATGCGCACCATCGGCGTCTCGCCGATGGAGGCGCTGGTCCTGCCCCGCGTGCTCGCCGCGATCGTGATGATGCCGCTGCTCGGCTTCTACGCGTCGGTGATCGCGATCATCGGCGGCGGGCTGCTCTGCTGGGTCCAGCTCGGCATTCCGCCGGTCACCTTCATCGCCCGCATCCGCGAAGTCGTGCCGATCACCGACCTGTACATCTCGCTGATCAAGGCGCCCGTCTTCGGCGCGATCATCGCGATCGCCGGGTGTTTCCAGGGGATGCAGGTCGAATCGGACGCCGAACAGGTCGGCCTGCGCACCACTTCGGCGGTCGTCCAGGGCATCTTCCTGGTAATCGTCCTCGACGCGTTCTTCGCGGTCTTCTTCACCTGGCTGGGTTGGGACTGATGCCCCGCAACACTGACGATACCAGCGACAACATCATCTCCGTCCGGGGATTGAAGAACGCATTCGGCGATTCTGTCGTCCACGAGGGACTCGATCTCGACGTCCGGCGCGGCGAGATCCTCGGCGTGGTCGGCGGGTCGGGGACGGGCAAGTCGGTGCTGATGCGCTCGATCATCGGCCTCCAGACTCCGGTCGCGGGCGAGGTCACGGTCTTCGGCGAGCCCAATATCGGCCGTGAAGAAACCGAGGCGACCGAGATCCGCAAGCGCTGGGGCGTGCTGTTCCAGGGAGGTGCGCTGTTCTCTACGCTGACGGTGGCCGAGAACGTCGAAGTGCCGTTGCGCGAGTTCTATCCGGACTTGTCGCCGTCGCTGCTCGCTGAGATCGCGTCGTACAAGGTGGTAATGACGGGCTTGCCCGCCGATGCTGCGAACAAGTTTCCCGCCGAGCTGTCGGGCGGCATGAAGAAGCGTGCCGGCCTGGCGCGTGCGCTGGCGCTCGATCCCGAACTGCTGTTCCTCGACGAGCCGACCGCGGGTCTCGATCCGATCGGTGCGGCGGCGTTCGACGGGCTGACCCAGTCATTGCAGAAGACGCTGGGGCTGACGGTGTTTCTGATCACGCACGATCTCGATACACTGTATGCGATCTGCGACCGGGTTGCGGTGCTGGCCGACAAGAAGGTCATCGCGGTCGGTACGATCGACGAGCTGATCGCACTCGATCACCCGTGGATCGAAGAGTATTTCAAGGGGCCACGCGGCCGTGCCGCGGTCGCGACTCAGGAGGCGCACGAGCGCGCCGACGAGGAAGCAGCCCGACACCCTACTGAAGTCCAGTCCAAGCAGTCCGCGCCGGACGACGCCGACGCGACATACGCCGAGAAAGAAGCAAGGACGCGCTGATGGAAACCCGTTCGAACCACGTCCTAGTCGGCGCCGTCGTGCTGATCCTGCTGGCCCTGCTGGCACTGTTCACCGTGTGGATCGCGCGGCTGGGCGGCAAGGAAGAGAAGGAATACGACATCTTCTTCCGCCAGTCGGTCGACGGGCTCGCGCGCGGCTCTGCCGTCGTGTTCTCGGGCGTGCCGTCGGGACAGGTGAAGACGATCTCGCTGTGGAAGAACGATCCGCAGTTCGTCCGCGTCCGGATCAGCGTCAACGACGAGACTCCGGTGCTGCAGGGCACGACCGCGTCGATCTCGGGCGTCGGCTTCACCGGCGTCAGCCAGGTGTCGCTCGATGGTGCGCGTAAAGGCGCGCCCGCAGTCTCCTGCCCCGATGTCAATGGCCAGCCTTGCCCGTACGGCGTGCCGGTCATTCCGACCAAGCAGGGCGGCCTCGGCGCGATCCTGAACTCGGCACCGCAGTTGCTCGAGCGCCTGTCGACGCTGACCGAGCGGCTGACCGGGCTACTGACCGACCGTAACCAGGCGTCGATCGCCGGGATCCTGGAGAACACCAATCGGCTGACCGATGCGCTCGCCGATCGTGGTCCGGAGATCGCCGCGACGCTCGCGCAGACCCGCGTCGCGATCCAGCAGGCGGGCGACGCCGCGCAGCAGTTCGGCGTGCTCGCCAAGACCACCAACGGCGTCCTGTCCGAGGATGTGAAGCCGGCGATGGCGAACCTGAACAAGGCGATCACGTCTGCGCAGCAGAGCGCCGAGACGCTCAACGCCGCGATCGGCGACGCGCGGCCGGGCCTGCAGGCGTTCTCGAAGACGACCATCCCCGAGGCCAACCGTCTGGTCCACGACCTGCGTACGACTGCCGCGGCGCTCTCGTCGGTCGCCGAAAAGGTCGACCAGCAAGGTGCGAGTTCACTGATCGGGCAGCAGAAGCTCCCGGATTACAAGGGTAAGTGAGGCACGCCATGAAGACACCGCTCATCCTGATCGCGATGCTGCCACTCGCCGGGTGCATCAGTTTCGGCGCGAAACCGCCCCCCACGCTGCTGACGCTGACGAGCGTTTCGTCGGTGCCGGTCGGTCAGAACCAGGATTCGGCGACCGCCAAGTCGATCACGATCCAGACGCCGGTCGTCCCGCAGTCGCTCGCAACCGCGCGCGTGCCGGTGCAGGCCACGCCGACCTCGATCGCGTACGTCACCGACGCGCAGTGGGCGGAGCCGCCGGCGCGCCTGTTCGCACGGCTGGTGTCGGATACGGTCTCGTCGCGAACCGGGCTCGTCGTGCTGTCGACGGCGCAGTCGATCGGCGACCCGGGCGGGTTGCTTGGTGGCGAGCTGCGGTCGTTCGGGCTCGATGCGACGACTCGCGAGGCGGTCGTGACCTACGACGCATCGCTGATGCGCGCGGGCAAGACGTCGGTCGAGAAGCGCCGCTTCGAGGCGCGCGTGCCGGTGTCGGCGATCGATGCGACCTCGGCTGCGGCCGGGATCAACCAGGCGGCGAACCAGGTGGCGACCGAAGTGGCGGACTGGATCGGCCGCTGAACGCTGTTGCTCTGAACGTGGCGCCGCTTTGAGCGTTGAGGCTCTCTGACGAGGAGAGCGGCGATGCCACAGGGCGACAAGGACGCGTATACCGACAAGCAGAAGCGCAAGGCCGCGCACATCGCGGATGGCTATGAGGCGAAGGGTGTTCCCGAGCCCGAGGCCGAGGCGCGGGCCTGGGCTACGGTGAACAAGGATTCGGGAGGGGGCAACAAGTCCGGCTCGGGTCGGGGCAAGCCTGATACGCAGGCATCGGCGCGGAGTGGTGGGAAGCAGGCGGCGGGGCGTAGCGGGGCGGCGAAGTCTGCTGCGGCGAAGAAGGGTTGGGAGACCCGGCGGAAGAAGGCAAACGGCTAACCAAGTCTTCGCTCCTGCCCTGTAAGGGGAGGTGGCTGGCGATTGCCAGACGGAGGGGTGACACCCTCTCGACAGCGCGATACCCCTCCGTCAGTCCTGCGGACTGCCACCTCCCCTTGCAGGGGAGGAATAAAGTCTGCCTCAGCGTGCCAGCATCGCTTCCGCCTCGGCCAGATGCAGGCGCTCGACCATCTGGCCATCCAGCCGAATCGCGCCCTTGTCCGCATTCTCCGGCTTGGCAAATGCCGCCACGATCGCCCGCGCCCACGCCAGTTCGTCCTCGCTCGGACCAAAACCCGCGTTCGCCGCGTCGATCTGCGAAGGATGGATCAACGTCTTCCCGTCGAACCCCAGCATCGCGCCCTGAGCGCACTCGGCCGCGAAGCGCGCAGGGTCGTCGAGCGCGTTGCAGACGCCGTCCAGCGCCACGATTCCAGCCGCTCTCGCCGCCATGACGGTTGCCGCGAGCGCGGGGATCAGCGGGGTGCGATCCGCCCCGGGACGGCACCGCATGTCCTTGGCGAGATCGTTGGTACCGGCGATCAGCGCCGTCAGCCGTGACCCCCAAGCCGCTTGCGACAGGGCCGGCAGCGACAGGATCGCGGCACAGGTCTCGATCATCGCCCAGATCGGCGGGCCCGCCTCGCCCAGCGACACGCGGATTGCCTCCAGATCGGACGGGTACGACACTTTGGGTACGAGCACGGCGTCGACGCCCATGCCGCGCACCGCGGCGATGTCGTCCGCGTACCACGGCGTGCCGAGGCCGTTGATCCGCACGACAAGCTCACGCGCGCCGGACCCGCCTTCGCGCACCGCCTCGACGACCCGGTCGCGCGCCGCGGGTTTCTCTTCCGGCGCGACTGCATCCTCCAGGTCGAGGATGACGACATCGCAATCGAGCGTTCGCGCCTTGGCGATCGCCCGCGCATTGGACGCGGGCATGTAGAGCGCGCTGCGGCGGCGCGTCATGGGCGATCCGCCATCAGCGCGCGCGTGACCCCGTTGGTCCAGCCGAAGCCGTCCTGGTTGGGATATTCGCCGCCGCCGCCCGGCTTGCGCTCGACCACGTCGTATTTCTCCGGCAGCTTGCCGCTAGCCTGATATTCGCGATCGACCGACGCGAGCCAAGCCCTGGTGACCCGGTCGGCAAGCGCAGTTTCGCCGTAGCCGCGCAGGCCCTGGATCGCGATCCATTGCAGCGGCGCCCAGCCATTGGGATCGTCCCATTGCTGGCCGCTGCCGATCAGCGTCGTGCGCAAGCCGCCTTCGCCGACGAACGGGCGGAGTGCGGTGGCGGTCGCGCGTGCCTGATCGGGTGTGGCGACCTTGGCGAACAGCGGGAACGCCATCGCGGCGCTGACGAAGTCGCTCGCGCGGTTGGTGTCGAGGTCGTAGTCGGCGAAGAACCGGCCGTTCCACAGGTGCTTGCGGATCGCTGCCACGCGGGTGGTCGCGCGCGCCGCGTAGGATGTCGCGCACGCGGTGTCGCCGAGCGTCCGGCAGTTCGCGGCGATCGCCTGCTCCATGCCGACCATTAGGCTGTTGAGGTCGACCGGCGCGAGCCGGGTGGTGCGGATCGTCGCGAGCGTGCGGCCGTCGGCGAGCCAGCGCGACGAGAAGTCCCAGCCGCTTTCCGCCGCTGCCCTCAGGTCACGGAAGAGTTCGCCGCGGTTGCGCGACGGCGTACGGTCGGCGAGTTCGGCGTCCTCGCGGTAGCTTTCGTCGCGGGGATCGTCGCGGTCGTCCCAGTAGCGGTTGAGCAGTGCGCCGTCGGACAGGCGGACTGCGCGGCGCGATTGCTGGCCGGGCTTGAGCGTTTCGGCGCCGGCCATCCAGAATGCGTGTTCGACGCGAAGCTGGCGGGTACGGGTGGCGAGCGTCCTGGGATCGCGCGACAGGCCGGCGATCAGGTAGAAGAACGGCGGTTGCGAGCGGCTGAGATAGTAAGTGCGCGTGCCGTTGGGGATATGGCCGTAGCGGTCGATCAGGCTGCCGAAATCGACCACCATGTCCTCGACCAGATCCTGCCGCCCGGAGCGCTGGACGCCGAGCATCGTGAAATAGCTGTCCCAATAATACATCTCGCGGAAGCGGCCGCCGGGGACGACGTAGCGCTTCGGCAGGGTCAACGCGGAGGAGCCGGCGGGGACGCTCGTCTGTGTGCGCGTCAGTTGCGGCCAGAGCGCGTCGATGTGCGCCTTCAGCGTCAGCCGCTCGGCCGATGGTGGCGCGGCGGGCGTCGTCGGGATCGTGAAGTTCGCTGCGACGAACCGGCGCAGCGCAGGCTCTGCATCGCAGCGGCATTTGGCATAGTCGGCGAGGATCGCCTTCGCCGGCCGCTTGGGCGTCGCATCGGCGAAGGTCTTCGAGTCCGGGAACAGCCCGCGCATCTGCACCGCCTTGTACAGCGGGCCGAACATCTGCGCAGGCGATTGCGGCGCAGGCGCTGCCGCGACCAGCAGGGTCGATAGCGCGAGCAGGCCGTAACGGCGCATCAGGTGACGACGTCCGGTGCGTTACGGCCGGTGTGTTGCCCGATGCCGGCGATCGACTCCGCCGCGGCGACGATGCTGGCGAGCATCTCGCCGGTGTCGCGGTCGAGATCGCCGCCGACGGGTTCGTAGCGTTCGAGGTACACTCGGAGCGTCGCGCCGGTGGTGCCGGTGCCCGACAGGCGGAATACGACGCGGCTGCCGCCCGCGAACAGAATGCGGACGCCCTGGTTGCGGCTGATCGAGCCGTCGGTCGGGTCGGTATAGGCGAACTCGTCCGCGGTCTCGACGGTGAGGTCGTTATATTGCTGGCCGGGAAGGGTGGCTAGGCTTGCGCGCAAGGCGGCCATTAACGCGTCGGCGCGCGGGGTCTCGACGCCTTCGTAATCGTGGCGCGCGTAATAGTTGCGGCCGAACTTTGCCCAGTGATCGCGCGCGATCGCGTCGACGCTTTCGCCGCGGACGGCAAGGATGTTGAGCCACAGGAGCACCGCCCACAGCCCGTCCTTCTCGCGGACGTGGTCGGAGCCGGTGCCCGCGCTTTCCTCGCCGCAGATCGTTGCCATGCCGGCGTCGAGCAGATTGCCAAAGAACTTCCAGCCGGTCGGGGTTTCGTAGGCGGGTATGCCCAGCGCTTCGGCCACGCGGTCGGCGGCGGCACTGGTGGGCATCGAGCGGGCGATCCCCTTGAGGCCACCCGCATAGCCGGGTGCGAGGTGCGCGTTCGCCGCCAGCATCGCGAGGCTGTCCGAGGGGGTGACGAAGCGGTGCTTGCCGATGATCAGGTTGCGGTCGCCGTCACCATCTGATGCCGCGCCGAAATTGGGCGCGTCGGGGGCCATCATCGTCTCATAGAGTTCGTGCGCGTGGACGAGATTGGGGTCGGGGTGATGGCCGCCGAAATCGGGGAGGGGTTCACCGTTGCGGACCGTGCCTGGCGCGAAGCCGAGACGGCGTTCGAGAATCTCGGTCGCGTAGGGGCCAGTGACCGCGCTCATCGCGTCGAACGCCATCGTCAGTTTTGCGGCACGGATCGCGTCGAAGTCGAACAGCGTCTCCATGAGGGCGGCGTAGTCCTCGACTGGGTCGACGACCTCGACCGGCATCGCGCCGACCATGACTTCGCCGTCGGTGTCGAGGTCGATGTCGTCGGCGTCGACGGTCAGCCAGCGGTCGATCTCGAGCGTCCGCGCGTTGATCGCGTCAGTGACGCCCTCGGGCGCCGGACCGCCATTGGCGATGTTGTACTTTATTCCGAAATCCTCGTCGGGACCGCCCGGATTGTGGCTGGCCGACAGCACGAGCCCGCCGATCGCGCCCCGCTTGCGGATCATGTGGCTGGCGGCAGGCGTCGACAGGATGCCGCCGCGACCGACGATCACGCGCCCGAAACCGTTCGCCGCGGCCATGCGGATCGCGACCTGGATGACTTCGCGGTTGAGGAAACGGCCGTCACCGCCGATGACCAGCGTCGCGCCGGCCTTTTCCGCCACCACGTCGAACACGCTCTGGACGAAATTCTCGGCGTAGTTCGGCTGCTGGAAGACCTTCACCTTCTTGCGCAGGCCCGACGTGCCGGGCTTCTGGTCGGTGTAGGGCGTGGTCGAAACGGTGCGGATCATGCGGGCTCCAGGAGGCTCGAATAGAGGTTCGCGTAACGGCGGCCGCTCTCGTCCCACGAGAAGTCCGCGCGCATCGCGTTGCGCTGCAACATGGCCCAGCGATCGGGGCGTGCATAGAGGGAGAGCGTTCGGCGCAACGCGTGGCTGAGCGCTTCCGGCGTGACGCCGTCGTGCTGGATGCCGGTGGCGACGCCCGCGGCGATCGCGGCTTCGTTGGCGTCGATCACTGTGTCGGCGAGGCCACCGGTGCGCGCGACGACAGGGATGCAGCCGTAGGCAAGCCCGTAGAGCTGCGTCAGGCCGCAGGGTTCGAACCGCGACGGGATCAGGATCGCGTCGGCGCCGCCTTGCAGCAGGTGCGAGACGGGTTCGTCGTAGCCGATGCGGACGCCGATCCGGCCGGGGTGGCGTTCGGCGGCGGCGAGGAAGGCGTGTTCGAGTTCGATGTCGCCCGAGCCGAGCAGCGCAAGACGGCCGCCGAGCGTGACGAGTTCGTCGAGTGCGCCGGCGAGTACGTCCATGCCCTTTTGCCCGGTAAGGCGGCTGACGACGGTGAAGAGCGGACCGTCTTCGGTATCGAGGCCGAACAGCGTCTCGATCGCGCGTTTGTTAGTACGGCGGCGGGCGAGCGTGCGCGTGGTGTAGCGGGCGGGGAGAGACGCGTCGGTCTCCGGGTTCCAGACGGCGGGGTCGATGCCGTTGACGATTCCCGTCACGCGGCTGGCGCGGTCGTTGATCAGGCCTTCGAGGCCCATGCCGAATTCTGCGCGGCGGATTTCGGCGGCGTAGGTCGGGCTGACGGTGGTGATCGCGTCGGCGGCTTCGAGGCCGGCCTTGAGATAGCCGACGCCGCCATAATATTCGACGCCGTCGAGCGCGAAGGCGATGTCGGGCAGCGCGAGGTCGGCGAAGATGTCGTAGCCGTAGCGGCCCTGGAACGCGATGTTGTGGATCGTCACGACGGTCCTGGCGGGCTTGGCCGGGCCGGGGGCATAGCGGAGATAGGCCGGGGCCATCGCCGCCTGCCAGTCGTGCGCGTGGAGGATGTCGAACGCGTAGCCGGGGACCGCGCCCGAGGCGAGGTCGGCGGCGGCGCGGCTGAACGCGGCGAAGCGACGCCAGTTGTCGGGCCAGTCCGCGCCGGTCGCGTCGCCGTACGGGCCACCGCCTCGGGCGAACAGCGCGGGGGCGTCGAGGACGAGGAGCGGGTGGTCGCCGATCTTCGCTTTCAGGATGCGGGCTTCGGCGCCGAGCAGGTCGGTATAGCGGTGGACGACTTTCGCGCGCTTGGTGACGGCGGCGAGCGCAGGGTAGCCGGGGAGGAAGGTGGTCAGCGCCACGCCGTGCGGCGCGAGCGCGGCCGGAAGCGCGCCGACGACGTCTGCGAGACCGCCGGTCTTGATGATGGGGTAGGCTTCGGAGGCGACGGAGAGGACGCGCATTAAATCCTCCCCGGCACGGGGAGGGGGACCATGCATCGCATGGTGGAGGGGGGCTTCCACAGACGGTCCGCCCTCGATCGCAGATGGTACGCTTGCGGTGAGCCCCCTCCACCCTTCGCCGATGGCGAACGGTCCCCCTCCCCGTGCCGGGGAGGATTTGTGTTGGTCATCATGCCGTAAGCCGGTCGATCATGGATTTGGTTACCAGCACCACACCACTGTCGGTGCGGCGGAAGCGTTGCGCGTCGAGCTCCGCATCCTCTCCAACCACTAGGCCGTCGGGAATCTCCACGCCGCGATCGACGACCACCTTCGACAACCGCGCACCGCGACCGATCACGCAGTGCGGGAGGATCACCGCTTGATCGAGCATCGAATAGCTGTGTGCTCGGGTGCCAGTGAAGATCAGGCTGCGGTGGATCGAGGAGCCGGAGATGATGCAGTCGCCCGACACGAGGCTCGACACCGCCTCGCCGCGGCGGCCGTCGTCGGCGTGGACGAACTTCGCGGGCGGGGTGACCTCCGAATAGGTCCAGAGCGGCCAGCTGCGGTCGTAGAGGTCGAGCTTGGGTACGACGTCGGTGAGGTCGATGTTCGCCTCCCAATACGCGTCGACCGTACCGACGTCGCGCCAATAGGCCTCGACCTCTAGCCCCGAGCGGACGCAGCTGTCGGAGAAGCGGTGCGCGACCGCCTTGCCGTGCTTGACGAGGTACGGGATGATGTCCTTGCCGAAATCGCGCGAGGATCCGGGCGTCTCGGCATCGCGGCGTAGTTCGTCGAACAGCAATTTGGTGTGGAAAACATAGATTCCCATCGATGCCAGCGCGATGTCCGGGTTGCCGGGAATTGCGGGCGGATCAGCGGGTTTCTCGACGAACGCGGTGACGTTGTCGTGCTCGTCGACCGCCATCACGCCGAACGCGACCGCCTCCATCCGCGGCACTTCGAGGCAGGCGATGGTGACGTCCGCGCCGGTCTCGCAATGCTGTTGCAGGATCAGCTCGTAATCCATCTTGTAGATGTGATCGCCCGCCAGGATGACCATGTATTCGGGCGCGTGGCTCTCGATGATGTCGATGTTCTGGTACACGGCATCCGCAGTGCCCTCGTACCATTGAAACTCGCTGATGCGCTGCGACGCAGGCAGGATGTCGAAGCTCTCGTTGCGTTCCGAGCGCAGGAAGTTCCAGCCGCTCTGGAGGTGGCGGATGAGCGAATGCGCCTTGTACTGCGTCGCGACGCCGATCCGTCGGATGCCGGAATTGATCGCGTTAGACAGCGCGAAATCGATGATGCGCGCCTTGCCGCCGAAATACACCGCAGGTTTCGCGCGCGTATCGGTCAGTTCCATCAAACGGCTACCACGGCCGCCTGCCAGCACGTACGCCATTGCGTCGCGCGCGAGAGGCTGTCCTCGCCGTTCTACCATTTTCGCTCTCCAGTCTCTGTTATCAGGTCGTATTAATAACGTCCGGCAACCCCGATCTGGTTCCGATGCCTGCCAGATCGCGTTACTCTTCGAACTCCAGCATGATCGTCGCGAGCGGGGGCAAGGTGACCCAGGCCGCACCGTCCTGCGCGACGACACCGCCAAGATTGCCGAGCCCGCTGCCCCAATATTCATGTGCGTCGCTGTTGATGATCTCGCACCAGCGACCATCGATCGGCAGCGGGATGCGGTACGGCGCGCGCGCGATCGGCGTCATGTTGGCGATGATCGCGACCGGCTTTGCGCCGGGGGCCTTGCGCAGCCAGGCGAACACCGAATTGGCGGCGTCGTCGGCGATCAGCCATTCGAACCCTTCCGCCTCGCAGTCGCGGGCGTGGAGCGCGGGCTTCTCGCGGTACACGGTGTTGAGGTCGCGGACGAGGTTGCGGATGCCCTCGTGACTGCGCGCGTTGCGCAGGTCCCAGTCGAGCGCGCGGTCCTCGGACCACTCCCGGCGTTGCGCGAATTCCTGCCCCATGAAGAGCAGCTTCTTGCCCGGATAGCCCCACATGAACGTGTAATAGGCGCGCAGATTGGCGAATTGCTGCCAGTCGTCGCCGGGCATCTTGGTCAGCAGCGAACCCTTGCCGTGGACGACCTCGTCATGGCTGAGCGGCAGGACGAAATTCTCGCTGAACGCGTACACGAGGCCGAAATTGATCTCGCCATGATGATGCTTCCGGTGCAGCGGATCGCGCGCCATGTACTGGAGCGTGTCGTGCATGAAGCCCATGTTCCACTTGAACCCGAAGCCCAAGCCGCCGCTCTTGCCGTCGTCGCCGACCGGTGCGGAGACGCCCGGCCACGAGGTCGATTCCTCGGCGATCGTGAAGACGCCGGGGTGCTGGCCGTAGATCTCACGGTTCATGTCACGGAGGAAGGCGACGGCTTCCCAATTCTCGCGGCCGCCTTGCTCGTTGGGGATCCATTCGCCGGCCTTGCGCGAATAATCGCGGTACAGCATCGATGCGACCGCATCCACGCGCAGGCCATCGATATGATAGCGCTCGGCCCAGAACAGCGCGTTGTTGACGAGGAACGACGCGACTTCGCGCCGGCCGAAATTGTAGATCGCGGTGTTCCAGTCTGGGTGGAAGCCGAGCCGTGGGTCCTCGTGCTCGTACAGCGCGGTGCCGTCGAAATGCGCGAGGCCGAACGCGTCGGTCGGGAAATGCGCCGGCACCCAGTCGAGCAGCACGCCGATCCCGGCGAGATGCGCGCCATCGACGAACCGCGCGAAGCCATCGACGTCGCCGAAGCGCGCGGACGGCGCGTAGAGGCCGGTGGTCTGGTAGCCCCAGCTCGGGTCGTACGGGTGTTCGCTGATCGGCAGGAACTCGATGTGCGTGAAGCCCATCTCGACCACATACGGTATCAGTCGATCCGCGAGCGCGTCCCAGGTCAGGAACCAGCCATCGGCGTCGCGGTCCCATGAACCCGCGTGGACCTCGTAGATGCTGATCGGCACGCGGCGCGGATCGACCGAGGACCAGTGTTTCCGGTGATCGGTGTCGGCCCAGTCGTGCGCAAGCTTCCGCGTTATCGAGGCGTTGGCGGGGCGGAGTTCGCTGGCGAAGGCGAACGGGTCGGCCTTGAGCGGCTGCAACTGACCATCGGGCCCGACGATCTCGAACTTGTAGGCGCGGTATTCGGCGATGTCGGGGATGAAGATCTCCCACACGCCGACGTCGCCGCGCTTGCGCATCGCGTGGCGGCGGCCGTCCCAGTCGTTGAAGTCGCCGACCACCGACACGCGCTGCGCATTCGGCGCCCAGAGCGCGAAGTGGACGCCCTGTGCGCCCTCATGCTCTATGAGGTGCGCGCCCATCTTGTCGTGGAGGCGGCGGTGCGTGCCCTCCGCCATGAGCAGGTCGTCGATCGGTCCGAGGACGGGACCGAAGCTGTAGGGGTCGGTGACCCACCACGACGTGTCGCCCGCCTCCGCATGGTATTTCACCGGCTGTTGCGTGCCGTCGATCGGGCCCTCGAACAGACCACGATCGTCGATGCGCGGGAGCGTACCGAGCGCGGTGCCGTCGAGTGCGTGCGCCTCCGCCGTGTCCGCGCCCGGCAGCCAGACCCGCGCGAACACGCCGGTCGGGCCTTTGTGGACGCCGAGCAGCGAGAAGGGATCGTCGTGACGGCCCTCCAGCAGGGCAACGATGGCGCCTTCGGGTGGCTTCACATGACTGTCCAGATCTCGCGCGCATATTCGCGGATCGTGCGGTCGGACGAGAACCAGCCGACGCGCGCGACGTTGCGGACGGTCGAGGCGACCCACGCATCGCGATCGTTCCAGCGCGTGTCGACCGCGCGCTGGGCGCTCGCGTAACTGTCGAAATCGGCGGCGAGCATGAACCAGTCGCCCTCGTACAGCCCGCCCATCAACCCGGCGTAGCGCGCCTTGTCGTCAGGCGAGAATACGCCGGACGCGATCGCCGACACCGCCTGGCGGAGTTCGTTCGATCCGTCGATCACGCTGCGCGGATCATAGCCATTGGTGCGCTTCGCCTCGACCTCGTCCGCGGTCATGCCGAAGATGAAGATGTTGTCGTCGCCGACGCGGTCCTTGATCTCGATGTTGGCGCCGTCGAGCGTGCCGATCGTCAGTGCGCCGCTCATCGCGAACTTCATGTTACCGGTGCCCGACGCTTCGAGGCCGGCGGTCGAGATCTGCTCGCTGAGATCGGCGGCGGGGATGATCTTCTCCGCCAGCGACACGTTGTAGTTCGGCAGGAACGCAACCTTGAGCAGGCCACCGACCGATGGGTCCGCGTTGATCCGGCGCGCGACGTCGTTCGCCAGTTTAATGACGAGTTTCGCGTTGTGATAGCTCGACGCCGCCTTCCCCGCGAACAGCTTCACGCGCGGCGTCCAGTTGCGTTCGGGATGGCTGCGGATCTGGTCGTAGAGCGCGACCGTCTCGATGATGTTGAGCAGCTGGCGTTTATACTCGTGGATGCGCTTGATCTGCACGTCGAACATCGCGTCCGGGTCGACGCGGAGCCCCATGCTCTCCTTGATGTGATTTGCCAGTGCCACCTTGTTCGAACGCTTCACCCCCGCAAACCGCTCCCTGAACGCGGAATCGCCGGCAAAAACATCAAGATTGACCAGCTTTTCGGCATCGTCGAGAAAGCCGTCGCCGATCGCATCGCGGATCAGCGCGGTGAGGCCGGGGTTGCATTGCTGGAGCCAGCGGCGCGGCGTGATGCCGTTGGTCTTGTTGTTGATCCGCGTCGGGTAGAGCTTGTGGAGATCCGCGAAGACCGTCTTCTTCATCAGCTGCGTGTGCAGCGCCGCGACGCCGTTGACGCTGTGCGACCCGGCGAAGGCGAGGTTCGCCATCCGCACGCGCCGCTCGCCGCCCTCGTCGATCAAGCTGATCGCGGAAATCGCGCGGTCGTCGATACCTTCGACACCGCGCGCTTCCCGCAACAGCTTGGCGTTGATCGCGTAGACGATCTGCATGTGCCGCGGGAGCAGGCGCTCGAACAGCGGCAGCGGCCAGCTCTCCAGCGCCTCGGGCAGGAGCGTGTGGTTGGTGTAGCCGAAGGTCGCGCGCGTGATCTTCCACGCCTCGTCGAAGTCGAATTCGTGATGGTCGATCAGCAGCCGCATGAGCTCGGCGACCGACACCGCGGGGTGCGTGTCGTTCAGCTGGATCGCGGCTTTGTCGGGCAGCGTGCGGATGTCGCCAAAATACTGGATGTGGCGGCGGACGATGTCCTGGATCGACGCGGACGAGAAGAAATACTCCTGCCGCAGGCGGAGTTCCTGGCCGGCGGCGGTGGAATCGTTGGGGTAGAGGACCCGCGTGAGCGTCTCGGCCCGCAACTGATCCGCCAGCGCACCAGTGAAATCACCGGCGTTGAAGCGGTCGAGCTTGATCGGATCGAACGCGCGGGCGGTCCAAAGGCGGAGCGTGTTGACGTGCTTGCCGCGCCAGCCGACGACGGGGGTGTCGACGGCGGTCGCCTCGACCGCCTCGGACGGGCTCCAGTGGATCTGGCCGCTGTCAGATGCCGTGACTTCGCCGCCGAAGCCGACAAAGTACGCGCTCTCGCGACGTTCGAACTCCCAGGGATTGCCATGCGCGAGCCAGTTCTCGGGCATTTCGACCTGCCAGCCATCGTCGATGCGCTGGCGGAACATGCCGTTCACATAGCGGATGCCGTAGCCGTAGGCGGGCAGCGCGAGGCTCGCCATGCTCTCCATGAAGCACGCCGCCAGACGGCCAAGGCCGCCATTGCCGAGCGCCGCGTCGGGCTCGATTTCCTCCAGCTCGGCGAGGTCGACACCGTGCCGCGCGAGGGCGCGCGTGACTTCGTCGTTGCGCTGCAAATTGGTCACCGCGTCGCGCAGCAGCCGGCCGATCAGGAATTCGAGGCTGAGATAATAGACGCGCTTGGCGCCGGCCGCGTGCGCCGCCTTGGTCGATGCCATCCAGCGTTCGACGATGTCGTTGCGGACCGTCAGGATCGTCGCCGCCAGCCAGTCGTGTGGGCGGGCGGCCTGTGCGTCCTTGCCGATACGGTGGACGAGCGTGTCGAGGATCGAGTCGGCGAGATCTTGGGCGGGCTGCTGTACGGCGGGGTCTGAGGTCACGCGGCTTCCGAAATCGTTACGGTCGCCGTGATCCTAACCCTCCGCGAGCCGATGTCACGCGGACTTCCTTCCCGTCTCGGAAAAGATGCTTGTCGATCAATGTTTTGATTTTGGGTAAACCCATCACCGCGCGGGAGCGGTGGTGGACAGGGTAGGGTTCGAACCTACGTAGGAGAAACTCCGGCAGATTTACAGTCTGCTGCCTTTAACCACTCGGCCACCTGTCCAGGCCGCTCTTGCGAACGTCGCTCTCTCAAGCGAGGCGGCTCAATGGCGAAGCGCGCCCGGTGTGTCAACGCAGCTTTTGCGAAGTTTCGCGCTTCGGTGTTGCCGCAGAGGCCGAATGCCGACAAGGACGCGGCATACACAGACACGATATAGAGAGCGAATATGGCACGCAAGGGACACAGGCCGAGCAAGGCACCGGCAGGCCGCCCCCGCTTCTGGGGCAAGCATGCGGTGGGCGCGGCGCTCGCCAATCCGGAGCGCACGGTGCGGAAAATCCTCGGCACGCGCGAGGCATTGGCCGGGTTCGACCTGCCGGCCGACGTGCCGGTGACCTATGCCGAGGCGATGGATCTGGCACGGCTGGTGCCGGGAGACGCGCCGCACCAGGGCGTGGTGATCGAGGTCGAGCCGCTCGAGGACATGTGGCTTGCGGATCTGCTGGAGCACGGCAAGGACGACAATCGTCCGCTGGTGATCCTCGACGGCGTGACCGATCCGCACAATGTCGGCGCGATCCTGCGCTCTGCGGCAGCGTTCGATGCGCTGGGGATCGTGACCGCAGATCGCAACGCGCCGCCGGAGTCGGGGACGATCGCGCGGGCTGCGTCTGGGGCGCTTGAGAGCGTGCCTTGGATCCGGGTGGTGAACCTTGCGCGTGCTCTGGAGGAGATTGCGGCGGCTGGCTTCTGGCGGATCGGGCTGACCGGCCACGCGACGCAGACGCTGTCGGAGGCGATGGGCACGCAGCGCATCGCGATCGTGCTCGGCGCCGAGGGCGAAGGCATGCGGCAGAATACGGAGCAGCATTGCGACGAACTGGCGAAACTGCCGATCTCGGAGAAGGTGGAGAGCCTGAACGTGTCGAACGCCGCAGCGATCGCGCTGTATGCGATAACGACGCGGTGACCTGAATTCCCTCTCTCCGACGGGGAGAGGAAAGGGGCCCGCCGCACTTGCGGTGGGAAGGGTGAGGGGCTTGAGGCTCGGGACGGTTCATCCCAACGCCCCTCTCCCTTCCGGCGCAAGCGCGCCTCCCTCCCTCTCCCCGGAGGGGCGAGGGACAGGGGGAATCAGTCCTCGGCTGCGATCCGTACTTTCAGGCCATCCAAGCCCTCGGTCAGCTCGATCTGGCACGACAGGCGCGAAAACTCGTCGCGATCGCTCGTCGAATCGAGCAGATCGTCCTCGTCGGGCCCGATCGGCTTCAGTTTGCCCGCAAACTCCGGGTCGACATGGACGTGGCAGGTGGCGCACGAGCAGCAGCCGCCGCACAGCGCCAGGATCTCGTCGATCCCGGCGTCGCGGATGACTTCCATCACCGAAAGGCCGGATTCGCCCATGATCTCGCGTTCTTCCCCTTCGCGCGTCACGACGATAAGCTTGGGCATGCTGTCCTCCGAAAAACTTCCGCCGATCCATGGCGTTACCGCCGCGCGCGATCAAGCGTCTTGGCGCCCGACATGGGGCTGAGCGCAGACCAACTCGACACCGCGATGGCGGCCCTGTGCGCGATCGAGCCGGCGTTTGCGGTCGCGGTCGGCAATGCCGGCCATCCCGCGCCGCGGATCAGCGAGCGCGGCTTCGCGACGCTGCTGCGGACGATCGTCGGCCAACAGGTCAGCGTCGCCTCGGCGCAGGCGGTCTGGACCAAGCTCGACACGGTCGTCGGCGGCGCAGGCGACCCGGCGAAGATCGCCGCCGCCAGCGACGAGGTGCTACGCAGCGCAGGTCTCTCGCGGCAGAAGCTTGGCTATGCCCGCAGCCTTGCCGACGAGGTGACGAGCGGTCGGCTCGACCTGACCAACCTGCCCGAAAACGACGAGGAGGCGATTGCCGCACTGGTTCGCGTGAAGGGAATCGGCCGCTGGTCGGCGGAGATCTACCTGTTGTTTGCGGAAGGGCGCACCGACATCTGGCCGGCGGGCGATCTCGCGATCCAGATCGAGGTCGGGCGGATCCTGGGCCACGAGACGCGCCCGAGCGAGAAACTGACCCGCGAAGTGGCGGAAGCCTGGCGCCCGCACCGCGGCGCCGCTGCGATCTTCGCATGGCATCATTACCAGGCGGACATGAAGGTGATCTGACCGCCTTCTCCCCTCCCTGGAAGGGAGGGGCGGGGGTGGGTCGGCGTCCGCATGAACGGACGGGGGTGGCTCGATCGGGCCGGGGGGCCCCCCCCCCCCCCCCGCCGGGGGGGGGGGGGGGGGGGGGGGGGGCGCCCGACCTGTTGCGGGCGGAACGTCTGGAGGAGAGCGCGTGCCCACCCCCTGCCCCCTCCCGCTAGCGGGAGGGGGTTCTAGGAATTACAGCCCTTCGACGAACGTCGCGTAGGCGGCTTCGTCCATCAGGCTGTCGAGTTCGCTCGGGTCGCTGAGCGTCAGCTTGAAGAACCAACCCGCCGCTTCCGCGTCCGAGTTCACTAGGCTGGAGTCGTCAGTCAAAGCCGCGTTGCCCTCGGTAACGGTGCCCGAAACCGGGGAGTACACGTCCGACGCAGCCTTGACCGACTCGACGACCGCGGCTTCGTCGCCCTTGCTCAGCGTCTTGCCGGCTTCGGGAACGTCGACGAACACGACGTCGCCGAGCTGGCTCTGCGCGTATTCGGAGATGCCGACGGTGCCAACGTCGCCGTCGACATCGACCCATTCGTGATCCTGCGTGAAAAAACGGCTCATATCACTTGGCTCCTGCGCGGACGTAGCGGTGGGGAATGAAGGGCATCGCGGTGACGGTGGCGGTGTGGACCTTGCCGCGTTGCGCGATTTCGATGCGGGTGCCGGGGGCGGCGAGCGCGAGCGGCACATAGGCCATCGCGATCGGCTTCCCGAGCGTCGGCGCGAAGCCTCCGCTCGTGAGGCGGCCGATCGTCGCACCGGTGTCGTCGATCACCTCGGCGCCTTCGCGCGCGGGCTGGCGGCCCTCGACGATCAGGCCGACGCGCTTGGCGGCGGGGCCATGCTCGCGCTGGGTGAGGATACGCTCGGCACCGGGAAAATCGGCGGCTTCGCGGCGGCGCTTCGACAGCGCGAAACCGAGGTCGGCCATGACCGGCGTGATCTCGGGATCGAGATCGTGACCGTAGAGCGGCAGGCCGGCTTCGAGACGCAGCGAATCGCGTGCGCCAAGGCCGATCGGCTTGATCTCGGGGAGTGCGAGCAATGCATCGGCAAAGGCGACGGCATGCTCGGCGGGAAGCGAAATCTCGACGCCATCCTCGCCGGTGTAACCCGAGCGGCTGATCCAGAGCGGCACCTCGTTCCAGTGGAACGCGCCGGCGGTCATGAATACGAGGCCGTCGACGCCGGGGACGATCCGCGCGACCGCCTCGACCGCTTTCGGACCCTGCACCGCGAGCAGCGCCTGGTCTTCGAGGATGTTGATCGTGACGTCGTCGGGCAGCTGCTCGATCAGATAGCTGATGTCGTCATACTTGGTCGCGCCGTTGACGACGACGTAGAAGCTGCCGCTCGCGGTCGGCGACGGGTGCAGCGGGTCGTACGCTTCTGGCTCGACGTCCTGCGCGGAGAACGGCGACGGCTGATCGTCGGGGAGGCGCGTGGCCATCAGGTCGTCGAGGATACCGCCGTCCTGTGCGAGCAGCAGCGAATAGCGCATCTTGCCCTCACCGAGCCCTGCGATATCGCCTGGCAGTACGGTTTCGAGCGCATGCGCGACGCCTTCGCCCGAGAAGACGAGCTGGCCCATGTGACTGACGTCGAACAGCCCGGCCGAGTCGCGCGTCCAGGCGTGTTCGGCCATGATGCCTTCATACTGGATCGGCATCTCGTAGCCAGCGAACTCGACCATCCGCGCGCCGTGCGCCCGGTGCCATGCGTCGAGCGGCAATGGCAGGATCTCGGGCTCGACGTAATCGTCGGCCTGATCGATGATGCTGGCGTAATCGCGCAGTTCTGGGTCGCTCATGGTCGTCTCCGTCGAAGGGGCGCGCGGCACCAATGGGTGCAACGATCCGAACCCCCTCTGTCACGGGACCTGAGAGCTTTCGCGCCGGACTTGTCCAGCGCTTACCCCTTCGGTGGCCCTCGACTTACGCCAGGACGCTTTCCAGAGTGTCGATTGCTCCTGCGCGGTCTCTGGTGCCTGAGAGATTCCGGGGTGGTTGCTCCTTCGGCGGTTCCATCAGCCCTCAAAGGACCGGAAACGCTCTCCCGCGCGGTGCCATGCCGGTTGCCCGACATCGACGCCGCGAGTTGTGACGCGGCGCACAATTATAGTCAATCTAGGGATGGGCGCGGCGAAAAGAAATCGGTGGATACCCCGCCACTAGCACCACCCCGGCGAAGGCCGGGGCCCAATTGGAAAGGTCGCTGTAACGGAGGAGCGCGCCTCAGTTACCTCCGTCCCCCAATTGGGCCCCGGCCTTCGCCGGGGTGGTGTCTGGGGTTGGGTGTACCAACCCTAACCATGCCGCGAATTATTCGACGGTGACGCTCTTCGCCAAATTCCGCGGCTGGTCGACGTCCGTGCCCTTCAGTACCGCCACATGATACGCGAGCAACTGCACCGGTACCGCGTACACCAAAGGCGCGATCAGTGGGTGGACTTTGGGCATGGTGATCGTCGCCATGCAGCCTTCGCCGGCGGCCTGGATACCGTCGTAATCCGAGATCAGAACGACCTTGCCGCCGCGCGCCATGACTTCCTGCATGTTGCTCACGGTCTTGTCGAACAGCGGCCCCGACGGCGCGATGACGATGACCGGGACATGCTCGTCAATCAGTGCGATCGGGCCGTGCTTCATCTCGCCGGCGGCATAGCCCTCGGCGTGGATGTAGCTGATTTCCTTCAGCTTCAACGCGCCCTCGAGCGCCAGCGGATAATCGGTCCCGCGGCCGAGATACAGCACGTCGCGCGCGCCGGCGATGTTGTGCGCCATCGCCTCGATCGCTTCGTCATACGCCAGCGCGCCGTTGAGCGCGGCGGGCGCCTCCGACAGATGCCGGACGATCTCGCGCTCCTGCTCCTTAGAGAGCAGCCCCTTCGCGCGCGCAAGATTCGCGGCGAGCGCGGCGAGCACCGCGAGCTGGCAGGTGAACGCCTTGGTCGAGGCCACGCCGATCTCCGGGCCGGCGTGCGTCGGCAGCAGCAAGTCCGCCTCGCGCGCCATTGAGCTGGTGGGCACGTTGACGACGACCGCGATCTTCTGCCCCTCGGCCTTGGCATGGCGGAGTGCAGCGAGCGTGTCCGCGGTCTCGCCCGACTGCGAGATGAAGAGCGCGAGGCCGCCGTCCTCCATCACCGGCGCGCGGTAGCGAAATTCGGACGCGACATCGAGGTCGACGGGGACGCGTGCGAACTGCTCGAACCAGTATTTGGCAACCATGCCGGCGTAGAAGCTCGTCCCGCATGCGACGATGGTCACGCGCTTGATCGTGGACAGGTCGAACTCTGGGATCGGCAGCGAGACCTCGCCCTCCATCCGCTTGAGGTACGAGCGGAGCGTCTGCGCGACGACGATCGGCTGCTCGTAGATCTCCTTGAGCATGTAATGCTTGTGGTTGCCCTTCGAGATCACCTCGCCGGTGATCCCGGACAGCGTGATCGCGCGCTCGACGGGAGTGTTCTCGCGGTCATAGACCTGCGCGCCGTCGCGGGTCAGCACGACCCAGTCGCCCTCGTCGAGATACGCGATCCGCTGCGTCAACGGCGCGAGCGCGAGCGCATCGGAGCCGAGGTACATCTCGCCGTCGCCGTGCCCGACCACGAGTGGCGAACCAAGCCGCGCACCGATCAGCAGGTCGGGATGCTGGCGGAACAGGATCGCGAGCGCGAACGCACCGTGCAGCCGCGGCAGCACGTCGCGGACGGCGGAGACCGGATCCATCCCCGCCTCGATCTTCTCGCTGACGAGATGCGCGACGACTTCGGTGTCGGTCTCGCTGGTGAACGTCCGGCCACGCGCGATCAGTTCGTCGCGCAGCGGCTTAAAGTTCTCGATGATGCCGTTGTGGACCACCGCGACCTCGCCGGTCGCGTGCGGATGCGCGTTGTTGGTGGTCGGGCCGCCATGCGTCGCCCAGCGGGTATGCGCGATCCCGGTCTTGCCGGGCAGCGGATGCGCGGCGAGTTCGTTCGCGAGATTGACCAGCTTGCCCGACGCACGCCGCCGCTCGATCGCGCCGTCATGGTCGGTGGCGATCCCCGCCGAATCATACCCGCGATATTCGAGCCGCTTCAGGCCGTCGAGCAAGCGGTCGGCAACGTCTTCGCCGCTCAGAATTCCAACGATGCCACACATTCGATCTTACTCCAGAATCGCGCTTATCGGGCGGCCTTGCGGGCTATCATCTTCTCACGGAACCGTGCGGCCCAGCCGGGCTTGGCGATCTGCGGCGGGCGGACCAGCGCAAGCGCGTCGGCCTCGACATCCTGCGTCACGACCGATCCGGCGGCGACGATCGCGCCGGCGCCGATATTGACGGGGGCGACCAGCGCCGAGTTCGAGCCGATGAACGCGCCCTCGCCGACGACCGTGCGGTATTTGAAATAGCCGTCGTAGTTGCAGGTGATCGTGCCCGCGCCGATGTTCGCGCCCGCGCCGATATCCGCGTCCCCGATATAGGTCAGGTGGCTGACCTTCGCGCCCTCGCCGATCACGGCTTTCTTAACCTCGACGAAGTTGCCGACCTTGGCGTCCGCGCGCAGGTCCGCGCCGGGGCGGAGGCGCGCGAAAGGCCCGACGTTCGCGCCCTTGCCCACGCTCGCGCCCTCGACATGGCTGAACGCGTGGATCGTCGCGCCGTCCTCGACGCGCGCACCGGGGCCGAACACGACGTTGGGTTCGATCACCACGTCGCGACCCAGCACCGTGTCGTGCGCGAACCAGACCGTATCGGGCGCGATCAGCGTCGCGCCGTCGGCCATCGCTCGCGCGCGACGTTCCGCCTGCCAGGCTGCCTCGACGCCGGCCAGTTCGCCGCGGCTGTTGACGCCGGCCACCTCGTCCGCGCCGGTCTCGATCACCGCGGCCGACCGCCCGGCCGCGCCTGCCAGTCCGACGATATCGGTCAGGTAATATTCGCCCGCCGCATTGTCGTTGCCGAGCCGGTCGAGCAGCGCGAACAGGTCGGTCGCGCGCACCGCCATCAGCCCGGAGTTGCACAGCGTCACCGCGCGTTCCGCCTTCGACGCGTCCTTATACTCGACGATCCGGTCCATCCGGCCCGCAGCGTCGGCGATGACGCGGCCGTATGCGCCGGGATCTGCCGGGCGGAAGCCGAGCACGACGACCGCGGGCGTATCGTCGGCGTGCAGCCGGTCGATCATCCGCTGCATCGTCGCGGTGGTGACCAGCGGCACGTCGCCGTAGAGGATCAGCACGTCACCCTCGAACCCGGCGCCCTCGAACCCCGCCAGCGCCCCACGCGCCTGCGCGACCGCATGGCCGGTGCCGAGTTGCTCGGCCTGCAACGCGGTGGAGATGCCGAGCGGCGCGACCGCAGCCTCGACCTGTTCGCGCCCCGCTCCCGTCACGACGACCGTCTTCGCAGGGTGCAACGCCGCCGCACTCGCGATCAGATGCAGCAGCATCGGCCGCCCGGCGATCGGGTGAAGCACCTTGTGGAGGTCCGATTTCATCCGCGTGCCCTTGCCGGCCGCGAGGATCACGACCGCGATAGAGCGTACGGCCGGGTCTTCGGGCGGGTGTACGGGGGAATGCGCCGGAAACGGTTGGTCGTTGGAATGCGTCGTCATGGGAGGATCGCTGCCACGAAAGCCTTGCCAATTCCATAGCGCCGCTGGCAGGCATCACCGTAATGACGCATTTTTCTTTCGATATCGTCGGGTTCGACCTCGACGGCACGCTTCTCGATACCAGCGGCGACCTTGCCGCCGCGGTCAACCATGCGCTGACTTCGGTCGGGCGCCCCCATTTGAGCGTCGATGAGGTCAAGCCGATGATCGGCGGCGGCGCGCGGCACATGCTCAAGCAGGGCCTGACCGCCACCGGCGGCTATGACGAAGCGATGCTCGACACATTGCACGCCACGCTGCTCGCCTATTACGAGGCGAACATCTGCGTGCTGACCAAGCCCTATCCCGGTGCGATCGAGGCACTGGATGCGTTGGCGGCGAAGGGCGTGACGCTCGGCATCGTCACCAACAAGATCGAACGGTTTGCGCGGACCGTATTGGCCGAGCTGGACCTGACCGATCGGTTCGCGTGCATCCTCGGCGGCGATACGCTGGCCGAGTCCAAGCCATCGCCGATGCCGATCCACGAGATGGTCAGGCTTTGTCGGGAACGTGGGGGCGGCGGTGGACGCGCCGCGTTCGTCGGCGACTCCGTTTTCGACATCCAGGCGGGACAGGCGGCGGGGCTACCGACGATCGCGTGCAGCTTCGGCTTCCTGATGCAGCCGGTCGCAGAGCTCGGCGCCGACGCGGTGATGGACGGCTATGCCGAGTTGCTGCCGACGCTCGAAAGGCTCGGCGCATGAACCGCACAGGGTTTCTTCGCCTCGCGCTGGTCGCGGCGGTGGTATTCGCGGTGACGATGGCGTTGCTGCCAAAGCCTCCGCACATGCCGACCGACCAGTTCGGCGACAAGTTCCAGCACATGCTCGCCTTCGCAACGATGTCGCTGCTCGCGGCGCTTGCCTATCCGACTGCCAAGCTGTCCCGGATCGGCGAGCGCTTCTCGTTTCTCGGCGCGTTGATCGAGGTGGCTCAGTCGATCCCGTCGCTGCACCGCGATTGCGACATCCGCGACTGGATCGCGGATACGCTGGCGATCACGGTCGTGCTGCTGATCGTCTGGTCGGTGCGACGTCAGCGTGGTGCGCGGTTGCCGTAAACCTGGAGCGCTAAGCCTTGCGGAACTTGATCCACAGGTGCCGCGCAAGCATCGCCGGCGGCATCCGCAGCCAGTGCGAGCGGACGTAAAAGGCCAGGCGCGTGATCGGTCGGGTCGGCCTGCCCCAGCCGTCCCGAGCAGCGATCCGGCGAACGTAGAGGCGATCGACGCCGCGGGCCCTGGTCACACCGAACAGCGCGTCGACCAGCCGTAGCGAGCGCGCCACCTCGTCGCGCAGGCCATGCCGGCGCGCTTCCGCGTCGAGACCGTCGGTGCCGAACTCCTCGACCAGGCAGCGGATATCCCACAGGTTGCGCATTCCCCCCGCGAGGTCGCCGTCCGCGAACAGATGCGCGGCGGCGTGGACGATCATCCCGTTCGGCGACAGGATCCGCAGCCCATTCGCGAGCGGCACGCTATCCTCGACCAGCGCGTCCGCGTCGGGCGTGATCCGTGCGGTCAGCGGCAATATGGTGTGATGCACGTCGATCATCCGGTCGCGCTCGCGGTGGATCAGCGGCGGCAGCTCGTGCATCCAACGCCGATAATAGGCGTCGTCATACGGGTCGGGCTTCACCCATTCCCAGCCGGCCGCGAGCAGCGCCGACTCGACCGCGTCGAGCGACGCGCGCGGCACGAGGATATCGAGGTCGCCGATCGACCGCCCCTGCCCTGCCGACAGTCCCCCGGCGACGAACGCGGTCCCCTTCAGCAGCACGACCGGGCAATCGATCGCAGCGAGCGCCCGGCGTGCCATTTCCGCTTCCCAAAGTGCCGCCCGGCGGCCCTGTTCGGCGGCGGCGCGCGCATCGGCGAGGATCGCCTTGACCGCGGCCGGCATCGGCAAGCCATCGAGCCGGATCGCCAGCGTACCGATCAGCTGCTCTGCCCGCGCCATTGCCAACAGCGTGGTCCAGCCGTCCGGATCGAGCCCGACGACGCTGGCCGGATCGGCGAGCGCACGCGCCAGCACGCGGGCGTCGGTCACATCCTCGCCCATAAAGCCTCGACCTGTTCGATTGCGCTCGCGCCATCGGGATAGTCCACCGCCACCGAAGGCACATCCCCGATCAACCCGGTCAGCGCGCGAAAACCGGCTTCGCCGAGCGCGACGTAGTTGGTCGATGCCTGGGTCATCCGCACGAAGGCCTCGCCCGGCTGCACCGAACGGATCTCGGGCGCGAAACCATAGCGCGGAAATACCAGCAACGCGGGGCGCGCCGGCACGTCCATCGCCGCGATCGCCCGCGCGTCAGGGACCATGTGGCGGATATCGCCCTTCGGCGTCGCCGGCATCAGCGGCCCCATCCGCGCATCCGGCCACGCCGCTTCGGCTGCCGCGATCGCTTCGTTCTTCAGGCTGATCAGCCGCGGGAACGCATGGATCAGCCCGCTCGCCGGATCGAGCAACGCGAACTCGTCCCCCATGAACCGCCAGCCTTTCGCGGCGAGCAGCGTGGCCAGCGTAGACTTCCCCGCCCCCGAAATACCGGTCATCAACAGTGCACGCCCGTCGCGCTCGACCGCGGATGCATGCAGCAACAGATATCGTCGCGCGCCAAGCGCCATCTGCAGGTTCATCGCCATCTCGGCGGCGAGCAGCCCCTGGCGTAGCGGCAGCGGTGCGGCTTCGGGCAGCATGTAATCGCCACCGATCTCGACCGAGGGGCGGAGGAAACGCCGCCAGAGCCGACGCGCGAACAGCCGGACGGTGAAATCCGGCACGCCGTCCAGCGGCTTGGGATAGTCGCGGTACAGCGTCTCGAGGTGCGCGATCGGCGCGCGCCAGTCCGAGCCGATCCGGAAGCCGACCGGGCCGATGCGGACGGCGAAGGCGTGTCTCATGCCCGCTCGACCAATCCGGATTCCACCAGTTCCGCAAGCCGCGCCGCCAAAGCCTCGCGCGTGCCGTCGGTGAGATCGCCGTCGGTGAGATCGCCGTCCGTGAGATCGCCGTCCGTGAGATCATAGTCGCGCGCGAGACGATCGAGCAGCGCGTTGAGCGACAGCGCCCCATCTCCCAGGATCGCCAGGATCTGCGGCGCCGGCTCCGTCAGCAGGTGGGTGATCCCCGACGCGCGGTGATAGACCGCGGTAAACTCGTCGAGCGGAGCGACCAGCAGCCCCCCCTCGGGCGGAGCGCGATAGAGGCTGTCGTGCACGGCCTCAGCCGCGCGGCATCTGCAACGATGCGAAGCAGGTGAAGCCGCCCTGGCCGCGCTGCAACCGGCGGATGTATTTGACATAGGCGCGGCTGCGCTCGGAATCGACGCCGGGCAACGTGCTGCCATTGGCCATCGCGCGCTTGACCTCTTCGCCCTTGAACGGGCGGGTCGACGGCGGGAACGCACCCTTTGTGCGCGCCGGCACGACCTTGCCGTCCGCATCGATATAGCTACCGGCACGACCTGGATCGGGAACCGGGATCTGGCAGTTCAGCACCGAACCGACGGTCTGGGCGAGCGCGGGCCGGATCGACACGACCGCACCGGCCGTCACCGCGCCCAGCGCCAGCACGCGACGTCGGGTCGGCACGGGATCGGGTCCGGCCCCCGCCCCGTCCGCGGACGGAGCGGCAGAATCGTGATCGGCCGGATCGTGATGGGCCAGATCGTGATGGGATCGAGTATCGTCGCTCATGCTGCCCCTGCTACACCCCAGCCCTTTCACAATCCTGAAGCGCTGACAATATCGCGCGGCAGACCGTGCCGAAGCAGGACGGCACGCAATTCGATCCGCTTGGCGCCGCTACCCTGACCTCGCCTTTACGTTGCCGAGGCTTCGCGTCGAACGACGCGTTCCAGGATGGCGAGCGGCATCGCCCCCTTGAGCAGCACCGCATGGAACTGCTTCAGGTCGAAACCGGGGCGCTTCTGGGCCTCGGCACGGAGGCGGTTCCAGACGGTGTGGCCGATCTTGTAGCTGCACGCCTGCCCCGGCCAGACGGTGTAGCGATCGATCTCGCCCTGGCTGCGACCGCGCGCGATCCCGGTCGTGGCGATCAGATAATCGGTCGCCTGCTCGCGGGTCCAGCGCTTCGCATGCATGCCGCTGTCGACCACCAGACGCGTCGCGCGGAACAGCAGCGACTGGAGATAGCCGACCTGTCCCAGCGGATCGCCTTCGTACATGCCCATCTCGTCGGCGAGTTGCTCGGCATAGAGCGCCCAGCCCTCCGAATACCCACTGAAGAACCCGCGACGGCGGATCAGCGGAATTTCGGTGCTTTCCAGCGCGAGGCCGACCTGGAGATGATGACCGGGCACCGCCTCGTGATGCGTAAGGGTCGCCAGCCCAAATTTCGGACGGTCGAACGTGTCGCGCAGGTTGATGTAGTAGATCGCCGGACGCGAGCCATCGAGCGAGGCGTTCTGGTAATAGCCACCGGGCGCACCGGCCTGGATCGTCGGCGGCACGCGACGCACTTCGACCGGTGCCTTGGGCAGGGTCGCGAACGCTTCGGGCAGTCGCTTTTGCATCGCGACGATCTGGCGATTGAGATGCGCCAGCAACGCATCCCGGCCGGCGTCGGTGTTCGGATAGAGCTGATCGGGACGCTGGTTGAGCGCCACCAGCCGCTCGCCGACGCTGCCCTTGGTCATCCCTTGCGCCTTCAGGATCGTGTCGATCCGCGCGCCGATCTCGGCAACCTGGGCGAGGCCGAGACGGTGGATTTCGTCGCCGCTCATCGCCACCGTCGTCGCAGCCTCGGCGGCCGCGGCGTAGTAAGCGGCGCCGTCGGGAAGCCGCCAGCAGCCGGCGTCGTGGACCGCCTTCGTCCGCAATTCCGCCACGAGCGCGCGTTGCCGTTCCAGCGCGGGGAAGACGTCGCGCTGGACGATCGCCGTCGCCTTGGCCACGCGGTCCGCCGGGAGATTGGCCGCCTTCAGCTTGGCCGCGAAACTCGCGACCATCACGGTCTGGTCCGCTGGCCGCTCCATCGCGCTGCCGAGCTGTTTGAGGGTCGTGTCGAGGATATAGTCCGGGGCGAAGACGCCGCGGGCGGCATCGCTGCGTTGCCGGGCGCTGCTGTCGTCGATCGCCTTCGGAAGGGCCGCGAGCCGTTCGAGATACGCATCCGCCTCGGCGGCATCGCGCACGCGCGTCTGCGATTCGAGGAAGTCGGGTACGTCGCGATAGGGGCCGGTCAGCTGGCTGAGGACATAGGGCGCGAATCGGCCGAGGCTGTCGCCATAGGTGAAGCGCTCGGCACCGGCGATGGCACGGGTCAGCTGATAGGCTACGACTTCGTAGTCGAGTGCGGCGGCGGGCGAGAGCCCACTGGTGCCGAACGCCCGCAAGTCCGCCAGCTCCGCTTTGGCCCGCGCAAGATCGTCGGCCTTTCCGGTGGCGGACTCGTCGTCGAGCTTCCCCTTCAGCGCAACGCGGGCACCGGTGTCGAGACCGAGCCGGGTCGCCTGTTCGGGCGACGCATCGAGCCGCGCGTAGAAGAACCGATCGAGCATCGTCCTCAGCGCCGTATCGCGAGTCCCCGCTGCCGCGATGGCTTGGGCCGGCAGCACTCCGACGGCCGATGCCGCCGCTGCGCTCGCAAGAAAATTACGACGATGCATGCTTACTCCCCGGTCAAGTTTTGCCGAGCCTATCGTCTCGCGCCGCGCATGGCGATCCATTCCGCCCGGCTGGGGCGCCCGAGATCGTGCCGATATCGTGATTGCCGGTCGCTCGGACCGAATTTATTCGCCGGGGTGGTAGTAGTATCGCACTATGATCGTTAGGTTTCGCATCATGTGCTGCCGCTTGCCACCGGTGTCGTGGATACCGCGTTCGGTTGGAGGCATGCGGTGCGGACGATCGCCTGGAGACCGAGATGTTCCTCGACGAGACCCATAACTGGCCCCGCAGGGAAGAGCTGCCACCACGCCGGCCCGCCTTCAAGCACGAGAAGGCGCTGAGCCGGATCCTGCTGTTCTACGCGCTGGTGCTGCTGCTCCTGCCCGTCAGCCTTGGCGGATTCGTCGATCTGTTCCGGTACGTCTTCGACTGAGGCCTATCACGGGAATCGTTGATGTCGATCAATCGACACTTGCGATAGCGGAACGTAAGACGAACGGATGGCCCAGCTCGATACCCGTGAAAAGCTCGAGATTCTCGCCGATGCGGCCAAATACGATGCGTCGTGTGCGTCGTCGGGTACGACCAAGCGCAATTCGAAGGACGGCAAGGGGCTCGGCTCGACCGAGGGGATGGGGATCTGCCATGCCTATGCGCCGGACGGTCGCTGCATTTCGCTACTGAAGATCCTGCTGACCAACAGCTGCATATTTGACTGTCATTATTGCATCAACCGCAAAAGCTCGAACGTCCGCCGCGCAAGGTTCACGGCGAAGGAGGTCGTCGACCTGACGATCGCCTTCTACAAGCGCAATTACATCGAGGGGCTGTTCCTGTCGTCGGGGATCATCGCGTCGTCGAACTACACGATGGAGCAGATGGTCGAGGTCGCGCGGTCGTTGCGCGAGGATCATCATTTCCGCGGGTATATCCACCTCAAGACGATCCCCGATGCCGATCCCGAACTGGTCCATCAGGCCGGGCTGTATGCGGATCGGGTGTCGATCAACGTCGAGCTGCCGACGGTGAACGGGCTGAAGCGGCTCGCGCCCGAGAAGGACGGGGTGCGGATCGAGACCGCGATGGCGGAGGTGAAGGCGTCGATCATCGACGGCAAGGATGCGAAGGCGAAGTACAAGTCCGCACCGCGCTTTGCCCCAGCTGGCCAGTCGACTCAGATGATCGTCGGCGCGGACGCGGCGACGGATGGTGACATCGTGCGGAAGGCGTCGACCTTGTACGACCGCTTCGGCCTGCGACGCGTGTATTATTCGGCGTTCAGCCCGATCCCCGACGCGAGCGCGGTCCTTCCGCTGCAACGCCCACCGCTGATGCGCGAGCACCGGCTGTACCAGTCGGACTGGCTGATGCGGTTCTACGAGTTCCAGCCGCACGAGGTGGTGGCGGCTGCCGACGACGCGACGGGCATGCTGCCGCTCGATATCGATCCGAAGCTCGCCTGGGCGTTGAAGTTTCGCGGGAGCTTTCCGGTGGATGTTAACCGGGCGCCGCGCGAGATGCTGTTGCGGGTTCCAGGGCTGGGGGTGAAGGCGGTCAATGGCATTTTGACGAGCCGGCGTTGGCGACGGTTGCATCTGGCGGACGTGGCGCGGTTGACGGTGTCGGTTGCCAAGTTGCGGCCGTTCATCATTGCCGAGGATTGGCGACCGGTGGTGCTGGCGGATCGCGCGGAATTGCGGCCGATCGTCGCGCCGAAGCCGAAACAGATGGAAATGTTCGCGTGAGGACTGCGCGCAATCTGCTCCCCTCCCTGAAAGGGAGGGGTTGGGGGTGGGTCGGCCCGAGGCAGGCGCAGCATTCCCTCGAGAGCAACCCACCCCCAGCCCCTCCCTTCCAGGGAGGGGGGAAGATATGCGCGTCGTAACGCTTTCCGAACCGGACGATTTCGACGGTTGGCGTGATGCCGCGCGCGGACTGATCGCCGAGGACGTGCCACCCGACGACGTGGTCTGGCAGGTCGGCGACGAGCCGGCCGACTTGTTCGCGACCGTCGCCGAGCCAGCCCCTGCCCCGGCCCCGGGCGCGTTCTCCGTGCCGCGCGCGTTCCTCGATCTCGCCCGTAGCGCGATCCTCGGCAGCGATCCCGAGCGGTTCGCACTGCTCTACACGCTGCTCTTCCGCCTTCGCCGTGAACCCAAGCTGATCGAGGACCGCGCCGACCCGCTCGTCCGCCGGCTCGACCGTATCGCCAAGGATGTCCGCCGCGATATCCACAAGATGCGCGCGTTCCTGCGCTTCCGCGAGGTCGAGGAAGAAGACGGCACGCGGTTCGTCGCGTGGTTCGAGCCCGATCATCACATCGTGCGCGCCAACGCCGCGTTCTTCGTCAACCGGTTTGCCAGCATGCGCTGGTCGATCTTGACTCCCGAGGTCTCGGTCCACTGGGACGGCAAGGCGCTGAGCGAAGGCCCCGGCGCCAGCAAGGCGGACGCGCCCGACGGGGACCCGACCGAGGAGGTCTGGAAGACCTATTATGCCAGCATCTTCAACCCGGCCCGCGTGAAGATCGGCGCGATGCTGAAGGAGATGCCGAAGAAATACTGGAAAAACATGCCCGAGACCGCGCTGGTGCCGGGTCTGCTGGCGGCAGCGCAGGCGCGGGAGAGCGGGATGATTGCGAAGGCGCGCGATACGGTCGGTGGCAACAGCCTGATCGCGTGGGAGGCTTTGCGCGACGAGGCGGCGGGGTGCACGCGGTGTCCGCTCTACAAGCCGGCGACGCAGACCGTGTTCGGCGAGGGCCCGGTCGATGCGCCGCTGATGTTCGTCGGCGAGCAGCCCGGCGACCAGGAGGATCTTGCCGGGCGACCGTTCGTAGGCCCCGCCGGCCAGATGTTCGACAAGGCTATGGCCGAAGCCGGCGTCGACCGGTCGCGGGCGTACGTCACCAATGCGGTCAAGCACTTCAAGTTCGAGCAGCGCGGCAAGCGGCGGATCCATGCGAAGCCGGGTGCGGGCGAGATCGATGCGTGTCGCTGGTGGATCGAGCAGGAGCAGATGCTGATCAAGCCGAAGGTGACGGTGGCGCTGGGGGCGACGGCGGCGCGGTCGTTGTTCGGCAAGGTGATGACGATCGGACGCGAGCGTGGGCGGGCGTTGCAGTTGCAGGATGGCGGCGAGGCCTGGATCACGGTGCATCCGAGCTATCTGCTGCGGTTGCCGGACCCGGCTCAGGCTGCCGAGGAATATGCGCGGTTCGTCGAGGATTTGAGGGCGGTAGGCGGGCGGATCGGCTAGTCCTCCCCGGCACGGGGAGGGGGACCAGCGCAGCTGGTGGAGGGGGTTCACCGCGGGCGTACCGTTCGTGGTGAG
>NZ_JACONT010000034.1 GCF_014358075.1 Sphingomonas albertensis | reverse complement strand
CATCCGCATTTTTTTATAACCCCCCCGCGGGGGCGGGGGTGTGAACCCCGGGCCCCCTCTCAAAATATCAGCTTAGGCTTGGCTTGGCCGGACAGGGGCAAAGCCCCTGTCGTCTGACGCGGCTTTTGGCCGCGCCGGCCGATCCGACCGCTGGAAGCTTGGCCGTAGCTTTCGCTACGGCCTTGCGCGGTCAGATATGGATGGGTTTGCCCTGTACCGCCATCGCGGCTTCCTTGATCGCCTCGGCATGCGTCGGATGCGCATGGCACGTGTAGGCGATGTCCTCGCTGGTCGCGCCGAATTCCATCGCGATGGCGGCTTCGGCGATCAGCGTTCCCGCCAGCGACGAGACGATCCAGACGCCGAGGACGCGGTCGGTCTTGGCGTCGGCGATGATCTTCACGAAGCCGTCGGTGTCGCGGTTGGTCTTGGCGCGGCTGTTCGCGGCGAACGGGAACTTGCCGACCTTGATCTCCGCCTTTTCCTTCGCGGCCTCTTCCGTCAGGCCGACGCCGGCGATCTCGGGCATCGTGTAGACGACGCTCGGGATGACGTCCTCGTTGACGATGCCGGTCTGGCCGGCGATGTTTTCGGCAACCGCGACGCCCTCGTCCTCGGCCTTGTGCGCGAGCATCAGGCCGGGGATGCAGTCACCGATCGCCCAGACGCCGTCGACCTTCGTGCGGAAGCTGTGGTCGGTTTCGATCTGGCCGCGCTTGTTGAGCTCGAGGCCAATGGCATCGAGGTTGAGGCCGTCGACGTTCGCTTTCCGCCCGATCGAGACGAGCACTGCGTCGGCGGTCAGCGTCTCGGATGCGCCGCCCGCGGCGGGCTCGACGGTGACGGTCGCGACGCCGTCGGCGACGGTGACGCCGGTGACCTTGGTCGAGAGCTTCAGCTCCATGCCCTGCTTCTTGAAGAGCTTGGCGGTCTCGCGGCGGACTTCGCCGTCGAAGCCGGGGAGGATCTGGTCGACGAACTCGACGACCGTGACCTTCGCGCCGAGACGACGCCAGACCGAGCCGAGTTCGAGGCCGATCACGCCGCCGCCGATGACGACCATGTGCTCGGGAACCTTGGGGATCTCGAGCGCGCCGGTGCTGTCGACGACGGTCTTCTGGTCGACTTCGACGCCGGGGAGCGGCATGACGCTCGAACCGGTGGCGATGACGATGTTCTTAGCGGTGACCTTCTGGCCCGCCACGTCGACCGTGTGTGCGTCCTGGAATGCGGCCTTGCCCTTGAGCCAGGTGACCTTGTTCTTCTTGAACAGAAATTCGACGCCGCCGGTGAGTTCCTTGACGGCCTTGGCCTTCTCGGCGTGCATCTGGTCGAGGTTCAGCGTGACGCCCTGAAAATCGATGCCGAACTTCGTCATGTGGCCGCCCTTGGCCTCCTCGTAGATCTCGGAGGCGTGGAGCAGCGCCTTCGACGGAATGCAGCCGACGTTGAGGCAGGTGCCGCCGAGCGTCTCGCGGGACTCGGCACAAGCGGTGCGCAGGCCGAGCTGCGCTGCACGGATCGCCGCGACGTAACCGCCGGGGCCCGCACCGATCACGAGGACGTCATAGTCGTAGTCAGCCATTCTTCATCTCCGTCGTTCTCCTGCGAACGCAGGAGCCCAGGGTTACGGGAGGCGCCGCTTGTTACCCTGGACTCCTGCGTTCGCAGGAGAACGGGTTAGAAGAGCGTCTCGTACAAATCCTTCCAGTGCGGGTTGGTCCGTTCGATCAGGTCGATCTTCCAGGCCCGCTTCCATTTCTTCATCTGCAGTTCGCGTTGCCGTGCAGATTGTATGTCGTCACTCGCCTCGAACCACACAAGGAGGATGCAGCCATGCTCCTTGGAGAAGCCGTCGATCAGGCGGTTGCGGTGTTGGTAGGCTCTGGCGAGCAGGTCGCTGGTGACGCCGAGGTAGAGCGTTCCGTTGCGGCTGCTCGCCATCAGGTAGACGAAACCGAGTCTCATGTTTTCCTGCGTACGCAGGAATCCAGGGTTACGGAGGGTGGTGTCCGTGACCCTGGGCTCCTGCGTTCGCAGGAGAACGAGGAGCCCTCGTGGGTCAGAGGTCGATCAGGATGCGCGTGGGATCTTCGATCGCGTTCTTGAGCGCCACCAGGAACGTCACGGCTTCGCGGCCGTCGATCAGGCGGTGGTCGTAGCTGAGCGCGAGGTACATCATCGGGCGGATGACGATCTGGCCGTCGACGACGACCGGGCGCTCCTCGATGCGGTGGAGGCCGAGCACCGCGGACTGGGGCGGGTTGATGATCGGGGTCGACATCAGCGAGCCGAACACGCCGCCGTTCGAGATCGTGAACGTGCCGCCCTTCATCTCGTCCATCTTGAGCGCGCCTTCCTTGGCGCGCTTGCCGAAGTCGCCGATCGTCTTCTCGATCGTCGCGACCGACATCTGGTCGGCATCGCGGATCACCGGGACGACCAAGCCGCCCGGCGACGATACCGCGACCGAGATGTCGGCGTAATCGTGATAGACGATGTCGTCGCCGTCGATCGACGCGTTGACCGACGGGATATCGCGTAGCGCCATCGTCGCGGCCTTCACGAAGAAGCCCATGAAGCCGAGGCGGACGCCGTGCTTCTTCTCGAACAGGTCCTTGTACTTGGCGCGCGCCTCGATCACCGCGGTCATGTCGACGTCGTTGAACGTCGTCAGCATCGCGGCGGTGTTCTGCGCTTCCTTGAGGCGCTTGGCGATCGTCTGGCGGAGGCGCGTCATGCGGACGCGCTCTTCGCCGCGGCCCGATGCGGCGGCGGGCGCTGCGGCCGGGGCGGGCGCTGCGGCCGGAGCAGGTGCGGGCTTGCTCGACGCGGCGGCGGTCACGTCTTCCTTGGTGATGCGACCGTCGCGGCCGGTACCCTTGACGGTGCCGGGGTCGACGCCGTGCTCGAGGACCGCGCGGCGGACCGACGGCGAGAGTGCGGCGGGGGAGTCACTGGTGCCGGCGCCGGGCTGGTCGCCATAGCCTGCGCCGGACTCGTCCTTGGCAGGAGCAGCGGCTGGCGTTGCCGTCGCGGCGGGTGCGGGCGCCGACGCGGCGGCGCCGTCACCGGAGTCGATCGTGGCGAGCATCGCGCCGACCTGCACGGTGTCGCCGACGGCGACCGCGTGCTGGCCCATGACGCCGGCGACGGGCGACGGGACCTCGACCGAGACCTTGTCGGTCTCGAGGCTGGCGATCGGCTCGTCGACCGCGACGGGATCGCCGGGCTGCTTCAGCCACTCGCCGAGGGTGGCTTCGGTGATCGATTCACCCAGGACGGGGACGGTGACTTCGGTTGCCATGTTTGCTTCTACCTTTTGTGCTCCTGCGGACGCAGGGGCCTAGGGTTACTCTGCCGGACCCTGGGTTCCTGCTTTCGCAGGAAAACAGGGTCCGGGTTCAATCAGTTTGCGCGGGTGCGGCGGATTTCGTCGCGGACGGAGTGGCCGAGCGCGTCGGCGACGAGCGCGCCCTGTTCGGCCTGGTGACGCTTCATCAGGCCGGTCGCGGGCGAGGCCGAGGCATTGCGCCCGGCGTAGCGCGCGCGCTTCACGCGAGAGTCGACCGTTGCCAGCGCCTCCTCGATCAGCGGCTCGACGAAGAACCAATAGCCGTTGTTCTTCGGCTCTTCCTGCGCCCAGACGATCTCTTCCAGGTTCGGCATCCGTGCGACGCGCTCGGCGATCGGGTTGCCGGGGAAGGGATAGAGCTGTTCGACGCGGACGATCTGCGTGTCGGTGTCGCCCGCCGCGTCGCGTGCCTCGATCAGGTCGTACGCGACCTTGCCGGTGCACAGGACCAGACGCTTCGTATCGACGTCGGCGGCCGGATTGGTATCCGACAACAGGCGGCGGAAGTGGCTGTCGCCCTGGAAATCCTCGGCATTCGAAACCGCCAGCTTGTGGCGCAGCAACGACTTCGGCGTCATCACGATCAGCGGCTTGCGGAAGTTGCGGTGCATCTGCCGGCGAAGCAGGTGGAAATAGTTCGCCGGGCTGGTGCAGTTCGCGACCTGGATATTGTCGTCCGCGCACGACTGGAGGAAACGCTCGGGACGTGCCGAGCTATGCTCTGGCCCCTGCCCTTCATAGCCGTGGGGGAGCAGCATCACGAGGCCGTTGGCGCGGAGCCACTTCGACTCGCCGCTCGTGATGAACTGATCGATCATGATCTGCGCGCCGTTGACGAAATCGCCGAACTGCGCCTCCCAGAGGACCAACGTCTTCGGGTCGGCGAGCGCATAGCCATATTCGAACCCAAGCACGCCGTATTCGCTGAGCGGGCTGTCGAGCACTTCGAAACGCCCGTGCTCGATCTCCTGCAACGGCACGTACTTGTGCTCGTCGGTCTGGTCGACCCAGACGGCATGGCGCTGCGAGAAGGTGCCGCGGCCCGAATCCTGGCCGGACAGGCGGACGCCGTAGCCTTCCGAGAGCAAGCCGCCGAACGCGAGTGCTTCGCCGGTCGCCCAGTCGAAGCCCTTGCCCGACTTGAACATCTCGCGCTTGGCATCGATCACGCGGTTGAGCGTCTTGTGGATCTTAACGCTGTCGGGGATCGTCGTCAGCGTGCGGCCGAGCGAGTCGAACAGCTTCTGGCTCAGGCCGGTCTCGACGTTGCGACGCGCGGAGCCGCCATCGGTCGGCGCGCTGAGGCCGGTCCAGCGACCGCCGAACCAGTCGGCGCGGTTGGGCTTGTACGACGCGCCCGCTTCGAACTCGCCTTCGAGACGGAGCGTGAACTGCTTCACGTTCTCGTCGACCCAGGCCTGGTCGATCACGCCTTCCTTGATCAGGCGATCACCATACACCGACGAGACGCCGGGGTGCTTGCGGATGATGTCGTACATCAGCGGCTGCGTGAAGGACGGCTCGTCGCCCTCGTTGTGACCGAAGCGGCGATAGCACCACATGTCGATGACGATGTCGCGGTGGAACTTCTGGCGGAATTCCATCGCCATCTTGGTTGCGAAGGTGACCGCCTCGGGATCGTCGCCATTGACGTGAAAGACCGGCGCCTGGACGCCCTTGGCGACGTCCGACGGGTAAGGCGACGAGCGCGCGAACTGCGGCGAGGTCGTGAAGCCGACCTGGTTGTTGATGATGAAGTGGACGCAACCGCCGGTGTTGTAGCCGCGGATGCCCGAGAAGCCGAGGCACTCCCAGACGATCCCCTGCCCCGCGAACGCCGCGTCGCCGTGGATCAGCACGGGCAAGCTCGCCACGTGGTCCTTCAGATCGTTGTTGAGCGTCTGGATCGCGCGCGTCTTGCCGAGCACGACCGGGTCGGCGGCTTCGAGATGCGACGGGTTGGCGACGAGGCTCATGTGAACCTTGTGGCCGTCGAACTCGCGATCGGTGCTGGTGCCGAGGTGATACTTCACGTCGCCCGAACCGCCGATGTCGTCGGGATTGGCCGAACCGCCGGCGAATTCGTGGAAGATCACGCGCAACGGCTTGGCCATCACGTTCGCCAGCACGTTGAGGCGACCGCGATGCGCCATGCCGATGACGAGCTCGCGCACGCCCATCTGGCCGCCATACTTGATGACGCTCTCAAGCGCGGGGATCATCGATTCGCCGCCGTCGAGCCCGAAGCGCTTCGTGCCGACATACTTCTTGCCGAGGAACTTCTCCCACTGCTCGGCCTGGATCACCTTGGTGAGGATCGCCTTCTTGCCGTCGGTGGAGAATTCGATCGCCTTGTCCTGGCCCTCCATGCGCTCCTGGAGGAAGCGGCGCTCCTCGACGTCGGAGATGTGCATGTATTCGAGGCCGACATTGCCGCAGTAATTCTTGCGCAACGTGTCGACGAGCTCGCGGATCGAGACCCATTCGAAGCCCATCGTGCCGCCGAGATAGACCTTACGGTCGATGTCGGCGTCGGAGAAGCCGTGATATTCGGTCTTCAGATCCTCGGGCATCTCGCGCTTCGAAAGGCCGAGCGGATCGAGGTTGGCGGCGAGGTGACCGCGGACGCGGTAGGTCCGGACGAGCAGCTGCGCGCGGATCGCGTCGGCCGCGGCCTTGGCGATCTCTTCCTTCGATACGGGAGCGGGTGCCGCTGCGGCGGGAGCGGGCTTGCCACCCTTGGCGGGCTTGGGCGCGGGCTCCATCTGGGTCGGATCGAGCGCGGCGGTCAGGTCGTCCGTGGTGGTGAGCGGCCAGCGGGCGCTCTCCCAGCTCGGGCCCTGCGCGGAACCTTCAAGACCCTCGAAGAACGCGCGCCAACCGGATTCGACCGAGGCCGGGTCCGCGTTGAACTTGGCGTAGAGCGTCTCCACGAACGCCGGGCTGACGCCGGCTGCGATATCGCTGAAATCCTGGCCTTCGTAGCCCATCGTTCTCGTCCTCAGTGTCCTTCTCCCCGCGGGGGAGAAGGAGGGGCCCGCCCGCACTTGCGGGTGGGAGGGTGAGGGCACGGGCGGTCACGTGCCCTCACCCTTCCGCTGCCAAGAGGCAGCTCCGTCCCTCTCCCCGAAGGGAGAGGGGTAGTCAGATCAACCCTTCAACACGCTCAGCAGCGTCTCGCCGAGCAGGCTGGGGCTTTCCGAGACCTTGATCCCGGCAGCTTCCATCGCCGCGATCTTGCTCTCCGCGTCGCCCTTGCCGCCCGACACGATCGCGCCGGCATGGCCCATGCGACGGCCCGGAGGCGCCGTACGGCCGGCGATGAAGCCTGCCATCGGCTTCGACCGACCGCGCTTGGCTTCGTCGCGGAGGAACTGTGCCGCCTGCTCTTCGGCGTCGCCGCCGATTTCGCCGATCATGATGATCGACTGGGTCTCGTCGTCGGCGAGGAACAGCTCGAGCACGTCGATGAAGTTCGTGCCGTTGACCGGATCGCCACCGATGCCGACCGCGGTCGTCTGACCGAGGCCTGCGTTCGACGTCTGGAACACGGCCTCATAAGTGAGCGTGCCTGAACGGCTGACAACGCCGACCGAGCCCTTCTTGAAGATCGAGCCGGGCATGATGCCGATCTTGCACTCGCCGGGGGTCAGCACGCCGGGGCAGTTCGGGCCGATGAGGCGCGACTTGGAGCCCGACAGCGCGCGCTTGACCTTGACCATGTCGAGGACGGGAATGCCCTCCGTGATCGCGACGATCAGCTCGATCTCGGCGTCGATCGCCTCGAGGATTGAATCGGCGGCGAAGGGAGGCGGCACGTAGATGACCGATGCGGTCGCGCCGGTCATCGCCTTGGCTTCGGCGACGGTGTTGTAGACGGGGAGGTCGAGGTGGGTCGTACCGCCCTTGCCGGGCGTGACGCCGCCGACCATCTGCGTGCCGTATTCCAGCGCCATCTTGGTGTGGAAGCTGCCGGTTTCGCCGGTCATGCCTTGCGTGATTACCTTGGTGTTCTTGTCGACGAGGATGCTCATCTAGTGCTCCTTGTGTCCCCGTTGGGGAACAGGATTAAAACAGTGACTCGAACAGGTCGTTCCAGTCGGGGTTCATTCGTTCGATCTCGGACAGTTTCCACTGCCGGTTCCACTTCTTCATCTGAAGTTCGCGCAAGCGCGCGTTGTCCAGATCGTCATGCACTTCATACCAAACTAGAAGTTTGCAGTGGTGCGTTTTCGTGAAACCGATGATCAGGCCGTTACGATGCTGGTAGGATCGTGCGGCGAGGTCGCTGGTGACACCGAGATAAATCGTTCCGTTGCGCCGGCTCGCCATCATGTAGACGTAGCCGGCTATGCTCACCGTCCGCTTCCTTGTTTCCCCGCGAAGGCAGGGACCCAGTCTGGGCACCCGCCTTCGCGGGTGAACAAGGAGGCAGGGCGGGAGGTCACCTTAGTTCAGCGAACCGTCGATACCCTTGCAGGCGACGATCAGCTCCTTGACCGCATCGACCGACACGGTGAGGTTCTGCTTGGCTTCATCATCAAGCTTGATCTCGACGATCTTCTCGACGCCGCCCGCCCCGATCACCACCGGCACGCCGACGTACAGATCGGTAAGGCCATACTCGCCCGAAACATACGCCGCCGCCGGAAGCACGCGCTTCTGGTCGTACAGATATGCCTCGGCCATCGCGATGCCGCTGGTCGCCGGCGCGTAATAGGCCGAGCCCGTCTTCAGCAGGGCGACGATCTCGCCGCCGCCGCCGCGCGTGCGCTTGACGATCGCGTCGATCTTTTCCTGGCTCGACATGCCCATCGCGATGAGATCCGGCACCGGGATGCCCGACACGGTCGAGTAGCTGATGACCGGGACCATCGTGTCGCCGTGGCCGCCGAGCACGAAGCTGGTGACGTCCTTGACCGAGACCTTGAACTCGTCGGCGAGGAAGTGGCTGAAGCGCGCCGAGTCGAGCACGCCGGCCATGCCGACGACCATGTGATGCGGCAGCCCGGAGAACTCACGCAGCGCCCACACCATCGCGTCGAGCGGGTTGGTGATGCAGATCACGAACGCGTTCGGGGCGTTATTCTTGATGCCCTCGCCGACGGCCTTCATGACCTTGAGGTTGATGCCGAGCAGGTCGTCGCGGCTCATGCCGGGCTTGCGGGCTACGCCTGCGGTGACGATGACGACGTCCGCGCCGGCGATGTCGGCGTAGTCGTTCGAGCCGGTGATCTGCGAGTCGAAGCCTTCGACCGGGCCACACTGCGACAGGTCGAGCGCCTTGCCCTGGGGGATGCCCTCGGCGACGTCGAACAGGACGATATCGCCAAGGCCCTTGAGTGCTGCGAGGTGCGCGAGCGTACCGCCGATGTTACCGGCGCCGATCAGCGCGATCTTCTTGCGAGCCATTCCAATCCGTCTCCGTCTGATGTGCGGGGTGATTGGTGACGCCGGTTACGCGCATTATCCCGCTACGGCAACCGCTAAAAGGACAAAAGCGGGTAGTTATTGCAAATCGTTCGCATGTGCAATAATCTTAGAGGTGCCCCTCCGCGAGATAGTCCTCGGACCGCATCTCTTCGAGGCGGCTGATCGTGCGGTCGAACTCGAACCTGCCATCGCCGCTTTCGTAGAGGTCGCCGGGTTGCGCATCGGCGGCTGCGAGGAGCTTCACCTTGTGCTCGTACAGCGCGTCGATCAGCGCGACGAAGCGCGCCGCCTCGTTGCGGTTCTCAGGGCCGAGCTTGGGGATACCGACGAGGATGATGGTGTGGAATTTGCGCGCGATGGCGAGGTAGTCGGCCACGCCGCGGGCTTCTCCGCACAGCTTCCTGAAGCTGAACACCGCGACGCCCTTGAGCGACTTGGGCACTCGGAGCGTGCGGCCCTGCACCACGAGGTCTTCGGCGGGGACGTGCTCGCTGTCGTCGGTCGAGAAGTCGGTGAGGCGGAAGAATGCGGCGGAGAGCTGCGCAGTCGCTTCGGGACCGTTGGGGACGAGCCAGGTGTCCTGGCTGCCGAGCCGGTCGCGGCGATAGTCGACCGGGCCATTGAGGGGGAGCACGTCCAGCCGCTGCTCGATGGTCGCGATGAAGGGCAGGAAATGCTCGCGGTTGAGGCCGTTCTTGTAGAGATCGGCGGGCAGGCGGTTGGAGGTGGTGACGATCGTCACGCCGGAATCGAGCAGCGAGGTGACGAGCCGCGAGAGGATCATCGCGTCGGGGCTGTTGGTGACCATCATCTCGTCGAACGCGAGCAGGCGCGTCTCGTCGGCGATCGCGGTGGCGACGGGGACGATCGGGTCGCCGACTTCCTTGCGACGTTCGGCGGCGATGCGCGCGTGGACCTCGAGCATGAACTCGCCGAAATGCACGCGGCGTTTCTTCTCGACGGGGGCGTTCGCGAAGAACAGGTCCATCAGCATCGACTTGCCGCGGCCTACGCCGCCCCAGAGGTAGACGCCTCGGGGGTCTGGTTTCTTGAAGAAGCGGGCGAAGAAGCCGGTGGATTTGGGGGTAGCGAGTTCGGTGGCGAGGGTGTTGAGGCGGGCGGCGGCGGCGGCCTGTTCGGGATCGGGGCGGAGTTCGCCCGAGCCTACGAGGGCTTCGTAGGCTTTTAGGACGGTCACTTCCCCACCTCTTTACCACCCCGGCGGAGGCCGGGGCCCAATATGAGAGGTTTCGATAACGGAGCGGGGCGCTTCAACACTGATCGTTTCCCAATTGGGCCCCGGCCTTCGCCGGGGTGGTGATAGCGGCCGGGGTCAGCCCTTCGGCGGCTTCGGCGACGGCTTGCGGATCGTGGCCGAGAAGGCGGCGATCTTGGTTTCGTCGTCCCCTTGCACCACGAGACCCCGCAGGAACAAGAGGCGGCCGGTTTCCTTGAGGACCTCGACCTGCGCCTCGATCGGTTCGCCTACTCGGCCGCCGCCGATGAATTGCGTGTTGAGATCGAGCGTGACCGCGGTGCCGGCGGTGATCAGGCCGAAGCCTCTGGCGGCTGCGAACAGGGCTACGTCGATGAACGCGAGGAGCGCGCCGCCGTGGACGTTGTTCTGGAGATTCGAGTGGCGATGCTCGGGGGTGATGCGGACGCGGACGGTGTGGCCGTCGACGCGGTAGAGCATGGGGCCGAGGAGAGTGTTGAAGCGGGTGGGGTCGGAGAGCGACCAGCTGCGCCAGCCTGGGTTGGCTGGGTCTTCTGCTTCTACGGAATGGGGGGTGGTCAACAACCTGTCCTTCGATACGCCGCTTCGACAAGCTCAGCAGCTACTCAGGACGAACGGAAATTTATACCCCCCGTTCGTCCTGAGTAGGGACTGAGCGAAGTCGAAGGCCCGTATCGAAGGGATCAGACGATCCGTTCGGCTTCCATCTTCTTGATCTCGGCGATCGCCTTGGCGGGGTTGAGGCCCTTGGGGCAGGCGTTCGCGCAGTTCATGATGGTGTGGCAGCGATACAGGCGGAACGGATCCTCGAGCTCGTCGAGGCGCTCGCCGGTCATTTCGTCGCGGCTGTCCGCGAGCCAGCGATAGGCCTGCAACAGGATCGCGGGGCCGAGGAACTTGTCGGCGTTCCACCAATAGCTCGGGCACGAGGTCGAGCAGCAGGCGCACAGGATGCACTCGTACAGGCCGTCGAGCTTCGAGCGGTCTTCCGGCGACTGGAGGCGTTCCTTGCCCGAGGGCGGCGGGGTGACGGTCTGCAGCCACGGCTTGATCGACGAATATTGCGCATAGAAATGCGTGAAGTCGGGGACCAGGTCCTTGATCACGTCCATGTGCGGCAGCGGCGTAATCTGGACCTCGCCCTTGCAATCCTCGATCGCGGTGGTGCAGGCGAGCCCGTTCTTGCCGTTGATGTTCATCGAGCACGAGCCGCAAATGCCCTCGCGGCACGACCGGCGGAAGGTGAGCGATGAATCCTGCTCGCTCTTCATCTTGATCAGCGCATCGAGCACCATCGGGCCGGTGTCGTCGAGATCGAGCGCGAACGTGTCGTAACGCGGGTTCTCGCCGCTATCGGGATCGTAGCGGTAGACCTTGAACGATTTGAGACGCTTACCCCCGCTGGTCGAGGCGTGCTTGACGCCCTTCTTGACGACGCTGTTTTTCGGGAGCGAGAATTCGGCCATTGCGAGCGGTCCGTCCGTGGTGTGATTATAGGTTGTCAGAGCCGATACATGACAGGGGCCCTCCCCGCAAATCCTTAGCTTCGCGGGTGCAACATGCGTCACACCCGCTGTCGCGTCGGCTGCTCGCGCTTGGTCAGATGATGTCGAGGACGAGCCCCAGGTCGCGGGCTTCCTCTGCCTCGATGTACCAGTTGGAGGGGGCCTTCTTCTTCAACTCCTCGAGCGACACCTTCGAACCCTCGACGATCGCGCGAAAACCTTCCTCCTGGATGTTGATCGAGTCCTCGATCTCGTGGAGCTTGGCCTTGAGCGTGTAGGAGAGCGTGTTGAGCGGGCCGTTCAGTTCGATCGTGCTCTGCATCTGGCGCTCGTGGATCATGATGCGGCTGTTGCGGGTGAGGAAGCGGCTATCGACGGGGAAGGCGGACATGAACGTCGCGCCGGCGGAGTAGACCGCGACCTTGCCGAGGAACAGCGTCTCGCGGCCGGTATATTCGCGGAGCAGGCGGATGTTGTCACCCATCGCGCGCGCGACTTCGGGATCGCCGCCGAGCGTGGTGATCGAGACGACCAGCGGGCCTTCGGTGGGCGCGGCGACGAGTTGCGACTTGAAATTGTCGTACATCGCATCGTCGACGGGGCCGTGGAGGTGGATGTGCGGGGCGGCCAGCAGCGGGTAGTTGCGGGCGTTCGAAGCGGGGGATGTGTCGGTCATGCCGCGGCAAACTTTTGCGGGGGCGGCGGGTTCCGGATGGGTTGCTGCATATCAGCACTTCAGCGCGCGTGTTCCAACATTGTTAGCACTCATCAACAATGGTATCTTCGTGGCGAAGAGGAACTGAAGATGCGGACGTCGTTGCGGAAGATGGGCAACTCCACTGGGATGATCGTGCCCCGATCGATCCTCGGGGCGATCGGCGCCACAACCGGGGCGGCAATGGATTTGCGCGTCGAGGATGGAAAGCTGATCGTGACGCCCGCCGAACGCGTTGCGCGCGATGGTTGGGCGGAGGCTGCGGCTGGGCTTGCGGCGACCGGTGAGGAACTGGAGTGGCTTGGGCTTGGCGTTGCCGACGACGCGAAACTGACGTGGTGACCGACGCGTGAAGCGCGGTGAGATCTGGCTGGCCGCGCTCGATCCTACGGTCGGGAGCGAGATCCAGAAGACGCGGCCTTGCCTGGTCGTTTCACCGGACGAGATGAACGATCACCTGCGGACCGCGATCGTCGCGCCGTTGACGACGGGGAGCCATCCGGCGCCGTTTCGGGTCGCCGTGACGTTCAAGGGGACGATCGGGCTGGTGTTGCCGGACCAGATGCGGACGATCGATCGGGGGCGGTTGATCAAGCGGATGGGGCGGATCGATGCGCGGACGCTTCGCGCGGTGCTGGATGTCTTGGGGGAGATGTTTGCGGTCTGACGTGTCCACGCCCGTTCTCCTGCGAACGCAGGAGTCTAGGATCACAAATGCCGCGTTCCGTAACCCTGGACTCCTGCGTTCGCAGGAGAACGGGAGGGCGTTCAGCTCGCCTTGCTCGCGCGCTTGTACTGGAGAATCCAGCCTACGAGGCCGCCGGGTACGCCGCCCACTAGGGAGAACAGCGCGTAGAAGGTGATTGCGATCTTCTGGGGTTCTTCGCCCACGCCGCGGGGTTCGATGGCAAAGACGTAGATCGCGATCAGTAGCGCGACGACCACTGGCCACAGGAAGCCGGCGATCATCGGCTGAAAGCGCGTCGTGAGCCCCACCGCGACCGGCACCAAGAATCCGATCGCGATGATGGCCCAGGTCATTAATATACCCGCTTCTTGGGCTTGATGTAGTCGATGTCGTCGGTGAGCGTGTAGTCATGGACCGGGCGGAAATCGATCTTGGTCCCGCCGCCCTTGCCGCCCCAGCCGTTGAAGGTGGTGATGGTGTGCTTCATCCAGTTCGCGTCGTCGCGCTCTGGGAAATCCTCGTGCATGTGCGCGCCGCGCGACTCGGTGCGGTTGGCCGCCGAGTTCATCGTCACGACCGCCTGGCCGATCAGATTGTCGAGCTCCATCGTCTCGACCAGATCGGTGTTCCAGATCATGCTGCGATCCTTCACGGCGACGTCGGTCATCCGGCTGTAGATCCCGGCCATCTTCTCGACGCCCTGGTTCAGCAGCTCGGTGTCGCGGAACACGGCGCAATGCTTCTGCATGGTCTGCTGCATGTCGAGACGGATCTGCGCGGTCGGCGAACCGCCGCTCGCGTTGCGGAAGTGGTCGAGACGCGTCAGCGCGAGGTCTTCCGACCCCTTCGGCAGCGGCGCGTGCGCCGTACCGGGCTTCAGCGTGTCCTTGATCCGCAGACCGGTCGCGCGGCCGAACACCACGAGATCGATCAGGCTGTTCGAGCCTAGGCGATTGGCGCCGTGGACCGAGACGCAGGCCGCTTCACCGACCGCGAACAGGCCGGGGACGACCGCGTCGGGGTTGCCGTCGACGAGGTTGACGACCTCGCCGTGGAAGTTGGTCGGGATGCCGCCCATGTTGTAGTGCACGGTCGGCGTGACGGGCAGCGGCTGGCGCGTGAGATCGACGCCGGCGAAGACCTTGCCGGTCTCGGTGATACCCGGCAGGCGCTCGGCGAGCACCTTGGGATCGATGTGATCGAGATGCAGGAAGATGTGGTCGCCGTTCTTGCCGACGCCGCGGCCTTCGCGCATTTCGAGCGCCATCGAGCGGCTGACGACGTCGCGCGAGGCGAGGTCCTTCGCCGACGGGGCATAACGCTCCATGAAGCGCTCGCCCTCGGAGTTGGTCAGGTAACCGCCCTCACCGCGTGCGCCCTCGGTGATGAGCACGCCCGCGCCGTAGATGCCGGTCGGGTGGAACTGGACGAACTCCATGTCCTGGAGCGGCAGGCCGGCGCGGAGCACCATCGCGTTGCCGTCGCCGGTGCAGGTGTGCGCCGAGGTCGCCGAGAAATAGACGCGGCCGTAACCGCCGGTGGCGAGCACAGTCTGGTGGCTGCGGAAACGGTGGATCGAGCCGTCTTCCATGCACAAAGCGATGACGCCGCGGCAGACGCCGTTCTCCATGATCAGGTCGAGCGCGAAATACTCGACGAAGAAGTCCGTGTTGTACTTCAGGCTCTGCTGATACAGCGCGTGGAGCATCGCGTGGCCGGTGCGATCGGCGGCGGCGGCGGTGCGCTGGACCGGAGGGCCCTCGCCCATGTTCTGCATGTGGCCGCCGAACGGACGCTGATAGATCGTGCCGTTCTCGTTACGGCTGAACGGCATGCCGGCGTGTTCGAGTTCGTAGACCGCCTGCGGGGCCTCGCGGCAGAGATACTCGATCGCGTCCTGGTCGCCGAGCCAGTCGGAACCCTTGACGGTGTCGAACATGTGCCAGGTCCAGTGATCCGGCGAGTTGTTGCCGAGCGACGCGGCGATGCCGCCCTGCGCTGCCACGGTGTGGCTGCGGGTCGGGAACACCTTGGTGATGCACGCGGTCTTCAGGCCGCTCTCGGCGATGCCCATCGTGGCGCGCAGGCCGGAGCCGCCGGCACCGACGACGACCGCATCATAGGTATGATCGATGATCTTGTAGGCAGCTGACATTACGCGGGGGCTCCGGAGAAGGCGACCTTCAGGATCGCGAACAGGGCGATGCCGCCCAGCGTGAAGGTGAACAGGTTGAGGAGGATCATCGTCACGACACGGCTCTCGCCATGCTGGTAATCCTCGATCACGACCTGAAGACCGAGACGGAAATGGTAGAATACCGACAGGATCAGCAATGCCATCGGCACCGCGACCCAGGCGGATTGCAGCCACATGTGGACCGCGGCGTAATCATAGCCGGGCATCCGCGCGACCGAGATCATCAGCCACAGCATGAGGAACAGGTTCGAGCCCGCCGTCAGGCGCTGCTGCCACCAGTGATGCGCGCCGTGTTTCGCGCTGCCGAGGCCGCGGACGCGACCGATTGCCGTACCGCTACCCATTACTTGATCCCCATGTAGAGCCAGAACACGATCGTCAGCGCGACCGATGCGACCATCGTCGCGAGCGCGCCCATCTTGTTGCGCTTCAGTTCGTAGCCCGCGCCGATATCGAGCACCATGTGGCGGATGCCGGTCATCATGTGCTGGAACAGCGACAGCGTCAGGCCGACCGCGACGATGTAGCCGAGAATGTTGAGGCCACCGGTGTCGGTGGTGAACACGTCGACGAAGGTCGCATAAGCCTGATCGCCCGCGGCGATCGCGGCGAGCCACCAGACGAGCAGCAGGCTGCCGACGGTCGCCATCCCGCTGCCGGTCACGCGGTGCAGGATCGAGACCAGCATGTGCGGGCCCCATTTATAGACCTGCAGATGGGGAGAGAGCGGGCGTGCCGGGTTGCGCGATGCCAAGGGCGGAGTCCTCGAACCAGAAGATGACGAACCAAAATTATCTTGGTTCACAATATATAGATCGGGCGACCTATTAGCCACCGCGTGCTGCGATGCAACCCATTGGGGGCGGTCCGATAACCCATGACACTGCCGAGTAACGCCCAACGATTAGGACGGTCCGGATGCGAAATGATTTTGGTGGAGGCGGTCGCACGGCCGATCCCTAACCCGCCCTTAAGACATACGCTGTAGCACAGGACACATATACCTGATCCGGAGTCCATCGTCTTGACCACTACCGACCTGCCGGTTCCCGGCGCGATTGCGGCCTCCGTCGACCTCGCGGCACGGCTGCGGGTCTTCGACTTCGATGGCAGCCTCGCCAATGCGGGCCGCGAAGTCTGGGCCGCGCTCGCCCCCGAGATCACGCATGTTTCGAAGGCGTATTGGGAGCAGTGGCTGCGGTGTTTCTCCGACGAACGGATCTGGGCTTCGCATGAAACCGAGCGGATGATCGAGGTCGGCTGCACGTTCCTGCGCAACCGGTTCCTGGACACCAGCGGCCGTGCATGGGTGGAATCGATCGAACGATCGGTCGCCGCAGCCTATGTCGCCGATGTTTCACCGATGGCGCTGCTGTCGATGATCAGCGCGAGCGATCGTGCAGCGCTCGAAGTGCTGATGCGGCGAGTCGACCGGTCGGATGCCAAGCTGCCGGTCTACATCGATACGCTGATGCGGCTGTCCGCGCTGGAAGGCGAGATCACCGTCGCGATCTATAATTCGTACAGCACACACTCGGCGCGAGTCGCCCGCGATACGCTGGCGGCGGAGTTTCGTGACGGGATTGCGGCGATGGTCGAGACGGCGACCGACGAGGGCCACATGCTGCGCGAGCAGGCGATGCGCAGTTCGGCATCGACGCGCGCGGTGCTGGGCAAGGCGAGCGAGGTCGCCGCCGCAGCCGAGCAGTCCGCAGTGGCGATGCGCGAGGCGGCACAGACCGCCGCCGGCTTGATCCGCGCGATCGAGGATGCACGCACCGAAGTGGAGGCGGCCGCCGAAATCGCCAACCGCGCATCGGCGCAGGCGGGCCAGGCGGTCGGCATGTCCGAGACGCTCAGCGATCATGCGAAGTCGATCGAGTCGATCCTGGGGCTGATCCGCGACATTGCCGGGCAGACCAACCTGCTGGCGCTGAACGCGACGATCGAGGCGGCGCGGGCGGGCGATGCCGGACGCGGCTTCGCGGTCGTTGCTCAAGAGGTGAAGAGCCTCGCCAACCAGACTGCGCGCGCGACCGACGATATCGCCGCGAAGATCGCCGCGATCCAGTCCGCGACACGATCGACCGTCGATACCAATGCCTCGATCAAGGCGACCGTGGCCGAGGTGCAGGAAAGCGCCGACCGGATCCGCTATGCGATGGAAGCCCAGGCGCAGACGGTGACCGCGATCACGGCGGCGGTCGACGAGACCGCGCTGGCGGCGGACTCGATGTCGACCACGATCGCCGCGATCCGCGAGGATACCGAGACGGTCGCGACCGAGATCGACGGCGTCGGCCGCGGCTTCGACGTGCTGGATACGCGACTGGGCAACCTCAAGAACAGCGCGGGCGATTTCGTTGCGAAGGTCGCTGCATAACGGACCTTCAGGAGGGGGCGATGATCGAGCATCAGGAGAGGATTTCCAGCCCACCCATCCAAGACGGGGGGCAGCCTGCCGGTTCCGAACGGACACGTGACGGCGCGCGCGTACCAGCCCGAAACTGGGGCGGCGACCAGCGGCCGCTGCGCGAACGCGTTCGTGACTATGACTGGGACGGGCTGATCGAGCCGGCCTGTGCCACGCTCAGCGCGCTGCTGGAACCCGAAGATCACCGCAAGATCGCCGAAACCTTCTGGCGGCATTACCTGTCGCTGGAATCGGCGCAGCATATCCGGCGTCATTTCACACCCGGCCTGCTCGAACAGCGGATCACGGCGAGCGGCAACTATGTCCGGCTGCAATATAGCGCGCCCACCGACGACGCCTGGAAGGCGATGGCGATCAGCCATGCGGAGGATTCGCATCGCTCGGGCATCCCCCTGCCCGCGCTGCTCTCGTCGCTGGCGTTTGCGCACAGCGTCACCCTGAACCTGATTGCCGACCGGCTGGGTGCGGACATGTCGGCGATGCGGACGCTGAGCGACGTGGTGCAGCGGCTGGCGCTGATCGAGGCGGACATCATGGCGTCGCATCTCGGCGCCAGCGATGCCGAGGCGGCGCGGGTCGAACGTCAGACGCGCGCAACCGAGTTCCGGGGCAGCATCGCGGCGTCGATCGAGCACACCGCTGCGCTGGGGGCACGGATCCGGGTGCAGGCGGCGGGGGCATCGGCCTCGACCCGCGGCATGCTGTGCAAGGCGAGCGAAGTCGCGGCGGCGGCGGAGCAGTCCGCAGTGGCGATGCGCGAGGCGGCGCAGACCACCGCCGGGCTGATCCGCGCGATCGAGGATGCGCGCACCGAAGTAGAGGCGGCGGCGGCCATCGCCGACCGCGCCTGTGCGCAGACCGGCGAGGCGGTCGGCGTATCGGAAGCGCTGAGCGAGCATGCCAAATCGATCGAATCGATCCTCGGGCTGATCCGCAGCATCGCCGGGCAGACCAACCTGCTCGCGCTGAACGCAACGATCGAGGCGGCGCGGGCGGGCGATGCCGGGCGCGGCTTCGCAGTGGTGGCGCAGGAAGTGAAATCGCTCGCCAGCCAGACCGCGCGGGCGACCGACGACATCGCCGCGAAGATCGCCGCGATCCAGTCGGCGACCGCGGCGACGGTCGCGACCAATGCGGGGATCAAGGCGACGGTGACCGAGGTGCAGCACAGCGCCGACCGGATCCGCCATGCGATGGAGGCGCAGGCGCGCACCGTCTCCGCGATCACCGCCGCGGTCGACGAGACGGCGCTTGCGGCGGACTCGATGTCTATGACGATCGCGACGATTCGGGCGGATACCGAGGCGGTGGCGGCGGAGATCGACCAGCTGGGCCACGCGTTCGGCGACGTCGACGACCAGCTCGGTGTGTTGCGCGGGGCGGCGGACGGGTTCTCGGCTAGCGTGGCTTGAGGGGGAGGCAGAGTAAGAAGGTTGGGTTCACGCGGAGGCGCGGAGACGCGGAGGCTTTAGCGGAACCGGAGGTTCTTCGAAACCTCGGCATTACCCGCCCCGCGCCCAAATGCGCACCATCTCCGCGCCTCCGCGTCTCCGCGTGAACCATTCCTTCTTCGGCGTGATGACGGACACGGCCTGCGGCGCTAGAGCGTGCGGATGACCATTCTTCTTACCGGCTCAAGCCGCGGTATCGGCGCGGCTATTCAGGCGGCGCTGACCGACGCGGGCGCTTCCGTTATCGGACATGGGACCGCTAGCGGTATCCCGGCCGACTTCAGCGATCCTGCGGGGCCGACTGCGTTGTGGAACGCTGCGCTGGAGCAGGCTGGCGGCGCTATCGATGTGCTCGTTAACAATGCTGGCGTGTTCGAGGCATCGCCGCTCGCCGATGACGACTGGACTGCGCAGTGGGAGCGGACGATGCGCATCAACCTGACCGCGTCGGCCGAGCTTTGCCGGTTGGCGGTGTTGCATTGGCAGGCTCGGGGTGTTGGTGGTCGGATCGTCAATATCGCCAGCCGGGCTGCGTATCGCGGCGATTCGCCAGCGCATTGGCATTATGCCGCGTCGAAGGCGGGGATGGTGGCGATGACCAAGACGATCGCCCGGGGCTATGCTCGCGAGGGGATTCTGGCGTTTGCGGTGTGCCCGGGGTTCACGATGACCGGGATGGCGGAGGATTATCTGTCGAGCCGGGGGGGGGATGCGTTGTTGGCGGATATTCCGCTCGGCAAGGTTGCGGATCCGGCGGAGGTCGCGTCGGTCGCCCGCTATTGCGCGCTCGAGGCGCCGGCTTCGATGACCGGATCGGTGATCGACGTGAATGGGGCGAGCTATGTCCGATAGTTGGAAGCTCACCCTCCCCTGCACGCGGGCGGAGGCCGAGGCGATCGATGCGAGTGGCGATCTGGGTGACGCGATTCCGGGCGACGCCGTGCTGATGACGACCGAGGAGATCGAGGATGACGTCGAGTCGTGGCGGCTCGATGCGTATTTCGAGCATGAGCCGGCGGCGGACACGGTCGCTGCGGTGCGCGCGCTGGTGCCGAGTGCGGCGGGGGCGACAATCGCGGTCGAGCGGCTGGGCGATGCGGACTGGGTGATGATGAGCCAGGCCGGGCTCGAGCCTTTGTCGGTCGGGCGGTTCTTCGTGCATACCGGGGCGCATGCGGGCGCGGTGCCGGCGGACAAGCGGGCGTTCCTGATCGAGGCTAGCCGGGCGTTCGGGACGGGGCACCACGAGACGACCAGCGGGTGTCTGGCGATGCTCGACGGGTTGGGGGACGCCGAGTTTTCGAATGTCGTCGATATCGGGACTGGGACGGGCCTGCTTGCGTTCGCGGCCGCGCACCTTTGGCCCGCGGCGGCGGTGATGGGGACGGATATCGATCCGGTCTCGATCGATGTGACGGCTGAGAATGCGGCGCTCAACGGGGTCGGGGGGATCGATCTGGTGGTGGCCGATGGCACACTGAACGATGCGATCGTGGCGCGGGCGCCGTATGATCTGGTTATCGCGAATATCCTGGCGGGGCCGCTGGTGTCGATGGCGCCGGAGATCGCTTCGATTTCGGATGTGTGGGCGACGATCGTGCTGGCCGGGTTGCTGGAGACGCAGCGGGCTGGGGTCGTGGCGGCGTATGAGGCTTGCGGGTGCTCGCTCGAGGCTGTCGACCGGCGGGGGGATTGGAGTGTGCTTCGGTTGCGCGCTGGGGCGGTGAGGTTCGTGGCGGAGGGGCCGTTCGATCCTAAGGGGCGTGATGGGTGGGCTTTGGATATCTAGCGTAGAAGGTTGTTCCCCCGCGAAGGCGGGGGGCCAGGAGCCACGTACGCTGACGGTATTTAGCTGGGCCCCCGCGTCCGCGGGGGAACACTGCTTGGGGTTAGCGTATGACGGCGGCGTGTTTCAGGCGCCCGCCGCCTCGAGCTTAGCCCGCACTGCAGCCACTGCCTCTGCCGCCTTATCCCCGTCAGGACCACCACCCTGCGCCATGTCGGGACGGCCGCCCCCGCCCTGCCCGCCTAGCGTGGCCACCGCGATCTTGAGCAGGTCGACGGCGTTGTGGCTCGCCACCAAATCCGCCGTCACACCGACCGCGACCGAGGCGCGGCCGTCGTTGATCGCTACCATCACGGCGATGCCGGACCCCAGGCGCTGCTTGGCCTCGTCGACTGCGCCGCGCAAACCCTTGGCTTCGAAGTCGTTGAGCACCTGCCCGATGAACGCGACGCCGCCGACCTGTTCGGGGCCGGCCGCTTCGCCCGAACCACCACCGCCTAGCGCCAGCGCCTTCTTCGCGTCGGCGAGTTCGCGTTCGAGGCGGCGGCGGTCTTCGAGGAGGGACGCAACACGTGCTGGGACCTCGTCGGGGGTGGACTTCAGGACTGCGGCGGCCTCGCGGAGGCGGTCGTCACGGCTGGTCAAATAGGCGCGCGCCGCTTCGCCGGTGAGCGCCTCGACACGGCGGATGCCGCTCGAGACCGCACCTTCGCCGACGACCTTGAACAGGCCGATGTCGCCGAGCGCGTTGACGTGCGTGCCACCGCACAGCTCGATCGAGTAGGTGCCGTCCTCCGTCGAGCCCATCGACACGACGCGGACCTCGTCGCCGTATTTCTCGCCGAACAGCGCCATCGCGCCCATCGCGATCGCGTCGTCGGGGGTCATCAGCAGCGTCGTCACCGCGCCGTTGCCGCGGACTTGCGCGTTTACGTCGGCCTCGACCTGCGCGATGTCGGCGGGGGTCATCGCGACCGGCTGCGAGAAGTCGAAGCGCAGGCGATCGGGCGCGACGAGGCTCCCCTTCTGCGCGACGTGCGTGCCGAGACGTTCGCGCAAGGCCTCGTGCAGGAGGTGCGTCGCGGAATGGTTGGCGCGGATCTGCGCGCGGCGGGCGACGTCGATCTGGAGCTTGACCGGGTCGCCGACCTTGATCTCGCCCGCGTCGACGATCGCGTGATGGACGAACACGCGGCCGAGCTGCTTCGACGTCTCGGTGACGTTCGCGCGCAGGCCGCTGTCGTTCGAAATGTGGCCCGCATCGCCGACCTGGCCGCCGCTTTCGCCGTAGAAGGGCGTCTGGTTGACGACGATCGCGACCGTATCGCCGGTGGTGGCGTGGTCGACGCGTGCGCCATCCTTGACCAGTGCGACAACTTCACCCTCGCCCGTATCCGATGCGTAGCCGAGGAATTCGGTGCCGCCGGTCTGCTCGACGATGTCGAACCAGATGTCGTCCGAGGCCTTTGCGCCCGAGCCCTTCCAAGCGGCGCGGGCGGCGCGTTTCTGCTCGGCCATCGCGGTGTCGAAGCCTTCGCGGTCGACCGCGATGTTGCGTTCGCGCAGCGCGTCCTCGGTCAGATCGTATGGGAAGCCGTAGGTGTCGTAGAGCTTGAACGCGACGTCGCCCGCCAGCGTGCCGTCGGTCATCCCGGTGGTCGCTTCGTCGAGCAGCTTCAGCCCCTTGTCGAGCGTCTGGCGGAAGCGCGTTTCCTCCTGCTGGAGGGTCGCCTCGATCAGCGGGCGTGCGCGCGACAGTTCGGGATAGGCGGCGCCCATCTCGGTGACGAGCGCGGGGACCAGCCGGTGCATCAGCGGCTGCTTGGCGCCGAGGATGTGCGCGTGGCGCATTGCGCGGCGCATGATCCGGCGCAGGACATAGCCGCGGCCCTCGCTCGCGGGCAGCACGCCGTCCGCGATCAGGAAGCCGGCGGTGCGCAGGTGATCGGCGATCACGCGGTGGCTGGCGGTGTTGGCGCCGTCGGTCGCCGTATGCGTCAGCGCGCCCGACGCCGCGATCAGCGCCTTGAAGGTGTCGGTGTCGTAATTGTCGGTGACGCCCTGCATGACCGCGGCGATGCGCTCGAGCCCCATGCCGGTGTCGATCGAGGGCTTGGGCAGGTTGCCGACGATCTCGGCATCCTCCTGCTCATATTGCATGAACACGAGGTTCCATATCTCGACGAAACGATCGCCGTCCTCGTCGGGGCTGCCGGGAGGACCGCCGAAGATGTGGTCGCCGTGGTCGTAGAAGATTTCCGAGCATGGCCCGCATGGTCCGTTGTCGCCCATCGACCAGAAATTGTCCTTGGTCGGGATGCGGATGATGCGGTGATCGGGGAGGCCGGCGACCTTCTTCCAGAGATCGAACGCCTCGTCGTCGGTGTGGTAGACCGTTGCCGTCAATTTATCGGGCGACAGGCCCCATTCGCGCGTGAGCAGCGTCCAGGCGTGGACGATCGCCTGCTCCTTGAAATAATCGCCGAACGAAAAATTGCCGAGCATTTCGAAGAAAGTATGGTGGCGCGCGGTGTAGCCGACATTGTCGAGATCGTTGTGCTTGCCGCCTGCGCGGACACATTTCTGCGACGAGGTGGCGGTGGTGTAGGGACGCGATTCGAGGCCGGTGAAGACGTTCTTGAACGGCACCATCCCGGCGTTGACGAACATCAGCGTCGGGTCGTTCTGCGGCACGAGCGGCGCGCTGGGCACGATCTGGTGCCCCTGCGATCCGAAATAGTCGAGGAAGCCGCGGCGGATGTCGTTCGTCGATGTCATGCGCGGGGACTTAGGCGAGCGGCGCGGTTCGCTCAAGTGGAGGTGTTGGGTGTGGCCAAGGCATCCCGTTGAACCGCAAGCAGCATGTCTCCCCGCGAAGGCGGGGATCCAGTCTGGGCTCCCGCCTTCGCGGGAGAACGAGGGAGTGATGCCGTCGCCGCCGTTCACACCCACTACCCCGCACTCCACCACCCCGGCGAAGGCCGGGGCCCAATTGGAAAGGTGGAAATAACGGAGCGCCGTGCTTCGTTATGCTCGTCACCCCATTGGGCCCCGGCCTTCGCCGGGGTGGTTGAGATTGGTCGGGGTGGTGGAGATTGGTCGGGGCGGTGGAGATTGGTAGGGCGGTGGAGAGCGGCGGGTAGCCGATCATGCACCGCCGCACATGTGCTCCGCATCGGGCAGCGTCCAAGACTCGTCGGTGCGCAGATTGGTGGTCGTGTACCACTTGCCGCGCTGGTCGCCCGGCGGGCAGTGCGTCGGCAGCTTGGCGAGGCAGGTCATCACCCGGTCGCCGACGCGCGAATGCTGGACCGCCGCGACCTGATCGTAGGAGACGCCGTAGACGCCGTTCTTCAGGGTGATGCTCGATCCGGAGCCGGGGACTGGACGACCATTGTCTTCAAGTCGCTGAGTCACGACGCCTACCGTCGTGAAGGCACACGTGCCGACACGGATCGGCGGCCGCGTCGACGTCGCCTTCGGACCGGGCGGCGCACTCGCCCCGAGCAGCAGGATCATCGCGATGGCGGCGTGCGGTTTCATGTCGTCCCCTTCCTCAGAGCGGTGCGTCGATCGACTTGGGTGGTTCGCTGAACCATTTCGGGCCGGCGTCGGTCATGTGGAAGCAATCCTCGATGCGGACGCCGTATTTGCCGGGGATGTAGATACCCGGCTCATCGGAAAAGCACATCCCGGCCGCGAGCTTCGTTGTCTCGCCGCGGACGAGATTGACGGGTTCGTGGCCGTCCATGCCGATGCCATGGCCGGTGCGGTGCGACAGGCCGGGAAGCTTGTAGCCGGGGCCGTAGCCGAGCGTTTCGTAATGTCGGCGGACCGCGTCATCGACGCTGCCCGCTGTCGCGCCGATCTTCGCCGCGGCGAACGCGATCTGCTGGCCGCGGGCGACCTGGTCCCAGGTTTTGCGCTGGTCGGCCGTCGCGGTGCCGTGGACCCAGGTCCGCGAGATGTCGGACTGATAGCCCTGCACGGTGCAGCCGCAGTCCATCAGGACGACCTGACCGTCGGCGACGCGGTGGATCTCGCGGCTGCCGTGCGGATAGGCCGATGCCTCGCCGATCAGCGCCAGCGCGAATTCGGGTGCGCCGCCAAGCTTGCGGGTCGCGGCATTCATCAGCGCGCCGATCTCGGGGCCGGTCATGCCCTTCTCGACCCGCGCGTAGGTCCAGCGATAGGCGGCGAGCGTGACCTCGGTCGCCGCCTGCATCAGCGCGATCTCTGCGGGCGTCTTGATCATCCGGCAGGCGCGGACGACCGGGTCGGCGGAGACGATCTTCGCCTCGGGAAGCACGCGCTGGAGGCCGGCATAGGCGAAATAGCGCACTTCCGCCTCCAGCCCGATCGGCCGCGTGGCGAGCTTGCGGTCGCGCAGGAAACCCGCGACCACGGCGAGCGGGTTCTCGTCCTCCTGCCAGACGCGCACCTCGGCGGGGACGGCGAGCGTTTCGCGCACCGACGGCTCCTCGAAAAACGGCGTGACGATGCACGGCTCCCCCTCGACCGGCAGGACCGCCAGCGTCAGCCGCTCGCTCGTGTGCCAGCGAACGCCGGTGAAGTAGATCATCGACGATCCCGGCTCGATCAGCACCGCGCCGATGCCGGCCGCCTTCATCAGCGATTGCGCGCGGGCCAGCCTTGCGGTGCGTTCGGCGGCATCGATCGGCCTGCTCGCGCCGGTGATGTCGGACAGCGCCGACAGGTCCGGCTCGGCGGCGCGAAGGATCGCGGGGATCGACAGCAGCGGGGCCGCCATCACAAGGCTCAGCAGGTCGCGGCGCGAGGGACCGACGGCGGATTTACGGGGGGTGGTCGACATCGCCGGACGATAGGGTCCTTGACCCGGGCGCCGCAATCCCCTTCCCTGTCGCCAAGTCTCGGGAGCGATTAATGGCCAAGCGGCTAACCTATTACATCTTGTTCGGCCTCGTCGCGGGGATGGTCGTCGGCTGGGTTCTGAACGCGACGATCGACGACGGCACGGCCGAGTCCGCCGCGCAATTGAAGGACATCGCCGGGTATTTCTCGATCGTGACGTCGCTGTTCCTGCGGCTGATCAAGATGATCATCGCGCCGCTGGTGTTCTCCACGCTGGTGGTCGGGATCGCGCATATGGGGGATACCGGCGCGCTCGGGCGGGTCGGATTGCGCAGCCTCGGCTGGTTCATCTGCGCGAGCCTGTTGTCGCTCACCCTGGGCATGATCCTGGTCAATGTGTTGCAGCCGGGCGTCGGGCTGGAACTCGCGATCCCGCCGGCGACCGCGTCGAGCGGAGTCGATGCCGCGGCGTTCGATCTCGCCAAATTCATCTCGCATATCGTGCCGGATTCGATGATCGCGGCGATGGCGAGCAACGAAATCTTGCAGATCGTCGTGTTCTCGGTGTTCGTGGGCGTCGCGATTACCGCGGTAGGGGAGAAAGCGGCGCCGCTCGTGAAGGCGATCGAGGCGCTGGTCGCGGTGATGCTCCAGATCACCAACTACGTGATGCGGTTCGCGCCGTTCGCGGTGTTTGCGGCGGTAACCGCGACGCTCGCCGAGCGGGGGCCGACCATCCTCGGCCAGCTCGGCTATTTCATGCTGACTTTCTATATCGGGCTGGCGCTGTTGTGGGCGATGCTGATCGGGATCGCGTTCCTGCTGATCGGACCGCGGACGCGGTTGCTAGTGCGGTATATTCGCGATCCGTTGATCCTGGCGTTCTCGGCGGCGTCGTCCGAGGCAGCGTATCCGCGGACGCTGGAGGCGCTCGACCGGTTCGGCGTGCCGCCGCGGATCGCGAGCTTCGTGCTGCCGCTCGGCTATTCGTTCAATCTCGACGGGTCGATGATGTACATGACGTTCGCGTCGCTGTTCATCGCGCAGGCCTACGGCATCCACATGCCGATCGGGCAGCAGATCGCGATGCTGCTGGTGCTGATGGTGACGTCGAAGGGCATCGCGGGGGTGCCGCGCGCGTCGCTGGTGGTGATCGCGGGGACGCTGTCGATGTTCAAGATCCCGGAGGCTGGGATCTTGCTGATCCTGGCGGTGGATCATTTCCTCGATATGGGGCGGTCTGCGACGAACGTCATTGGCAATGCCGTGGCGGCGACCGTGGTGGCGAAATGGGAAGGCGGGCTCGACGAGCGTGAGCCGGCCGACCGTGATCCGCCGGTGGCGCCGACCGGGCATGGGCCGAAGGTGAATGTGGACAGCTACGAGAAGATCGGGCCGGGGCAGGTTTGAAGTTGGACGGCGATGTTGAACCGATGACATCTCAAGGATGCCCCTTTTAGCTGGCGGACCAATGACGAAGTACCGCCCCGGCGGAGGCCGGGGTCCAGTTGGGAGACGCGAATCGTGACCGCCGCGCCTCGTTACTCCAACCTTTCCACCTGGGCCCCGCCCTTCGCCGGAGAGGTATATAGGGGAAGGTTGCGTTCTCAGCCTCGGCTCGGTTCCTGATCTGCAGCCCTCAAGCGTAGGCGTACGGCCCGCCCTTCTTCAGCCCTGCCTGATACGCCGGACGGGCGTGGACCTTCGCGAGCCAAGCGATCGTCGCGGGGCGGGACTCGTTCAGGCCGCCGCGGCTGCGGGCGGCTTCCAAGGGAAAGCTCATCGTGATATCGGCAGCGGTCATCTCTGCGCCCGCGAACCAGGGGCGTTGCGACAGTTCGGATTCGACATAGTCGAGGTGGACGTCGATCATTGGCTGGATTTTCTTGACCGCGACCTTGCCCATGATCGGGATGCGCGCGAGGACCAGTTTCAGCAGCAACGGCGGCATCATCGAGCCTTCCGCATAATGTAGCCAGAAACGGTAGCGTAGCGCGTCGGTACGGTTCGCGGGGGCGCCGAGCTTCCCGTCCGCCTTGTCGACGAGATATTCGACGATCGCGCCGGTCTCGGCGATCACTTGGCCGTCATCCTCGATCACCGGCGACTTGCCGAGCGGATGGACCTTCTTGAGTTCTGGCGGGGCCAGCATGGTCTGCTTGTTCCGCTCGTAGCGCTTGATTTCGTAAGGGAGGCCGAGCTCCTCGAGCATCCACAAAATGCGCTGCGATCGCGAGTTTTCGAGGTGGTGGACGATAATCATGTTGGCTCCGCCTGTTTTTCTAAATCGCTGATTTGTGCGCGGTCCAGATCCAGGCGACCGCGGGAAATTCCACCGTGTCGCCATCGCTGTGACGTGCGCAGACGTCTGTGAGACGCGCGATGTGGCGCTCGCGTTCCTCGGAGGCGGCGTCGCGGATGGCGGAGGCGGCCGGGCCTATGCGGCGGAAATAGTCGACGGCGTCGGCCACGGGATCGGTGCCCTCGCCTGCGCGGTAGGCAAAGTCGAGGCGCTGGGGTGGAGCGACACGCCAGCCTGCGGTTGCTAGGATTCCGGCGACATATGCCGGATCGGCGAACGCGAAGGGGCCGGGTGCGGTGCTGGCAGGAGCGTCGGAATCGCCGCCGGTCGCAGCGACGGTCTCGGTGGCCCAGCGATTGGCGGCGCGTTCGGCGAAACAGGAGAAGACGAGCGAGGCGTCGGCAGCGGCGGTTTCGGCGAGCGTGGCGAAGGCGGCGATGGGGTCGGCGAAGAACATGACGCCGTGGCGTGAGACGTAGAGGTCTGTCGGGGCGTGGTCCGCGGCGGCGACGGTGATGTCGGCGCATTCGAAGCGAGCGTTGGCCTGGGTTTCGGCGCGGTGTCTGGCGATCTCGATCAGGGTCGGCGAGAGATCTATGCCGGTTACGGTCGCGTTCGGGAGGGCTTGCGCGAGGGCGAGCGTGGTTGCTCCGGCACCGCAGCCTATGTCAATGATCTTGCGGGTTTGGGGGGTGGCGGCGAGGATTGCTGCGTTGAGGTGCGGCGTTAGATTGGTGAAGCTGCGGTCGGTTCGGCGCCATTCCGCGGCCCAGACGTCGCCTATTCGGCCGGTCCAGTCGTAGGCGGTGGTCATGGGTCGGGGGCCTCATGGTCGGATCGGGGGGCGGCGGTTTGGGGTGAAGTATGGGAAGTATAGACGCTCGCGTGGGTTTGGCGCTGGGTATTTGGCGGCTTCATTAAGCCCGTTAAATGGCTTCGCGGGGTCTGCACTCAATGCGGCGGTCTGCGCCTCCTTGTTTCCCCGCGAAGGCGGGGACCCAGACTGGGCTCCCGCCTTCGCGGGAGAACAAGGGGGCGGGTGCTGCCGTTGGGTGAGAGCAGCCTCCCCGGCGGACGTCGGGGCCAAGTAGGGGGACGGTCGTAACGAAAGATCGCGCTTCGTTATTGCCACCTTTCCAATTGGGCCCCGGCCTTCGCCTGGGTGAAGTGTTGGGGGAGCGGCGGTGCGATGCCTACGTAGAAATCCGACGCCGGCGCAAAGCCGATGCAAGCCCAATGCCGCCACGCTCCTGCACGATCAACCGCGTGCCCTCACCCTCCCATTGCGAGAGCAATGGGCCCCTCCCTCTCCCCGGAGGGAGAGGGAAGAAGAGCCTTATACGCCGTCTTCTGCGTCGGGGCCGGCCATCATTTCCTCGGCGACCTTGTCGGTGCGCGCGCGGATCTGCTTTTCGAGGCGGTCGGCGGTTTCGGGGTTGTCCTTGAGGAAGGTCTTCGAGTTCTCGCGACCCTGGCCGAGACGCACGCTGTCGTAGCTGAACCACGCACCCGACTTCTCGACGAGGCCAGCCTTCACGCCGAGATCGAGGATCTCGCCGAGCTTGGAGACGCCCTGCCCGTACATGATGTCGAACTCGACCTGCTTGAACGGCGGCGCGACCTTGTTCTTGACGACCTTCACGCGGGTCTGGTTGCCGGTGACTTCCTCGCCCGCCTTGATCGCGCCGATGCGGCGGATGTCGAGGCGGACCGAGGCGTAGAACTTCAGTGCGTTGCCGCCCGTCGTCGTTTCCGGGTTACCGTACATGACGCCGATCTTCATGCGGAGCTGGTTGATGAAGATCACCATGCAACGCGAGCGGCTGATCGAGCCGGTGAGTTTCCGGAGCGACTGCGACATGAGGCGGGCCTGGAGGCCGACATGGCTGTCGCCCATCTCGCCCTCGATTTCCGCACGCGGCACGAGCGCCGCGACCGAGTCAACGACGAGCACGTCGATCGCGTTCGAGCGGACGAGCGTGTCGACGATCTCGAGCGCCTGCTCGCCGGTGTCGGGCTGCGACACGATCAGCTCGTCGATGTTGACGCCGAGCTTCTTGGCATAGACCGGGTCGAGCGCGTGCTCGGCATCGACGAACGCCGCGGTGCCGCCGCCCTTCTGCGCTTCGGCGATGACGTGGAGCGCGAGCGTGGTCTTGCCCGAGCTTTCCGGACCATAGATCTCGATCACGCGGCCGCGCGGCAGGCCGCCGACGCCGAGCGCGATGTCGAGCCCGAGCGAGCCGGTCGAGATGACCTCGACCTGCATGGTTTCCTTCGAGCCCAGGCGCATCGCCGAGCCCTTGCCGAACGCGCGGTCGATCTGCGCGAGTGCGGCGTCGAGCGCCTTCTGGCGGTCGTTGGTTGCGGTTGCCATGCCGGTGTCGATCACTTTCAGATTAGCGGCCATTGATAAGCTCCCATCGCTAAAGCAAGCGCGCGTGCCATTCAACGCGTCAAACACCATGTATTCTCTTTGTTCTTCTGGAACAAGTAGTGAACGTTGGATTTGTGCGGAAAAGGGTTGGGGTTTGGTTGCGGGCGCGCCAGCCCTCTACGCGGCACCGCAAGATTTGGCCGCATCGATATGTGACCGGTTGTCATCCCCGCGCAGGCGTGGATCTATAAACTCAAGGCTAGCGATCCTGTTGCGACGCCAGCCGATATGGGTTCCCGCTTCCGCGGGAATGACGGGAGAGGCGGCGATCTTTGATCGAGATCCGCTCAGTCTTTATTGGGGATCGGGCTTATTCGGGGTTGGGTTTAATCAGGCGAGCATGGTTGCGAGGGTCCACCAGCCGTGGGCTCGGGTGCCGGTGGCGGCGTCGTCTCTGGCTTCAAGGGTTTCGAACAGGGCGAAGCAGGTGGCGCCGGAGCCGGACATTCTGGCCAGGAGGACTCCGTGCGCCGCGTCGAGAAGGGTGCGCACTTCCGCAATTTCGGGGGCGAGCGCTAGCGCGGGCAGCTCAAGGTCGTTGCGGCCTCCGAGGGCGCGCGCGAGGAGGTCGCCTTCAGGGATCGGGCCTCGGTCCTGGCCGTCCCAGGTCTTGAAGACGGCGGCTGTGGAGACCGCGACGCCGGGATTTATCAGGAGAAGTGGGGTGCCCGATAGGCCTTCGAGATTGGTAAGGGTGTCGCCCTTGCCGGTGCCGAGCGTGGTGCGGTTGGCGAGGCAGGCGGGGACGTCGGCGCCGAGCTTTGCGGCGATTTCGTGAAGGCGGGGGTGGCTTGACGGGACGCCGTGAAGGCAAGCCAGCGCGCGGAGCGTGGCGGCGGCGTCGGCTGATCCTCCGCCTATGCCCGAGGCGATGGGGAGGTGCTTTTCGAGGGTTATGGCGTGGTAGGTGCCTAGGGCGAACGCGGCGGTGAAGGCGTCGGCTGCCGCGGTTACTAGGTTGCCGTTCCAAGGGGCGTGGCTTGGGGCGGCGTTGAGCGAGCCGTACGCGTCTTCATTGTCCGCTCCCAACTGGGTCCCGGCCTTCGCCGCGGTGGTATAGGGGGTTGAGTTTGAGACTGGCAGGAGCGCTGCGGCGAAGGGGCCGGTTATGGTCAGGGTGTTGGTTTGGGCTGCTTCTACCGTGATCAGGTCGCCGTCGGTAGCGAAGGCGAAGAGCGTTTCGAGGTCGTGATAGCCGTCGGGGCGGCGGCGGCGGACGTGGAGCGCCAGGTTGATCTTTGCGGGCGCGGGTTCGGTGATGGCGGACATTGCGGGTCTCGGGGTTTTGGCTGCTGGGCCGGCGTTCGGCATTGTGCGTCGGCTTAGCCACAAAACATCCGTCATCCCAGCGGAGGCTGGTCTCGTGGTTTGGCAGACGGCGCGTCCCTCGTGGGATACCCCAGCTTTCGCTGGGGTGACGGATATTGGCGGCACGAGCCCCTCCCCTCTCCCCTTCCCTTTCCCCGGTGGCAGAGGGACTTAGCGTCTGGCTTTTGGGGGGAGGCCGTTGGCGATCTTTGCGGTCAAGCGTGCGGTTTCGGTGGGTTCGGCGGTTAGGAGCGCGGCGCGCCAGGCGTAGCGGGCTTCGTATTGGCGGCCGACGGACCAATAGGCGTCGCCGAGGTGGTCGCCGATCTCGGTATTGGCGGGTTCGCCCTGCGCGGCGCGCTCGAGCAGGGGGAGCGCGCGCGCGGTGTCGCCGGAGAGGTGGTAGGCCCAGCCTAGCGAGTCGGTGATCGAGGCGTTGGTCGGGTCGAGGCGGCTGGCGCGTTCTAGCAACCGGATCGAAGCGGGGATGTCGTCGCCGTGCTCGACCTGCGCGAAGCCGAGATAGTTGAGCGCGAGCGGTTGCGCGGGGCCGCGGGCGACGGCTTTTTCGAGCGCATCGCGCGCTTCGGGCCAGCGGCCGGCTTGGTCGAGCGCGCCGCCATATTGGAGCCAGGCGCCCCAGCTGCCGCCGGACTTGCCGTCCGCGGCGATGATGCGCTGGTACCACGTGGCGGCTTCGGCGGGGTTGCCGGTGGTCAGGAGGAGGTCGGCATAGCGCTGCCAGTCCGCCGCGTCCGCGCCCGGCTGATCGACGCGGTTCTTGGCGGCGGCGAGCGCTTCGCCGTCGCGGTCGGCATTGGCGAGGATGTCGATCCGTTCGGCGGCCGCGGCGACCGCGAACGGGCTTTTCGGCCCGACCTGATCGAGGACGACGAGCGCGCGATCGACCAGTGCATTGCGGGCCAGCGCATGGGCGAGGAGGATGCGGGCGCGATCGTAGCTTGGATCGGCGCGCAGCGATGCCTGAGCCAATGCGATTGACAGCGGCGAGGGTTCGCCGAGCGCGAGGTCGCTGGCGAGGTGCGCGAGCAGGCGCGAGATGCCGATCGCGAGCGGCTGCCGAGCGGGCGCCTTGGCGATCAGGTCGCGGGTTTCGGTGGCGAATCGATTGGCGACCGGGTCCTTCGCGGCGGTGGCGAGCGCGGGGCCGGGATCGCGGCCTTCGGCGTGGGCTACCCAAGCGTAGAGCGAGGGTGCGAGGACCACCAGCGGCCCGGTGGCGAGCGTGCCGATCGCCGCGTCGGCAGCCTTGGTGTCGTTCGCGTGCGCGGCATCGGCGAGTGGCAGAAGCGCGGCGTCGGCGGGGGCAACGCCCGCCTTGTTCAGCACGGCGACGGCGCGGGTGGCGAGCGGCATGTCGCCCGCCTCCAGCGCCTCGCGGTAGGCGCGGATCGCGACGACGGGATCGTCGGGCGATGCCGCCAGCACCTTGGCATAGCTGGCGGCGGCAAGGTCCGGCCTGCCCGCGGCGTCGGCGGCGCGGGCCTTCAGATAGGCGGAGAGATCACCCGTTCCCGCCGAGGCGGGAGCCGCCACGGCGAGACCTAGTGCGAGAAACAGACGCTTACATGTTGGGATAATTGGGGCCTCCGCCGCCCTCGGGTACGACCCAGTTGATGTTCTGGGTGGGGTCCTTGATGTCGCAGGTCTTGCAGTGGACGCAGTTCTGCGCGTTGATGACGAACTTCGGGTCGCCGGTCTCCTCGCCGACCACCTCGTAAACGCCGGCCGGGCAATAGCGTTGCGCGGGCTCGTCGTACATCGGTAGGTTGTATTCGATCGGTACCGCCGGGTCCTTGAGCGTCAGGTGGACCGGCTGGTCCTCCTCGTGGTTGGTGTTCGAGATGAACACCGACGAGAGGCGATCGAACGTTAGGACACCATCGGCCTTGGGATAGGCGATCGGCTTGACGAGGTCCTTACGCCACAGGCTCTCATGGTCGGGATGGTGGTGCATCGTGAAGGGCACCTTGATCCCCAGATGCTCGAGCCACATCGTGATGCCGGCGAGGCCCGAGCCGATCAGGTCGCCGAACTTCTTGACCAGCGGCACGACGTTGCGGACGACCGACAGCTCCTTCTTGACCCACGACCGGTCGAACGCCTCGGGATAGGCGGCGAGTTCGTCGTGGCCGCGCTGCGAGACGATCGCCTCGACCGCGGCCTCGGCGGCCATCATGCCGGACTTCATCGCGGTATGCGTGCCCTTGATGCGCGGCACGTTGAGGAAGCCGGCGCTGTCGCCGATCAGCGCGGCGCCGGGCATGACGAGCTTGGGGATCGACTGCAGCCCGCCGTCGCTGATCGCGCGCGCGCCGTAGCTGACGCGCTTGGCGCCCTTCAGCAGCGCGGCGATCTCGGGGTGGGTCTTCCAGCGCTGCATCTCGTGGAACGGCGAGAGATGCGGGTTGGTGTAGTTCAGCCACGTGACAAAGCCGATCGAGACCTGGCCGTTCGCCTGGTGATAGATCCAGCCGCCGCCGTTCGAGCCTTCGGTTTCGGACAACGGCCAGCCCTGCGTGTGGATCACGCGGCCGGGGACGTGGAGCTCGGGATCGATGTCCCAGAGCTCCTTGATGCCGAGGCCGTAGACCTGCGGATCGCTGTCCTTGTCGAGCGCGAACTTGGCGATCAGCTGCTTGGTCAGGTGCCCGCGGCACCCTTCCGAGAAGAACGTGTACTTCGCGTGGAGTTCGAGGCCGGGGGTGTAGTCGCCCTTATGCGTGCCGTCGCGCGCGACGCCCATGTCGCCGGTCGCGACGCCCTTCACCGAGCCGTCGTCGTTGAACAGAATTTCGGCGGCGGCGAAGCCCGGGAAGATCTCGACACCGAGCTCTTCCGCCTTGCCCGCGAGCCAGCGGCACAGATTGCCGAGCGAGCCGGTGTACGTGCCCTTGTTGTGCAGGAAAGACGGCGTGACGAAGTGCGGCATCTCGCTCTTCTTCGTCTTGCTCAGAATCCAGTGATGGTTCTCGGTAACCGGAACCTCGACGAGCGGACAGCCGTCCTCGCGCCAGGTCGGCAGGAGCTCGTCGAGGCTCTTCGGATCGATGACCGCGCCGGAGAGGATGTGCGCGCCGACTTCCGAGCCCTTTTCGAGCACGCAGACGCTGATCTCGGCGTCCTTCTCGGCGGCCAGCTGTTTGAGACGGATCGCTGCCGAGAGACCGGCCGGGCCTGCGCCGACGATCACAACGTCATAGGGCATCGATTCACGTGTCGTCATCATCGTCTCCCGGGGATCTCCCCTTATTGCCTAGCTTTGGGGCCAAGCGCTTGATGCCCCGCCCTTCGTTCGGGCTCGGGCCGGCACCATCTTGTCCAATATGGCGATTGCGCGAGTTGACCGCCACGTCAACCGTGCAGCATAGGTTACCCTGTGGGGGCGGATCAAACCATCGATTGGCGAAACGCCGCGGCGAGTGCGCTCGACTGGTGGCACGAGGCCGGCGTCGACACGCTGGTCGACGACGTTCCGCGCGACTGGTTCGCGGCGCCGGAACCGCTTGTCGCGCCCGCCGCGGCACCGGTTGCGTCGGTTGCCGCACCGTCCGCGATGCCGGTTTCACTCGCCGAATTCCTCAACTGGCGAAGCGGTGCGGAGGTTCCCGAGGCGGACTGGAGCGGGGTTTCGCTGGCAGCGGTCGGCCCGGCTGACGCTACGGTCATGGTGCTTGTCGACTGTCCCGATCGCGACGACGGCGACGCCGGCGCCCTGCTGAGTGGCGCATCGGGTCGGTTGCTCGACAAGATGCTTGCGGCGATCGGGCTGACCCGTGACGAGGTGCACCTCGCGGCGGTCTGCGCGAAGCGGCCGACGGCGGGGCGGATCCAAAGCGAGATCGAAGCGCGCCTCTCCGAAATCGCCAAGCATCACATCGGCCTGGTCGCGCCCAAGCGGTTGCTGCTGCTGGGCAATGCGGCGAGCCGTGCGATCCTCGGGACGGAATTACAGGCGGCGCGCGGGCGTTTACATGGGTTTAACCATAAGACCGCACAAACAGGGGTCGGTGACGCGTCGCATATGACGAGCGTGGTCGCGAGCTTTCATCCGCGGTTTCTGATCGAGAAGCCAGCGGCCAAGGCCGAGGCCTGGAAGGATTTGCAGATGCTGATGCGCGAACAGATATCGCAAGAGGGCGTGAGATGATTCGGATTCGGTCTGTATCGCGGGCGGCCATCGCTCTGGGGCTCGGCGCTCTTCCCCTTCCGGCTATGGCGGCGACCGTCGCGGGCGAGCCGGGTGGCGATATGCGGCTCGGTTCGACGCAGTTGGTCGGCGCACCGACGCTGGAGCAGATCCCGGACCAGCTCGATGCGGGTCAGCGCGAGGCGTACAAGACGGTGTTCGCGGCGATCCGCGACGGCAAGTGGACCGACGCGCAGATCCAGCTCGACACGATGAAGCCCGGCCCGCTGCACGCGATCGCGCGCGCCGAGATGTACACCGCGAAAGGCTCGCCGCGGATCGAGATGGAGCCGCTCGTCGCATTGCTCAACGAAGCGCCCGAACTGCCCGAAGCCGAACAGATTTCCCGGCTGGCCAAAGTGCGTGGGGCGGTCGACCTGCCCCCCCTGCCCGCCGCGCAACGACTGATCTGGCAGGACGGCGCACCGCGTCGGGTGCGCGCGAAGAGCCTGCAGGGCGACATGATCGCCGCCGATCTCGCGCTGAAGATGCAGCCCTACGTGAAGGCGGACATGGGCCGCGAGGCGCAGTCGCTGCTCGACAGCACGCCGGGGCTGACCCCGGAGGCGCTGACCGAGTGGCAGCAGAAGATCGCGTGGATCTATTTCCTACAGGGCGACGATGCGAACGCGCGGGTGATGGCCGCGAAGGCGCAGGACGGAGTCGGCGACTGGGCGGTGCAGGGCCGCTGGGTCGGCGCGCTGTCGGCATGGCGTCAGAATGATTGTGCGAATGCCGAATCCGGGTTCGAGGGTGTCGCGGCGCGGGCCGGCGACGTCGATCTTCGCGCGGCGGCGCTATACTGGGCGTCGCGTGCGGACATGGTGTGCTCGCGCCCCGACAAGATCGAGGGTCGGCTGAAGGCGGCGGCGCAGTTCGGCGAGAGCTTCTACGGCCAGCTCGCGCGTCAGCAACTGGCGATGAAGGACAAGGGAACGTCGGTCGGCGGCCTGGTCGCCAGCGATTGGCAGGTCGTCGGCAAGCGTCCGAACGTGCGCGTCGCGGCGGCGCTGGTCGAGGTCGGCGAGACCGATCTGGCCGATACGGTGATCCGCCAGCAGGCCAAGATCGGCGATCCGCGCGAGTTCGCCAACTTGGTCCGCGTGGCGGAAGCATTGAGCCTGCCCGCGACCACCGTGTGGCTCGCACATAATTGCCCGCAGGGTGTGACGTCGACCGCCGAGGCGCGCTATCCGACGCCGAACTGGACGCCGGACAGCGGCTGGCACATCGACAAGGCGCTGGTCTATGCGCACACGCTGGAGGAGTCGCGGTTCCGCAACACCGTGAAGAGCCCGGCCGGCGCGTATGGCCTGATGCAGATCATGCCTGCCGCCGCGACCGATTTCGCGCGCGAACGCGGCACGTCGATCGACATGAAGGCGCTGACCAAGCCGTCGACCAACATGGATATCGGCCAGCGCCATCTGGAGCGGCTGCGGGACATGGCGGGCGTTACCGGTGGGCTGCTGCCCAAGGTGATCGCGGCGTATAATGCGGGGCCGCGTCCGGTCGGCGACTGGAACGCGATCGTCCGCGATAACGGCGATCCGCTGCTGTATATCGAGAGCATCCCGTATTGGGAGACGCGTGGCTATGTGACCACCGTGCTGCGCAATTACTGGATGTACGAGGCGCAGGGCGGCAAGAAGGCGTCGGTCAGCCGTAATGCGCTTGCGCAGGGCATGTGGCCGCGCTTCCCCGGCCTGCCGGGTGCGACCGCGGTGCGGATGAACGCCCGGCCGAACGCGCGGGCAAGCGCCAGCACGGTTGCGGTGAACGCCAGCGTCGGGCCGCAATCCTCTACCATCACGCGCGCGGACTGAGTTTCATGCCGATCGACGAAAGCCGGATTTTCCTGCCGGTGCGGATCGCCGTGCTGACGGTGTCGGACACGCGTGGACTGGCGGAGGATCGCTCGGGCGACACGCTCGTCGCGCGTCTGACCGAGGCGGGGCATGTGCTCGCCGATCGCCGGATCGAGAAGGACGATGTCGAAACGATCGTCGCGCGGCTGCATGCGTGGATCGGCGATCCAGAAGTCGATTGCATCATCACCACTGGTGGCACCGGCGTGACGGGGCGCGACGTGACCCCGGAGGCGATCGAGCAGGTTGCGGAGAAAATGATCCCGGGCTTCGGCGAACTCTTCCGTATGCTCAGCTACCAGACGATCGGGACGTCGACGGTGCAGTCGCGCGCGTGTGCGTGCGTGTCGAAGGGCACGTATATCTTCGCGCTGCCGGGCTCGACCGGGGCGGTGAAGGATGGCTGGGACGGGATCCTGCGCGATCAGCTCGACAGCCGCCATCGGCCCTGCAATTTCGTCGAGCTCATGCCGCGGTTGCTGGAGCGCTGAGGCTTTTCCGGGTGAGGTGGCTTCACCCACTTTAACTGCGCGTGCCCTCACCCTTCCCACGGCCGAGTGGCCGCGGGCCCCTTCCCTCTCCCCGATGGGAGAGGGAGCGACGTTTTTAGCCAGCGTGACGATGGCTCGCACCAATTCGCTGCGGTTTTCGCCAGACTGTGGTGTGTCTTGCGATCGAGGATTCACGCGGACAGTTTAGCTATTCGGTGAAAAAACCTCGCTGTTCGAACATCTTAACCGCCGTGTAGCACTGTATTACCTAACTGGCACGCTAGATGCATTGGTCGGGATGCCGCCCCACCGGGCGCCTCATACCAACATAAGGATGCCTGCCATGACCCCGACCTTTCTGAAGAGCCTCGTTGCCGTCGCTGCGCTGGCGATCAGCGTTCCGGCCTTCGCTGCTCCTTCGACTTCGACGCCGAAGACGGTGCTGAAGTATGATGCCAAGACGCAGAAATACTGCACGGTCGAGCCGGCCGTGACCGGCTCGCGGATCGATCGGATGATCTGCAAGACGTCCGCCGAATGGTCTGCTGCCGGGCTGAACATGCCGAAGGCGGTGATGCTGGCGCAGAAGTGAGGCTGCACGGTTCGGTCGGACGCGTGCGCGTGTCTCGACCGAACCGCCGCCGCGTCAGGCCGCCGCGTCAGGCCAGCGCGGACCCGCCGCGGGCCGCGTGGATCAGGTCGACGAGCTGCTTGTTGATCGACGCGCCATGCAGATGGAGGTGGACCGCGTCATACCCCTCACGCCGCAACCGCTGGCGCAGCGCGTTGACCGACTCGCACTCGCCCGAGCGTGCCAGTTCGAAAGCCCGTTCCACCGTTGTGATCTGTCCCGTCATCGCTTCGCCCTACGCGCAATCGCCACACGCGGCGAGCGCTCATTCGTACCACGGGCAAGTCGCTAGAAACTCGCCATTATTTCTCTAATGTAGATCAAGATTAGCCCGGAGCAACTGCGCGACGCAGGGAATTATGTTCTATATTTGTTCTGGAATCGCGCCTATCGATTGCCGATGAAGACCACTCGACCAGTTCGCGGGGCGACGCGCAACGACGAGAGCCGGCGGTTCAACCTGCCGCAGACCGAGGCGGACGGCGACTGGCTCGACATGCGCGAGGGGATCGACGGGATCGCACCGAAGCTCCGGACGACGGTGACGGTCGAGACGCCGCGGACGATCATCAGCCGCAACGCATCGCCCGACGTGCCGTTCGACCGCTCGATCAATCCGTACCGGGGGTGCGAGCATGGCTGCATCTACTGTTTCGCGCGGCCGAGCCATGCGTTCCACGACCTGTCGCCGGGACTGGATTTCGAGAGCAAGCTGTTCGCCAAGCCTTCCGCCGCGGCGTTGTTGCGCGCGGAATTGTCGAAGCCGGGCTATGTGGTCGCGCCGATGGCGTTGGGGACGAACACCGATCCGTACCAGCCGATCGAGACCGACTGGCGGATCACGCGCGGGATCATCGCGGTGCTGAGCGAGACGGATCATCCGCTGACGATCACTACAAAGTCGGACCGCGTGGTGCGCGATCTCGACCTGCTGGCGCCGATGGCGGCGAAGGGACTGGCGGCGGTGGCGATGTCGATCACGTCCTTGGATCCGAAGGTGGCGTCGACCGTCGAGCCGCGCGCGCCGCATCCGGAACGGCGGCTGGCGGCAGTGCGGAAGCTCGCCGATGCCGGAGTGCCGGTGTACGTGTCGATCGCGCCGGTCATCCCGGCGATCACCGACCATGAGATCGAGCACCTGATCGCGCGCGCGGCGGAGGCTGGGGCGACGCGGGCGTTCTTTATCCCGGTCAGGTTGCCGCATGAGGTGGCGCCGCTGTTCCGGGCCTGGCTCGACGAGCATTTCCCCGACCGCGCGGGGAAGGTGATGGCGACGATCGCATCGCTGCGCGGGGGCAAGGATAACGATCCGAACTTCTTCACGCGGATGCAGGGGCGAGGGCCATGGGCGGATTTGCTGGGAACGCGGTTCCGGATCGCCTGCGCGAAGCATGGGTTGAACCGCGAGCGGGTCGCGTTGCGGAGCGACCTGTTCCGGGCGCCGAGGGGGCCTCAAGGGGAGTTGTTTTGAGGGGCTTGGCGGAGGCTTGGCGAGTGGCGCGGCGGATGACTCAGCTGGCGACCCCCGCCCTAGCCCATACGAATCAGACCTGCCATCCTGCTCCCCTCCCTGAAAGGGAGGGGTTGGGGGTGGGTCGGCTTCCGCCCATCCGAACTGTCGTGGCTTAAATGGGCCAACCCACCCCCGGCCCCTCCCTTTCAGGGAGGGGTGAAGTTCTGCCGTCGGGAGTGGCGAGACTTCGGAGACCCTTCCACGCTCCGCCGCTGCTCATTGGACCAAATTAAGTCCGCGTCGTCACGAAACATCCTCCGGCTGCCAGAGCTCGATCGGGCTGCCTTTCGGATGTTAGATGCGCGCAAAGCGGCCGAAGTCGATGCGACGATACCAGACGGGGAACCGCGACGGAGCCGACAGACCGGTCGGTTTCGGTTGCTCCGACCACTGGGTATCCGGGCCGCTTCGGCACCCCGCCCCCGACTCCGGGCGAGCCCTGGACGTGGCGCCAGCCGCAGCCGATCGGCGCGCCTAGTAGGCGCGGCCGATCAGAATGCGTTCGACCGCGGGTTCGCCGGTGAAGATGCATGCGCCGTCGTCGCAGCCGGTCTGGCCCATCGGTGCGTTGCGGATGGTGAGCTTCAGCGCCTTCAACCGCTCCACGACCTTGTCGAGCGCAGGCCCGGTCGGCTTCGACCAGCGGACGTCGACCCAGCCGGGGTTCTTCACGCCCTCTGCAAAATGCGCTTCGACCGCGGCGAAGTCTGCGGCGGGGACGATATTGCCCTTCACGCGGTTCATCGATTCGACATGGAGTGTCGCCTGCACGTCGTGCAGCATGCCCGAGACCTCCTCGACGAACGTGTCGCGCCCGACGGCGTTGCTGTCGAGCTTGCCGTCCTCGCGGTAGAGGCGGTCGCGGCGGATCACCGTGACGTTGGCACCGGCTACATCACGGCCGCCGACCTCGATCACGATCGGTGCGCCCTTCTTGACCCAGCCCCAGCGCTTCGTCGCGGCCTTGGCGGGCTTGAGGTCGAGCAGTGCGCGGACCGGTTCGCCGAGCGCGGATTGCTTGGCGAGTTCGGCCTGGAGCGACTTGCAATAGTCGACGATCGCCGCGTCCTCGGGGACGTCGCGCAGCATGGGGACGATCACGACCTGCCACGGGGCGATCATCGGTGGCACGCGCAGGCCGTCGTCGTCGCCGTGGACCATGATGACCGCGCCGATCATCCGCGTCGACACGCCCCAGCTGGTGGTGTTGCACAGCTCGAACTCGCCGCCGGCATTCTGGAAGCGGATGTTCTGCGCCGAGGCGAAATTGGTGCCGAGGAAATGCGAGGTGCCGGCTTGCAGCGCCTTGCCGTCCTGCATCATCGCCTCGATCGAATAAGTCGCGACCGCGCCGGGGAAGCGCTCGTTCTCGGGCTTCTCGCCGGCGATGACGTGGACGCCGAGGCATTCCTCCGCGAAGTCGCGATAGACTTCGAGCATCTTAAGCGTCTCGTCGCGCGCCTCTTCGGGCGTGGAATGCGCGGTGTGGCCTTCCTGCCAGAGGAACTCGCTGGTGCGCAGGAACATGCGGGTGCGCATTTCCCAGCGGACGACGTTCGCCCATTGGTTGATCAGCACCGGCAGGTCGCGCCACGACTGGACCCAGCGTGCGAACGCCGCGCCGATCACCATTTCGGAGGTCGGGCGGACGACGAGCGGCTCCTCGAGCTTGGCCTCGGGATCGGGGATCAGGCGACCATAGCCGTCGGCCTTGAGGCGGTGGTGCGTGACAACGGCCATTTCCTTGGCGAACCCGTCGACGTGCTCGGCCTCCTTCTCGAAATACGAGAGCGGGATGAAGAGCGGGAAATAGCAGTTCTCGTGGCCGGTCGCCTTGATCCGGTCGTCGAGCAGGCGCTGGATCCGCTCCCAGATGCCGTAGCCCCAGGGGCGGATGACCATGCAGCCGCGGACGCCGGATTCCTCGGCGAGGTCGGCCTCGGAGATGACGGCCTGGTACCAGGCGGAGAAATCCGCCTCGCGGGTGACGGGGAGTGCGCGCTTTATCATGGGGTGCGGATAGCGGGTGCGCAGGGGTTCGTCATCTCCTTCCCGTCATCCTGACGAAAGTCAGGACCCAGGATACCACCCACACCGCCCGTGGCTCTGGGTCCTGACTTTCGTCAGGATGACGGGAGGTTTGTGACTGGATGACGGAGGCTTTGCGGACGTTCGGGGTGGGATGCCCGGCTTGCTCTCGCTAGGAGGGGGCCATGCCAACCGACCGCATCCTTCCCGCCATCGGCATGCGGTTGCTGTCGGTCGTGATCTTCGCGCTGATGAATACCGCGATCAAGCTGGCCGAGCGGTACGGCGCGAGCGTGTCGGAGATCCTGTTCTTTCGGCAGTTCGGCGCATGCTTGCTGGTGTCGGGGGTGATCGCCGCCGGTCCGGGCCTGCCTTCGGTGAAGACGAAGCGGTTGCCGGCGCATGTCGTGCGCGCGATCGTGGGGCTGTCGGCGATGGCGTTCACGTTCAACGGGATCGTCGCGCTGCCGCTCGCCGAGGCGACGACGATCGGGTTCACCGTTCCCATCTTCGCGACGATCCTGGGGGCGCTGGTATTGCGCGAGCCGACCGGGTGGCATCGCTGGGGTGCCGTCGCAGCCGGGTTCGCGGGCGTGCTGATCGTGGCGCAACCGGGGAGCGGCGATCACTTTCCGTTATGGGGTGCGGGATGTGCGCTGGCGGGGGCGTTCGGGACCGCGAGCGTGTCGATCCTGTTGCGGCAGATCGGCAAGACCGAAAGCGCGCTGACGACGGTGTTCTGGTTCTCGGCGCTGTCGTTGATCCCGTTGTCGCTGTTCTATGCGCAGGCGGCGCAGTCGCATGATCTCTTCGCCTGGGTGTGCCTGGCAAGCGTCGGGATTTTCGGCGGGCTGGCGCAGATCGCGATGACGACGTCGTTGCGGCTCGGGCCAGTGTCGGTGGTGGTGCCGATGGATTATTCCAGCCTGTTGTGGGCGACTTTGCTGGGGTGGCTGGTGTTCGACACGCTGCCGGCGGAGGCGACGTGGCTCGGGGCGCCGGTCATTGTGGCGAGCGGGTTATATATCGTCTGGCGCGAGCATGTCCGGCGGCGAGAAGAGACGGACCGCGCGATTGCTTGATGCCACCCCTTAATCCTCCCCCGCCAGGGGGAGGTGTCGCCGAAGGTGGCGGAGGGGGAGGACACGGAACAGAGGTTTTCCTTACCTCCCCCTCCGTCTGGCAAGTGCCAGCCACCTCCCCCTTGCGGGGGAGGATCAGCACGTAGCGGCGGGTTAGCGGACGCGGGCCGTTTCGAGCATCCGCTTGGCGCAGAGGTACATTTCGATGCGTTGGGTGGTGAACAAGCCTAGCGCCAACGCGACCAGCATGTCGGTGATCGCGAAGGCGTCTAGATGGAGGGCTTGGCCGTCGCCGATGACGGCGCGCGCGCCGGTGCGGACTGCGACGATCGCGACGATGAACAGGACCGCTGCTGGGGAGGACGTCGTGTTGAGCGCGTGGCTGTCGGGATCGATCGTGATCCGCATGAGCTTGCCGCGTTGCCAGCCGAGCGCTGCGCCCATGACCAAGGCCAGTGCGCAGAACAGCCAGGCGAGGCCGTGTGGCGGGTACATCACGAACATGTACAGCGCGACGGCGGCGTAGAGCGCGGGGAATATCCAGAGGCGTTCGAGTTTCAGCGGCTTCACCACACTCATGCGACGCCAGCGGATCGCGAAGACGATACCGATGATGACCGCCGTGACCGCGTAGCTGATCCAGCCTTGTGCGTCTTGCGCCTGCATTGTTCCGAGCCCCCACCCTGTTGGGGTGGAGGCTAGATCGGTTGCGGTGCCCCGGGCAATCCGTTTTCCTGCGGACGCAGGAATCCAGGGTTACGGGCGGCGGCATCCGTAACCCTGGGCTCCTGCGTTCGCAGGAGAACGGAGCCGCGATTTACTCCGCCGCCTGCGCCAGCGGAGCCGGGTCCTTCCAGACCAGTACCGGTTTGCGCGCCGCGAGCGTCTCGTCGAGGCGCGCGCGGGGGGCGAAGTGCGGGGCGGTCTTGAGGCTGGGGTCGCCGGCCTTGGCGCGTTCGGCGACCGAGCGGAGTGCGGCGATGAACTGGTCGAGTGCCGCCTTCGATTCGGTCTCGGTCGGTTCGACCAGCATCGCGCCGTGGACGACGAGCGGGAAATACATCGTCATCGGGTGGAAGCCCTCGTCGATCAGGCCCTTGGCGATGTCGATCGTCGAGAAGCCGGTGGCGAGACCCGAATCCGAGAACAGAGCCTCGTGCATGCACGGACCCGACGGGCCGAACGGCGCGTCGAGCGTGTCGTCGAGGCTGCGGAGGATGTAGTTCGCGTTGAGCACCGCATCCTCCGACACCTGGCGAAGACCGTCCGCGCCGTGGCTGAGGATGTAAGTCAGCGCGCGCGTGAACATGCCCATCTGGCCGTGAAACGCGACCATGCGGCCGAAGCTGCCGGCATGATGCTCGTCGGCGTTTTCCTCCTCGATCAGGACAAACTGGTCGCCCTGCTTTTCGACGAACGGGAGTGGCGCGTAGGGCGTGAGGGCCGCGGAGAACACCACCGGACCCGAGCCCGGCCCGCCGCCGCCGTGCGGCGTCGAGAAGGTCTTGTGCAGGTTGATGTGCATCGCATCGATGCCGAGATCGCCGGGCCGAACGCGGCCGACGATCGCGTTGAAGTTCGCGCCGTCGCAATAGACGAAGCCGCCCGCCGCGTGCACCGCGTCGGAGATCTCGCGCATGTCGCGCTCGAACAGTCCGCACGTGTTGGGGTTGGTGATCATCACGCCGGCGACGTCGGGGCCGAGCCGGGCCTTCAGCGCGGCGGTGTCGACGCGACCTTCGGCGGTGGCGGGGATGTCCTCGACGCTGTAGCCGGCGAACGCGGCGGTGGCGGGGTTGGTGCCGTGTGCGCTCTCCGGCACCAGGATGATCTTGCGCGCGCCTTCGCCCTTGGCTTCGAGTGCGGCGCGGATCGCGAGGATGCCGCAGAGCTCGCCGTGCGCGCCAGCCTTGGGGCTCATCGCGACCGAGGTCATGCCGGTGAGCGTGACGAGCCAGTGCGCGAGCTGGTGGATGACTTCCAACGCGCCCTGCACCGTGTCGACCGGCTGGAGCGGGTGGACGTCGGAGAACCCGGGGAGCCGCGCCATCTTCTCGTTGAGGCGCGGGTTGTGCTTCATCGTGCAGCTGCCGAGCGGAAAGAAGCCGAGGTCGATGCCGTAGTTCTGGCGCGACAGGCGCGTGTAGTGGCGGACGGTTTCGGGTTCGGAGAGGCCTGGGAGACCGATGGGTGCGGTGCGCGACAGGTTGCCGAGGCGCGATAGCCCTCTCCCCTGCGGGGAGAGGGTTGGGTGAGGGGTCGTACCGGGTGCAGCATTGCT
>NZ_JACONT010000033.1 GCF_014358075.1 Sphingomonas albertensis | reverse complement strand
CCCGCGGGCGCGTAGCCCCGGCGGGGCCCCCCCCCCCCCCCCCCCCCCCCCCCGGGGGGGGGGGGGGGGGGGGGGGGGGGCGCCCGCCCTCGGCGTCGCGTCCGGCTGATGGCGCGAGCCCACCCCCGGCCCCTCCCGCGTGCAGGAGGGGAGGAGGTCTGGCATTGCATTCGTCATTCGGCGGCTTCCTCTTGCGGGGCCATGTTGTGGCCGAGGAGTTTCAACACGTCCTCGGCGGCCTGGATCAGGTTGGTGCCGGGTCCAAAGATCGCCTGGACCCCGGCATCGCGCAGCGCCTGATAGTCCTGTGCGGGGATAACGCCACCCGCGATCACCTTGATATCCGCGCGGCCTGCCTCGCGGAGATAGCCGATCAGCTCGGGGATCAGCGTCTTGTGGCCGGCGGCGAGTGACGAGGCACCGACGATGTCGACGTCCTTTTCCAACGCGAGCGCGGCGGCTTCGGCGGGGGTCTGGAACAGCGGGCCGGGGACGATCTCGAAGCCCAGGTCGCCGAACATCGACGAGACGAGATTGGCGCCTCGGTCATGGCCGTCCTGGCCCATCTTGGCCACGAGCATGCGGGGTTTGCGGCCCATCCGGCGCTCGGTGGCTTCGACGCCGTCGGTGAGACGGGTCCAGCGCGCGTCGTCCTCGTACGCGCCGCCGTAGACGCCGGAGACGGGGGTGGGCTGCGTGCCGTAGCGGCCGAACACGTCCTCCATCGCGGAGGAGATTTCGCCAAGCGTGGCGCGGGCGCGGGCGCACTCGACCGCAAGCGCGAGGAGGTTGTTCTCAAATCCTCCCCGTTTCGGGGAGGTGGCGGCCGAAGGCTGACGGAGGGAGGCTTCCACGAGAGGGTCCGTTTGTGGGACGCCCCCTCCACCAGCCGTTGGCTGGTCCCCCTCCCCGTTCCGGGGAGGAATTCGCGCGCCTTCGCGGAGGGCGTTCAGGGCGGCTTGGCACGCAGCTTCGTCGCGTACCGCCTTCACCCGCGCGATGCGTTCGATCTGGCCTGCCCGCACCGCGACGTTATCCACGTCGAGAATCTCGATCGCGTCCTGTTCGGCGAGCTTGTACTTGTTCACGCCGACGATGACGTCCTCGCCGCGATCGACGCGGGCCTGGCGGCCGGCGGCAGCTTCCTCGATCATTGCCTTGGGCCAGCCTGCCGCGACCGCCTTCGCCATGCCGCCCTCGGACTGGATTCGCTCGATCAGCGCCCACGCGCCGTCGACCAGCGACTGCGTCAGGCTCTCGATATAATAGCTGCCGCCGAGCGGATCGACGACCTTGGTCATCCCCGTCTCTTCCTGGATCACGATCTGCGTGTTGCGGGCAATGCGCGCGGAGAAGTCGGTCGGCAGCGCGATCGCCTCGTCGAGCGCGTTGGTGTGGAGCGACTGCGTGCCCCCCAGCATCGCCGCCATCGCCTCGATCGTGGTGCGCATGACGTTGTTGTACGGATCCTGCTCGGTGAGCGAGACGCCGCTGGTCTGGCAATGCGTGCGCAGCATCTTCGAGCGCTCATCCTGTGCACCCAGTTGCGTCATCGCGCGGTGCCAGAGGACGCGGGCGGCGCGGAGCTTGGCGATCTCCATGAAGAAGTTCATGCCGATCGCGAAGAAGAAGCTCAGCCGCCCCGCAAACTTGTCGATGTCTAGGCCGCTCGCGACGCCGTATTTCACATATTCCATGCCGTCGGCGATCGTGAAGGCGAGCTCGTGGAGCTGCGTCGCTCCTGCCTCCTGCATGTGATAGCCGCTGATCGAAATGCTGTTGAACTTGGGCATCTCGCGGCTGGTGTAACCGAAGATGTCCGAGATGATCCGCATGCTCGGCTCGGGCGGGTAGATATAGGTGTTGCGGACCATGAACTCCTTGAGGATGTCGTTCTGGATGGTCCCGTCGAGCAGTTTTCGGTCGACGCCCTGCTCCTCGCCCGCGACGATGAAGAAGGCGAGGATTGGGATCACCGCGCCGTTCATCGTCATGCTGACCGACATCTTGTCGAGCGGGATGCCGTCGAAGAGGATCTTCATGTCCTCGACCGAATCGATCGCGACGCCTGCCTTGCCGACATCGCCGGTGACGCGGGGGTGATCGCTGTCGTAGCCGCGGTGCGTGGCGAGATCGAACGCTACCGACAGGCCTTTCTGGCCGGCGGCGAGGTTGCGGCGGTAGAACGCGTTGGAGGCTTCGGCGGTGGAGAAGCCGGCGTATTGGCGGATCGTCCAGGGCCGGCCGGCGTACATCGACGCGCGGACGCCGCGGGTGAAGGGCGCGAATCCGGGGAGGCCGGGGTCGGCGGTGACGTCGTTCGCGGTGTAGAGCGGCTTGACGTCGATGCCTTCCGGGGTCGGCCAGGTTAGGTCGGCGCCCTTTACTTCCTTGGCGGCAAGCGCCTGCCAGTCTGCGAGAGTTGGGTTCGGTTTATCAGTCATTACCTAGCACCTAGTTCCCCGGCGAAGGCCGGGGCCCAGCCCCTCGAATACGCCGCGCGCGGGAGCGCGTTCGATGCTGCGCATCGAGTCTGGGCCCCGGCCTTCGCCGGGGAACGAGAAGAGCGGCGGGTCATCGCCCCGTGAACACCGGCTTGCGCTTTTCAAGAAAAGCCCGGCCGCCCTCCATCGAGTCCGCAGACCCGCGCGCGTCGCGCTGGTTCGCCGCCTCGGCCTGCATCGCGGTGGGGTAATCCGTCTCGTACGCTGCGGTAATCGCTCGCCGCATCAACCCGAGCGCGATCGTCGGCATCGCTGCCAGCCGCTCGGCCAGCGCGAACGCCTCAGCATCCAGAGCGTCGTCCGTAACGACCTTGTGCACCATGCCCCAATCGAGCGCCTTGCCCGCCGGTACGCGCTCGCCGAGCATCATCATCTCCGTCGCCCGCGCGCGCCCGATCAACCGCGGCAGCATCCAAGACGCGCCGCCGTCCGGCACCAAGCCGATGTTCACGAACGCCTGAAGGAAATACGCGCTCTCGCTGGCGACACAAAAATCGGCGGCGAGCGCGAGGCTGCAGCCGATCCCCGCCGCCGGCCCGCGCACCGCGCTCACCACCGGCACCGACAGGTCGGCGATCGCCGCCATCGTCGGATTATAGCTCTCGGTCAGCGCCGCGAACGTCGCCTCGCCCGGATTGTCCGAGCCGAGCGCCCCGCCGCCGACATCCGCCCCCGAACAGAACGCCCGCCCGGCGCCGGCGATCAGCACAGCCCGCGCCCCATCCAGGTCACCAAGCGCCGCGCGCAATTCCTCGAACATCGCCGGCGGTGCGGCGTTCAGCCGGTCGGGCCGGTTCAGCGTCAGCACCAGCACGTCGCCGCGCCGATCGCTCAGGATATGCTCGTACGCGGCCATCAGATCTCTCCTAGTGCGCGCCGGTATCGCCCGGCGTCTCCATCAACTCGACCAGCATGCCGCCAAAGTCCTTCGGGTGCACGAACACGATCGGCGTGCCATGCGCCCCGATCCGCGGCTCGCCCAGCACGGTCGCGCCCTTCGCCTTCAGATCGGCGACGGCGGCGGCGATGTCGGCGACCTCGAAGCAAACGTGATGCTGCCCACCCGCCGGATTTTTCCGCAGGAACCCCGCGATCGGCGAACTCTCGTCATACGGCTCGATCAGCTCGATCTGCGTGTTGGGTGCGTCGATGAAACACACTTTCACGCCCTGCGCGGGCAAGTCGAACGGCTCGCCGATCGCGGTCGCGCCGAGCAGCAGGCGGTACGTCTCGACCGACTTCGCGATCGACGGCGTCGCGACCCCGACATGATTGAGGCGGCCCAGGCTCATGGCGCGTCTTTCGGTGGCGGCGGCGGCGTGGGAACGACACCCAGCGTGTAACCGCACACACCGAGCACCTGCCGGATCATCGCGTCGCCGGTCGGCGCGACGAAGTTAGCCTGCACCGCGAAGTTCGCGCCGTTGGTCGTCTCGACCCGCACCGTCTTCGACTTCACTAGGAACGTCGTCAGCCTGGTGATCGCTTCGGGGTCGGCGGTGTACGTACCGGTCCCCGGAAACTGCCAGTTGTAGGTGAACGCCGGCCCGCCATCGAAGCGCACCGCCACCGGCTTGTCCGTGCCCGACCCGAGCGGCTGCGGCTGGATGAACTGGATCGACACGATCGGCTCCGAGCCGACGTCACACTTCACGACGAACCGCGAGAGCCCGTCATTGCCGGTGACCGATGCGGAGATGCTGCGCACACCCGCCGCGTTAGTGCGATCGGCGAGTTTCCAAGCGGGCGCGGGTGCAGGCGTTACAGCCTGCAGCAGGAGAAACGCGATCATTCCTCGATCCGCCGCTGCTGTCGGCTAGCCGCCATTGCTGCGCCTTCTATAATGCCCTCAAGCCGTGAAATCCGGTCGCGCAGCAATGAGATACCGTCGGCAAGACCATCGATGTCGCCTGCCATCCGGGTCATCCGCACATCGAGTTGGTCCAGGCGTGCTTGCGTAAGGATCACCTGCCGCATCGCACCGAAGATATCGCCGAATGTGCTCATGAACGCACGCCCATGTCACGGAGCAGCGCGTCGATTCGCATATGTGACGCGTCCATCGTCGCGATCATCGAGTCGATCGACGCGTTCATCTTCGGGATCGCCTCGTTGACCTGCTGCACGAGTACGGCAAGCTCGGCTTCCTCGTCCGCTGTCGGCTTGCCGATATACTGACTCGACGCCTCGCGCAAAACATGCCCGACCGACTGGCCGTTGCTGCTCGCAAACGCGTCCAGCGCTGCCTTGTGGTCGGGGGTAGTCAGAAACGTCACGCGTTCGGTCTGCATGTCACGACTCCTTCGCATGACATGATAATGTGCTTATCATAACCGAACAAGCATGACTCACAGCGGGATGTTATCATGCTTCTTCCACGGATTCTCCAGCGCCTTGCCGCGGAGTTTCCGTAGGCCGAGCGCGATGCGGCGGCGGGTCGAGTGGGGCTGGATCACCTCGTCGATGAAGCCCTTCGACGCGGCGACGAACGGGTTGGCGAAACGCGCCTCGTATTCCGCGGTGCGTTCGGCGATCTCTTCCGGAGTCTTGCCGCGGAAGATGATCTCGACTGCGCCCTTCGCACCCATCACTGCGATCTCGGCGGTCGGCCAGGCGTAGTTGAGGTCGCCGCGCAGGTGCTTTGAGGCCATCACGTCGTACGCTCCACCATACGCTTTCCGCGTGATGACGGTGATCTTGGGCACGGTCGCCTCGGCATAGGCGAACAGCAGTTTCGCGCCGTGCTTGATGATGCCGTTATGCTCTTGGGCGGTGCCGGGCAGGAAGCCGGGGACGTCGACGAACGTCACGATCGGGATCTCGAACGCGTCGCAGAAGCGCACGAACCGCGCCGCCTTCTTCGACGAATTGATGTCGAGCACGCCGGCCAGCACCATCGGCTGGTTCGCGACGAAGCCGACCGTTCGGCCTTCGATGCGGCCGAAGCCGGTAATGATGTTGGCGGCATGCGCCGGCTGAGTCTCGAAGAAATCGCCTTCGTCGACCGTCTTCCGGATTAGCTCGTGCATGTCGTAGGGCTGGTTCGCCGACGCCGGGATCAGCGTGTCGAGGCTCTCCTCGATCCGGTCCCATTCGTCTGCGGTCGGACGCTCGGGCACGCCGTCACGGTTCGACGCGGGCAGGAAATCGAAGAAGTCGCGCGCCGCAAGCAGCGCTTCGATGTCGTTCTCGAACGCGTTGTCGGCGACCGACGTCTTGGTCGTGTGCGTCACCGCGCCACCGAGCGCCTCCTGCGTCACGACCTCGTTGGTCACCGTCTTGACCACGTCGGGGCCGGTGACGAACATGTAGCTCGAATCCTTCACCATGAAGATGAAGTCGGTCATCGCCGGGGAATAGACCGCGCCGCCTGCGCACGGCCCCATGATGAGCGAGAGCTGCGGCACGACGCCCGAGGCAAGCGCGTTGCGCTGGAACACCTCGGCATAGCCGCCGAGCGAGGCGACGCCCTCTTGGATGCGCGCGCCGCCGCTGTCATTGAGGCCGATGATCGGTGCGCCGACCTTCATCGCGCTGTCCATCACCTTGCAGATTTTTTGGGCGTGACGTTCGCTCAAGGACCCGCCGAACACGGTGAAATCCTGGCTGAAGACGAAGACGAGGCGGCCGTTGATCGTGCCCGAGCCGGTGACGACGCCGTCGCCGGGGATGACCTGATCCTGCATGCCGAAATCGACGCAGTTGTGCTCGACATACATGTCGAGCTCCTCGAACGATCCCTCGTCCAGCAGCACGTCAAGGCGCTCCCTCGCGGTGAGCTTACCCTTGGCGTGCTGCGCTCCGATCCGCTTGAGGCCTCCGCCGACTCTTGCGGCTTCGCGGCGGCGTTCAAGCTCTTCGATCGTCGATGACATCGTCTCTCCGTCCTGCTGATTGCCTTCACAGAGCGGGATGCGATGGGCAAATGCAATGTTGCAAACTTGTTGGGTGGAGGTTTGCAAACTAGGCGGGGGCATGACCCTCCCCGCACGTCGCCTCTTCGTCGGACACCGCCTGCGCGACCTGCGCCGTGTTCTCGGGATCAGCCAGGCGGCGATGGCGGCGCGAATCGGGCTATCGGTGAGCTATTTGTCGCAGATCGAGAATGGCGACCGGCCGGTGACCGAGGGCGTGCTGATCACGCTCGCGCGCGAGTTTCCGGCGGATTGGGGCAGCATCGACGCGGCGGACGATACCGCACTCCTAATCGCGACGCTGGAGGCGGTGTCGGACACGAGCGTGGAGGCGCCTGCGCTTGACGAAACGGCAGTGCGGCGCGCGGTGAAGCACCAGCCGTTGCTGGCGCAGCGGCTGGTCGCGATGCACGATGCGTATCGCCGCGCGCAGGAGCAGTTGCGCGCGCTCGACGACCGGCTGGTGGCCGGGTCTGGGGCGCCGGGGTTGCTGCCGTGGGAGGACGTGCGCGACTGGTTTCATGCGGCGGGCAATTATGTCGATGCGCTCGACCGGCGCGCGGAGGAGATCGGCGAGGCGCTGGGGGCGGATCGGATCGCGGCGCTGGAGGCTCGGCTGGCGGCGCGCGGCGTGTCGGTCGCGATCTCGGGCGCGCTCGCCGCACCGTTGCGCGACTATGACGGCGCGACTCTGCGGCTCGATGGGTCGCAGCCTGGCGAGACCACCCTGTTCTCGCTCGCGCATCAGGTCGCCCGGCACGAGTTCGGTGACGTGATCGGCGGGATCGTCGCGGCGTCGGAAATGGCATCGGAGACGGCGCGCGCGCTGCTGACCGCGGGGCTGACCAACTATGCGGCCGGGGCGATCGTCATGCCCTACACCCGCTTCCGCACCGAAGCGCGGAGCGTGCGGCACGACATCGATCGGTTGCGGCGGATCTTCGGAACGAGCTTCGAGCAGACGTGTCACCGGCTCTCGACGCTCCAGCGCCCCGGCGCGCTCGGCATCCCGTTCTTCTTCTGCCGCGTCGATATGGCGGGGAACATCACAAAACGGCATTCCGCCACCCGGTTGCAATTCGCGCGTTTCGGGGGGGCGTGTCCGTTGTGGATCGTCCACGAGGCGGTGGCGATCCCCGATCGCATCCTGACTCAGCTGATCGAGACGACCGACGGGATCCGCTACGTCTCGATGGCGAAGGGTCTGGTGAAGCCGTCCGAGACCTACACGCGGCCGGCGCGGCGCTATGCGGTCGCGCTGGGGTGCGAGGAGGCGAACGCGTCGGAGTTCATCTATGCGGATGCGCTGGGGACGGGCGGGATCGCGACGCCGATCGGGTCTTCGTGCCGGGTTTGTTTGCGGACGGACTGCGACCAGCGCGCGTTTCCGCCGGCGGCGAGTGAGATACGAGTCGATCCGGACCGGCGCGGGGCCGTGCCGTATGAGGTGGTGTGAATTTCCCCCTCCCTGGAAGGGAGGGGTCGGGGGTGGGTCGGTTTCTGCATGATCCAACCAGTGAGGCTCAAGCGGACCTACCCACCCCCGCCCCTCCCTTCCAGGGAGGGGAGCCAGAAGAACCAGAAGGATCAGTCCTTCGGAAAGAAATGCTCCACCACGTTGTTCGCCAATCGCGACGGCCGCAGCGTTTCCGCGTCCAGGCAGCACCAGCTCGACTTCACCTCGGCCAGCACGTCCTCGCCGCGCTTGATGATCGTCTCGTAGAACGCCCGCGCGCCCTGGACCTTCTCCAGCAGCACCGTCGCGATCACGTCGTCGTTGAGGAACGCCGGTTTCCGGTACGTGATCTCGTGTTTCAAGGCGACCCACAGGTGCCCGGCGACCGCCTCGGCCGGCGCAAGGCGCTGCCAATGGTCGATCACGGCGGCCTGCACCCACTTCAGATAGTTCGCATTGTTGACATGACCCATGAAGTCGATGTCGGCCGGCTCGATGCCGATGGCGTAGCTATGGGGAATGGCTGTTGTCACGCGTGACATATAGCATGCGAACCTGAACATAGCGATGACGGCGAGGCTTAGATACCGAGAATAAACGCTATTTCAGCCACGCCGCGCACGCCCTAGCATCCGACCAGCGTCGCCTCTTGTGTTGCTCAAATACAACACCATCTCTCGGCCAACACCGAAACAATCCCACAGGAATTCGTCATGAACATCGACAAATTCACCGACCGCGCGAAGGGCTTCCTGCAATCCGCGCAGACCGTCGCGATCCGCATGAACCACCAGCGGATCGCGCCCGAGCATCTGCTGAAGGCGCTGCTGGAAGACGAGCAGGGCATGGCCGCCGGGCTGATCGCAGCCGCGGGTGGCGACGCCAAGCGTGCGACGTCCGAGACCGATCTGGCGCTCGCGAAAATCCCGGTCGTGTCGGGCTCGGGCGCGCAGACCACGCCCGGGATCGACAACGACGCCGTGCGCGTGCTCGATCAGGCCGAGCAGATCGCGAACAAGGCGGGCGACAGCTTCGTCACCGTCGAGCGGCTGCTGGTCGCGCTCGCGCTGTCGCTCAACACCGCGGCGGGCAAGGCGCTGAAGGCCGGCGGCGTGACGCCCGAGGGGCTGAACACCGCGATCAACGGCCTGCGTCAGGGCCGCACCGCCGACACCGCGGGCGCCGAGGACCGCTATGACGCGCTCAAGAAGTTCGCGCGCGACCTCACCCAGGCGGCGCGCGACGGCAAGCTCGACCCGGTCATCGGCCGCGACGAGGAGATCCGCCGCACCATTCAGATCCTCGCGCGGCGGACCAAGAACAACCCCGCGCTGATCGGCGAACCCGGCGTCGGCAAGACCGCGATCGCGGAAGGGCTCGCCCTTCGCATCGCCAATGGCGACGTGCCCGATACGCTGAAGGACCGGCGGCTGATGTCGCTCGATCTCGGCTCGCTCATTGCCGGAGCGAAATATCGCGGCGAGTTCGAGGAGCGGCTGAAGGGCGTGCTCGACGAGGTGAAGGCCGCCGAGGGCGACATCATCCTGTTCATCGACGAGATGCACCAGCTGATCGGCGCAGGCAAATCCGAGGGCGCGATGGACGCGGGCAATCTGCTGAAACCGGCGTTGGCGCGGGGCGAACTCCACTGCGTCGGCGCGACCACGCTCGACGAATACCGCAAATACGTCGAGAAGGACCCGGCACTACAGCGGCGGTTCCAGCCCGTCATGGTCGGCGAACCGACCGTCGAGGACACGATCTCGATCCTGCGCGGACTGAAGGAGAAATACGAACTCCACCACGGCGTGCGGATCACCGACGGCGCTATCGTCGCCGCCTCGACGCTGTCGAACCGCTACATCACCGACCGCTTCCTGCCCGACAAGGCGATCGACCTGATGGACGAGGCCGCCTCGCGAATCCGCATGGAGGTGGAGTCGAAGCCCGAGGCGATCGAGAACCTCGACCGGCGGATCATCCAGCTCAAGATCGAACGCGAGGCATTAAAGCGCGAGACCGACGATGCGTCGGTCGACCGGCTCGACACGCTGGAGGGCGAACTCGTCAACCTGGAGGAGCAATCCGCAGAACTGACGACGCGCTGGAAGGGCGAGAAGGACAAGATCAACGCCGAAGCGCGGGTGAAGGAACAGCTCGATGCCGCGCGGCTCGAGCTGGAACAGGCGCAGCGTTCGGGCGATCTCGCCAAGGCGGGAGAGCTTTCCTACGGCACGATTCCGGGGTTGCAGCGCCAGCTCGACGAGGCGGCGGGGGCGACCAAGGGCGCGATGCTGCGCGAGGAAGTGACCGCCGACGACATCGCCGGCGTCGTCAGCCGCTGGACCGGCATCCCGGTCGAGCGGATGTTGCAGGGCGAGCGCGACAAGCTGCTGGCCATGGAAGCGACGATCGGCAAGCGCGTGATCGGGCAGGCGCACGCGGTGAAGGCGGTTTCGACCGCAGTTCGCCGTGCGCGCGCGGGGTTGCAGGATCCGAACCGGCCGCTCGGCTCGTTCCTGTTCCTGGGGCCAACCGGCGTCGGCAAGACCGAGCTGACCAAGGCGCTCGCCGAGTTCCTGTTCGACGACCCGAGCGCCATGGTCCGCATCGACATGAGCGAGTTCATGGAGAAGCACGCGGTCGCGCGGCTGATCGGCGCCCCGCCGGGCTATGTCGGCTATGAGGAAGGCGGCGTGCTGACCGAGGCGGTGCGCAGGCGTCCGTACCAGGTGATCCTGTTCGACGAGGTCGAGAAGGCGCATGGCGACGTGTTCAACGTGCTGTTGCAGGTGCTCGACGACGGGCGGCTGACCGATGGCCAGGGACGCACGGTGGATTTTAGCAACACGCTGATTATCCTGACGAGCAACCTCGGCAGCCAGTATCTGGCGAACATGGCGGAGGGCGACGACGTGTCGTCGGTCGAGCCGCAGGTGATGGAGATCGTCCGGTCGCATTTCCGGCCGGAGTTCCTCAACCGGCTCGACGAGGTAATCCTGTTCCACCGCCTCGGCCAGTCGCACATGGCGCCGATCGTCGATATCCAGGTGAGCCGCGTCGACAAGCTGCTGGCGGATCGCAAGATCGTGCTAGACCTGACGGACGCCGCGCGGGCGTGGCTCGGTCGTGTCGGCTATGATCCGGTGTACGGTGCACGGCCGTTGAAGCGCGCGGTCCAGCGCTATCTGCAGGACCCGCTCGCCGACATGATCCTGCGCGGCGAGGTGAAGGACGGCTCGACGGTGCACATCGACGAGGGCGACGGGAAGCTGGTTCTGGTGGTCTGAGGCGGGCCGCGATTTCCCCCGCGGCAATCCAGGCAGACGCGGTCGTCGCTGACGACGCGGATACACCATCGCCGGATAGTTAGCGGGAACCTGCTAAAGGACCGTGGTGAAGATAACCGACAAGGTTAGGTTCACCACGGTCCCGTGGTCGTCGCAGCGCATCGATCCGCCGTTTGCCTATCGCGCGGTCCGCCTCCTAGGAGGTTGGACGGAGCAACGGCATGTGCCTATTACTGAGCGCCAGGAGCCGTCAGGGCGGGTAGCATGCTTCGTCCCAGCGTTTGGCTGGAGCGGGCCACCTGGTCCCACTCGGCCTTGCTCATGCAGACCTTACGCCGCGCGATGTTCGATCCCACTTGCGCATAGCGACGGCAGATCGGCTTTGGCTCGTCTTTAGCCGCTTGTGCTGCCGGTTCATTGGACGAGGCGCTAATTTGAAGCGCTGGCGGCGCGCCGGCCATGGTCAACGCCAACAAGATAATGCCGATCGTCATCGCTATTCCTTCGATTACGCCATCTGACATCGAAGACTATCAACGCCGATCGCCACGCTCAAACAAAAACGGAGGCGGGACTGGCCCACCTCCGTCGTATAGTTGGTTAGTCAGATCCGCCTCAGATCAGAACCGAAGGCGGGCACTTGCTGCGAAACGGCGACCCAGGGCGTCGTACGTCGAGGGATAGACGTTGCCGCTGTTGAAGGCGGTATCGCCGATCGACGCACCGACAACCTTCGGCTTGTTGTCGAGCAGGTTCATTGCCGACAGCGTCAGATCGAAATTGTCCGTGACACCGAACCGGGTCGTCAGATCGAAATAATGCTCCGCACCGATGCGCTGGAACTGCTCCAGCGGACCGCCACCGGCAGCAATGTCGTCTGCAAGAGCGAGCGGCTCGTACTTCACCTTATCGACGTAGCGCCACAGCAGCGAGACGTCTGCCGCACCGATGGTCAGCGTGGTCCGCTGGTTGAAGCTGAACTCCGGCTGGATCGAGGCGCAGTTGACGCTGTAGAAGCCGACGCATTCACGGTTGACCGAAGTTGGCGTCGCCTGGAACTTGTTGCTGTTGGTCCAGGTTCCGATGAACGACAATGCGAGCTTAGCAAAGCCCATGTCGGTGCGATAGTTCGCAGCCAGATCGATACCATCCGTCGCGATGCGACCCAGGTTCGAAAGCGGCAGCGCCAAGCCATCGGCGGTACCGTTCAGGCTGCCGTCGATCGGGTCACGCGAGACCGCCTGGCAGGCAGCCGACGTTGCAGCCTGAAGCGGCGTGTAGCAGGCCGAGAACACATCGCCGACCGTCGGGGACGTGATCGCATCGCGAACCTTGATATTGAAGTAATCGACGCTGATGTTGAAGCCGCGGACAAAATCTGGCTGGAACACAGCACCGATCGTCCAGGTATTCGCTGTCTCGACACCCAAAGCAGCGTTACCGCCCTGCGTGACGTTGACCTGACCCGCCGACGGCAAAGGAATGGTACCGATGAGAGCATTGGCCTGAGCCTGCGTGCCACCACCCGCAACGATCTGTGCGGCGCAGACGCCGCCCAGAGCGCTGCCAGCCGTTACACCAGCACCCGCGCAAGGGTCGTTGGCCGAATTACCGAGCCCCGTGACCAGCGGCGAGAACAATTCGCCGATGTTCGGCGCACGCGCCGCCTTCTGGTAGTTACCCCGGATCTTCAGGCTGCGGACGGGCTCCCAGGAGCCGCCGACCTTCCAGGTCCAGTTGGTTCCTGCCGTCGAATAGTCGGAGACACGGCCACCGGCTTCCAGCGTCAGGCTGTGGAAGAACGGCTTGTCCTCGACGATCGGCATGATCAGTTCGCCGAACGCTTCCTTGACGTTGTACTGGCCGGAAACGTCGGGCGATGCCGCGCCGTTGCCCAGCACTTCGTTCGGGCGCTGCGTCAGTTCGTCCGAGATCACCGCGGCGGTGTACTTGCGATATTCGGCACCGAGCGCGAACGAAATCGCCTGCGTTGCGAACGGGCTGGACACGCCGAAATCGCCATTCAAAACGCCGTGAACCTGCGCGATCGTCGTGCGGGTGAGCGTGCTGTTCGTGACACCAAGAAGATAGCCGAGCTGATCGGTGGTGATCGTTCCGGCGTCACCGAACAGGTTGATCGGCACGCAGCCATTGGACGGATCGACGCACGCGGTGGTGCTGGTCGCGAGCGACGCCTGGCGCAAACGTGTCAGCGTGCCGTTGCCGGTCTGACGCTGAACATTCTCGCTCTCGCCGTAGTTACCGCCAAAATCGAAGCCGATCGTGTCGGTGATGTCGCCGCGGACGCCCGCAGTATAGTCGAATACCGTCGTGGTGTAGGTCGACAGGCGCGGCCCGGCCTCGACGAAGCGCCGTGAGGCGTTGGTCGTGAAGGTGCGGTAGTCTGCGCTTCCGGGAGCGGCGGACGCCGCTGCATTACACTGTGCCACGGTCAGACCGTTCGCCGCGCAGATCTGGCCACGCGCGCCGGCCGGCAGGTAGGGATTCGAATAGTTGATCGTCAACGCGTTACCGAACGTACCGGATGACGCGATGACAGTCTGAACCGTGTTCCGCGAGAAGAGGCCACGATTATAAACTTCGATGCCTGGCGTCACTTCATAATGCGCCGCGCCGAACATGTTGTAGCGCGTGAACGGCGTTTGAAAGATGTTCTGCGGGTTGAAGTTGAACAGTGCAAAGGTCGGCACCAACCGACCGGAAACCGGATCGATCTGATTGTTCGCGCCCAGACCCAGGCCGGTGAAGCGCCCGGGAACGGCCGTGCCCGACCCACCCGGCAGACCGGTGTACGAATCGATGTTGTTGATCGAAAAGTCGCGCTCGCCCTGCGTGACCGGGTCAGCCTGCTGGTAGCCGACACTGAACACCGCGTTGCCGCGCCCATCCCCGAAGTTCGCGCCGATCGTCAGATCCGCGCGGAAGACGTTGCCGTCGCCACGCTGCGTGATCTGATTGCTGATATTTGCTTCCACGCCGGAAAAGTCGCGCTTGGTCACGAAGTTCACGACGCCTGCCACTGCATCGGCACCGTAGGTGGTCGAGGCACCGCCCGTCAGGATATCGGTACGTTCGACCAGTGCTAGCGGGATGTTGTTGAGATCGACCACCCCGGACAGACCCGATGGCGCGATACGCTGACCATCGAGGAGGACGAGGTTACGGTTGTCACCCAAACCACGAAGATCGACGGTCGATGCACCGCCGTTGCCGTTGTTCACCGAGCTGCCGATCGAAGGGACGACACCGGGCAGTTCGCGCAGGAACTGTTCGGCGACGTTGGTCTGGCGCAGCTGCAGCTCTTCCGAGGTCACCGAATTGATCGGCGACGACTGCACCAGGTTCGGATTGCGGACCAGCGTGCCGGTGACGACGATATCGCCACCATTCGCAGTCGCGTCCTGGTCGCCAGCCGGCGCGGCGCCGTTGGGCGTGGAGATCTGGCCGGCGTCCTGCGCCTGCGCAGCACCGCTCGCAACCAACGCAATGCCTACCAAGAGACTGGACGCGAGCAAGCGCCCCCGGAAAATGTTCGTCATGCAAAACCCCTTATATCTGCCCGCGCTCTTCGGATTTGCCCCGAATGGTCGCACCTGCGGCATGCCGCGGTTGGTATAAGATTGCTGATATTGGTCCGGATGCACAACGGCGATTGTATCGTCCGTGCCAATTTGTGAACGATTGTACCATTTGTGTCACACTCCGTTCACGCACGGTGATCGGTACGTCGAACGTCGGATACGGCCCTCGACTTCGAGCACCAAAGCCGACAGACAACGGTTTTCCCGCAAAGGCCGGATACAACGACATGGGTTCCTTAAGACCGCTTGGGCTCGCCAGCCTTCTGTTCTCCGTTCCCGCCGTTGCGCAGGATGGCCGGTTGGCCAATCCTCTGACGGACATCGCCCGCTGCCGGACGATCAAGCCCGACGCTAAACGCCTCGCCTGTTTTGACGCGGCCGCCGTGTCGGTGAGCATCGCCGAGCGTTCTGGCGACATTCTCGTGATCGACCGCAAGCAGGTGGTGGCGGACAAGCGGGCGGGGTTCGGCCTGCCCCGGACTCCGACCGACGTCTTCGGAGGAGGCGCCGCGGACAAGGCGACGAGAGTAGACCAGCTGGACTCCACGATCCGATCTGCCGTGCCCTCCAACAGCTTCGGCCGCTGGAACCTGCGACTGGCGGACGGCAGCGAATGGCAGACTATCGACGCGATCCCCGTCCCCCCCAAAACCGGTACCGCGATCGTCGTTAGACAGGCCTCGCTGGGCGGTTATCGTGCGACGATCGGCAAGGGACGCTCAGTTCTTGTGAAGAGATTGCGCTAAGCCCGGCATCGCCCCCGCCACCAGCATCGGGTCGAGTTTCGCATCACCCCATTTGAGACTCCAGTGGAGGTGCGGGCCCGTCGCGCGGCCGGTCATGCCGACGGCGCCGATCGGTTGGCCTTGGCGCACGTGATCGCCGGGTTTCACGTCGATGCGGGACAGGTGCAGGAACGCGCTGTTGAGACCCATGCCGTGGTCAAGCATCAGGAGGTTGCCCTCCAGCGTGAAGGGGCGGTCGGCGGCGAGGATCACGACGCCGTCGGCGGGGGCGGTGACGATCGCGCCGGTCGGCTTGGCGATGTCGGTGCCCGAGTGATAGCTGCCGGGCTCGCCCTTGTAGACGCGTTGCGAACCGAACAGGCCGGATATGCGACCGGTGGCGGGCCAGGCGAACGTTTGCCGCCAGCCCTGCGCATCCGTGCTGCGAGCGCGGGCGGCGACGATCTGCGCGAGTTCGGGCTGGCGGAGTTTCGCGAACACCGGGTCGGGCGCGGGGAATTTCGGGAGCGTGTCGAGGCGCTCGATCCGCCAGGCGCGCGGCGCGATCGTGAGATTTTGCGTAACACTGCGACCATCGGCGAGCGTCGCGGTCAGTGAGGCTTGCGGGCCGGCGTCGCGGTCGAAACCGGCGAGGAAGCGCCCGTCCGGGGATAGCGCGATCGACTTGCCGTCGAGCGCGACCGAGCGCGTACCGGCGGGAGCGGTGCCGAGGATCAGGCCACCCTGGCTGAGCGTGCCGGTCCAGCGGAAGGCGGATTGGCTTGCGGTAGTCGGCGGCGGCGCTTGCTGGGCGGTGGCGCTGGTCGCGGCCAGCAGGACGAGCACCGCCGCGCGGATCACCGCCACTTGGATCACCGGGGCGCCATCGCTTCGCTGGCGGCGGCGGCGGTGGAATACGCCTCCTGACGGGCGACGCTCCAGTAGCGCAGATCCTCGAGCGCGATGCGGTGGCCGGTCGCGGCGCAGGGGACGTGGTCGCCGGGGCTGAGCACGCGGAATCCGTTGGCCATATAATGCAGGCGCGCGGCGCGGTCGGAGTTGGACATCAGCATTGCGGGTCTTCTCTACAGCAGGGTCGGCTGGCGCGGCGCCGGATCGGGCGCGGCCTTCGCCTTGGGGGCAGCATAGGTTTTGGCGGCGGGGCGCTCAAGGCCGGTGTCCGTCACCGCGTCGACCACGCCGTCGCGGAAGTGGAGCGTCAGCGTCCCCGCGTCGCGCGCCGATTTGGCGGAGGCGAGCGTCTCGCCGCCGGGTCGGGCGGTGACGCGGGCATAGCCGCGGTCGAGGATCGCGTCGGGGTTGAGCGACTGGACGAGGCGCCACGTCGCGTCGAGCTGCGCGCGCTTCGCTTCGAGTTTGCGTTCTAGGGTGGCGGGACGGAGCGCGGCGCCGGAGCGGTCGAGGCTGCCGCGTGCGAGGGTCAGGCGACGCTCCAGCCCACGATCGAGCCGCTGGCCGAAGTCGTCAGCGCGCTGGCGTTGCGGCCCGAGCAACTGGTCGCGCTTCGGCAGCAACCGCGCCAGCGCATCGAGCCGCTCGCGGCCACGCTCGACATGACGGCGGGCGCAGCGTTCGGTGCGGTTGCGGTGGCTGTCGATCGTCAGGCGCAGGTCGGCGAGCACCGGTACCGCGATCTCGGCCGCCGCGGTCGGCGTCGGCGCGCGCAGGTCGGCGGCGAAATCGCACAAAGTGGTGTCTGTCTCGTGGCCGACCGCGGAGATGATCGGGATCGTACAGGCGGCGACTGCGCGGACGACGACCTCCTCGTTGAACGACCACAGATCCTCGACCGAGCCGCCGCCGCGCGCGACGATCACGAGGTCGGGGCGCGGCACCGGGCCGCCGGGGACAAGCGCGTCGAACCCGCGGACCGCGGCGGCGATCTCCGCGGCCGAGCCCTCGCCCTGCACCTTGACCGGCCAGACGATGACGTGCGTCGGGCAGCGATCCTCCAGGCGGTGAAGGATGTCGCGGATCACGGCGCCCGTCCCCGACGTGACGACGCCGATCACCTTCGGCATGAACGGCAGCCGCTTTTTCCGCGTACCGTCGAACAGCCCCTCGCCCGCCAGTTTCGCCTTCAATTTCTCCAGCAGCGCCATCAGCGCGCCGGCGCCCGCCAGTTCCATCCGCTCGATGACGATCTGGTATTTCGAGCGCCCGGGATAGGTGGTGAGCTTGCCTGTGGCGATCACCTCGATGCCGTCCTGCGGCACGAAGGCGAGGCTCGACGCATTGCCCTTCCAGATGACGCCGTCGATCACCGCCTGGTCGTCCTTGAGCGACATATAGCAATGCCCGGAGGCGACACGCTTCCAGCCCGAGATCTCGCCGCGCAGGCGGACATGGCCGAACTCGCCCTCGACCATCCGCTTCAGCTTGAAGGCGAGTTCGCCGACCGACATGGCGAGTGCGTTGTCGCCGGGGACTTGCTCGGCTACCAGCCGGCCCATGTTTGCCAACATGTCGCTGGACACATCATCGGAAAAGGGATCGGGCATGAACGTCCTGCTGCTGGGCTCGGGGGGGCGCGAACATGCGCTCGCGTGGAAGCTGGTGCAATCTCGCGGCCTCGATACGCTGTATGCCGCGCCGGGCAACCCCGGGATCGCGCGTGTTGCGACGCTCGTGCCGCTGGATGCGACGGATCATGCCGCCGTCGTGGCGTTCGTGCGCGAGCATGACGTCGGGCTGGTCGTGATCGGGCCCGAGGCGCCGCTAGTCGACGGGCTGGCGGACACTTGCCGCGCGGCGGACATTCCGGTGTTCGGGCCCTCGAAGGCGGCGGCGCAACTCGAGGGGTCGAAGGGCTTCACCAAGGATCTGTGCCTGCGCGCCGGCATCCCGACCGCGGGCTATGTCCGCGTGAAGAGCCGCGCAGAGGCGGATGCCGCGCTTGCCCGCACCTTCTCGTTGCCGGTCGTCATCAAGGCGGACGGCCTCGCGGCGGGCAAGGGCGTGGTTATCGCCTTCAGCACGGCCGAAGCCGAAGCCGCGCTCGACGCGCTGTTTGCCGATGGCGAGGCCGAGGCGGTGATCGAGGAATTCCTGGAGGGCGAGGAGGCGAGCTTCTTCGTGCTGACCGACGGCGTGGCGTTGATGCCGTTCGGCTCCGCGCAGGATCACAAGCGCGTCGGCGAGGGCGATACCGGGCCCAATACCGGCGGGATGGGCGCATACAGCCCAGCGCTCGTGCTGACGCCAGCGCTGGAGAAGCGTGCGATCGACGAGATCGTCGCACCGACGGTGGCGGCGATGGCGGCGGAGGGCGCTCCGTTCTCGGGCGTGCTGTATGCGGGGCTGATGCTGACGCCGAAGGGGCCGAAGCTGATCGAATACAACGCGCGGTTCGGCGATCCCGAGACGCAGGTGCTGATGATGCGCTTCCAGGGCGACCTGCTCGCGACGATGCTGGCGGTGGCGGAAGGACGGCTCGGCGAGATGCCCGCGGCGAAGTTCAGCGACGAGACTGCGCTGACGGTGGTGATGGCGGCTGAGGGCTATCCGGGTACGCCCAAGTCGGGCGGCGCGATCGTCGGGCTGGATTCGGCGCGGGCGGCTGGCGGTACGGTATTCCATGCGGGGACGCGGCTCGAGGACGGCGGACTGGTAGCCTCGGGCGGGCGCGTGCTCGCGGTGACGGCGACCGGCGACGACGTCGCGACGGCGCAGGCGAACGCGTACCGCGCGGTCGAGGCGATCGATTTCGCGGAAGGCTTCTACCGCCGCGACATCGGCTGGCGCGAGATCGCGCGGGGGTGATTCGACTTGATCCTCCCCCGCCAGGGGGAGGTGGCTGGCTCTTGCCAGACGGAGGGGGAGGCATGCGAAACGTACGTTCCGTGTCCTCCCCCTCCGTCACCTTCGGCGACACCTCCCCCTAGCGGGGGAGGATCAGTGAGTCATGGCCGAGGCCGCCAATTACCGCTCGCCGCCTTCCTCGCGTGGCGCTACGAGTATGAGCATGAACGAAACTTCCGCGACCTCCGCCTCGGGCATGAGCCTGCTGCCCGACGGCATCGCCACGCTGACCGCGATCCACTTCACGATCATCGCCGCGGTGGCGGTGCTCGTCGTGATCGGCCTGATCTGGGGCATCAAGGCGAAACGCAGCCGGGTGAAGGCGTCGCGCGACGTGATCGCGAATGCCAAGGAAGCCGGCGTTGCTCCTGTGCCGGTCGAGTCGCCGCGCGCGCCGGCTCCCGAGCCGGCATCCGTCGCGCCGGCTCCAGCCGAGGCGCACGGGGCCGAGCCGCGCAGGGCCGAGCAGTCCCAGACGCAAACGCGAACGGTCGCTCCCACCCCGGCACCATCGCCATCGCCCTCGCCCACGATCGAGCGCACGGCCCCGCCCGCCGCGCCGCAGCCGCCAGTTATCGACGAACCGGCCCCCGCCCCCACCCCGTTGGCGCCCAGCCCGGCTCCCGAACCCGCTGCTCCGGCACCGGCCGAACCCGCCCCGATCGCTCCTCCCGTGTCCGCGCAATCCTATGCCGATGGTCCGGTGACGCAGTTGAAGGGACTCGGCCCCAAGGTCGCGACGCAGCTCGGCGTGCTCGGCGTCACGACGGTCGGCCAGATGGCCGCGCTGTCGGAGAGCGAGGCGCAGTCGATCGACGCACAGCTCGGCATTTTCACCGGGCGGATGGGGCGCGATCGCTGGATCGAACAGGCGCGGTTGCTGGCGGCCGGCGACAAGGCGGGCTTCGAGGCGGTGTTCGGCAAGCTGTAACCCGCGTCGGTCGATCGACCGGCAGCACGACATGCGCACGCGGCGGATGTCGATTGGCTCTATGCCGCGCGGGCCGCGACGGGCATGTCACGCGGTGTCGCACCTCGAAGTATGAGGGCGGTATCAGACAGGGTGATGAGTGCACATGCTGGCAATGATGAGTGCGATGCTGCTGACCACCGCGCCGGTGCTTCCGACGAGCGGGCCCGTGGCGTTGCCCGGCGCGACGCGATCGCCGTTCGCCGGCGATTTCCCCGTACCGGCGTCGATCCCCGTAACACTTCCCGTATCGTTGCCGATATCGATGGCGACGTCCCCTTTGGCCCTGATCGGCTCGCTGTCAGCCGTCGAGTTTTCGCCGCAGGGGCTGCCCACGCAGGCGATTCCTTCGGTCGGCCCGCCACCGTTGCGCACGCCGGCGACCGAGCGTGGCACGCAGACCGACATCATCGTCACCGGTCGCAAGGAGAGCGCGGGCGACCCGCTGCGCGCGGCCAACGCCGAATCGTTCGCGGTGACGCAGAAGGTCGACGACGCGGTGATCGGCCCGGTCGCGCGGACTTACAAGAAGACCGTGCCGAGCCCGATCCGGCGCGGCATCCACAATTTCCTCTACAATCTGCGCGAGCCGATCGTCTTCCTGAACTTCCTCCTGCAGCTCAAGCCGGGCAAGGCGGCGGAGACGGTCGGGCGGTTCGCGATCAACTCGACGATCGGCGCGGTTGGCGTGATCGACATGGCCAAGCGCAAGCCGTTCCGCCTGCCTCGGCGCTCGAACGGGTTCGCCAACACGCTCGGCTATTACGGCGTCAAGAACGGCCCGTTCCTGTTCCTGCCACTGGTCGGACCGACGACAGTGCGCGACCTTCTCGGCGGCGCGGTCGATCGCCTGATCCTGCCGGTCGGCGTCGGCAAGCCCTTCACCAGCGCGACCTACACGATCCCCGCGGGTATCCTGGGCGCGCTCGATCACCGGTCGGAGTTCGATCAGACGCTGAAGGACCTGCACGACAATTCGCCCGATCCGTATGTGGCAACGCGGGCCTTCTATCTCAATCGGCGCCAGGCGGAGATCGACCATCTCCACGGGCGCGTCGAGGGCGATCCGGCGGGCATGTCGGGGCCGCCGCCGAGCGTGGTGCCGTTCGTGCCGAAGTATCTGGAGCCGGGGGCGGCGGCTGATTCGGGGACGGTTTCGGCGGTGCCGGCCGAGAGTTCCAGCGGTGCGCCTGCCCCCGATGTGCCGACGGCAGCGCCCGCGGCAGCTGCTCCCGGTGGCGATATGCCCGCGGCGGCGCCCGCGGCGGCGGCTCCCGGCGTCGATGTACCTGTGGCGGCGCCCGCGACTGCTCCCGGCGTCGGTGTACCTGCGGCGGCGCCCGCGACTGCTCCCGGTGGCGACGCGACCAGCGGATCCGAAGCTCGCCCCTGAACGAAGGAGGAGCCTTACCGCCCCCCCCCCCCGTTCGTGCTGAGTAGAGACCGAGTAGCTCCGGCAGGAGCGTATCGAGGGCTCATATCGAAGCATGGGTTCCGCGCGCCCGTCCTTCGATACGCCGCTTCGACTACTTAGGACGAACGGATGGTGGGGGGTCGGTGCGCCTTCCATAGGCAAGGCATAAGCAAGTAACTCAACCCTGACCACCACCCCGGCGGAGGCCGGGGCCCAGTTGGGGGACGTTGCAAACTGAGGGCAGCGCTCCGTTACCGCGACCTCACCACCTGGGCCCCGGCCTTCGCCGGGGAGGTGGAATACCGGGGAGCGTCTAGCCACTTTTACCCGCTACTTCGCGCCGAACCCTCAGACTTCACTCACCAGCAGCTTGTCGATCCGCCGCCCGTCCAGGTCGACGATCTCGAACTTCCAGCCCTGCTCGACGAAGCTCTCGCCCTCGCCCGGCAGGTGGCGGAACACCGACAGCGCCAGCCCGGCGACCGTCGCGTAGTCGCGGTCCTCGGGCAGGTCGATGCCGAGGCGGTCGGCGAGCGAATCCGCCGCCATCGTTCCCGCCACCAGCAGCGAGCCGTCGTCGCGGACCACCACCGACGGCGCGTCGTCCGGATCCGAGTCCGACTTGAACTCACCGGCGATCGCCGCGAGCAGGTCGGCCGGCGTGACGATGCCTTCGAAATGGCCGTATTCGTCGTGGATCAGCGCCATCGGCACCTCGGCCTCGCGCAGTGCGAGCAGGGCGTCCATCGCATCGATCTGGTCGATCACGACCGGCGCCTTGCGCATCAGCGCGCGCAGGTCGATCGCTTCGCCGCGGAACAGCGCCGCAGCGATGTCGCGCGCCTGGACCACGCCCTTGACCGCATCGATCGAGCCTTCGCCAACCGGCAGGCGGGTGTGCTGCGACGCGAGCAAAGTCTCGCGGATCTCGTCGGGGCCCCAGTCGCAGTCGAGCCAGTCGATCTCGGTCCGCGGCGTCATCACTTCGCGCACCGGGCGATCCGCGAGGCGGACGACGCCCGAGATGATCGAACGCTCATGCTCCTCGATGATCCCCGACTTCGACGCCTCGGCGACGATCATGTGGAGCTCTTCGGCGGTGACGTGCTCTTCCGATTCGCGGTTGAGCCGGAGTAGCTTGAAGATCAGCGCGCTGGTCGAATCGAGCACCAGCACGATCGGCGCGGTGCCGATCGCGAGCCAGCGCATCACCGGCGCCATGAACGAGGCGATCGCCTCAGGCGCCCGCAGCGCGAACTGCTTGGGGACCAGCTCGCCGATGATCAGCGACGCGTAGGTCGTCAGTCCGATGACGATCGCGAACCCGACGGTCTCGGCGGTCGAGGCCGACAGCCCCCAGGCCTGCAACCGCGCGGCGGTCGGCATGCCGAGGCTGGAGCCCGAATACGCACCCGCGAGAATGCCGATCAGCGTGATGCCGATCTGGACGGTCGAGAGGAACTTGCCCGGGTCTGCCGCGAGGACCAGCGCGGCGCGCGCGCCCTTCTTGCCTTGGCGCGCCATCGCTTCGAGCCGAGCTTTGCGCGCGGAGACGATCGCGAGTTCGCTCATCGCGAACACACCGTTCAACGCGACGAGCGCGAGGATGATCGCGACGTCGATCCAGGGGAAGGGGGGAAGCGGTGCCATTGGCTCGCAGCCTCTTTGGAGGACAACGGCCCGTCGCACAACCGTCCTTGCGCATGCTCGACATTACGCCGCCAAGATGGTCAGGCTCGGTTCAGTGCGCAGGCGGAACAATCGTCGCTACACCGGGTTATCGGCCGTATCGGGTATAACGCCGTCATCGATCATGTCTCAGGGAGTTTATCTATGAAAACCAAGATGTTCGCAGGTGCCGCAATCGCCGCACTGATCGCCACCAGCGGCTGCACCACCGATCCGGAGACCGGTCGCCAGACGATTTCAAAGACTGCCTTGGGCGGCATCGGCGGCGCACTCGGCGGCTATCTGCTCGGCGACGTGGTCGGCGGTCGTCGCGACCGGACCGAAAAGCTGCTGGGTGCCGGCATCGGTGGCCTCGCGGGTGCGGGCATCGGCGCGTACATGGACAAGCAGGAGCGCGATTTGCGTGCGCGCACCGCGGGCACCGACGTGCAGGTGATCCGCCAGGGCGACGATCTGGTCCTCAACATCCCGTCGGGCATCACCTTCGCCTATGATAGCGCGACGGTGCAGCCGCAGTTCCAGCGTACGCTCGACCAGGTCGCGGATACGCTGTCGCAGTATAACCAGACCTACATCGACGTGTACGGCCACACCGATTCGACCGGCAGCGACGCGTACAACCAGACGCTGTCGGAGCGCCGGGCGCGCTCGGTCGCGGATTATCTGGCTGGCCATGGCGTCCAGACGGCCCGCATCGGCACGCGCGGTTACGGCGAGACGCAGCCGATCGCGTCGAACGATACCGATGCGGGTCGCGCTGCGAACCGTCGCGTCGAAGTGAAGATCGTCCCGATCACGCAGAGCGACATGCGGTAATAAGCTCCCTTGCGATCCTCCCCCGCAAGGGGGAGGTGGCGCCGAAGGTGACGGAGGGGGAGGACACGGAACAGCGGTTTCCCTTTCCTCCCCCTCCGTCTGGCAAGCGCCAGCCACCTCCCCCTGGCGGGGGAGGATTCTTTTTAGAACAGCCGCCCGCCGTTCGGGACGTGTCCGGTCGGCGATATCAGCACCACCTTTCCGTCCGCGTCGGGGAAGCCGAGCGTTAGGGCTTCGGACATCACCGGACCGATCTGGCGCGGCGGAAAGTTGACCACTGCCGCAACCTGGCGGCCGACCAGAGTCTCCGGGGTGTAATGTTCGGTGATTTGGGCGGAGGAGCGCTTCACGCCGATCTCCGCCCCAAAATCGATCCGCAGCTTGAACGCGGGCTTGCGCGCTTCGGGAAAGGGTTCGGCCTCGACGATCGTGCCGACGCGGATGTCGACCTTCTCAAAGTCGGGATAGGCGATCTGTTCAGAAATCGACATTATCGTAGTGCGCCGGGGGTGAGATCAGCTCCATCCGTTCGGACAGCAGCGGGCGGAAGCTCGGACGGCTCTTGAAGCCGCGATACCAGCGGGCGGTCTGGTCGTGGCCCTTCCAGTCGATCCCGCCGAGATAATCGGTGACCGAGATCTGCGCGGCGGCGGCGAGATCGGCAAGGCTCATGGTCGCGCCGCCGAGCCAGTTCCGGTGATCGAGCAGGTAGTCCATATAGTCGAGATGCCCGACCGCGGCCTTCATCGCCTCCCGCAGGCCCTTGGCGTCGGGCGCGGCGCGGTGCGCTAGACGCTTGACCATGCGCTCGTGGAGCAGAGGCCCGGTCACGTCGCGGTAGAAATGCGTATCGAACCACGTGACCAGCCGGCGAATCTCGGCGCGGTTGGTCGCGGTGCCGTTGATCATCGCCGCCTTCTCGACGGTCTCCTCGAAGAATTCGCAGATCGCCATCGAATCGATGAGGGGGGCGACGCCGCGCGACGCGTCGACCATCACCGGGGTCTGTCCGGCGGGGTTCATGTCCATGAACTCGTCGCGGCGATCCCAAGGCGATTCGCGCACCAGCTCGTAGCCGACCCCCTTCTCGCCCAGCAGCAGGCGCACCTTTCGCGAGAAGGGACACAGGGGGAATTGATAAAGCTGCCACATGCCATCCGTTTAGGCGGTGGGGGGCGGCTGTGTCACTAGCGCGGGTTGGTCGGTGTGGCGTTTGTGGCGATAAGATTTGTTCGCGCAGAGGCGCAGAGGTGTTGCGCTTGTCGCGAAGCGAGCATTTCTCCAACGCGCGTTGGAGTGCAAGCAGCCCGTACCGGGGGAGCCCCCCTCCGCGTCCTCTGCGCCTCTGCGCGAAACCAACTTACTACCCCACCCCGGCGAAGGCCGGGGCCCAATTGGAAAGGTCGCAGTAACGGAGTCCTGCCCTTCGTTAGGGACGTCCCCCAATTGGGCCCCGGCCTTCGCCGGGGTGGTGTTTGTGTGGTGCCGCTCTACTCCGCCGCGACCAGTTCTGCGCTGTCGTCCAGTGGGTGCGACAGGCGCGTCAGCATTTCCTTCGGCACGATTTGCCAGAAATGCGGCGCGACGCGGTCCCAGTCCTCAAGCAAGCCCTTCGACCATTTGCTGTCGGTGGTGTCGGCATGGTCGCGGACCAGGTCGAGCAGGACGTCGGCCCAGTGGAGTGACTTCACGCGGTCCCAGGTGATGTTCTCGGGGTTGGCGCGCTTTTCGAACGTGCCGTCGGGATCGTAGACGAACGCCATCCCCCCGGTCATGCCCGCACCGAAGTTCGCGCCGACCTTGCCCAGCACCACCGCGATGCCGTTGGTCATGTATTCGCAGCCGTTCGCGCCGCAGCCCTCGACGACCACGCTCGCGCCCGAATTGCGCACCGCGAACCGCTCGCCCGCCTGCCCCGCCGCGAACAGCCGTCCGCTGGTCGCGCCGTACAGCACGGTGTTGCCGATGATCGTGTTGTCCTGCGACGCCAGCGGCGAACTCACCGCCGGGCGGACGATGATCGTGCCGCCCGAGAGCCCCTTGCCGACATAGTCGTTCGAATCGCCGAACACTTCGAGCGTGATGCCCTTGCACAGGAACGCGCCGAGGGACTGGCCCGCAGACCCACGCAGCCGGATCGTGACGTGATCGTCCGCCAGTGTCGACATGCCGAACTTCCGCGTGATCTCTGACGACAGCCGCGTCCCCACCGCCCGGTGCGTATTGCGCACCGAATAGGTCAGCTGCATCTTCTCCCCGCGCGAGAACACCGCCGCCGCGTCCTTGATGATCTGCGCGTCGAGGCTGTCGGGGACTTCGTTGCGGAAGGTCGAGAGCGAGAACCGGCGCTGCGAATCGTCGGCATCGACCTTCGCCAGGATCGGATTCAGATCGAGATCGTCGAGATGCTCCGCCCCGCGGCTGACCTGCCGCAACAGCTCGGTCCGGCCGATCACGTCGTCGAGGCTCTTCACGCCCAGCCGCGCGAGGATGTCGCGGACTTCCTCGGCGATGAATGTCATCAGGTTGATCACCTTCTCGGGCGTCCCCACGAACTTCTGCCGCAGCGCGTCGTTCTGCGTGCAGATGCCCACCGGGCAGGTATTCGAATGGCATTGCCGCACCATGATGCAGCCCATCGCCACGAGGCTCAGCGTGCCGATGCCGTATTCCTCCGCGCCGAGGATCGCGGCGATGACGATGTCGCGGCCGGTCTTGAGCCCGCCATCGGTGCGCAGCCGCACGCGACCGCGCAGCCCGTTGAGCGTCAGCACCTGGTTGACCTCCGACAAGCCCATTTCCCAAGGTGTGCCGGCGTACTTGATCGACGTCTGCGGCGACGCGCCGGTCCCCCCGACATGCCCCGCGATCAGGATAACGTCGGCATGCGCCTTCGCCACGCCCGCCGCGACCGTGCCGATCCCCGCCGACGACACGAGCTTCACGCAAACCCGCGCCCGCGGATTGATCTGCTTCAGATCATAGATCAGCTGCGCCAGATCCTCGATCGAGTAGATGTCGTGGTGCGGCGGCGGCGAGATCAGCGTCACGCCGGGCGTCGCATGGCGCAGCTTGGCGATGAACTCGGTCACCTTGAAGCCGGGTAGCTGGCCGCCCTCACCGGGCTTGGCGCCTTGCGCGACCTTGACCTCGATCTCCTCGCACGCGTTCAGATATTCAGCCGTGACGCCGAACCGCCCGCTCGCGATCTGCTTGATCGTCGAGTTCGCATTGTCGCCGCTCGCATACGGCACGAAGCGCGACTTGTCCTCGCCGCCCTCGCCTGACACGGCCTTCGCGCCGATCCGGTTCATCGCGATCGCCAGCGTCTCGTGCGCCTCCGGGGAGAGCGCGCCGAGCGACATGCCCGGCGTCACGAAGCGCTTGCGGATCTCGGTGATCGCCTCGACCTGGTCGACCGGCACGCCCTCCGCGGGGAAGTTGAACTGGAGCAGGTCGCGTAGATACACCGGCGGCAGATCGGACACCCCGCGCGAGAATTGCAGGTAGCTCGTATAGCTGTCGGTCGCGACCGCGGTCTGGAGCAGGTGCATCAGCTGCGCGGAATAGGCGTGCGTCTCGCCGGTGTGGCGCTGGCGATAGAAGCCGCCGATCGGCAGCGTCGCGACCGCCGGATCGAACGCCGCTTCGTGACGATCGGTCGCGTTGACGTGGAGCGACGCATAGCCCTCGCCGCTGATCTTCGCGGGCATGCCGGGGAACAGGTCGTTGACCAGGCTGCGCGAGAGGCCAACCGCCTCAAAATTATAGCCGCCACGGTACGACGAGATGACCGCGATGCCCATCTTCGACATGATCTTGAGCAGCCCCTCCTCGACCGCGACGCGGTGGCGGCGGAGGCATTCGGCGAGATCGAGATCGCCGAACAGCCCGCGCGACTGACGATCGACGATCGCGGCCTCGGCGAGATAGGCGTTCACGGTGGTCGCGCCGACGCCGATCAGCACCGCGTAATAATGCGTGTCCAGGCACTCGGCCGAGCGCACGTTGATCGACGCGTAGGAGCGCAGGCCGCGACGGACGAGGTGGGTGTGCACGGCGGCGACCGCGAGCACGCCGGCGATGCCGACACGGTCCTCGCTGATCGCCTCGTCGGTGAGGAAGATCTCGCTCTTGCCCTGGCGGACGGCCTGCTCCGCCTCGTTACGGATCCGCTGGATCGCCGCGCGCAGCTTTTCGGGGCCACCGCCGACGTCGAACGTGCAGTCGATCTCTGCGACCGCATTACCGAAATGCGCCTTCAACCGCGACCAATGCTCGCCCGTCAGCACCGGCGAATCGAGCACCAGCACGCGTTCGCGCTGGTCGCGGACATCGAGGATGTTGGCGAGATTGCCGAACCGCGTCTTCAGCGACATCACGTGCCGCTCGCGCAACGGGTCGATCGGCGGATTGGTCACCTGCGAGAAGTTCTGGCGGAAGAACTGGCTGATGAGGCGCGGCTTGTCCGAAATCACCGCGAGCGGCGTGTCGTCGCCCATCGATCCGATCGCTTCCTTCGCGGACTCGACCATCGGCGACAGGATCAACTCCATGTCCTCCATCGTCTGGCCTGCTGCGACCTGGCGACGTGCGAGCTCGGCGCGGTCGTAGCGGACGATCGCGTCCTCGACCGAGGGCAGGTCGGCGAGCGTGTGGAATTCGCCGATCATCGCGGCGTAATCCGCCTCGCCGGAGATGCGATCCTTCACTTCGCGATCCTGAAGCAGGCGACCTTCGTCGAGGTCGACCGCGATCATCTCGCCCGGCCCGAGGCGGCCCTTGGCGACGATAGTCGATTCGGGAACGACGACCATCCCGCTCTCCGACCCGACGATCAGCAGGCCGTCCGAGGTCAGCGTATAGCGGAGCGGCCGCAGCGCGTTGCGGTCCATGCCCGCGACCGCCCAGCGGCCATCGGTCATCGCGAGCGCGGCGGGGCCGTCCCACGGCTCCATGACGGACGCGAGATACTGGTACATCGCGGTATGCTCGGGCGGCATGTCCGGGCTGGCGGCTTCGGGGACCAGCATCAGCTTGGCGGTCGGCGCGTCGCGGCCCGAGCGGCAGATCGCCTCGAACACCGCATCCAATGCCGCGGTGTCGGACGCACCGGCGGGGATCACCGGCTTGATGTCCTCCGAATTGTCGCCGAACGCGAGGCTCGCCATGCGGATCTCGTGGCTGAGCATCCAGTTCTTGTTGCCGCGGATCGTGTTGATCTCGCCGTTATGCGCGAGGCAGCGGAACGGTTGCGCCAGCCACCATTGCGGGAAGGTGTTGGTCGAATAGCGCTGATGGAAGATCGCGACGCGGCTCTCGAAGCGCTGGTCGCACAGATCGGGGTAGAATACCGACAGCGATTCCGCGAGGAACAGCCCCTTGTAGATGATCGACCGGCACGACAGCGAACAGATGTAGAAGCCCTGGATCTGCGCCGCGATCACGCGCTTCTCGATCCGCCGGCGGACGAGATACAACGTCTTCTCGAACTCGGCGGCGTCCTGCTCTTCGGGCAAGGGCCCGGCGATCATGATCTGCTCGATCTCGGGGCGCGTGGCCTGCGCCTTCTGGCCGATCACCGACACGTCGACCGGCACCTGGCGCCAGCCATAGATGGTGTAACCTGCCTCGATGATCGCGCTCTCGACGATCGTCCGGCAATCCTCCTGCGCGCCGAGGTCGGTACGCGGGAGGAAGATCATGCCGACCGCGAGCCGGTTCGGGCGCACCTTGTGCCCCGACGCGGCGACCGCATCGTCGAAGAACCGCAGCGGCAGGTCGATATGGAGGCCTGCGCCATCACCCGTCTTGCCGTCCGCATCGACCGCACCGCGGTGCCACACGGCCTTCAACGCATCGACCGCCGACTGCACGACGCGGCGCGACGCGCGCCCATCGGTGGCGGCGACGAGGCCCACGCCGCACGCATCGCCCTCGAACTCGGGACGGTACATGCCTTCAGCAGCGAGGCGGGCGCGTTGATCGATCATCGGAAAACCCTGTTCGTTGCTCATGCCGCGACCTTCGCGTTCGCCGCCTTGGTCTTCAGCCATTTGTGCATCGTCGCGGCGACATCGCGGCCGTCGCGGATCGCCCAGACGACGAGGCTCGCCCCGCGGACGATGTCGCCCGCCGCGAACACGCCGTCGAGGCTCGTCATCAGCGTCTTGCCGTCGACCAGCACGGTGCCCCAGCGGCTCACGCCCAGTTCCGGTGTCGCGAACAAGGTCGGCAGATCCTCGGCATCGAAGCCGAGCGCCTTGATCACGAGATCGGCGTTCACCGAATAATCGCCGGCGGGATCAGGTTCGGGTGCGCGGCGGCCGCTTGCATCGGGGGCGCCGAGCCGCATCTTCCGGACCTTGACGCTCGATACCGTGTCGCCACCGTCGAAGCTCTGCGGCCCGGAGAGCCAGACGAACTCGACGCCCTCCTCTTCGGCATTGGCGACCTCGCGCTGCGAGCCAGGCATGTTGGCGCGGTCGCGGCGGTAGAGGCACTTCACCGACTTCGCGCCCTGGCGGATCGCTGTACGAACGCAGTCCATCGCGGTGTCGCCGCCACCGATCACGACGACGTCCTTGCCCTCGGCGTTGAGACTCCCGTCGTCGAATGCGGGGACGGCGTCGCCGAAGCCCTTGCGGTTCGAGGCGACGAGGAAGTCGAGTGCCGCGACCACGCCGTTAGACCCGCCGCCGGGCAGGTCCATCGCGCGCGACTTGTAAACGCCGGTCGCGATCAGCACTGCATCGTGGCGCTGGCGCAGATCGTCGAGGCTCGCATCGTGGCCGACCGCGAAGCCTTCGTGGAAGACGATGCCAGCGGTCTTGAGCCGCTCGACGCGCCGCATGACGATCGGCTTTTCGAGCTTAAATCCGGGGATGCCGTAGGTGAGCAACCCGCCCGCGCGGTCGTAGCGATCATAGACGTGCACGTCATAGCCATGCCCGCGCAGATATTCCGCCGCGGTCAGGCCTGCCGGGCCCGCGCCGATCACGCCGACCGACTGGCCGCGCGATCTACCCGGCACCAGCGGCTCGACCCAGCCATTCTCCCAGGCGGTGTCGGTGATGAACTTCTCGACCGATCCGATCGTGACCGCGCCGTGGCCCGTGAATTCGATGACGCAATTGCCTTCGCACAGCCGGTCCTGCGGACAGATGCGCCCGCAGATCTCGGGCATCGTCGAGGTCGCGTTGCTCAGCTCATATGCCTCGCGCAGCCGGCCTTCCGCGGTGAGGCGGAGCCAGTCGGGGATATGGTTGTGCAGTGGGCAATGGACCGAGCAATAGGGCACGCCACACTGCGAACAGCGCCCCGCCTGCTCCTCGGCGGGCTCAACCGCGTATCGCTGCGCGATCTCGCGGAAATCCTCCTGCCGCTCATCCGCGGTACGCTTCGCCGGATAGGATTGCTCCCGCCCAACAAACTTTAGCATCGAATCGTTCGCCATACATGCCTCCGACAGCCGCGTTATTGCGCTGCGGGAAGCTTGTCACGGCTAAAACAGCATTTAGGTTAGCTTTACTGACCTATAAAAACGGAATGGCAACTCGATTTTTCAAGAACCGATCGCAATTACGGTTATTTGTTCCGAATCGGACTTACTTGCTCAGGAGCCAGACCAGTGCGGCCGAACCGGCAGCCACGCGGTACCAGGCGAACGGGACGAAGCCATGCTTGGTGACGATCCCAACGAACCACTTCACCACCAGCAACGCGACGATGAACGACACCGCGGCACCGATCGCGATCGCGCCCAGCCCGACACCGCCGCCGCTCGCAATCGCATCGCGGTTCTTCAACAGTTCGAGCGCGCTCGCACCCAGCATCGTCGGGATCGCGAGGAAGAAGCTGAACTCCGCCGCGGTGCGCCGCTCGACGCCCAGCGCCAACGCGCCAAGGATGGTCGCGCCCGACCGGCTGACGCCCGGGATCATCGCAAGACACTGGAGAAAGCCGATCCCGATCACGGTCTTCAGCGGAATGTCCGCGACGCCGCTGATGTCGCTGCGCGGCGCGAACCGCTCGACCGCGAGGATCGCGAAGCCGCCGACGATCAGCGCAATCGCGACGACCTCGGCATTGCCGAGCAACGCCTCGATATACTTATGCAACGCCAACCCGATCACCGCGGCCGGAATGAACGCGACGACCAGGTTGCGCAGGAACAGCCACGACTTGGGCTCGCGCTTGATCAGCCCCATACCGACCGCCCAGAACGTCCGCCAATACAAAACGACGATCGCGAGAATCGCGCCGAGCTGAATGACGACGTTGAACACCTCCCAGCGCCCTGCGTCATAGCCGAGCAGCCGGGTGGCGAGGATGAGATGCCCGGTCGACGAGACGGGCAGGAATTCGGTGATCCCCTCGACGATGCCGAGGAGGATGACGGTAAGAAGTTCGGTCAAGCAGGCGCTCCGGCGTCGCAGGTTTCAGAAAGAGGCGCGGGTTTCAGAAAAGGCGCGGGTGTTGGAAGCAGCGTAGCACGAGAAGGCTCAGCTTGTGTGGACTTCCGCCCGCGTTTCGGCGCGCCGACCGAACCGTCCAGCCTTGCGAAAGCGCACCAGCCAGCCGGGCGCGACCGTCGACAACGGCGTCGCCTCGATTCCGAACGCCGCTAGGCCGTCGGTGCCGGTGACGACATTGTCGCTCTGCAACATCGTCCACTGATCCTTGGTGATCGGCATACCCGGCAGGAAACCGGCCTTGGCGATCATCGCGCCGGCAAAGTCCGGCAGCTCGACGATCGAAGGATTACGGCCGATCGTCTTGGCGATCCAGCGGATCAGATTGCCCATCGTGATGATGTCGGGCCCGCCGAGTTCCAGCGCCTGCCCGCCGAACGTCTCGGGCGCCGACGCCGCCGCGACGATCGCATCGGCGACATTGCCGACGAACACCGGCTGGAACTTCGCCCCGGCGCGCAGCACCGGCACCACCGGCGCCTTGGCGATCATGCCGGCAAAGCGATTCACGAACTGGTCTTCCTGGCCGAACACGATCGATGGCCGCAGGATCGTTGCGGTCGGGAACGCCGCAAGCACGGCCGCCTCGCCCTGCCCCTTCGACTTGCCGTAGGCCGAGGCGGACTCCGGATCCGCTCCGATCGCCGAAACATGCACCAGCGCGCCGACACCGGCCTCGGCCGCAGCCTTTGCGACCGTCTGCGCGCCGAGCGCCTGGATCCGCTGGAAATCGCCCGCGAGCACGCCGACCAGATTCACCACTACATCCGAGCCGTGGACCGCATGCGCGATCGTCTCGGGCTTGGTGACGTCGGCGCCGACGAACTGTGTCTGGCCGAGCCCGCCGAGCGGTTTCAGGAAGAAGGCCTGCCGCGGATCGCGCTGCGCGATGCGGACGCGGGCGCCCGTCGCCAGCAGCGCCTGTGCGACATAGCGGCCGACGAAACCGCCGCCCCCGATCAGCGTCACCAGTTTGTCGTTCATCGCCGTCCGTCCACTTTGTTTTGCCTGCCCATTCGCGAATAACCCCTTGCCCCAGCAAGAGGCGTGTTGACAAGCATCGCGACCCTCCACTAGAGGCGCCCTCCTACCCCGTGCCCGGATGGCGGAATTGGTAGACGCACCAGCTTCAGGTGCTGGCGATCGCAAGGTCGTGGAGGTTCGAGTCCTCTTCCGGGCACCAGGGTCCCCCCGTTGTTGGGGGGCCCATGCGATCCCTCATAGATCGACCAAGGCGCGGCTTTTTCCTGCGGCGAAACGGCTATGGAAAAAGCACGGCACGTCAGCGCCTCAATTCATATTTCCAATCTCAAGCCCTTCGTCCTGGCTTTCTGAGTTGGATCCACGGCCCTCTGCGTCGACGCCCATCTACGTTCCACGCTGGCGCGCGCCATTGACGACTTTACCGAACTCGACAGCATGTTCGCAATGCAGACAGTAAATTCTGCTCTTTTGGAAAATGTATCAATAGATAGCGCTACCTCACGCTATTGAGTCCAGCTGCTCTAGCAAACCTTGGCGACCGCAAATTTCCTAATATGAGAAATTTCCGGCAGCCGCTTGTTCAACGATTTCATCCTGCCGAAGTATTGCAGCTTGCAATGTTGGATTTCTTTGCTCAGCTGATCTTGCTGCACGAGTAGGTGGGGGAAGCAGCATGGATCAGACAACGAACGGCGAACACAAGTCGGGGTTCTCGCACTGGTTGCGAACCGGTAGTCTGCCGACAGCGTTGAGCCCCGAGGGTGTCGAACTCAAATTCAATCCATGGCACGATCCTGAAGACGGTCGGTTCACATTCGCCGGCGCAGGAAGACATTATGGCTCGAGCGGCGCCGATCCGACAGGCGAACCGAGCATGGGTGATCGCGGCAAGTCGCGCGCCGCCAGACCCTCAAAGTCGGAAGCATTGCGGGTCGGCACGCGGATAGGCGATGGCCGGCGTAGAACGGAACCCAGGCCATCCGGGGGTCACCCCCAAAGCGACGCTGCATCGCGGCCCGGTAGACCGCCGAACCCGGTCGTCGAATTTGTCGGTGGCGTCGGTGAAGGGCTTTACGACGTCGGGAAGGAAACGGTGACGGGGGTTCACGGGGCACTGACGACAAATCCGGTGACGACCATTCGCAACGCTGGCGGCGGGATTGCAGGCATGATCGATACTGCTATCGCTGCCGAAGACACGCCTGCTCGTATCCAGGTTTCGCGAGCAGCGGAGGCAGTCGCCAACGCCTCGGCACGCGATATCGGTCATGCCACGGGGACGGCCGCCGGAAACGTTGCATTAGCGGTCGCGCCGGGGGCCGCGCTCTCCAAGGTCTCCGCATTGCGCAGTCTTCGCCTAGTGAGACCGCGCATAACCTACGCTCCGCCACAGATCGGCTGGGTGAAAGAGGTGGTCCGGTCCGAAAAACCTTGGAAAGCGTATAACGACGCTGCGACCGGCTCGCGAGCCGGTCAGGCACCTACATTGATGCGAACGATGGCTGATGGCTCGAAGAGGCCCGTAAAGTTCGACGGCATCCAGGGCGATTATGTGATCGACCGTAAATGGTCGGTCAGGGATATGCCTCGCGCTCGAGCTCAGATTTTGCGGCAATCCGAGGTGTTGGCGCAACATCGCCTGATCGGAATATGGGAAGTGCCCACTTCTGCCCAGAGAACCAAAGCTCTCAAGCTTCTCAAGAAGATGAACGTGACTAACATCAAAGTGAAGGTGGCGAAGCCATGATAGCCAAGCAGGTTGCGCGCATTATCGCGGAGTATGTCGTGTTTCTGGAGCTGACCGACGAGGAAGAGTTGAACCTTGATACTGCCGTCGAGGCGTCTGAGGTACTCGGGGCCCAGCTTGAGGTGCTAGACAAGGGCTTCCTCCGGGAATTGGTCGATGCCTTCGCTGTTATCGCTGCGGAATATAGTGGGAAAGCGCAAGAGGTGGTGCGCAATATCCCGTATGGTTTCTATCTCGAAGAAACGCTCGCTGCCGACGATCCGGTGAGACTGGCCGAGTTGGAAGCGTTGCGCGATGCGAGGGATTGAACGCGAGGGCACCGGGGCGAGATCTGAAGATCACGCGATCCCGGTCCCGCGAACTCTCGATGAGTGGCGTTCGATACGAATTGTCCAACAATCTGGGTGCCCGATTTTGTCCGCCGTGGGACACCAAGCTTCCCCGTCCTCTAGGACGCGGGCAAGCGACTGCGGCAGGATCGCTCGATCTTTCGCCGATAGGCGCGGAAACCTTCGGCCGGACTTGCGGGGCGCCGGTAGTTGCGACCTGCATTACGCTTAGTTCACGACCCCACGCGCGACACGCCGTTCCGCCAACCAAGTGATTGCGTCGGCGCCTATAATCCCGTCATGAATCGAAGCGACGCGACCGAAACTTGACGCTATCGGTTGGCGGACAGCGGATGCCAGCCCGGCATCGAAGGCATGGGGATCGATCGTGGGCGACATTCCAGCGTTTCTGGACTCCGGTGGAGACCTTGGACGCGCGATCGCCGCGCGCGACTGGTCGAATTCGCCGCTCGGTACGCTGGAAACATGGCCGCCGCATCTTCGTACGGCGACCGCGATCATGCTGCGATCGCCCTTGCCGATGGCCCTGCTGTGGGGCGCCGACGGCATATTGCTATATAACGACTTGTATGCCGAGATTGCCGGCCAGAGCCATCCTGCGATCCTCGGTCGTCGCGTACGCGATGCCTGGCCCGAGGCGGCCGCGTTCAACGAAGCCGTCGTCCGCACCGTCCTGGCCGGCAGGACGCTGACCTATTCCCGCCAGGAAATGACGCTGTACCGCAACGGCTCGCCCGAACAGCTCTTTTTCGATCTCAATTATTCGCCGGTCCCGAGGCCCGACGGCACGCCCGACGGTGTGGTCGCGGTGGTCGTCGACGTGACCAAGACGGTCGGCATGGAACAGGAACTGCTCGCCGAGACGCACACGCTCGAAACGTTGAACCAGACCGGTGCCGCGCTGACCGCCGAACTGGAGCTAGAACCGCTCGTGCAGATGGTGACCGATGCGGCAGTAAAGCTCACCGGCGCGCAGTTCGGCGCGTATTTCCACAACCTGATGGACGAGACCGGCGAGCGGCTTCACCTCTTCACGCTGGCGGGGGCGCGACGGGAGGATTTCGAGGCGCTCGGCCGGCCGCGCGCGACCGCCGTCTTCGGCCCGACATTTCGCAACGAGGGGGTCATTCGGTCGGACGATATCCTCGCCGACCCCCGCTATGGGCGCAACGCACCCTATTCGGGCATGCCGCCAGGCCATTTGCCGGTCCGCAGCTACCTCGCCGTGCCGGTTGTGTCGCGATCGGGAGAGGTGCTCGGCGGGCTGTTGTTCGGTCATTCCGAAACGCATCGGTTCGGCGAACGCCACGAGCGGCTGATCACCGGCATCGCCGCACAGGCGGCGATCGCGATCGACAATGCGCGGCTGTTCTCCGCCGTCCAGGAGATCAACACGACGCTGGAACGGCGGGTCACGGAACGTACGGAAGACCTGACCCGCGCGCACGATGCACTTCGCCAGGCGCAGAAAATGGAGACCCTCGGGCAACTGACCGGCGGCATCGCGCATGATTTCAACAATCTGTTGACCGTGATCCGCGGGTCGACCGACCTGCTCAAGAAGCCGGGGCTGAGCGAGAGCCGCCGCGATCGATATATCGACGCGATCTCGCAGACCGCCGACCGGGCGACCCGGCTTACCAGCCAGCTTCTCGCCTTCGCCAGGAGATCGTCGCTGACCCCACGCGTGTTCGACGTGGGCAGTACGATCCGAAGCCTCAACGAGATGATGGAAATGCTGTCCGGCGCATTGATCGAGGTGGATCTTCGCCTGCCCGACACCGTGTGCCTGGCGAATACCGATGTCAGCCAGTTCGAGACCGCGATCGTGAACATGGCGGTCAACGCTCGCGATGCGATGGGCCAGCAAGGGCGGCTGACGATCACGGTCGAGCCGCGGAGCGTCATCCCGCCGGTCCGGGGCCACGAGGCGCGCCACGGCGACTTCATCGGCATCTCGATCGCCGATACCGGCGCGGGCATCCCGACCGAGCATATCGAGCATATCTTCGAACCCTTCTTCACCTCCAAGGACGTTGGCCATGGCACCGGTCTCGGCCTGTCGCAGGTCTTTGGGTTCGTGAAGCAGTCGGGCGGCGAGGTGACCGTCACCAGCGAGCCCGGCCACGGCGCGACCTTCACGCTCTTCCTTCCCCGCGAGCGGACCGAGCGGATCGCCGAAAGCGTCGAGACCCCGAGCGGCGAAAGCGACGGCACGAGCATCAGGATCCTGGTGGTCGAGGACAATCCGGAAGTCGGTGCGTTCGCGACCGGCGCGCTCCACGATCTCGGCCACGACGTCGTGCTCGCGCGCAATGCGGCTGAGGCACTGGCCCAACTGGACCGCGAACACGACACCTTCGATTTCGTGTTTTCGGACGTGATGATGCCCGGCATGAACGGTATCGAGCTCGCCCGCGAGATACGCCGCCGCCGGCCTTCGCTACCGGTGGTCCTGACCAGCGGCTACAGCGAGATCCTGTCGCGGGAGGGGGCGGGCGAGTTCACGCTCCTGCGCAAACCCTATTCCATCGACAGCCTGAGCGCAGCGTTTCCGGCCCCGCGAAACGACACCGAAAAGGCGCAGGCGTGATCGGCATCGCACGACACTGCAGAGGAAGGATCGCTGGGGCCGCTCGACCAAATATCTGAAGGATCCGGTCGAACGATTCTCGGCGAAGTGGTTCACGCGTGACACGGGCGGAACTCGATCCCGATCACGCGCTGCCGGACCGCGACCGGAGCAACAATGTCGCGCAGGCGGAGGCTCCGTCCGCCTTACTGTGAGGGGCTCGACAGTCCTGAGCCCGGATCGATCACGAGCAGCAACCGCGTAATGCCCGTGGCGGCGATCGGGGGCGAACGGTGGAGTATGACCGGCTCCTCCGCCCAGACCCGCCCCTTGAAGAGCCCGACATCGCCAATTCGCAGTTCGCCTTCGGGGACCTGCGGCTCGGCGTTCGCATGCACCCACTGCGTGCCGGGGCCGACCAGCGGCATGAGCAACCGCACCGTGACCTGATCGGCGTGAAACTTGCGACAGGCGTCGGTCTCGATCACGTCGAGGCGGATGCGCAGTGCGTCGCAAGCCATCAGAGCAGCGAAATCCGAAGCGAGCGGCACGATCGCCTCGGCCAGCGCGACGACATCGGGATAACCGGCCGACCTCAGCGCCTCGGGGATCGCCGGTGCCAGCGCCACGACCGGCACGTCCTGATCGACGTCCGCAATCGCGTCCCAGTCGAGCCCCTTGAGCCCCTCGAGCCCCTCGAGCCCCCGTGCTGCCCGACGCTGCCAGACCGCAAGATGCACATCGGGATCCAGGATACGCTGTAGCACCACCTGATCGTCGCCCATCACGACCGCGCCGTCCCGCGACATATTCTCGTGCAGCGCCCGTGCCGCGCTCACTCCGCCGCCTCCAGCACCTGCTCGCCCCAATCCGGGAACGGATCCCGCAAGCCCATCCACAGCTCTGGCGTGTAGACGCAGACCGGCATGAGGCAGGCATCGAGCCGCTTGCGGATCGCCGCTTCGTCCATGCCGATCCCGATGAACACGAGTTCCTGCCGTCGATCGCCCCAGATCTGGTCCCAATGCCCCGCTACGAACCGTTCGAACCGCTCGTCGACCGGCCATTGCGACTTTGGCACGGTCGCCCACCAGCGGCCCATTCGCGACGTCATGGTCTCGCTTCCGGCGACGGCCAGTTCGCCGACCCAGTCGGGCCGCGTCGCGAGCCAGAAATGGCCTTTCGCCCGAACGACGTGATCGAGCCCGCCATCGACGAGGAAGTCGTGGAGGCGGACCGGATGGAACGGCGCGCGTGCGCGGTAGACGAAGCTCTCGATCCCGTATTCCTCGGTCTCGGGCTGGTGATGCGCGTAACCGTAAAGCTCCTTGGCCCAGAGCGGGTTGCGCGCCGCCTTCTCCTCGTCGAACAGCCCGGTATCGAGGATCGCGGCGAGTGATATACGGCCGTGGTCGCAGGTGACGATCCGCGCGTCGGCGTTGAGCGAAGCGACCAGCTTCTTGACCACCGCCAGTTGCTCGGCGGACACCGCGCTCGCCTTGTTGACGAGCACGACATCGGCGAACTCGATCTGCTCGACCAGCAGGCCGACCAGGCTGCGCGTATCCTCGTCCCCGAGCGATTGCCCGCGATCGGCGAGGAAATCCCGGCTCGAATAGTCCTTCAACAGATTGAGCGCATCGACCACCGTGACCATCGTATCCAGCCGGGCGACATCGCCCAGCGACACGCCATCCTCATCGCGGAACGAGAAGGTCGTCGCGACCGGCAGGGGCTCGGAGATGCCAGTGCTCTCGATCACCAACTGGTCGAACCGCCCCGCCTCCGCCAGCGCGCGGACCTCGGCGAGCAGGTCGTCCCGCAACGTGCAGCAGATGCAGCCGTTCGACATCTCCACCAGCGTCTCTTCGCTGCGCGCGAACGCGGCATCGCCTCCGCGGACGAGATCGGCGTCGATGTTCACTTCGGACATGTCGTTGACGATCACCGCCACGCGCCGCCCTTCGCGGTTGGCGAGGATATGGTTGAGCACTGTCGTCTTGCCGGCTCCGAGAAATCCCGACAGCACGGTTACGGGTAGCCGATGATCGCTCGTCTTGGCGTCGGCACCATCATCGGGAGAAGCGATCGTTTTCATCGTGCCCAAATTTCCACCTTGCGAATCATGATATGATGTATCATCGCCATATGGCTGTCATCGATCGCGGTTAAGGTCAAGCCGCGCGGCAGAAGGAGATATCGTGATGCGACACCCCGACGAACCGGCGATCCCGGTCCTGCGCCCCGCCCCTGGCCGAGACATGCTCGACGGCTTGGCTGTATGCGCGTCGATCGTCTGCATGGTGCATTGCCTGGCGCTTCCGTTGCTGCTCGCGGCGTTGCCGGCGATCGCCATATGGTTCGATCCGGGCGAGACGTTCCACGTCACCGTCCTCGCCTTCGCGGTCCCGACCAGCGCGCTGGCGTTGATCGGCGGATGGCGCCTGCATCACGCCATCCCCCCGATGATATTCGGGGCTGGCGGACTCGTACTGATGACGCTCGGGATCGTCTTCGGCGGACGCGCGGCGATCGAGACCATGCTATCCGTCAGCGGCAGCCTGATGCTCGCGTTCGCGCACGTCGCCAACTGGCGCAGACGCTTCACGCATGCGGCGGCAATTGCGTGATGCGACGCCCGAACCTCTCGAACACGGCCCTTGCAGCTGCACTAATGTTGCTCGGCGGTGCGGCCATCGCGCGGGTCGAAAGGACAGAGGCACGATCGGGGTATCTCACCCCCGGCGCGTTCGACGTGCTCGCAATCTTGCCGGCCGCACCCCGACCCGGCGATCCGCGCGCCATCGCCGACCGTGCGATATTCCGGGCGACGCGGGCGCTTGTCGGCACTGCGCGTTGGGCGATGGCGACCAACGACGTGAAGCTCGCGCCCGCCGACATGATGCGCGATTTCAGCTGCGCGACGGGAATCATGCTCACTCCGCAGATCGCGCCGCGCACCGCCACGCTGATCGCTCGCGCGTCGTTCGACACCGCACGCGGCACGGGGATCGCCAAGAATTTCTACAAGCGCCAGCGCCCGTTCCTGATCGACCAAGGCACGATCTGCCAGCCCGCTGCAGACGTCGCGGACAGCTATGACTATCCCTCGGGGCACACCACCGCAGGCTGGACCTGGGCCACATTGCTCGCCGAACTCGCCCCGGATCGCGCCACCCCGATCCTGGCCCGCGGCCGTGCGTTCGGCGAAAGCCGCGTGGTCTGCGGCGTCCACAATGCGAGCGCTGTCGAGGGCGGGCGCCTGTCCGCATCGGCGACCCTGACGGCGGCGCGCGACGTTCCGGCGTTCAAGGCCGATCTCGCTGCGGCGCGCGGCGAAATGGATGCGCTCCGTCGCGATCCGAGGACGCCAAAACCGGCGCCCGCACAATGTTCGCGGGAAGCGGCGCTGATCGCTCAACGGATCGACTGAACAATATCCTGGCTCGATCCTCCGCCTGCCCCTCAGCCGTTCACCGGCGCAAGCCAGAAAAAATTTCGCGCGAAAATCTTGACGCTCGCGGGCCGAAAATTATTTTTGCTCTCGCCGGACGCGTTGATCGGTCCGGTGACTGAGGGCACCGGCTCTCCCGGTGCTCCTCGTGCTCAGATTGCTCATGAGGAGGATTTGGATATGAGGACGAACTTCGATTTTACGCCTTATCGTCGGTCCACCGTCGGCTTCGACCGATTGTTCGACCTGTTGGAGGCGACCGCGCGGACCGAGACGGTCGATGGCTATCCGCCGTTCGACATCGAACGCGAGAGCGAGGACAGCTATCAGATCACGCTCGCAGTCGCCGGGTTCCGCCCCGACGACATCGAGATCGTCGCGCAGAACAACCAACTGACGGTCAGCGGACGCAAACCGGATGACCGTGACGAAGGCCGCTTCGTCCACCGCGGGATCGCGACGCGCGCGTTCGAGCGGCGGTTCCAGCTGGCCGATTTCGTCCAGGTGCAGACCGCGAGCTTCGACAACGGGCTGCTGCGGATCGCCCTGAAGCGCGAGATACCCGAGGCGATGAAGCCACGCCGGATCGAGATCACGGGCACCGCGGCCAATGATCGCGCGCGCGATGCCGAGGTCCGGATCGAGGATCATCAGGCGGACCGCAACGCCGCCTGATAGGTCTTGAGTGATCGAAGTGGCGGTTGCCGGCGAAGATTCTGGCAACCGCCCCTTTTTTGTGTGCGCGATGCGGGCCGGTAGGCGAGCGGTATCCAGGGTCAGCGCGGCGGTGGCGGCTTGACGTGGATATCTGCCGCGGACGGTACGATATGGTTCGGCCGCGACGATAGCCGCAACCAGCCGCCGCGCAGGACCACCAGTGCCGCGGCGGCCGCGACGACGACCAGCCCGAGTTCGATCTTTCGGAGCGTGTCGCGGTTGCGCTCCTCGGTATTCCACAGGCCTTCCCATTCCTCGTCCGAACGGGGCTCGTGATGGGCTTCGTCGAAGTCCGCATCGTAATCGCTGTGATCGATCATGCGCGGCCCCCTTCCATGCGGGCGCCCGCAGGGGTGCGATCGTCCGCGACGAGCAGCTCGACCGGGGTATCGCCGATCGGGCCGGGCGACTGATCCTCGTCGGTGTGCGCGAACAGCCAGCGGCCGAGCAACCCGGCAACGGCGGCACCGGTCAGCGGTGCGAGCCAGAACAGCCAGAGCTGCGACAGCGCCCAGCCGCCAACGAACAGGGCGGGGCCGGTGCTGCGCGCGGGATTGACCGACGTATTGTCGATCGGGATCGAGATCAGGTGGATGAGCGTCAGCGCGAGGCCGATCGAGAGCGGCGCGAACGCTGCGGGAGAGCGCTCGTCGGTGGCGCCGAGAATGACGGTCAGGAAGCCGGCGGTCAGGATCGCCTCCGCGAGAAACGCGGTTGCGGCGCTGTAACCGCCCGGCGAATGCGCGCCATAACCATTGGCCGCGAACCCGCTGGCGACCAGATCGAACCCGGCCGTGCCGGACGCGAGTGCCGCAAGCGCCGCGCTGGCGAGGATCCCGCCGACGAGCTGCGCGAGGACATAGCCAGGCAGATCGCGCGCGGGAAACCGCCCGGCGATCGTCAGGCCCAGGCTGACCGCAGGATTGAAATGCCCGCCGGAAATGAAGCCGACGGCAAAGGCCATCGTGAAGACGGTCAGGCCGAAGGCGAGCGAAACGCCGACCAGACCGATCGAACCGGGAACATCGGTGCCGGCTGCCAATACGGCGGCTCCGCAACCGCCAAGAACCAACCAGAAAGTCCCGATCGTCTCGGCTGCCAGACGGCGCGCGGTCGCGATCGGACGGGGGCGCCGCGCTGCTCCGGCAGCGGCGCGAAACTGTGACGCTTCGGTCATCCTCTAGTGCCTCGTACAGGACGCCTCGACGTGCGTCTCTGATCCTCGAAAATGGGGGCGGCGGAGGCTTAGGTCATCCGCCGCCCCTTTTGGGCTTAGCCCGTACGGCTTACTTGCCGCGGAGCGTGTTGATCAGCGCGATGCCGAGGACGCCGGCAACCGCTGCTGCGGTGAAGGGGCGCTCCTTCGAGAACTGGCGCACATAGTCGACGAGCGGACGGATGTTGTCCTCGACGACGTCCTTGGCCTGACCGACGGTCTTCTGGACGGTGCCGCCCAACTGATCCGCAACGCCTTCGCTCTTGAGCGACTTGTCGCCGGTCGCGGTGCCGAGAGCTTCCTTGGCCTTGCCGCCGAAATCGGTTGCTGCGCCTGCGAGGGTATCGGTGTTCATGGATAGTCTCCTTGGTTGATAATGGTTTGAAGAGAGGTAATCAGAAACGAGGCGTGTCGGTAACGTCGCGCGCGTCGTTACGATCCTCGAACGATCCGGATTGCGCACGGTTCATCGACTCTGCCGTCGTTTCTTCGCCGAGCGAACGCTTGGTGGCGACATTGTCGTCGGCCTTGGCTCCATCAAGCATACGCTTAACCGCACTCCCCGCCGCATCGCGACCGCCCAACCCGAACGCCAGCGCAAAGGCTACCGCGATCGCACCGAGCAGCAACCCGAACGCCAGGTTGATGATGTCGTCGGCCAGGCCCATGAAACGCAGGCCGATCGCCGTGCCGAGCACGATGATCGCGATCCGCACGACAGGCGCCGCGACCCGCGTGCCCTGGTCGCCGTTACGCTCGATGGCATGGGCCACGAAGCGCGCGATGACGACCGATGCGAAGATGATGATCGCTCCGAACACGACCTGTCCGAACAGCGTCAGCACCTCGGCCATGATTTGCGAGCCATAGGCGAAGTTCAGCTGGCGGAAGGCTTCCATCAGGCCGAAGATCAGGATCGCAACGAAGGCGCCGGTACCGACTGTCTTGGACGGCACGAACGAAGGTCCGGTTGCGCTAAGCTCGCGGTTCTCGACATTGCCGAAGATGCCGATCGAACCAACCGTCCGATCGAAACCCGTCGTTGCCAGGAACTGCGTCAGCAGACGCGACGCGAACTTGGCGATGACATAGGCCACGGCGAGGATCATGCCGGCGGCGATGACGTGCGGGATCGCATCGAGGATGATGCGCAGCATGGCGGTCGCCGGCTGCGAGATCGCCGCGATGTTCAGCGTGTCGAGCGCCGCGATCGACACCGGGATGATGATCAGAGCGAACACGATGCCACCGATAGTCCGGGGCAGCATGGTCGGATCGCTCGGCTTGGTTGCACCGACATGCGTCGAGAAACGCTCGACATGGCTGGCCGTGATGACCGCCTCGACGGCCTTCTTGGCGACCTTGGCGAGCACATAGCCGAGGAAGAAGATCAGCGCGGCGCCGATGATCCGCGGTACCGCCTGACCGAAGCCCTGCAGCATGTCGCCAAGCGGGCCGGTCGCGCCGGCGAGACCCAGCGGCTGCGTCGCGAGGAACAGCGCGATCAGCAGGACCACCCAATAGGCCGCATCGCCGACCTGCGCGCCGATCGTGGTCGGGTTCCGCGGGTTGGCGTTGGGCTCGTTGGCGTGGATCGCGAGCGGCGTCTTGTTGACGAGCTTGGCGACGCCCCACTTCACGGCGCGGGCGACCGCCCAGCCGATCACCAGGATGATCAGCGCGGCGATGATCCGCGGCGTCCAGATTTCCACATAGCTCCAGGCTTGCGCCCCGAAGTCGCGGGTGTTCGATACGACCGTATCGCCCGCATAGGTTACGTCTTGCATGATAGTGTCCCTAAAAGCCCTCTACGGGGCTTGGTCCCGGACGGTACGTGGCACCGTGCGTATGGACGCTGCGTCCGATTTTGTTGCTTCAGAGCGGCGACGCCGGATCGGCCAGGATGCCGCACGCAGCGGCGGCCTTGCCGACTTCTAGCGGTACCTTGGGATCCTTGACCTGCCCCGACACGCGGATGAAATCGCCCACGGTCAGGCGGCCCGGCGTCGTGTCGCCTTCGCGCGATGCCTTGGCGGCACGACCGAGCTGCTGGAGCTGCCCGAGCGACAGGTTCGCCTCGAGCCGATCGCCGACGCACTGCGACTGCGCCGGCTGGAAGCCATAGCCCTCAAGCGAGGTGGCGATCTTTGCCGACGGATTGACGCACGCGGATAGCGACACTGCGCCGATCCCGACCGTGAGAAGCCCTGCGATGCGTGCAAAACTGCGATGCTGAGTCATGATAAGCCCCTGTCTTCGGGCGCCATGCGGCCTCCGTCCGATCGGACAAAAAACCCATATTTCCCAAACGCATAACCCGCGTCGGACAGGATGTATCCCAGGTAGAGAATACGTAGATATAGGGTATTTTCATACCAGACGAACCATCGCCGAGCGGACAAGCAGCGCCAAGTTAGGAGTGGAAAGCTGGCGAACCCGGTACAGATCGCGCAGATTGCTGGAGCATTCGTAGAGCGCAAGGGGGGCCGAGCGAACTCGGAAGCCGTGCGCGATCGTCGGAAATTTGCTCCGTGGGTGCGAATTTGCCGCCATGGTTGGGCCGGTCGGATGCGCTTGAGCCGGAACGCGAAAAACCCCGGAGCTGGTGCTACGGGGTGTTTTGGTATGTGGGAATT